>JBBQBE010000050.1:0-25534 GCA_038317225.1 Tepidisphaerales bacterium | reverse complement strand
GCCGGTGGCCGGGGTGCGCCGGGGCCAGTGGTGAGCCGGTGGCAGTGGAGCGCCGGTGGCAGTGGAGAGCCGGTGGCAGTGGAGAGCCGGTGGCAGTGGTGCGCTGGTGGCAGTGGAGAGCCGGTGGCCGTGGAGTGGCGCTGACGGCGGTTGGATTCAAGCCGCCAAGGTGTGCCAGCGGCTATAGAGTGTGAATGGCACCGAAGAGCCTGTTGCAACAAAGAGGCAAAGATCCCGCCGGTGTTTGACGCCGGTGGGATTTTGCATTTTCCCCCTTACGCGCCCTTGACGGCTTGAAGGGGCGCGATATACTTAACCAAGTTAATTAAGTTGGTTAAATAATGAACAAACGGGCAATCATTCGACGAGAGAACCAGCGGCGGCTGGTGCGTCGTTTGTTGTCCGATGGCCCGGTCAGCCGGGTGGAGCTGGCGCGGCGGCTGGGGGTCAGTGCGGTAACTACCGGGCGGATCGTGGAGGATTTGCTGCGCGACGGCGTGTTGCTGGAGATGCAATCGCCGGCTATTGACACCACGCATCAGCGGCTGGGACGGCCGGCGCAACTGGTGGATATAGACCGGCAGACTCCGCGTTTTCTGGCCATTCAAGTAGGGGTATTGCACACGCGGGTTTCGACGCTGCCGCTGGCCGGGCGGCCCGAAGCGACCGATCAGTGGCAGGCGCGGTTTGCCACGCCGCACAGCGCCGACACCTGGGCCGGTCATTTGCGCGATAGCGCCGCCGGCTTACTGGATGCGAAACCATGGGGGGTGCTGGTGAGCGTGCCGGGAGTGGTGGACGAGGAGGAGGGGAAGGTGCTGTTTTCGCCGAATCTGCACTGGCTGGAGAAAGCGGATTTGATCGGCATGATCGGCAAACTGTGGGATGCGCCGGTGATCCTGGTGCAGGAGACACAGGCGCTGGCGATGGGGCATCTTGCGGCCGAGGGCGGGCCAGGGGATTTTCTGCTGGTGGACTTTGGCCATGGCGTGGGCGGGGCGGCGATGATCAAGCGGCAGTTGTATGCCGCGCCGCTGCCGCTTAGTGGGGAACTGGGCCATACGCCGGTGGCGGGCAATGATCGGCCCTGCGGCTGCGGGGCGCGGGGATGCTTGGAGACGCTGGTCTCGCGCCGGGGCTTGATGCAGACGTTTCATCAAAAGCTCGGTGGGGAGCGGGACTGGATGCATCTGACGCGGCGGTTGTCGCAGCGGGGGATGGAATCGTGGCTGGAGCCGACACTGGAGGCGGCGGCGGGGGCGATCGCCGGGGCGCTCAATGTGCTGGGATTGCGGCGGGTCATCATCACCGGCTCGCTGACGGAATTGCCCGGCGCGGTGGTGGAGGAATTGGCCCGGCTGGTGCAGCGCGGAGCGATGTGGGCGCGGTTTGGCAAGGTGGAGTGTCAGTCGGCGCCGCGGCGACGGGGAAGGGGCTTGGCGGCGGCGGGAGTGGAAAAATTATTGTTGCACGAGGAAAATCGTATTTTTGTGAAGTCGGTTTAATAAATTCAGCGGCGCGATTGTCGCCGCAGCGAGTTGGAAATTTTTTACAGGGAGTTTGTCATGGCGAAAGTGAGAAAAGCAGTGATTACCGCCGCTGGTCGCGGCACTCGGCAATATCCGGCCTCGACGGCGGTTCAGAAGGAGATGTTTCCGCTGGTGGATCGTGATGGTTTGACCAAGCCGGTGATCCAGATCATCGGCGAGGAAGCGCTGGAGAGCGGGATTGAGGAGATTTGCATCATCACCCAGCCGGGGGAGGAGCATTTATACCGCGACTACTTCAAGCGGCTGGACGGGGACATGGTGAAAAGTTTTCGCGGCAAGGATTGGGCGATCCTGGAGAGCGAAAAGCTGGGCGCGTTTGGCGAACGGCTGCATTTCGCCGAGCAATCGTCGCCGGAAGGATTTGGACACGCGGTTTACCAGGCGAAGAAGTTTGTCGGGGATGACCCGTTTTTACTGATGCTGGGTGATCATATCTACATCAGCGATATTCAGGACCGCTGCGCCCGGCAATTGATCAAGGTGTACGAGCAGTACATGTGCGAAACGGTAACCGGCGTGCAGCCGACGGTGGAGCGGCAACTGCACCTGTTCGGCACGATTCGCGGCAACCCGATCGAACCGGGCAAGGGGATTTACAAAGCCGAGTTGATCGTGGAGAAGCCGTCGGTGGAGCTGGCCAGGGAACAACTGGCGACGCCGGGATTGCCGGCGGGCAATTATCTGGCGCACTTCGGCATGCACGTGTTTTCGCCGCGGATTTTTGATTCGCTGGAATATCTGATCAAGAACAATTTGCGCGAGAAAAACGAGATTCAACTCACCGCCGCCCAGGAGCATCTGCGGCAGCAGACCGAAAAATACTGGTGCGTGGTAACGCAGGGACAGCGCTATGACACGGGCATTCCCTACGGTTTGATGGAAACGCAACTGGCCTTGGCGCTCAACGGCGTGCACCGCACGGATATTTGCGAAGCGATCGCGCGAATTTTGGCGATGCAGGTAAAGAATTGATTGTAGACCGGCCGTTTTAACGCGGAAAAAATAACGGCCGCCGCCATTGCGGCGGCCGGCAACGGCGGAGAAGCTCCGCCAGGACGGATAGCTGACCATGGCAAAAGATCCAATCAAGGTATACGACGCGCGCTGGGAAGTGCAGGAATTTTCCGACCAGGCGATTGAGCGCTTGTTTGAGGCGACATTCGCCTACGGGCGGATGCTGAAGGTGGACGCGGTAACCCTGACGCGCGACGCGCGGCTGGGTTGCGGGCGCGTGATGGAAATTGGCATGCGCGTGGCCCAGCGGATGGGCGTGCGGTTATTCTTGTGCGCCAATCCGATCAGCACGCCGCAGAGTTATTTCACCACATTGCATACGGCCCAGGAGCATCCGAATGTGATGGGATTGACCATCACCGCCAGCCACAATCCGGCCGGATATGTTGGGATAAAATTCACCGTGCCGGTGGTGCAGGCCATCGGGCAGGATTGCGGGCCGATGGGGGGCTTGAGCAAGATCCGCCAGATATATCACAGCGATGAAACCTTTGCGCCTACCGCCGGGCATAGTCTGCACCTGATGGATTTGAGCCGTGAGTATATTGATTTTTCGCTTCAGCAGGCCGGCGTTGCGCCTGGGGAATTGCGCGGGTTGCGCGTGGTGCTGGATGCGTTTAACGGCTCGTGCGGGCCGGAACTCATGATGGCATTGAACAAGGCCGGCGTGCACGTGGAGCCGCTGCGGTTGGTTCCCGACGGATATTTCCCCACCGGCTCGCCCAACCCGACCAGCCAGGGGAAAATGAACGATGCGGTGAAATTGGCCAGCGAGAAAAATTGCCATGCGGTGATCGGCGTGGACGGCGACGGCGATCGCATTGTCTTTGGCGACCGGCGGGGTATCCTCACGGCGGGGTTCGCATTTGTGCCGATTTTGCAGGCCTGCCTGGCGGCGCACGCCGGGGAGAAAAATGTTTCGGCGTTGTATGACCCGAAGGTCAGTCCGCTGGCATTGGCCGAGTGGGGCAAGCTGGGAGTGCGGCCGGTGCTGTTCCGCAACGGCCACTCCCAGATCAAGGATTACATGAAGCAAACCGGCGCACTGGCGGCGGCAGAAGAATCGGGCCATTACTACCACCGCATCACCCTGGGCCGCCACACCATCGCCGGGGAAAATTCCATCATGACCATCCTGCTGTTTTTGCAGGCCCTGGCCAAGCGCCCGCAATTGATGGACGAATTATGGGCCGGGCAGGAAAAGATTTTCACCACCGGTGAATTTAATTACCAGTTCGACACCGACGCCACGCGCGATCAGGCACTGGACTGCATCATCAAGACCTTCACCGGGGAGGGAGCGGCGAAGGTTACGGCCACGCCGGACGGTATCGACTTACAGGGCACCTGCCTGGATCGGGGAGTGAAGCTGGACCCAGGCTCGGTGAAGTTGGAGCCGGGGTGGTATAGCGGCTATATCCGCGTGGCCACCAATGAGAAGGGTGTGGTGCGTTCGTATTTTTCCGCCGACGACACAGCCACCGGCCAGCGCATTGAAAAAGCGACTCGGGATATTTGCCAGGAGCGATTTAAGGGCAAAGTGGTGGAGTAATCTTTGGCCGCGATTGGCCGCTATTTGTAGAGATATGTTGGCTGCGCCGGCGGGATGTGCGCGGCGCGGGAAGTTATGCGAGGGCCGCCGCGGGGCGAGTGATTGCTTGAACGCGCAGGCGTGGCGGCGTTAGGGACAATTGGTGTTGGGCGTACGTGGCCGCGTTGGGCGCACATGGCTGCGTTGGGCGCGCGTGGCCGCGTTGGGCACAAATGGCCGCGTTGGGCGCGCGTGGCTGCGTTGGGCACAAATGGCTGCGTTGGCCGCGCGTGGCCGGGTTGGGCGCACGTGGTCGCGTTGGGCACACTCCACGGCTCAATTAGTAGCTGATCAGTTTCTCCGGCGGGCCGCTGCTCTTGCGGCAATAGTCCGCCAGAATTTGAGCGATACGGCGACCGGCCCCCGGACCCGCCCAGGGATTTTGTATCGGGCGGCGCTGGAGCGAAAGGTCAGTCATGGCGCGGCGGATGGCGCCAGCGCTGTGGCCGCAGTGATGCACATTGGTGCCATGTACGCGTCCGCGCTGGCGGGGGCCGACATCCAGCACGGGCGTGGCGAAACTGCCCGCTTCGATAATTCCCGCGGAGCTGTTGCCAGCCAGAAACGCCGCGTTTTTCAGTAATCCCAAAAAAATCGGGCGCGACAGATTGGCGATCACCAGGCAATCGTCGCGCTGCTGGTTCCAGCGGCGGGCAATGCCGGCGGCGCCGGGATCGGTGTTGGGAAGAATCAACACCAATTGTTCTAAATGTTGGGCGCGGGCCGCGTCCAGCAGCAGCGCGGCGCGCTGGTATTCCAATTCATCGTCGGGCGCGGTGGGATGAAGCAGCAAGATGGCATACCGCTTTGGGCGCAGTTGGGGATACAAAGTGCCAACCGTTTTCCACGACGCGGTTTGACCCTTCAGATCATCCAATCCCGGCGAACCAACCACGTGGATGGATTCGGCGGTTTCGCCGAGGCGCTTGATGCGGACGGCGCTGTCGGCGGTGGCCGCCAGATGCACATGGGCCAGTTTGGTAATGGCATGCCGCAGCGCATCATCCACCTGGCCCTGGGCACGATCGCCGCCATGCACGTGCGCCACCGGCAGGCGGCTGATATGGGCGGCGGCGGCGGCGGCGAATGCCTCCACTCGATCTCCCACCACCAGCACCAGGTTCGATTTGAGTTGCGGATAAAGCCGGGCAAGTTTGGCCACGGCCGCGCCGGTGGATGCGGCGGATTGCGCCGGTGTTTTTGCAACCGGCCAGGGCGCTATGGCGTCAATCTTCCAACCGTCGTCTCCAATAGTTTGCAGGCTGTTGCCCCGGCTTTTATCCAGGTGCATGCCGGTGAGAATCAGTTGCAAATTCAGCGACGGGTGGCGCTGAATGGCGCGCAGAGCCGGAATCATCAAGCCGAACTCGGCGCGGGTTCCGCTGACGAAGGTGATGTTGTAACCAGCGGTTGCCATATGCGTTCAGGCCAGCATATCCGCAGTCAGCAGCGAGCCGGCCGCCGCATCACGGCGGAGTGTTTTGCCGATGACCTGGGTCCAACAGGCCGGCGGCAATCCCAGGCCGGGGCGGCGAACTTCCAAATCCGATTCGCGCAGCACATCGCCGGCCACACGTTGCTGTCGCAGCGCCAAACTTTGGCGCGACAGACGGCGAACGTCGTTTTCCACATCCAGCGCCCGCTTGTCGCCGCTTCCCAGCATGGCCTGCGCCTGGCGAATCAGCCGCACATACTGGGCAAATTGCGCTCCGTCGGCGCTGGCGGCGTGATCCGGGCCGAAGGCGGCGCGGTCCCAGGTGAGATGTTTTTCGATAATGCACGCCCCGGCCCCAACCGCCAGTGCCCCGGCCATGAGGTTATCGCTATGATCGGAATATCCCGCAGGTGCGCCCAGGGCGCGCAACTGGTTGATCCAGGATAGGTGCAGTGATGAATCGGGCGCGGGATAACTGCTGACACAATGCAGCAGCGCCGTGGGTGTTTGCCATTCTTGCAGCCACTGGAGCGTTTGGATGATTTCATCCATGTCGGCCGCGCCGCAGGAGATAATCAAAGGCAAGCCGCTGGCCGCGGCGCAGCGCAGCAAAGGCCAGTTGACCAAATCCGGGGAGGCGATTTTGATCGCCGGCAGTCGCAGGTCCACGATGCGCCGCACATCGCCCAGCGAAAAGGGCGTGGCCAGAGGAATCATGCCGCGGGCGCGGATGTGCCGGGCCAGCGCGGCGCAGGCGGCGTCATCCAGTTGCAGTCGCCGCAGCATGGCCATGGCGTCAGCCGATTCGCCGGCGCGTTTTTGATAATCGGCCAGTTGCGCCTGGGACGATAATAGCGCATCGGCTTGAAACATTTGCCATTTGACGGCGTCGGCGCCAGCAGCGGCGGCCAGGTCCACCAGGTGCAGCGCCTTTTGCAAAGAGCCGTCGTGATTGACGCCGATTTCGGCGATGACCAAGACCGGTTCACCCGGCCCGACCGCTCTGGCGTCAATTTGCAGACTCTTCACGAGCGCACCCCCAATTGCCAGTTGCGCTGCTGGCGCAGCTCCGCTTCGGCCCAGTAGAGATCGCGCAGGTGATCGATTTCGATGGTCTGTCCCATGTCTGTGCGCACGCCGCGGCGATCAACGCCGAAGAAGGCGTGGGGATCGTCGGGATATGTTTGACCCCGCAGCATCGAGGCCCGCGAGACCGCCACCACCGCGCCCTCGTGCAGGTAAAGCGGCTCCAAATCCTGGCGACGATGGATGCTGCCGGGCCGCAGGGCCTCCACGCGATCGCCTTCCAGGCGGCTCATCCAGGCCGGATGCCATTTGCCCACCGGGCAGAAACTTCGCACCGAATCGCAGCCGCTTTGCAGCAGCAGCGCCACGGCGCGATCGATGACATCCGCCGGCCGCACCGGCACATTTCCATATAGCACCACCAGGGCATCGGCATGATACGAAGAATCTTTTTCCACCGCGTCCAGGGCATGCAACATGGTTGCCTGCACGCTGGCGTCGGGTCCGGCCAGATCGGCGGGGCGGCGCACGGTGGCGATGCCGCGGGCTGTTGCCAGACGCAAAATCTCCGCACTGTCGCTGGTTATGACCACGCGGTTGAGCGACTTTGCCGCCAGGGCGTGATCGAAGGTGTACTGGATCACCGGCCGGCCCAGCAGGGAGCGAAGATGTTTATCGCGCAGGCCCACGCTTGCGCCGCGGGCGAGAATTACGCCTAATACGTTCATAGCTGATGCCACTCCTTGCAGGCGGCGCAAGCGCCGCCTGCAGCGTAATGACCCTGCTGGTGCGAATGGCGCCACTGGCGCAGCGGGCCGTCCCATAGCGCATCAAGCGGGTCTTGCGGCACGCGGCCCAGGGGAAACTTTCCCGCCAGGTCGCGCTGGCAGGCAACGACCGCGCCGTCGGACAAGATAATCATACGCTGAGCCAGCGTGCGGCAGGGCACGCGCCCCGCCGGGGCCATATCGGCCACCCCCATCGGTTCAACCAGTCCGCCAAAATCAGAAGGGGCGCAGATCACGGCGCTGCCCAAAGCGCGCAGCCACTGGTCATACCAGCCTTCCATTTCGCCAAGGTTTTGCCGGCATTTGACAAACGTGGGCACAATCAGCGGCACACCGCTATCCGCCGCGGCGCGAAGCTGACAAAGCAGGCGTATATTTTCCACCACCCGCCCCAGGCCATCGACGCCCATCAAAGCGCGGTACATGCCCGCCGAGAGCGCCGGCATGTTGATGCTGATCACATCCACTTGCAGCTTCACCAGTTGTTCCAGCACCTGCGCCGGCACATTGAGCAGATCGGTTTGCACATGGATGGCTTTGATGCCGCATTGGCGGGCTTGAAGCGCGATGGAAAAAAAATGCTCCGATAAAAGCGGATCGCCCGCGCCCGCGAGGGTGAGGCGCAGATCGTCGATGCGCGCAAGCTGCTGGAAAATTGCTTGTGCCGTTGCCGGCGACATATCCGCTCTGTCCACCTGGGGAAAAAACACCGGCCGGGTGTCGCGGCGGCAGTTGATCTCCAGCACCAGCTCACGCATCGGCCGCGGCCAATCGGCCGACTCCAACAATTCAACAATCGGCTGGGCGGCGGTGGTAATCAATTGCCCATTGAGCGGATGCAACGCCTGACCAAGCTGTTTGATGTGGCGCTGCGAATCCATGCGCAGATCGCACGTGCTGTTGGCCACGCGCATGGGCGGCTCCACGCACATCGGCCCGGCCAAGGGATCGCGCATGGGCTGATCGGGCAGATAATTCAGCAATCGGCCGGGATAACTTTTGGCCCCGGCCAGTTGTTTGAGCAGGTCCAATTCCAGCAGTCCGGCGGTCAATCCCGGCGGGGCGTGGATGAAGGCCATCGGCACCGCCGGGGTGGAGTCGGTTTTTAGCGCCAGTTGATCCACCAGCGCCGGATCAATCAGCGCCGCGGCCGGGTCCACCAGCACGGCGGCTTGCGCCTGAAGTTTTTCCACCAGTTCCAATACCCAGGGGCCATAAAACCCTTGATCCAGGGCGCAGCAGCGTTGCAAGCCGCCGCGCCAACCATCGCTCCAGCGCTGGGCGGCGGCGATCGACTGCACCGAAGGCAAAGCCATGCGCGGACCCTTGGCCAGCATGTAGGCCCCGCGCGCCGCGGCGATAGGAGCGAGAATTTCCATCTGATCTTCCCAGCACAGGATTGCCAGGGAATGAAGCTGCGAACAGTTTTGCAGTCGCCGCAAAGTCCAGTCGATCACCGGGCAATGTCGAAAAGATCGCGTGCCGCTATGATCGGCGGCGGATTGATGAAGCAGCGAAAGAACGGCGGCGACGGGACGTTTCATGCGTGTTGCTCCGACTGCAAAGCCAGTTCACCGGCGACGCGGCGCATTAATCGCTCAAATACCGCCGCGGCCTCGGCCATGGCGCGGACATTTTCGATGTCGCGCTGCACCTGGCGGCGTTGCCGATGAACACCGCGCACTTTTTCCGCCTCTAGTTTTCGATCGCGCTGGAAACGCTGTAGTTCGCTTTGCTGGGTTAATTGCAATATCAGTTCGTAACAGCCGTTGAGCTGGTTCATTTGCGCCCGCAGCGCATCGATGCGACCCAGCAGGCGGTTGACCCGTCCCTGGTCTTCAATGTTGGCCGCCAGTTCCTCCAGCAGGGGTAATGTTTCCAGCGCCACTTGTTCGATCTGCCGTGCTTCGCCGGCGCGAGCCAGCAGACTCTTTTGACAGTCCCCCAGGGCCGACCAGTTCAGCGCCGCCGGCTCCTTTACCGCAACGGGCAAGTCCTCCTGGCAGTACTCTTCCAGCGCCGCGGCCAAGGTCATGACGCGACTGCCGCGCTTGGCCGCGCCGCCTTCGGTGGCGTCGACAATCGTGCGCTCGGTGCTGAGGAAATCGCGCTCAAATTGCTGCAAGTACGTGTACAAGCGCTCCTCGGTATACATGGGCCGCCCTTGTTGATCGGGCACACGCCGCAATATCGCCCGATCGCGCGCGACCTGTTCCCACTGTTTCATCTCCAGCGTACAAAAGCGCGAGAGTTCCGGTCCCCATACGCGCTCGTAGCTGGTTCCCGGCGCGTAGCATAAGCCGTCGCTGAATCCCAAATCCTGGCCCACGAAAATGATCGGGTCGCAGCCCAGATGTTCGGCCAGGTAATACGCCAGGTGCGCCACCGTCGCGCCGCTGCGCAGACGGGCCTTGTCGGCGGGCAATTCCGCCAGCAGTTGATCGGCGTATTGATTGCCCAGAATGGACAACGGTCCGGGCCACAGGCCGAAAATCTTGTTGCTGGCCTTAGGCTCTGCCACCAGTTCCGTATGCAGCCGCGAGGGGAGATTTTCGTAAAAGCGCGTGCAAATGTCGTGATAATCCAGCGCGGTAACAAACTGCGGCTCGATCCCCATTTCCAGCAGCGGTTTGAGGGTGGTCTGCACGGCCACCAGCACGGCCTTGCCATCGGCCTGTTTGAGCAGGTGGCGATTTTTTCGCAGCGACGGCCCGGCGGAAACAACAATCGCCGGCCGACCGCGATAGCGATCGCGCAAGCGCTCCACGGAACCGGCGGCGCGATACCATCCCAGGTTCAGCGTGATATTTTCCGCGGTGCGCTGGCCGTTTAAAACCAGCGTGTTCAGCGACGTGCGGGCGTAGGAAACAAATTCATCGATCAGCCGCCGCGCCTGGCTGAAAAACTCGCCATGCAAGCGCAAAGACGGTGCGTGCTCCACCGCGATAAATCCCATCGACAGCATTGCCGCCTGTGGCATCAGCCGATTGAACAGTTCGGTTTTATCCGCCTGGTGAAAGAACCACACGCGCCCGCAGGCGATCGACTCGGACAAATCGCGCTTTTCCAACACCGCCCGCAACAGGGCAAGGTCAGGCTCAAAAATGAAGATCAGCGCTTCGTCGCTGGCCTGTTGGCGCAGCGCTTCCAAGGTGTATCCCAGTCCCAGACCAAGCAGATAAAACGCCACGCAGCCGTCGGTGGCCAGGGCCGCAATCTGCTTGGCGGCCTCGGCGGCCGGCTCGTAGCGGCTATGCAATTGCGCGGTGTGGCCGTCGGGCAATTTCACCGCACAGGTCCAGTTGCCGTCGCGGGCTTTTTCAAAGCTGGCGTGCGTCGGCACTTGTTCCTGCTCCAGCAGCGCCGCCAATTGCGGCTGAGTGGCCCAAAGCGCCGCCAGGTTGCGCACAAAAGGGGCGTCTTCGGCCAGCACGAAGCGGTATGATGCGTCAAGCGTTGTGGTCATGGGCAATTCCGGCGATACTGACGGCGCGGGCGCTGCGCCTTGCATGATTATCGGACGCTGTGGCGGTTGAGGTTCAATCCAATGCTGAGCGATTATCTTTTTGATACGCCCTGGTGGCTCCTGGTGGTGCTGATCGGCGGCGGGGCGGCGGTGTGGTGGATTTTGCAACTGCGCCGCCAGCGGTTGGGGGCGCGCGTGGGGCTGGCGGTGGCGGCGGTGGGTGTGGGGCTGCTGTTGAGCAGCTACTTTGTCAAGACCGACAAGGAAAAGGTGGTGGCCGATACGCGCCGGCTGCTGACCGCGGTGGAAACCCGCGACAGCAAAACCCTGGAGTCGCTGTTGCATCCGGCGGCGTCGCTGGCTGGATGGCGCAAGCAGGACATCGTGTACGGCGCTAAAATCTACGCTGATCAATACGGCGTACAGAGCATCGCCATTCGTTCTATAGAGTTGGAACAAAACTCCGACATGATCACCGAAACCCTCAGCATCATCAGCCACCATGACGCCAATAAAACCATGTATTCGATGTTTCCCAGCACCTGGCAATTCGACTGGCTCAAGGACGGCGACAAGTGGGTGCTGAAGAATATCAGCGTGCTGAAATTCGCCAATATTGAGCAAAACCAGATGAACCAGCAGTATTTTTCCCGCAGGCCCTAATCATGGCGGGGCAATCGCATTTGACGGATTATCCTTGCGCCCAATACTCCAACTGCGGGTTCGCAACAGGGAGTTGCAACATGGGAATGACCAGCGGAATATTGGCCAAACGCCCATCGGCGCCGCGGCTAGGGATGAGCTAACATTTCCTCACTGAGCTGGCGGGCGGCCAGCGGGGCAGCGGCCAGAAACGGCACTTTTTCTCCGCAATAGCCCGCGATATTCATGGGAAAGCGGTTAAGTCCCTCCAGCGTGAGCACGGTTCCGCCGGCCTCCAGCACAATGGCGGCGGCGGCGACGGCGTCCCAGAGTTTGCCGTTGACGGTTACCGCGCCATGGGCGATTCCCGCGCCGACCTGCACCGCCTCCAGCGCCGCCGAACCCAAGGCCCGAACCTTCCAGGTGGTTTGCGACATCCAGCGCCCGGCCCAGGCGGGAAAGCGCCCGTCGCGATAAAGCAAGTTGCTGGTGAGCATGAGCAAGGATTGGTCGCTGAGCGGGGTGGCCGCGGCGGTGATGGGTCGGTCATTGAGCGTCGCGCCGCAGCCGGCGGCCGCGGCGTACCAACGGTTATTGGCCGGCTCATATACCACGCCCAGGACCGGCATCCCGGCTTCCAGTAAACCGATGCAAATGGCGAACTGGTGGAATCCGGCGATGAAATTGTTGGTACCATCGATCGGATCGATCACCCACACCCGCCCATCGGGCCGGGGGCACTGGCAGGTGATGCCGTCGCCGGATTCACTTTCTTCGCCGATGATGCCGTCTTGCGGCCAGCGGGCGCGTAATTCGGCGACAATGTATTGCTGGCACAAGCGGTCGGCGATGGTTACCGCTTCGTTGGCGGTGGTGGCGTGGGTTTTGCTCAAGCGGGTTACGCGCCCGAAATGCTCTAAGGCCAGCGCCCCGGCCTGGCGCGCGATGGATGATACGTCCAAAAGCGTTTGCCTCATGGCAGCACGATAAGTAGCGGATGAAAATTGGCAAGCCGCGGTGTGCGCCGCCGACTTGGCGGGCACCCGCGGGATGGCGCTATTGCACGGCCAATTCGTCATTCAAAATGCGCGTGCCGTTGAGTTCCTTGACGCCGGCCCGCACCTTGGCGTCGGCATCCCAGCGCACTTTCACAAAGCGGTATCGCTTGATGATCGAGCGGCCCGGCTCCAGGTCGGTTACCAGTCGTTCCTGCCGCGCTTGGCCGGGAAAGACGGCAAAGGCGCTGTAGCTGATCGGCTTGTCGCCGTAATTGCTGATCACCTGCTGCACCAGCACATCATCGCCGTCGCGCAGGGCGAGCGTTTGCATTCCCACATCCGACAAACCCAGGCGCAACTGGATCGGCACGGTGAATTGCACAGGCTGCTCCAATTGCAGCGAAAATTCCGCGTCGATGGTTTTGCTTCCGGCGAAACTGTTATAGGGAAATTCCAGGGTAATATCGCGCTGGAAGGTTTCGCCGGGATTGAGCGTAAAAGAGAAGGTGGGGGGACTGAGCAGCCATCCCGACGGGGCGCGCAGGCGCAATGTGCCGGCAAGCGCCTGGCGATACGGATTGACAAAACGGATCTTGCGGCTGTGGGCTTGGAAACTGGATTCCACCAATGGCCGATCCAGCGCCACCGAAGAGCGCAATTGCGCCATTCGCCCGTCGATGTCCAGCAGGAAGAAGGGCATTGGCCCCAGTTCAAAACTCACCTGTCCCTGTTGTCGTTGCTGGGCGTCGGCCAGTAGCGGGGTGCAGTTGCCCCACAAATCCACCCGCCGCGGATTTTTGCCCAGGTTCAGCGTCAAAGTGCGCTTGGCCTGCCCGCTGTCGCGATCCCACAAGGCCAAAATCCCTTCGCCGTTGCGCTCGAACAAAAAGGCTTCCACCCCTTCGGCGATGGGCACACGCCCCACGTAAGCGGCGCCGCTGAGCGTGGTCAGCAGCGTGCGCATCATCAAAAAATCCTCCGAGGGCTGGCGCGTCCATCGGCCGTTGACTTGCGACACGGCAAAGGGCAGCGGCAGATCGATCCGCTGCGCTCCGGCGCTAAGGGCGTAAATCACCCGTTGGGCCAGATCGCGCATGCGCATCGGCCGCCCGTATGCCGTTTCATCCAGTGTTTGCAGGCTTAGCGACAGGTGATGATCGGAGCGATTGCCCAGGTCGGAGATGTACAAAGGCAATTGCGATGGCAACACCGTCGCCGGCACGCTCAAGGCCACCGTCGCCGGCAACTGGCCCTCCAGGTCGTACCACGCCGGCCAGGGCATCGCCAAATCAGGGTGTTGCACCAGGTCGGTAAATTCCTTGTAGATCGTGCGATAAATCTCGCGCATGGCCGGGTCGGTTACAAATGCGTCGCTGCCGTCTTCCCCCAATTGCCAGCGGTCCAAATGATTGGCGTGGCGGGCCACCATATACGCCAGTCGATCGCGCCATAACTGACTGGGCATGAGCATTAATTGTTTCCAACCGCCGGTTCCGCCGGCCAGCAGCGACGGCGGCGGCTGAAGTAAACAGGCCGTGGGCGTAATGCCGATGGCCGTCAATTTTTCCAGTAGATCATCAAACCCTGCCGAATCGACCTGCTGCACATCGCCCTGGTCTGACCAGACGCCCAGTTTCACCCGTGCGGCGGCCAAGTAAGGCAACAGTTGGGGCAACTCGCTCCAGCCGGCAAAAGGCAGCTTGGTGGCGATCAGGCCAAATCGCGGGTCCGGCGGGGTGATGGTTCCTTCATCGGCGAGTACCACAAAGTCGAGCGTTTGCGTTCCCAGCGGCACTTTCTGGCTGGTCATCGCCAATTGCGCCCGATACCACCCGGCCGGCAATGCTGGAATGGTGAGCACAAATTCCTTTTCCCCATCGCCCAGCGTGCGCGCGTTTTCCAGTGAACCGCTATGCTGGTAAACGCAGCGTCCCTCGGCGTCGCACACGCGCAACTGCGCCGCCAGGTCGTCTGTGAAACGATCGTTTACCAATACCCGTATTTGCGGGCTGGCGCTGCGCGGAAAGAGGTTGCCCGGCTGGTCGGTGCTGAGAAACACCTGGGGAACCTGCCAGACCACTAAATCGTCAAACCACGCCGTGCCGTTAATGTCTTGTGGAAAAATCGCGCGCTCACCCAGGGAAGTGGGGCGATACTTTTCTGGCTGCAATACGCCGATCTCCACGAGCAAATACGCCGCTTGCGGATGGTCGGCAGTCAGTTCCACCGCGACCGGCTGCCATTCGGCCTGGTCATCTGTCGCCGCAAATAGCGGGGAATAACTCCAGGTTCCGGCCAGCGGGCGGCCATCAATATCCGTCAGGCACGCTGCCAGCCGCGCCCGCGCGTGGCGCATGACGGTGGTGCGGACAAATGTCTCCACCCGGTAATGCGCGCCGTGGCGCACACTCATCAGCCGCGGATCGTAGCGATACAAGACGCTGCCGCCGTTGAGGTCCATGCGAAAACTGAATTTGCCGCCGTGGTGCTGGTCGCTGGTTAATTTCCCATTCACGTAATGCGGCATCCCCGGCCCCTGCACTTTGTTCCAGTGCATCGGCAAATCTTCCACATTGCCAAGTTCCCGCTCCTCGTAATCGATAGTGCGCAATACCCGGCTCAGAGGGGCCGGTTGTGCAAAGGCCGCCGCCGTCAGCAAGGTCGTAAAAATGAATAACAGTGCGCGCATGGTCCGATAATCCTTTATCGACCCACCTTGGCCATCGGGATGAATATTGCCGGCCCCGGCCCGCGGCCCGGCCGCGGGCACCAAGTCAATCCTGCTGGGCGGTAGCCAATAAACCGGCCAAAAAATCCTTTTGTAATGCCAGAAACAACAGCACCGAGGGAATCGCCGCGGCCAGCACCGCCGCCAGCAACATCCCCGGCCGCGCCTGCACACTGGGAAAACTCGCCAGATTGGCCAAGGCAATCGGCAGGGTTTGCTGACGCGGTTCAATGAGCACCACTTGCGGCCAAAGATAGCTGTTCCACGCCCCCAGAAATGTCATCATCGCCGCTGCGCCCAGCATGGGACGATTGACCGGCAGGGCGATATGCCACCAGAGCCGCCCCTCGCCGCAGCCATCCAGCCGGGCGGCGTTGAGCAAATCCGCCGGCAAGCGCGCCATGGCCGCATACAGCAGAAATACCGCCACTAAACTGATGGAACCGGGCAGAAAAATCGCCGCTGGGTGATTGAGCAGATGCAATTGTCCAATGACGCGAAACTGTCCGGCCAATAGCACTTGCGGCGGCAAAAAGAAGGTTGTCAACAAAATGCCCAGCAGCAACTTGCGTCCGGCAAAACGATGCTGGGCCAGCACAAATCCCGCCAAACTCGCCAGCAGCAGCACCAATAGAGTTTGCGTCGTGGCCACAAATAGCGAATTGAGCGCCCAGCGGCCGATGGGCCACTGGCGGAACATCTCTGACATGCCTTGGAATGACTCACGCGGCCCCTGGGCGAAAAATGCCTTGTGTACCATCCACGCCAGGGGGAAAACCTGCGTCGCCGTGGCCAGCAATACCAGCATATAAAGCAATGCGCGTTTCATAATCGCTCCGGTCGCAGGCGATACAGCGCGACAGCCGGCAGCAGGATCATCACCGCCAAAGCCCAGCCGATTGCCGAGGCATAGCCTAAGTCGCCGGCCTCAAATCCAGCCATGTATAGATACATGACCACGCTCAAGCCGCGATATCCCGGCCCCGGCCCGCCAAACAGCACGTATGGCAGTTCAAAAATTTGCAATGACGCGACCACGCCGATCAAAATCAGCATTGCCAGCACCGGACGGATTGCCGGCAGGGTTATGTGAAAAAAACGGGCGATTGCTCCCGCTCCATCCAATTCAGCCGCTTCGTAGAAACGCTGGTCCACATTTCGCAGGGCCGCCAGCAGATACAGTACGCTCAAACCCAGCGCCCCCCAGGTCGCCGCCAGCCATAAAAGTGGCATGGCCCAGCTCGGCTCGGCCAGGGGGCTGACTGCCCGGCCGCCGGCGGCGTGAATGATCTGTCCCACCACGCCGCGCGGGCCGGAAAAGAGCATGGCAAACAGCAAGGCCGAGAATACCGGGCCTAGGAGATAAGGCAGAAAAATCAACGTTTGCCATAGCCGCCCGCCGCGCAGCAGTTTATGATTCAGCAGCAGCGCCACCGCCAGGGAGAGGGGAATTTCCAGCAGCAAAAAACCGATGGTGAACAGTAAGGTATTGGCCGCGGCACCCCAGAACAGTCGATCGCGCAGGAGAAATAAGTAATTGTCCCACCCGACAAAATATTGACTCTTCCCCGCCACGCGGGCAAAACTCAATCGCAGGCTGATGCAGACCGGCCACAGGGTAAACAGCCCCAGAGGAATTAAAAAAGGCAGCAGCAGGGTGTAGGCCGTCGCCGCCGATCGCACGCCCGGCCGATGGCCCGTAGGCCCTTTCACTGTTCCACACTCAAGGCCACGCCGCGAACATAATTCATCAAATGTTCGTCAAAATCGGTCCAGGCGCGGTTGCGGCGGGCGAAAACCCGCTTGGTTACTTCAATCGCCCGAGGTAAGTCATAATCCGCGCAGCCATCGGCGGTGAGAAAACTGAAACTGGGCACAAACGCCGGGGCAAAATCGTCTACACCGATCATGGTGCAAAAACCGAGATAGCTGCCGGCCATGAGGCGTGTGCCGATGGCGGTTTTGGTATGGTCCCCGACCATCGCACCCAGGAAATGCCGCCCGGTGGAGATGGTGCGCCCGCTGCGACGCATGTGGATTTCCCCGTAGGTGTTTTTCAGATTGCTCACGGTGGTGCCGGCACCAAAGTTGACCCACTTGCCCAGATAGCTGTCGCCCAGGTAGCCGTCGTGGGCCTTGTTGGACCAGCCGAGGATGATGCTGTTGGCGATTTCCCCGCCGACCTTGCTCATGGTACCGATGCTGCAACCGCCGCGCAGCAGCGACAGCGGCCGCACCTCGGCGCCGGGGCCGATGAAGCAGGGGCCTTGAATCACGCTGTTGGCTCCGATTGTTACCTGCTCGGCCAGCATGATCGGCCCCTTGGCCGCATCCAGCACCACGCCGGGATGCAATTTCGTTGTCGGCGACAGGCAGATGTTCGCCTCGTTGATCAGATGAAACGGGCCGGACGCGATTTTACAATGCTTGGCGACGAGCCTGGTGCTGTCTTCCAAAAGCGATTCCTCGTTCCAATCGATCAAATCCCAAAGCGATCCAACCAGGCGACTGTTCATCTCCACGGCCTGCAATTGCAACAATTGCTCCCAACGCGGCGAATGGTTCAGGGCATCGCTATGGGCCAAACCCGGCGCTATGACATGCGCCAGGCGCACAATCCGTCCATCGGTGCAGACCGAGCCGGGTGGCGGCGGCTCAAAATTGCGAAAATGCAAAGTCTTGCCGTTGACCAAAAGTGCTGGCTCATCGTTTAGCGGCGTGTTGATTTCGGTGGGAACGGTCATCTTCGGCAAAATCCGCAGCCGACAATGCTCCTCCAATTCCGGGCGCACCCATAGCGTCAGCCGCTTGGGATTCAGATGCCGCAACTGCTTGTCCAGCAGCGTCGAAGCGCCGCTGGCCAGCGTGAACACCGGGCGGGAAAGCGCCAGGGGAGCAAAATCACTCCAATCCGATTCTTCAAAGATGACAACGTGCATGTCGGGATTTTACCACTACGCGGAGGATTTGGGGAGATGCAACATATGTGTGCCCTACCCAAGTTGAGCTTGCCTGTCGATAGTGGGCAAGCGGAGAGCCTGTGAATAAATTGATTTTGACCCTCGATATTTCCGCAAAAACGCAATTATTTTATCGAAAATCGTCATTCTCTCACAAACTCTGACTCCTCTGGTCTGCCTCGTCTACCGGTTGTTCCGTTTTATCTTTTGGGTTTACGTTTCACCGTAACAAGCCTCTCCAGCAGGGGTTGGGAACCGGTGGCGTGGGTTAGCAGTTGTTTAATGGTACAGGATTGAAATTGCGACTGAATCATCGCCATGGCATCATCGATTTGGCGATGCATCGGGCACAAGCGTTTGCCATGCGATACCAGGCCCAGCGGGCAGGTTTCGATGCGTTCAAAAGCATCCACCGCTTGAACTATGTCAAAGACGCTCAGGCTCCCAGGCTCGCGCCGGAGCGTAAAGCCGCCCAAACTCCCGCGGCGGGCACTGAGAATGCCGGCCCGCGCCAACGACTGTAGGACCTTGATAAGATAGCCCGCGGGTGTTTGTGTGCCGCCGGCGATCTGCTTGACCTTCTGCGGCTCATGTGGATGGCGGGCGATCCAGACCACAGCACGAATGGCATATTCACCGGCATCGGAAAGCAATTTCATCAGCACCACTCCTCGGATTGTCTGTTGACTTGAATATAGACCAACCCTATAAGTTGTAAAGAAGGCATTAGCGCTTTGAAGCGTTCAATAGGGCTTGTTGAGTTTGTTTTGTCTTTTAGGAGACTGCTGATGACTCGTAATCCGTACTGGAAGCACTGGCTGGCCTTCGGCCTGGCGTTAATGGTACTCATTAGCGTGCTACCTGTCGGATTGCTACAGACAGTTGCCAGCTTGGAACACGGCATGTGGTACGCCCGCTCGGCCGAGTTTATGCAGACGGGCCTGATGAATAATTTGCGCTGGCTGCGCGTCATTGGCGACACCATTTTTGCGGCGGGCATTTTTAGCCTGGTATGGTTTGTCGCGGGCCTGCATTTCGGCTGGTCCAATGCCAAGGGGGCCGACGCGGCCATTAATGGCGTTATTGACTAACTTTGATGAACGGTAAATATTTTTGAAACCTTAACCGGAGCTTTTTATGAACCAGATGAATACTCAGACCACCGTTGGCGACATGGTCAGGCAAAAGCCGTCGCGTTCCCGTGTTTTTGAAAAACTGGGGATCGATTACTGTTGCGGCGGCAAGCTTTCTTTGGAAGTGGCGTGCACAAAAAACGGGCTAAAATCCCAGGAGGTACTGGAGGAGTTACAGGCCTTGGATGCCGCCGGCGATGGCCAAACCGCTGGAGATGTGGACGCCGACTCCATGACACTTAGCGCATTGGCCGATCATATTGAACAGACGCATCACATGTACCTGAAGCGGGAATTGCCTCGGCTGGGTGCTCTGGTGCGCAAGGTCGTTTCGGCGCATGGCCAGAACCACCCGTGGACGCGCGATGTCGATGCTCTTTACGCCCCCTTGGCCTCTGAGCTGCTAACGCATTTGATGAAAGAGGAGCAGATATTGTTTCCGCTTATTCGCGCCCTGGAAACCGGCCAGGGTGGCCCGGCCAGTGCCAGTCAAATGAGCGTGGCCGCGCCTATTGGTGTCATGGAGCATGAGCACGATGCGGCGGGCGACGCCTTGGCGAAAATTCGCCAACTCTCCACCGATTTCACAGCGCCCAGTGATGCATGCAATACTTTTCGCGCCATGCTGGATGGCTTGCTGGTCCTGGAAAAAGACCTGCATCAACATGTGCATAAAGAAAATAATGTACTGTTTCCCAAGGCGATCGCGCTGGAACTAAACGCAAAACGCAAGTAGGCGTAGACCTGCACACTCCACCGTCCCGACCCTGTGTTATTGGGCCAGGATCGGGCGGGGGGGCTTGCATTCATGTTGAGTCGTTCGGGATGGCGGCCGCGTGTGATGACTGTGGACATTTCACGTCGCGGGCGCATAGCTGCGACGGTTGGCGGTTGCATTGCCGGGCGGCGAAAAAAAAGGGGTGCGCCCGCATTTTTTGCACTTGGCGGTTTGCGGGCAGGGAAAACGCGGTTTGCGAATTGCCATGCTGGCTGGCCGCCTGAACCCGTGCAAAAATCGGCGGGCGCGCCCGTAAAAATGAGCGTATTGGTTTTGCCGCCGGCGGGGCCATAGCGAATTGTGGGTCGGGCCGATATAGTTGCGTTATGGCCGAACCGATCAGCCGCGAAAAATTTCTGGAGCAGTTGATCGCCCACGTGAAAGTCAAGTTTCCGTTGGTGAAACTGGCGCGGGCCGAGCAGTCGTTTTCGCTCAAAATCAATGGGCACACCGCTTCGTTGGAGAACCTTTACCGCATCGCGGTTTTGCGCCCCGATGAGGTGATTCGCCACGTGGACCGTTGGGTGGTGGAACTGCTGCGCGTCTCTGAGGGCAGTCCCGACCAGGTGGCCGATTTTTCCCAGCTCAAAGACCGCATCCTACCGATGATCCTGACCGACCACCAGGCCGACTTGAACCAGGGGCAGATGACCGGCCAGCCGCTGGTGGGGCCGCTACAAGTGGTTTACGCGGTCGATTCCGATCGCACTATCGCCTACATTCCCAAGGCGGTTTTCAGTAAATGGGGCATCGATCTGGATCAATTGCACGAACTGGCGGTGGCGAATCTGGTTGCCCGTTCACAAAGTATCAATGCCCAGGCGGCCCAGGATGGCACCGGCGACGTGAACCTGGTGCTGTTTCAGACTATGGACGGCTACGACGCCAGCCGGATTTTGCTGCCGTCATTGCATGAGCGACTGCGCGGCCATTTGGGCAGCCCGTTTGTCGCGGGGATTCCCAACCGTGATATCCTGCTTTGTTTCCGGGATGATCCGCAAACCGTCGAGCGTTTGCGCAAGCAGATTCAAGCCGACTATCGGCAGATGCCCCACCAGGTAACCGACCAATTGTTTTTGATCACCGCCGACGGCATCGCTATGCGTCAGGAAAAGGACGTATAGCCACTCGGCCATTCAGTAAGAAAATTATGAACCATTCCTCACCGTACGTTATTCATTGCATCCCAGCCATGGACCACCTGGCCGATTTAGCCTGTTGGCAAAGCGCCCAGGTGGGCCGGGTGGCCCATTTTCATCCGCGCAGCAGCGGGCACCATCCGCCGGTGGAATTTCGACTGTTGCGCGGGCCGGAGCATTTGTTTTTGCGCTACGACGTGAAGGACCAGTTTGTGCGCATGGTTCGCTCCCTGCCGCAGTCTACGGTTTGCCAGGATAGTTGTGTTGAATTTTTTGTGCAGCCCAATGGCGACGGTTATTTGAATTTTGAATTCAGCGCCAATGGCACACCTTTGTGCTATCACATCCGCGATTGCGCGCGCGAGGTCGAGGGATTCGCCGATTTTGAGCCGTTGGCGGTGGAGGACTTGGCCCGTTTGCAAATGGCCGGCACACTGCTGGGCCGCAACGCCACGGAGCTGACCGAGCCGATCGACTGGTTTTTGGCCGTGGCGATCCCGCTGGACCTGCTGGCGCGGGCCGGGGGCGGGCGACCCCAATGCGGGGACCAGTGGCGCGGCAATTTTTACAAATGCGCCGACCACTCTTCCCATCCCCACTGGGCCTATTGGAACGACATCGGCCCGGAACTGAATTTTCATCTGCCGAATGGATTTGCTCCGCTGCAATTCGCATAATTTCGCCATGTCGCAAGCATCCATTGCCAACCCGAATCCCGCCCGCGATTTATCCGCCATCAGGTCGGTAGTGGTGAAGCTGGGCACGCAGCTTCTGTCCGACGCCGACAAGAAATTGGACGTGGCGTTTTTAGGGCACATCGCCCGGCAGGTGGCCTTGCTGCGGCAGCGCGGTGTGCAAGTTACTCTTGTCTCCAGCGGCGCGATCGGCGCCGGATTGCGGGAACTGAATTTGGCCAAGCGCCCAGTGGACCTGCCGCGTTTGCAGGCGGTGGCGTCGGTGGGGCAACGCAGGCTGATGGACGGTTGGGCCGACGCTTTTGCCCCTTTTGGGATGCCGGTGGCCCAGTTGCTGTTGACGCGCGACGATATCGATCACCGCACGCGCTATCTGAATTTGCGCAACACGCTGGCGGCGATACAGCAATTGGGGGCGGTTGCGATCATCAATGAAAATGACTCGATCAGCACCGATGAAATCGTCAAAATCACCTTCGGCGACAACGATATTCTTGCCGCCCTGGTCTGCGAGGCGACGCGCGCGCAGTTGCTGATTTTGCTGACGGTGGTAGATGGCCTGCTGGATGAAAAAAATCAGCCGGTGCGCCGTGTGCCCAACCTGGCCCATGCCCGGGCGCTGGTGCGCAAGGAAAAAAGCGCCCTGGGCAAGGGGGGCATGGATTCCAAATTGGAAGCGGCGCGGATGGTTACCGGCTGCGGCGATCAGTTGATCGTGGCCAACGGGCGTATGGAGGATATTCTTCCTCGCCTGCTGGCCGGGGAAGAATTGGGCACGCTCTTTGAGCCGGCCCAGCGCAAGCCGCATTCGCGCAGCAGGTGGATCGGATCGATCCATCCACGCGGCGTGATCCGCGTGGACGCCGGGGCGTTGCGCGCTGTGGTGGAAAAAAATCGCAGCTTGCTGGCGGCGGGTGTGGTGGATGTGGAGGGGGATTTTGAGCCTGGCCAATGCGTGGCGATTTACGGCCCCGACGCGATATGCGCCGCCCGCGGTTTATGCAACTATAGCGCCCAAACCGTCCGCCGCATAGCCGGCAAAAAAAGTGGCCAGATTCGCGCCTTACTCGGCGAGGCCGCTTATGAAGAAGTGATCCACCGGGATAATCTGGTGAAGGAAAACTGAAGTGTGAACGTGGCGATCCGCGGTGGCCCCAAGCCGCGGTAAAGCAATTGACGCCGCCTTTTTATTATTGGCTAACTCTCCGGCCTCATTTGCATTTGCGGCTGCGGCGGCGGGGCTTTGCCCAGCAAATGGTTGACCACGCGGCGCACGTGTACATGGCAATTTTCGATGAAGACGCGGTATTTTTCCTGCGTGCCGCCCACCGCCGTGCCCGCCACATACAATCCTTGCACCGGCGTTTGCATGGTGTCGGGATCAAACACCGGCGCCTGGCGGGCATCGCCGGTCAGCGGCACGCCGGCCAGTCGCAACAGCGTGTGATCCGCGTCGTAGCCGATCATCAGTAGCACATCATCCGCCGGCACGTTGATGATTTTCCCATCGGCGGCGTTTTGCAGAATAACCCGATCGGGCAAAATTTCTTTTACGGTGGTATTGAAAAAACCGGCCAGTCTGCCGCTTTCCAGCATGCCGAGAATTTCCGGGGCCAGCCAGTATTTGATATCCCCGGCGTCGATTTGCCCACGGCGGTAGCTCAATGACACGCTGGCGCCAATTTCCCGGCAACGCAGCGCCGCTTCGACGGCGCTGTTGCGGCCGCCGACGATCAGGACGCGGCGACGAAAATAGCGATGCGGATCGTGCAATTGGTGGCTGACGTGCGGCAAATCCTCTCCTGGCACATTCAGCTTGCGCGGGCTTGCGGTGCCCCCGGTGCAAAGAATCACCCGCTGGGCGCGGCCGATGCGCCGCCCGGCTGCCGGCGCGGTGGTTAAGACAAACCCCTGCTCATCGCCCTTGATATCCACCAGTGGCTCAAAGGTGCGAATCGGCAGATTGTGTTGCAGCACCAGCGAACGCAAATACGCAAGATACTGCTCGCGCGTGGCCTTGGATTGATCCGGTGTTTGCAAGGGAGCGCCGGCGAGACTGATCCGCTCATTGGAGGAGAAAAAGCGCGTTTGAAAAGGAAACTGGTAAATGGTCTGGCCGACCTGTCCGCCGTCCAGGTGTACGTAATCCAAGCCCGCGGCTTGAAGCGCAATGGCCAATTCAATGCCGATCGGGCCGGCCCCAATCAGCGCGATATCCGCATTCCATGCGATCATGCTGGCATCATAGAAGGGGTGCGGCGAACACGATAGGCAAAAAGCCGCGCGAACCGGCCAATAGCCCAGCGAATTGGCCGCTGGCAAAATGGCGGCACATTATATGGCGCGCCCAAAAAGCCGTCGCGTAGGGTTGCTGGTAATGGCCTACGCGGCTCAATGCCACTCGTCGGCCACTTCGACTTCGATCGCTTCCTGCAGGCAGCCGGGATGCCAGCCCAGGCGCGCTTCGTGGCGGTGTGTCTCCAGGATCAATAGCAGGCTTTGGCGGAGTCGGTCGCGGCACTCCGGCAGCGTGGGGCCGCAGGTGACCGTGCCGGGCACTTCCTCCACCCAACCGACATAATCCCCGCTTTTGCGGGGCCGCAAAATGACATGATAATGTTGCAGCATCGCAGTATCTTGCCAATGGTCGGCTCGCCAAGTCAAGTGCGAATATGTGATTTGAACAGTTCAGACAATGCGACGGTCAAAAGATCCAGTTGCTCAGGCGTGTGGGCCGCCGACAAAGTGAGCCGAAGGCGGCTTTGCCCGCGCGGCACGGTTGGGGTCCGCACGGCCGCGATCCACAGCCCCCGCTCTTGCAGCCAGCGGGCCGCGGCCAGGGCCTTATCTTCCTGACCGACAATCAGTGGAATAATGGGCGAATCACCGGGCGGAATGGTCCAGCCCTGATCGGCCAGCAGGTCGCGCATCTGCCCAGACGTTTTGCGCAAATGTTGTCGAGCATGCTGGGCGGCGGTGGCCTGGTTAATTGCCGCCATGATCCGCTGGCACAAAAGCGGCGACAGGGCGGTGGAGTAAATGTAAGCTCGACCATAATTGACCACCGCCTGGCAAAAATCGCTCGATGCGCAGATCGCCCCGCCTTGGCAGCCCAGGGCTTTGGAGAGCGTGGCGATGGAGATGTCCACCGCGTCGGTTACGGCCAATTCCTCGGCCAGTCCGCCGCCGTCGAGGCCGTAAACGCCGGTGGCGTGCGCCTCATCGACTAATAGCACAAAGGGAAATTCCTGTTTCAGTTGCGCCAGTTGGCGTAACGGGGCCGCGTCGCCGTCCATGCTGAAAATCGCTTCGGTAACCACCACTTGCATTTGCCCGTCCGGGGCACTCATCAGTAGCCGGCGCACTTTTCCCAGGTGATTATGTGGAAACACGCGATAGCATGCGCCCGCCGCGCTCAAACCGTCCAGTAAACTGGCGTGGAGCAATTTATCGATCAAAAATCGCACGCCGCCGGGCGCTGATTTGCCCAGCGCCGCCAAGGTCTGAATCGCCGCCACGTTGGCTTGATATCCGCTGGGCAGCAGCAGGCAGGCGGGATATCTTTTCCACGCGGCCATCGCTGCCTCGGCG
>JBBQBE010000049.1:0-27612 GCA_038317225.1 Tepidisphaerales bacterium | reverse complement strand
GCATTCCTGCACGCTGCCTCGGGCAATGCCGAAGAAGTTACGGCGGTCAGGTTTGGTGAACCGGCCATTGCCCTCGGCGATATTGGCGGCAATTGACAGGGCGGCGCGATTGAGTTGATCGGCGAGGAAGAAGTAGCCGCGCGGCAGATCGCGCGTGAGCGTACAAACAGCATCGGCAAATGCGATAGCCCTCTGATAGACGATGAGCTTCTCAAACGTGAACGCCATAGCCCTAAAAGTAACCGAGGAGAGTACAGAGGTGAAACCAGACCGCAGGAGAGCTGCCGGGAGCCTTTCTGCTCTACTCTCTCCGCTCTCCTGCTCTATTCGCCTTCGGCGAATCGGGGCGACAGGATTTGAACCTGCGACCTCGTGGTCCCAAACCACGCGCTCTACCAAACTGAGCTACGCCCCGTCGCCACGTATTCTATCGCGCCGCGACAAAAATGCACTGATGTCTTGTCGCATGAAAAGCATCGGCGGCAAAGTCCCCTGCGCCCACTTAGGTCAGGCAATTTTCACCGCGCCCCTTGGCTGGCGTCGGCGGCTTCCTATACTGTAAAAAATTACAGGAGAATTTGTCATGCTCAGCGATACCATTAAGTCCGGCGCCATTCGCGCCCCCCACCGCAGCCTGCTCCGCGCCACCGGCGTCATTCAAGATGAGCGCGATTTCAGTAAACCCTTTATCGCCGTCTGCAATTCCTTCGTGCAGATTATCCCCGGCCACGCCCATCTGGACGTGGTGGGCCGGAAGGTGCGCCAGGCCGTGCGCGATGGCGGCGGGGTGCCCTTTGAATTTAACACCATCGGGGTCGATGACGGCATCGCCATGGGCCACGGCGGCATGAAATACTCTTTAGCCAGCCGCGAATTGATCGCCGACTGCGTGGAAACCATGCTGCGCGCCCACTGTTTTGACGGCGTGGTGTGTATACCCAACTGCGATAAGATCGTGCCGGGGATGATGATGGCCGCAGCGCGGGTGAACATACCGGCCATTTTTGTCTCCGGCGGGCCGATGAAGGCGGGATTTCTGCCCGGCAAAAATCGCACGCTGGACCTCAACAGCGTCTTTGAAGGCGTCGGCGAACTGTCGGCGGGGAAAATTACCGAAAAGGAACTGGAAGAAATCGAGTTAAACGCCTGCCCAACCTGCGGCTCCTGTTCGGGCATGTTCACCGCTAACAGCATGAATTGCCTGTGTGAAGCGCTGGGGCTGGCGTTGCCGGGCAACGGCAGCGTCCTGGCGACCGATCCGGGGCGCGACCGGCTTTTCGCCGAGGCCGGGCGCAAGATCATCGAACTGGTGCAAAAAAATATTCGGCCCAGCGATATTCTCACGCCCGCGGCGTTTGAAAACGCCTTTGCCCTGGACATGGCGATGGGCGGCAGTACCAACACCGTTTTGCACACGCTGGCCGTGGCCATCGAGGCCGGCCATCCGGTTGACTTAAAGCACTTGAATGAAGTGGCCGAGCGCGTGCCCCATATCTGCAAAGTCGCCCCCTCCGGCGTGTATCACATGGAGGATGTGGACCGCGCCGGCGGCATCCCCGCCATCCTCAAAACCCTCAGCGGCAAGCCAGGCGTGCTCAAGTTGGATTGCATGACCGTTACCTGCAAAACCCTGGGTGAAAATATCGCCGATGCGACGGTCAAAGACCCGGAGGTGATCCATTCGCTGGACAATCCCTACTCCCAGCGCGGCGGGCTGGCGATTTTGTTCGGAAACCTGGCGCCCAAAGGCAGCGTGGTGAAAGCCGCCGGCGTGGCCCCGGCGATGATGCAATTTGAAGGTCCGGCGGTGATTTTTGAAAGCCAGGAGGCGGCGCTGGAGGGGATTTTGGGAGGCAAGGTCAAGTCGGGTGATGTGGTGGTCATTCGCTACGAAGGCCCGCGCGGCGGGCCGGGAATGCAGGAGATGCTGGCCCCCACCAGTTCCATCCAGGGGATGGGCCTTGGCGAAAGCGTGGCGTTGATTACCGACGGGCGCTTCAGCGGCGCCACCCGCGGCGGTTGCATCGGGCACGTCAGCCCGGAGGCCGCCGCTGGTGGGCCGATCGCCCTGGTTTATCCCGGCGACCGCATCCGCATTGATATTCCCGCCCGCAAACTTGAATTGCTGGTGGATGAGGCGGAACTTTCCCGCCGCCGCGCCGCCTGGAAGCGCCCCGCGCCCAAAGTGAATTATGGCTATCTGGCGCGCTATGCGTCGCAGGTAACCAGTGCCGACACCGGGGCGATTTTGCGCACGCCGGAATTGTGATGCTACTGGCGAACAGGACATGATGGGCCATCAGGCCGCATATCCGCGCCGCCAGAAGCGCCACTTATCTAGATATGCGCGCGCGGCCCGCGCCCTATTTCACCGGCTCGGCGAGTTCCTTTTCCAGAGGGCGATTCAGCCGCCGCTCGATGATCTCGTGGATCACCACCTGCGGCCTCATGGCTTGCACCCGCGCCATATCCACATCCTTGTGATGGATAAATACAGCATGGCGAAAGTGATGCGCGATAAACGGCATCAGCCCCACTCCAAACGAATCATGAAAAATCAGCGCTGTTTCCAAGTCCGCCCGGTCATTGACGATATCCACTGGAACCTTGGGGTCGATCACCTTGGGCCGCTTAAAGCGAATGCTTTTGTCATTAAACCAGCTAGGCTCCTGGATTTGCTCCAGCCGGTTGATCATCACTGACAAATCCCCCGAAGGCACGGTGGTCATGGCCTCGCGGAAGATGCCCATGGAAATGGGATGAATTTGCCCAAACCATTTTTGCATCGCCGTGATAACCGTTTCATATCCCACAAACGCGCCCATTTCGTTCCAATGCGAATCGGTACGCAGGTATAAGCGCCGCATCGATTTGGCCGCCAGCAAATCCGGGCCGCCGTCCAAGAGCGGAAAATCCGTCGGCAAAACCGCTTGCAACTGCTCCAGCCGCGTGGGAGTGCCGGGCCGATAGCCGTCGGGCAGATATTCGGGATAAATGCGCTGTTTATCGGGAGCGATGTAAACCAGATAGCGAATTCCTTGCGCTGCCAGCGCTTTTTGCCGGGCAACCAAAGCATCGCGCCACGCGTACAATTCCTGTTGATCAAACGGATGCAACCCCGACCAGCCCGCCAGCGCGTATTCGCCGGCGTAAAACAGCCACCCCTCTTTGCCAATGACCACATCGGCATTGGGGCTGGTGCGCAGCAACGAGCCGCTAAGTTGGGTGTGCAGTTGAATCAAACCGCCGCGGAAGGGGAACGTGTCGCTCAGCCAGTTAGCGAATTTCCCCGGATAGCGCAATACGCCGGGGAGATTGGTGGGCAGCGAGGGAAAAGCCGTCAAGCTCCGATTTTCAAATAGCGCCCGTCGCGGCGCCAGCCAGCCAAAAAGCAGCGGCGTCCACAACATAAGAAAAAATCCTATCCCCACGGCCCGCAATTCCCACGCGCGACGTCTGGCCGGCGGCGCTGCCGCGCGGCCGGGGGGGGTGGAAGTTGCGGGAATATCGGCGACTGATTGGGGCATTTGCTTCAAAACCGAAAATAAATAAACGGGTTATAAGTTTGCGCCGCCGACAGCATGATGCACATGGCAAAAATCGCGCTCAAGGCCCCCAAGCGTAATATGCCGACCCCGAACCCGGCTTGCCAGAGCGGTCGATCCAGCGCGCTGTTGACCAGCGGCACAATCGGCGTTGCGCCAATGATCCCCGCTGCCAGCGCCAGTTTCACCATCGGGTTGAGATAAAAACCGACCAGATTAGGCGATAAGCCGCCCAACCCGGCCATGGCGCCCAGGTAATCAAGCGCCGCACTGAGCGTGTCAGCGCGGAAAAATACCCAGCTAACCAGTATCGCCAGGATCAAATATACGTGTCGCAACACCCGCGGCAGACGCTGCAAAACCCGCCCCCACCCCAGCCGTTCGATCACCATTAGCAATCCGTGAAAACCTCCCCAGATTAAAAAAGCCCAACTGGCCCCATGCCACAGACCACAGAGCAAAAAGACCAGGGACAAATTGAAATAAACCCGCCCCGGCGAAACCCGTCCCCCACCCAGGGGTATGTAAAGATAATCCCGAAACCACGTGGACAGCGATATATGCCACCGGCGCCAAAATTCCCCCACACTTTGGGCGATGTAGGGATAATTAAAGTTCTCTAAAAACGTGAATCCCAGCATCCGGCCCAGCCCGATGGCCATGTCGCTGTAACCGGAAAAATCAAAGTATATTTGCAGGGCGTAGCACACGATCCCCAGCCACGCCACGGGCGCGGTCCACTGCCCGGCCGGGAGTGCGAAAATGGTGTCGGCGGGCCGCGCCAGCGTGTTGGCGATAATCATCTTCTTGCCCAGGCCAATGATAAATCGTCTGGCCCCCCGACCCATTTGTTCCCAGTCGCCGTGGCGATGCTTAATCTGCCCCACCACATCCCGGTAGCGCACGATCGGCCCGGCAATCAGTTGTGGATACAGCGCCTTGTACATGGCAAAATCCACCGGCGAACGCGTGGCGCTGACATCCCGCCGATAAACATCCACTAAATAGGAAATGCCTTGGAAAACAAAAAACGAAATGCCGATGGGCAGGTGCATGTGCGGCAGAGGCAGCGAAGTGAGGCCCAGGGCCGATAGAGGAACATTGATGTTGGCGACCAAGAAATCCGCGTATTTGAAGGTCGCCAACATGAATAAATTCAGGCCGACCCCCACCGCCAACACTCCGCGACCGGGATGACGCTGCAGCGCCATGCCGAAAAAGTAGTTCAGCGCGATCGACGCCAGCAGTACCCAGACGTAAACCGCTTCCCCGACAATATAAAATAGCAGGCTGGCGGCCAGCACCCACGCATTTCGCCAGTGGGCCGGGAGCAGCCAGTGTCCGCAAAGCATCAGCGGTAGAAAATAAAACAAAAACGCCGGGGAGGTGAATAACATCGAGCCACATTTTCTGTCGCCGGGCTTTGGCGTCAAGTGCCGCAAGGTCCAATAAAATTGTCAGCCCACGATCAGCCCGCCGACCCGGCAACCCTTTCACGCCGCGGCGGCGCATCTGTCGATAAGCAATGCAGTTGGCGACGGGAATTTTCATGGCCGATTGCTCCAATCATTGTCCATTTCTCAACCGTGGCGACCCGCGCTGCGCCCAACATCTGAGTATGCGCAATTTGGACCACGCCTATCGCTACTGCTTCGCACATTACACCTTATGCGGGTTGTATCTGGATCGCTTGCTGGAGCGACGAGCCAAGGCCGCGCCCCCGCCGCGGGCCGCTCAGGCGCACTTACCGGTTGGGGCCTAGCATGGCCAGCGCGCGGCGCCGTTCGCCGCTGCAAACCAGTTGCAAAAATCCCCTGGTAGCGGAATTTCTGCTTTTTCTAGCTTCCGAACGCGGGCTGGCGGACAACTCCATCCACGCCTATCGCCGTGATTTGGAGGATTTGCACCGGGCGCTGGAAGATAAACACTGCTCAGTTGAGCAAGCCGCCGCCGATGTATACCGACGATATTTGCAAGATCAGTCGCGGGCCGGCAAAAGCACCCGCACGGTCGCCCGGCGACTGGCGGCCATTCGCGTATTTTTGCGCTGGTTGCGCCGGCAGCGCGGCATCGATCAAGGCGTACTGGAACAATTGGAGCGCCCCAAACCCGAGCAATCGCTTCCGAAAATTCTCTCGCGGGATATGGTGAACCAGTTGCTTGCCGCGCCCGATCCGGCCGATCGCTTACACAGCCGCGATGTGGCGATTTTGGAATTGCTTTACGCCAGCGGATTGCGGGCCAGCGAACTGTGCCAACTGACGGTGCGCGACACCCATTTGGATATCGGTGCGGTGCGCGTGCTGGGCAAAGGAGCCAAGGAACGCATTGTTCCCATGGGCAAAATGGCGGTGGAGGCGATTAAGCGTTATCTGGCAGTGCTGCGTCCACAACTGCAAACCCAGCCGCGGGACCAGCTCTTTTTATCGCGCTCCGGCCGGCCCATGGAACGCATCGGCTTGTGGATGCTGGTGAAGCGCCATGCCACGCGCTCCGGCATCCTCAAGCATATCTCGCCGCATACGCTACGGCACTGCTTCGCCACCCACCTGCTCAGCGGCGGGGCCGATCTGCGCGTTGTTCAGGAACTGCTTGGCCATAGCGACATCGCCACTACGCAGATTTACACCCATGTGGACCAGGACCGGCTCAAACGCATCCACAAGCAATTCCACCCGCGCGGATAAATTATGGAAAAAGGCTTTGGTTGCCGCGTCTATGGCCGTATAATTCACATGACAAGCGGTTGGAAACCTTAGAAAGAGGCAACGCCATGACTTTACTACTGGCTTTTGGAATGCCCAATGGGGCTGAATGGCTGATCATCGCCGTGATCGGTTTGCTTTTATTTGGCAAGCGGCTGCCGGAAGTGGGCCGCAGCCTTGGCAAAGGGATTGTAGAGTTCAAAAAGGGCCTTAACGGCATCGAGGAGGATATGGATCATACCGCGCGCGTCCCCCCGCCAGCGGCGCAGGCCCCCGCGTTGCCGCCGGGAGCAAAATTTGATCCTTACACCGGCAAGCCATTGGAAGAGAACCAGCCCGCCGAAAGCCGCACGCAGCAGTAATCGCCTAAGCGGCTTGTGTCGCAGCCGTCGATGCCGGCTGGGCCGGCTTTTTCTGTTGGACCTGTTTAATCTTCCCCATCAGCAGCAGCCGCAAATTCTGCAGTTCCGCCCGAGGCGGGGTGCGATCAAGCCGCTCCATCGCCTTTTGCCATTGTTGCATCGCGCCGGGCGCATCGCCCAGGCGATAGAGCGTGTCGCCCAGGTGATCCAGCACCACCGGGTCGGGCCGGGCCGCCGGGCCGATCGCCCGCTCAAACCACGGCCGCGCATCGGCAAATTTACCTCGCTTGTATAATACCCACCCCAGGCTGTCTAAAAACGATTGATTGTCCGGCTCGGCTTTCACCGCCAGGCGCACCAGCCGCTCGGCCTGGTCCAGATTTTTTCCCTCATCGGCCCAGACATACCCCAGGTCATTGGCCGCCGCCGCATGGAGTGGATCAACCTGCAACGCCTGGGCCAGAATCTTTTGCGCCGCCTGCTTTTCGCCGATGCGGGTATACAGGCTGGAGACGTAATACAGCAGGTCGGCATCGCTTGCGGCCGCGGCGCCGATGGCATCAATCACCCGCCGGGCATCGACCATTCTTTTTTCCCCGGCGTAAATTTCCACCAGCCGATCGACCACTTCCCGGTTCTCCGGCTGCTTGGCGCGCTTGGCCTCCAGCATGGCAATGTAGTCCGGCAGTTTGCCGATCTGCGTGTAATACGCCTGCATCATCGCCAGCAACTCGGGGTTATCGGGATAGTCGGCAAAGAGCGTTAATAAAATCTGTTCCCCATCCCCGCCGCGGCCACCCTGAATGGCGATCGACGCCTGCAACAGCCGCGCCGCCACGCTGTCGGGCTGGGCCAGCAGCCAACTGCGCAACACCCGCACCGCTTCGGCGGCTTGAGCGTGCTGGTAGTGATAACGGAACAGGTACATATATGCGTCTTCGTAGTTGGGATAATCCTCCAGTAGCGACCAGAGCATCTTTTGCGCTTTGAGTGGTTGCTTCAGTTCAATCAGCGCCGATGCCCACACCAGCCGCAAATCCGGGCTTTTGTCCCCAAGTGTTTGCGCCTCCGCAAAACTGTCGATCGCGCCGGCGGCGTCCCCCTGGCGCAACTGCGCCAGGCCCCGCAACTCGGCCGCCAAAGCCTGATCCCCCGCGCCGCGGGCCTGCTCGATTAATTGCTTAGCCGCCTGCGCCTGCTGGGCCACATCCCATTCCTGGCGACCAAAAATTCCCCCCATCAACACGCGATAGGTCGGAGCAAATGGAGGATTGATCTTGGCCGATTGCTCCAGGCTATTGCGCGCCAGCAAGTCGCGGTTCCACACGTCCGCCAGCCGTGATATCCAAAAAAGTTTGGCGGACTGTGCCCAAGGCGCAACCTGCAAATTTTGTAATTGCGATATGCCCAAATTGTTTTTATTTCCCAGCCGCACCAACTGCGTCCATAAGGGACTGAGTTGCCGCAGTTCGCCTGGATTGGCCGCCGTCGCCTCGATCAAAAGCCGCGCCGCGTCGGCGGTTTGTTCCTGCCGCTGGTACAGCGCCATCAGCCGCTTGACGATCTCCAGCGGATAAGCCCCCCGGTGCAGCGAGTTTTGCAGTACCGCCTGGGCCTGGTCAATCTTGCCCTCATCGCGCAATAAATCCGCAAGCGCCATTGGCAGGTTCATGTCGTCCGGCCGCTGTGCCGCCAAACGCCGCAGTTCCGCCTCCACGGCGCTGGCCTTCTCGGTGCGGCGAAATACATCGCGCAACAACTCCAGCGACTGGCTGGAAGCATGAAAGCGATTCACCGCCTCCAGCACTTGGCGCTTGGCCTGGGCCGGCCGATCCAGCGCCAAAAGCGTGCGCACCACCGTGCCGTGCAACTGAAAATTATCCGGTTCCAGTTCCAGCGCCGCTTGATACGCCTGCAGCGCCGCCGGCAGATTCAGCCGCTTCTCCTCCAGATTGCCGATCACGCGCCACAAGATCGATCGATGCGATGCCAGGTAATACAACTCCCCATTGCCGCGCAGGGCCATGCTGGGCCGTGCCAGCCGCTGGCGCAAACGCTCATACACCTCCAAGGCCGCCCGATCGTAGCCCGCCTCCTGCAACACCCGCGCCAGTGTCAGGTCCACCTCGCCGGCCCGCTCGCCGTCCTGCCTGTAGTCCTCGGTCTGCGCCGCCAGCAGCAGATGCGTAATCGCCGGGGAATACTCCTTGCGCCGGGCAAGCATCGCGCCCAAAGTCAATTGCGCTTCCAGATCGCGCGGACGCAACTGTGCCGCCTTCTGAAAATCCGCCATCGCCCCTTCCCCGACATTGGATTGATCCAGTTGCCGGGCGCGTCCTAAGAGCAAAAGCGTTTGATAACTATACGGGTCCAGCCGCAGCGACTTTTCCAGTCGCTCGATGGCGCTATCACGCTGCCCGGCCAAGAGCGCCGACCAGCCTTGGGCGAATAATTGCAACGCCTCCAGCGACGCCGGGGCCGTGGTCGCGCTGGTTGCCGGGGCCGAGGCTGGCACCAAGACCACCGGCGCCGCCAGTTGCGCCAGCGTCAACTCACTGGTTGCCAAGCGCCGCGTGGTACTTGGAAGCGTCGTGGGCGTTACCGCCCGGTGCGAAGCGCACCCGCCAGCCAGCGCACCCATCGACGCCGCAAAAATCAACGTTGCCGCTATGCGATTCATAAATTTCAGCCTGGTATGTGGCTCATTGTAATCCACCGCCAACCATTATCGCCCGCGGCGGCGGGCCCGGTCATCCACGCCGGCTAAACGCTGGGCAAAACCGTACAGCGTCTCCAAATCTTTTTTCGTTTTTTCCAGGATCTCACTGTCGCCATTGAGATTGCGCGACAACTCCTGCAACTTGGGCGCTAATTGCTTGCAGTCATTGATAATCATCATCACTTCCCGCTGCTGATTGGGATTAAGCCCGCCCGCGCTTACCTGATAATTCTGATTGCCGTTGTTGTTATTGACATTGATATTCACTTGCTCGCGGGTGGCCGCGCTTATCTCATCCAGTTGCGCCAACCCCTTTTCCAGCGCCGGAGCCAGCAGTTCGCCCACCCGCCCGGCCAATAGCCCCGCCAGCGGCTTGCTCTGCTCATCGGAATCCGTCGCGGCCCATTCCAAACTGGCCAGATCCCAATACCACCGCGAGGCCTCGATTACTTGCGGCAGGGAAGCGGATTTGGTCGCTGTTTCCAACCGCGCCTTGAGCGCCGGCTGCTCATCGGCATACATCGCGGCAAACGCAGCCTTGCGGCTGTTGTCATCATTGATGGCCAGCACCTCGGCGGGCTTGCCCTTTTCCTTGATTTTGGACTGATATCCGCCGCCCGTGCTCTTGCGCGCCAGCAGCGACAAACCATGCGCCCCGCGGGCCATGGCAACATCCGCCGCTTCCTTTTCCGCCAGCGCATACGATTCGGCCGCTGGGCCGGGGGTCTTAAGCTGCAACTGGCAATTACCCCGTTCCATCAGCAGTTGATAACGGTCCAGTCCCGCCGCCGCCTCTCCCTTGAGCGACAGCGCGCGGGTGATCTTAGGCACCGCCTCGGCGTATTTTTGATTGCTTAAGGCGTCCTGTATCTCCGCCATCAATTTGTCCGTGGCGGCGCTGCGCGGCGCTTTGGCGGCCTTGGGCGCATGGTCCTCGCCGGCGAGGGTATCCTTGTCCGGAGCCGCCGCGTTATTTGCTCGCGGGCCAGCCCCCAGCAGCACCAGCGTCAATCCCACCGCCAGCCACATCGATATTTGTTTTTTCATCGTCCTGCTCCTTTGTCCGCATATTCTACCACAATGCCTGGCCGCTTGAATCTCTCATTGCGCCAGGGCTTATCCCGCCGCATTGCCCACCTTTTTTTTCCACTCCTTAATAAACTCAAAGGCCTGCAAGGGCGTCAGCGTATCCAGCGACAATTCACCCAGCGCCCGCGCCAAACCCTGTGCCGGATCCTCAAACAGTTGCAACTGATGCCGCTCGGAGCTGCGCACCGACCGGGCGGCCTTGTTCCATTGCACGTGATGCACCGACAATTCCGAAAGCAGTTGTCTGGCTCGCTGCAACACCTGCCCCGGCAACCCCGCCAGCCGCGCCACATGAATACCGTAGGAGCGATCGGTCCCGCCCGGCACGATGCGGTGCAGAAAGATCACCTGGTCCTCCCATTCTCGCACCGCCACATTCAAATTGCTCACGCCTTTGAACCGCCGCGCCAGCTCCGTCAATTCATGGTAATGCGTGGCAAACAGCGTGCGGCAGCCGATCGTTACCGCGATATGTTCCGCCAGCGCCCAGGCCAGTGATAAACCGTCCAGCGTGCTGGTCCCGCGCCCGATCTCATCGAGTATCACCAGGCTGCGCTCCGTGGCATTATTCAAAATATTGGCCGTCTCGGTCATCTCCACCATGAAGGTCGATTGACCGCTGTGCAATTCATCGGACGCGCCGATGCGCGTGAAAAGCCGATCCACCACCCCCAGCGTCGCTTGCCGCGCCGGCACAAAACTGCCTATCTGCCCCAGCAGCACAATCAGCGCCACCTGCCGGATATAGGTGGATTTGCCCGCCATGTTCGGGCCGGTGATTAGTTGCAGTGTGTCTTCGGCTGCGAATTTCACATCATTGGCCACAAACTCCGCGCCGAGCTGCTTTTCCAATACCGGGTGCCTTCCCTCCTCAATCTCCAGCACCCGCCGCTCACTGAATTCCGGCCGGCAATAGCGCCGTTGCCGCGCCAGTTCCGCCAGCCCAGCCAATACATCCAGTTGCGCCACCGACTCGGCCAACTGCTGAAACCGCGCCATATTGGGCAGCAATTCCTGGCGAACCTTTTCAAATAAAATTTGTTCCAGGGCGATCGCCCGATCCCGCGCCCCCAGCGTCGTGTTCTCAAATTCCTTCAGTTCCGCCGTTACGTAGCGCTCGGCATTCTTTACCGTCTGCCTTCGCGTCCATTCCATCGGCACTTTATCGCGGTGGGCGCCGGTTACTTCGAGGTAGTAGCCAAAGACTTTGTTATAAGCGACTTTCAACGACGCGATGCCGCTTTGCTGCGCCATGCGTTTTTGAAAGTCCACCAGCCACTGCTGGGCGCTGTTGCCGTGGCGGCGCAGCTCGTCCAGTTGCGGATCAAACCCGTCGGCGATCACGCCGCCATCGCGCAAATGGCCCGGCGGATCCGATTGAACAGCGCCCGTCAGATACGCTCCCTGCTGGGCGCAAAATTCCCGCATCGCCCCCAGGCCCGCCAGCAATTGGCAATGGTCCTCCAACTCCGCCGCCATCCCCAGCAGCGACGGCAGGGCCTCACGCAGACATTTTCCCAGCGCCGCCAAGTCCCGCGGCGCGGCCCGCCCCACTGCCACCCGCCCCAAAATCCGCTCGATGTCGCATACCTCGCGCAACTGCCCGGCCATGGCTTGCAGCACATTCAGGCGATCCAATAGCGCCGCCACCGTCTCCTGTCGCTGGGCAATCAATTTCAAATCCAACAGCGGAAATCGCAACCACTGCCGCAGCAGCCGCGCCCCCATGCCCGAACGGGTGTGGTCAATGGCCCATAGCAGCGAGCCTTCCACCCCGCCGCTGCGAACCGTCCGCTCAATCTCCAGCGAACGCCACGACGCCGGATCGATCCCCATGTGCGCTTCACTGACATGCCGTCGCGGCGGACGCAAATGATCCAGCCCGCTCTTTTGCGTCTCGCGCAAATAGCTCAGCGTCGCCCCCAGCGCCAATACCGCCGGATCATCCTCCTCAAACCCGTAGCCCCCAGCGGTGGTCGCCCCCCATTGCGCTTGCACCTGCTCCAAGGCAAAATGCGATGCAAACTGCCACGCCGCCCGCGGCGTTATGGCCGCCAGCCCGCGCTTGCGAATCTCCTGGGCGATATCGTGTTCCTGTCCGCTTGGCTGCTCTGGAACCAACACCTCCGCAGGCCGCAGCCGCACGAGCGTATCCAACACCTGTTCGGTCGAGCCGTTCATCGCCCAGCAGCCGCCGGTACTGAGTTCCACCCACACCAATCCCGCGCGATACCCCTGCGTTCGCGTCAGATTCAGCGCCACCGCCGCCAAGTAATTGTCGCTTCGTCCCTCCAAGAGCGGCTCGTCGGTCAGCGTTCCCGGCGTGATCAGCCGCACCACTTCCCGCTTTATCAGCCCTTTGGCCGACGCGGGATCCTCCGTTTGCTCGCAGACCGCCACACGAAACCCCGCGGCGATCATTCGCCGCAAATAGCCGTCCACCGCGTGAAACGGCACTCCCGCCATGGCAATCGCGTCCGGCGCGTCCAGACCACCGCGCGACCGGCTGGTCAGCGCCACCCCCAGCACCCGCGCCGCCGTGCGCGCATCTTCCCAACACATCTCATAAAAATCCCCCATGCGGAAAAACAGGATGTAGTCGGGATACTGGGTTTTGAACTGCCGATACTGCCGCATCGCCGGCGTCAAAGGCCCCGGCTCCTCACCGGCCGATTCATCAGAATTGTCCGCACTCTCCTGGCTCATCACCGGACACTGTAGCCGACGCATCCGTGGGGGCAATACCCACCCCGAAACCGCGCCGCCTATACATCATCCAACACCGCTGGCTGCTTGATTGGCAAGGCCGCCAGTTCCTTGCTTGTAAATCACCGGCGGGTTGCTTACAGCATCCGAACCATTTGCCAAAAGACCTGCCGCGGGGATGGTTTGCCGGGACAATCCACCCGCCGGCACCATCGCCCCAATCCATCGCCTCGGCGTCCCATTGCACACGCCAAACAAGCAAAACGGCAAGAAGAGGCAATGTCTTGTAATCCCGCGGCCGGTTCGCACAATAGCCGCTGATGCAAACCAGCGATCCAACCCCTCACGGCATCGCAAACGACGCGGCCGAAGTAGATAGCGCCGCGCCGCCGGCCCCAGCGCCCACCGCCCCAGAGAACGAACAGCCCTTGCAAACGTCCCCAGACCCGTGCACCCCGCCGGCCACGGTGGACCCCGCGCTGGTTGAAGCGCTTCTGTTCAGTACCCACCAGCTCCTCACGCCAAATCGTCTGGCGGAATTGTTGGAGGCCGACTCGATTCGGCCTATTCGCCAAGCCGTCCAGTCGCTGAATGAACTGTATGAGCAAACCGGACGCAGCTTCCGCATTGAGCAGGTCGCCGGCGGATTCCAGATGCGCACTTTGCCGGAATACGGCCCTTATTTGCAAAAGCTGCATCAGCGCGAAGCCGACGGCAAACTGACCCGCACCGCTTTGGAGACACTGGCCATCATCGCTTACAAGCAGCCAATTTTGCGCGCGGAAATAGAATCGATCCGCGGCGTGGCCAGCGGCGAAACCATTCGCGGACTGATGGAGAAGCACCTGGTCAAAATCGCCGGACGCGCCGAGGAACCCGGTCGGCCCATCCTGTACGGCACCACCAAACGATTTTTGGAACTCTTCGGCCTCAACGGCCTCAAAGACCTGCCAAAAGACGAGAAAAAGAATATTCCCGCCCTGCCGGCCCCGCCAGTCGCCACCGTGGAGCCTTCCCCGCTCTCGGCACCAACCGCAACCGCGGAAGCCTCCCCGCGCTCGGCGCCGGCCGCAACCGCAGAAGCCTCCCCGCTCTCGGCACCAACCGCAACCGCGGAAGCCTCCCCGCGCTCGGCGGCGGCCGCCTCCGCGGAAACTTCCCCGGCACCTCTCCCATCAGCGCCAACCTCTCCCCCTGCAAACTGCGAATCATCGCCCGCGCAGGTGTCAAATGCGGACGCCGCCACCCCACCCGCGGACTTGCCCGCCGACATCACCGATGAAGATACCGCGCCCGATTGATCCGCCCTTACGTCACCGCGCTATCCGCCGCTCAGGGCATTCGCATATGGCGGTTTTTACTCCCTGTGGCACCTACTGGTGCCGGAGGGCTGGGGTGGGGGTCTTTGGAAAATTCTGAAAAAGCAGGCATTTTCACCACTCGGCCCTCACCCTAACCCTCTCCCTGCGTACAGGGCGAGGGGACAATCTGGCAAATGCCATTGCCCCGGCGGACGAGGGCGCAATCCGGCAATGCGATTGCCCTGTCGCCGCTATGCCACCGCCACATCGGTGCTGGTGAGTTTGTGCCGCAAATACTCGGCGGTGTGGCTGCCTTGGACCCGCACAATCTGCTCCGGCGTTCCCTCGGCGATGATTTGCCCGCCCTCCTCGCCCCCTTCCGGCCCCAGATCGATCACCCAATCGGCGCACTTGATCACGTCGAGGTTGTGCTCGATGACCAGGATGGTGTTGCCCATATCCGCCAGGCGGTTCAGCACATTCAGCAGGTTTTGAATGTCGGCAAAGTGCAAGCCCGTCGTCGGCTCATCGAGCATATATAGCGTGTGTCCGGTAGCGCTCTTGCCCAGTTCCGTGGCCAGTTTCACCCGCTGGGCCTCACCGCCGGAAAGCTGCGTGCTGGGCTGGCCCAACTCGATATAACCAAGCCCCACCTCATTAACCGCCCGCAACACCTGCTCAATTTTGGGGAAGTTTTCAAAAAACGCCAACGCTTCTTCCACCGTCATCTTCAATACGTCGGCGATGGTCTTGCCGCGATAATGTATCTCCAGCGTTTGCGCGTTGTAACGCGAGCCTTGGCACTGCTCACAATCCACATACACATCCGGCAGAAAGTGCATCTCAATTTTTTTGGTACCCTGCCCCTGACAGGACTCACAGCGTCCGCCTTTGACATTGAAACTGAAACGCCCCGCCTCGTAACCGCGGATCTGCGCCTCGCGCGTTTTGGCAAAGACCCTGCGCACTTCATCAAACACGCCGGTGTAGGTAGCGGGGTTGGAGCGCGGCGTGCGGCCGATGGGCGATTGATCGATCTCGATCACCTTATCGATCTTGCCCACGCCGCTGAGTTGCCGAAACGCCCCGGCCTTGATGCGCGAGCCGTAGAGCTTGCGCTTCAGCGCCGGAATAAGCGTTTGGTTAATCAGCGTGCTCTTGCCCGATCCACTGACCCCGGTAACACAAACCAGCCCCCCCAGCGGAATGCGCCCGTCCACGTCCTTAAGATTATTTTGCCGGCACCCTTTGATCTCCAGCACGTTCTTTTTTAAATCCAGCCCCCGCCGCCGCGGGGGCACGGGAATAAACCGCTCACCAGTCAGATACTGCACCGTAATGCTTTGCTTATGCCCCAGCGCCGCCGGCATCGCCTCGGCGCAGATCACATTGCCCCCGTGGGCACCGGCGCCGGGGCCAATGTCAATCAGGTAATCGGCCGCGCGGATGCAGTCTTCATCATGCTCCACCATCAGCACCGTGTTACCGATGTCGCGCAAGCGCTTTAAGGTGCGAATGAGCCGGGTGTTGTCGCGCTGGTGCAGGCCGATGGTCGGTTCATCCAGCACGTAGCACACGCCCACCAGACCGCTGCCCACCTGCGTGGCCAGGCGGATGCGCTGGGCTTCGCCGCCGGAGAGCGATCCGGTTTTGCGATCCAGCGTCAGATATCCCAATCCCACATCCACCATGAATCCCAGCCGCGCATTGACTTCGCGCACGATCGGTGCCGCGATGGCCGCCTGCTCCCTGCCGAGTTTGAGTCCGGCGAACAAATCCCGCGCCCGCGCCACCGTCAGGCGCGTCGCCTCATGGATGTTGAACGGCGCTTGGCCATTGAGCGATTCCAAACGCACCGCCAGCGACTCCTTGCGCAAGCGCGTGCCCTGGCACGCATGGCAAGGCTGGTCGGACATGTACTGATACAAGCGCGTTTTAACAAACTCGCTTTCGGTATTCTCAAACCGCCGCTGCAAGTTGGGGATCACCCCTTCAAACCACCCCTCGCCACCCCCATCGCCGCCTCCGTTGCCGCCGCGCATCAGCAGTTCCCGAACCTTTTTGGGAATATCTTTGTATGGCTTGCTGTAGCCGATGTTGTGGTCATGGCAGAATTGCCGCAGCACCCGCGCATAATAAATGTTCATGCGCTTGCCGCTTTTCCGCCACGCCTCAATCGCCCCGCTCTCCAGGGACAAACCTTCGTCCGGCACAATCAATTCCGGGTCCAGCTCACTGATCGTCCCCAGCCCGTGGCACGACGGGCACGCGCCATGCGGACTGTTAAATGAGAAAATGCGCGGCGCTAGTTCCGGCAGCGACGCCTCGGGATGTTCCGGGCAGGCGAATTTCTCACTGAAAAGCTGATCCCGCCACGCGCCTTCCGGCGTCTGCAATGTAACGACGCTGAGGCCTTGGGAAAATTTCAGCGCTGTTTCAATCGAGTCAGCCAGACGCGGGCGAATTTCCGGCTTGAGCACCAGGCGGTCCACCACCGCCTCGATGAAATGGGCCTTGGTTTTGGCCAGCGCCGGCGGCTTGCCGCCGGTCAGTTCCACCAATTCCCCATCCACCCGGGCGCGCACAAAGCCCTGCTTGTGCATGGCCGCGAACGTCTCCTTGTGCTCCCCCTTTTGTCCCCGAATCAGCGGCGACAGCACCATGATCTTGCCGCCCGCCGGCCAGGCCATCACCGCATCGACGATCTGCGTGGCGCTTTGACTGGCGATGGGCCGCCCGCACACCCAGCAATGCGGCGTGCCCGCGCGGGCAAAAAGCACGCGCAGGTAATCATATATCTCCGTCGTCGTCGCCACCGTGGACCGGGGATTGCTGCTGGCCGAGCGCTGTTCGATGGCGATGGTCGGCGGCAAACCCTCGATTTCATCGATGTCCGGCTTTTGCAGTTGCTCCAGAAATTGCCGGGCGTACGCCGACAGCGACTCTACATACTTGCGCTGCCCCTCGGCATACACCGTATCAAACGCCAGCGTGCTTTTGCCGCTGCCGCTTAGTCCCGTTACCACCACCAGTTGGTCGCGCGGGATCTCCACGTTGATATTCTTCAGATTGTGCTCGCGGGCACCGCGAATCCGGATACTTTTTAAGCTCATGGCTGCTCACTGTAGGCGCCTCGGCTCCTCAAGGCCAAACGACTATTGTACGGCAAAAGTACGGTTTTGAAAAGAGCCTGGCTTGTCTTTTTTATTAACCGCCCGCTGGCCGCCGCATCGCCTGTGCCGCAATTTTCATGCCTCCCACGACCGGCAAATAGTTGACAGGCCCGCCCCGCCCGCATATTAATACGGTTTTGCGGGGAATTACTGTCTTTAACCTCAATGGACCTTCATGCCCACGATGACTTCCAGCGTTGCTACCATCAATGACAAGGCCGCCGAAGAGTACTTCAAACGCGCCAACGATGCCGAACACCAGGGCCTGCACGAAAAGGCCGTGGAATTTCTTGAGCGCGCCCTCAACGAAAATCCCGACTATGAGCCGGCCATTTTCCGCCTGGCGGTGATGTACGACCGCCGCTCCGAGGACGCCAAGGCCATCGAGTTATATGAGCGCATCTGCACCGGAACTCCGGTGCATGTCAATGCCTTGGTCAATCTGGCGATATTGTACGAAGACAACAATCACTACGATGAAGCCCATCGTTGCCTCGACGCAATCCTGCGCTCCAATCCCAACCACGAGCGCGCCCGCTTGTACATGAAGGACGTGGACTCGGCCCGTTCCATGTACTACGACGATGAGGACAATCGCGGCGACCGCCGCAACGCCGTGCTGGAAATCCCGGTTACCGATTTTGAACTGTCAGTTCGCAGCCGCAATTGCCTCAAGAAGATGAATATCCGCAATCTCGGCGACCTGCTGCGGATCACCGAACAAGAATTGCTCAGCTACAAAAACTTCGGCGAAACCAGCCTCAATGAGATCAAAGCGCTGTTGGCGCAAAAGGGCCTGCGCCTGGGCCAGTCGGCCGAAGCCGGCACCCAGCCGCCGCGGCGTCCCCAGTCCCCGGTTAGTGATATACCCCCGGAAATTCTTGCCAAGCATGTCAACGACCTGGAATTATCCGTCCGCAGCCGCAAGGCCCTGCAACGCTTGAACATCAACACCGTCGCCGAACTGGTGGCCCGCACCCAGGATGAACTTTTGGGTTGCAAGAATTTCGGCGAAACCTCGCTGGACGAGATCAAGGAACAACTGGCCAAGCTGAACGTGACGCTGCGCAAACTGGATGAATAATTTCCAGGGGATGGCAGGGTATGGCATGGACGCCTTGAAACGGCTTTTTCGCACTGCACGCCGCCGCATCCCGCGGCGGATGAGGCGACTGTCGCCGTCGCGCGGACTGCGCTTGGTCGGGCTGGCGGTCATCGCCCTGATTCCCCTGATCTGGTGGGGATGCAGCCAGGATATTTACCGCGTCGGCGGGCTGGGGGCCGATGCCAACGCCGCGCTTGTCCGCGTGCGTTTGTTTCAAGACCGCACCCAACTCCAGCTCAGCAGCACCACCACCGCCACCGTCCGCGCTTCGGCCGATTCGGCCTCCCGGCTGCTCTCCTTTCCCCGCGGCATCTCCGTGCCCGTCAGCCTCATTGCCGGCGGATGGCGCATCGGCTCGGTGCAATTGGGCACCGGCCAATTGACCATCACTCCCACCGCCCCCGGCGGCGTTTATGTTGACGGCCAGGCCTATCGCGGCCGCTATCGCCTCACCCCCACCGGCCCCGGCCGCTTTGACGTGATCAACGATGTGGACATCGACGGCTATCTCAAGGGCGTCATCGCCAAAGAGATGCTGTGGAACTGGGATTTGGAAGCCTACAAGGCCCAGGCGATTGTGGCTCGCACCTATGCCCTCTACGAAGCCCGCACCGCCGGCTCCAGCCGCGGCTGGGATTTGTATCCCGATCAGCGCTCCCAAGTGTATGGCGGCATCGCCGCCGAGTCGGCCAAAAGCCGCCAGGCCGTGGACGCCACCGCGGGCATCGTCGTCGCCCACGGCTCGGCGGGCCACGAGCGCATTTTCAAAGCCTATTTTTCCAGTTGTTGCGGGGGGATCACCCAGTCCGCCGCCGATGCCTTCGGCGATGCCTGGATCGCCCCGCTGAGCGATCAAAACAACCAGTCGCTTTGTAGCGCTTCGCCGCGCTTCAACTGGGGGCCGGTGGTGGTCGCCAAGGAGGAATTGACACGCCGCTTTCGCCTCTGGGGCGCGCGGCGCGGCGACCCCGGCCGCCCCCGGCCGGAAGCCAACATGGCCGCTCTTTCACGCATCGACCTGCAATTTCTCAATCGCTTTGGCCGGCCCACGCGATTTTTAATCACCGACGTGCGCGGCAACCGCTACAGCCTCAGCGGCGAGGAGTTGCGCACGGCCGTCAATACCGACGCCGCCGCCGGCACCACGCTCTTTTCCAGCTTTTGCAAAACCATCAACGATCCCGACCAGGTGCGCTTCGTCGAAGGCCACGGCCACGGCCACGGTGCCGGCATGTGCCAGTGGTGCGCCCAGCGCCGGGCCGAACAAGGAATGCGCCACGAGGATATCGTCCTGGCGGCCTATCCCAAATCGCGACTGGTCCGGGCCTACTAGCGGCAGAGATCACCCATCGCGCCGGGTCGGGCATGCCAGCGGCAGTTCCCCCATCGCGCTCGGGCGGGCCTGCCAGCCGCAGATCACCCATCGCGCCGGGTCGGGCATGCCAGCGACCACCCCGGGCAGGTTATCGCTCATTCTCCTCAATGGTCGTTAGCCGGAGAATAGGGTGCCCCGTGGCGAGAAATCCAACTACACCAAAAAGCAAAAACGCCAAGCTGAGCATATTTAAAAAGGCTCTCAAAATAAAAGCATTAATAAATTTGAAGTCCAATACCGCCCCTGGGCCACCGTCAACAAACAAATTCGCGGCGGCAACCAAAGCGGATCGGCTCGCGAGAAATCCCACTGCCGCGGCGGGCGATTGTCGCGCTTGACGATCCGTTCCGCTTCGCTAAGATACCTGGCAAGAAGTGAATGCGGCGGCTGTGGCGAAATTGGCAGACGCGCAAGGTTCAGGTCCTTGTGACCGCAAGGTCATGGAGGTTCAAGTCCTCTCAGCCGCATTGGTTTCTTGACCGCGCCTCCGGGCGCGGTTTTTTTATCTTCCCCTCCCGCCAATTTCCCCATCCCCGGCCCCCGCGGCGCACAGTAAAATGGTTCCATGCAACAGCAAGCGCCACCCTCCGGTCTTCAGGCAGCCGGCTACGAATTAACCCAGGTGCGTCAATTCACGGTTCTGCTGCAAAATCGCGTCGGCTGTTTGCAAACCCTGGTGCGCCTGCTGGAACTGGCGCCCAATAAAATCGCCGGCCTGGCGGTGGAGGAATCCGCCGACGTGGCTCTGGTTCGCGTTTTGTGCACCCACCCCGACAAAGCCCGCCACTTATTAGAAAAAAACCAGATGCCCTTCACCGAAAGCGACCTGCTGGCCGTGCGCCTGCCCGCCCAGTCCCACACGCCGCTGGGGGATTTGTGCGCCGCGTTGCTGCAAGCGGAAATAAATGTGCATTACGTCTATCCCCTGCTGACAAGCGGCCCGGCGGCGCTGGCCCTGTGCGTGGAAGACCCGGTCCTGGCCGCCAAAATGCTCATTAAGGAAAATTTCACCATTCTTTCTCAAAACGATTTGCGCGAGGGAAAATGAGAATCATTAAGAATTAGTAATTAGAAATTTCTGAGGCCCCGGAGACAATTCGGGGCTTGATGGGCAATGGATTGCTTTGCGTCTTAGCTTCTTTTGCGGTTTAAATTCAACTTTTGTCAGGCGCGACGGACTATAGGCGCGCAATTCGTTTTCCACTCTCGGCCCTCCCCCCACAGCCTCACACACGGGAGCCGGAACCATTGCGTCCTAAGCGCTGCCCCGCTTCAGGGATTGGTCGCCGGCATGGGGCCGGCGGCCGGAGCGGTGGTTATCGGTTGCGTGTCGGCGGGCAGGGTTGCTGGAGCGACTACAAATAAAAGTGTCAACCCCATTTTCGGCGTCACCAGCTCCGCGCCGCTCGGCCGGGTGGCGGGATTCAACGCCCCGGCTTCCAGCGCCGCGGCTGGCGCGGCGGAAGCGGCGGAAGCGGTCCCGGCGGACGTCGGCGCAACCGTCGCAACCGGCGCGGCGGAAGCGGTGGAAGCGGTCCCCGTGGACGTCGGCGCGGCGGAAGCGGTCGCTGCGGACGTCGGCGCGGCGGCCACGGCGGCCGCGGCTGGCGCGGCAGGTGCCCCCGGTGTCTCCTCCAGCGTCGGCGGCGCGGGCTTGGCGGCGGTAATACCCCCCGCGTTCGCGCTGTCCCCGGCGTCCCCGCCGGCTCCGACAACCGGCGCGGGCGGCATTGGCCGCAACGCGGATTTTTCCGCTTCGGCGACAGGGGCCGCTCGCATGCGGGTCAACGACGGCGCTTTGCTCGCTTCCGATGCTCCGGCGTTTTGCTTAGGGGTAGCTTGCTCAGGGGAAACTTGGTCCTGGGTAACTTGGTTACGCGCAACTTGCCCGGGCATCACCCGGCCGCCGGCGTTGAGGGCGTACTGACTGTCGTGGGGGGTAATATTCCCGGTTTGGGCCGCCAATCGCTGTGGCTCATCCGCCCCCACCTCATCGGGCTGGGGCCGCTCCGCCGGATTCACCAAGGCCAGCAATTGCTCGCGCTGCGCCGCTTCCAGGGCATCGACATGCAAGCTCAACGACCCCGGCTGATCCCCCGGCTCAAAGCGAAACCGAATCGACCGCTCCCCCAGCCACCGCATCGCCAGCGCCGCGGCCCGCATCGGCTGGGTGGCGGCAATTTCAATCACCTTTTCCCCGGCCGCTTGATCGGTTGGAGTAATGTGGCTGTTTTTCCCTTGATTAGCCGCCGCATCCGCGGCCTTGTCCGCCGTCCCCGCCATTGGCCCGGCGGCATTTTCATCTTTCGCTTCGCCAGCCATTGGCGCTTCACCAGCCCGGCCGTCTAACTTAATGGCCGGCTCAGCGTCGCCGCGAACCGACGGCGGCACCGCGCTGGCCAGGGGGGCCGCGGGCGTTGCGGGCAGCGGCGCGGTGGTGGACGAAGCTGTCGCGCCATTCTCCCCCGGCTCCACCAGCCGCTGCATCTCCTTGCCTTGCCGCTGGGCATTGCCGCGCCAGCGCAAGGCGTCGGTGGCGTCGCGGGTTTCGCTTAGTTCCGTCGCGGCCGATTCGCCCGGCTGCCGCACCGGCACAATCGCCACCGCCGGCGGCTGAGTGCGCGGCGGCAAGGCCACAAAATAGATGATCGCCGCCAGCCCCACCGCCAGCAGCAGCACCGCCGCGATGGAGGCCACCTGCGGCCAAGGCCCCAGCCGCCAGCGCGCTGGTCCAGGCTCATCGCGCAATAGCGCCGAACGCTCCAATTGCTGGTGCACCGCCTCGGCCAGTTCCGCCGGTGCCGCCTCCCTGGGCAAATCGCCGAGCATCTGCCGCAAGCGGCGAAGCTGCGCCAATAATGTTTGATGTTGCGGATTAGCGCGCAAATATTGTTCGATCTCCACGCGCGCCGCATCATCCAGCGTGCCGTCGAGGTAATCGCACAACTGCGCTTCGATCTGGTCGGGGTTCAACGCCATATCGTCTGCTCTTTACCAGCCCGTGTCATTCCAAATACCCTTGCAACTGCTCACGCAACGCCAGCCGCGCGCGAAACAAACGGCTTTTCAATGTACCCAGCGGCAGTTCCAGCACCTGGGCTATGTGTTCATAATCCAACCCATCCACATCGCGCAATACCAGCACCGCTCGATGCTCATCGCCCAAGCGCCCCAGCGCCGCGGCCACCTGCTGGCGCTGTTCGTTGCCCTGGGCCGCTTGCGGGCCGGAAATCTCCCGGTTTTGCGCCCAGCAATCGGCCCCGCCCACGGCGTCGAGCGACTGCTCGTCGCGACGCTGCCGCCGGCGCAAATGCGACAAGGCCAGGTTCATGCCGATCCGCGCCAGCCAGGTATACATGGCGCTGTCGGCTCGAAAGTTCACCAGGCCCGCCCAGGCCCGTAAAAAAGCCTCCTGGGTCAGTTCCCGCGCCTCTTCCCGATCCCCCACCATGCGAAATACCAGGTTGTACAATCGATCCTGGTACTCCACGATGGTTTGCTGAAAATTCCGCCGCGCCTCGGCCAGCTCGGCCGCGGCGCTCTGGTGGGAATTGGACGCTGGATCAGACAAAAAGTTCCTCCATGCTTCCGCCCCGCTTCATCATGCCCGCCACCCCCGGCGGCGTCAAACCCTGCCGGTAGGCAGGTGAACCGGCCGAGTACGGCCCTTTGGATTGTCGATTGTGGATTGTGGATTGTTGAAAATGCAAATTCAACTCTCCACACTCAACACTCAACACTCAACCTCACGCCTCGCGTAAATGATAGCTTTTGATCATGTTCTGTTGAAAGTCGGGATAGGCGTTCAGATCGTTTTCCGCCAGGTCCAGCCCGTCAAATTCGTCGGCTTCGCTGCTGCGCAACTGGCCCAGTTTTGCCAGGATCGAGAAAACGACCAGGCCCGCCGCGGCCCCCACGGCGATGGCCGCCGCCCCCACCGCGCCCTGGCGCAACAGTTGACTGCCCGCAGAATGCGTCGTGGTCAGCCACAGGGCCGGCCACAGCATCCCCACCAGTCCGCCCATGCCATGGACGGCGATGGACCCGGTGGGATCATCGATCCGCAGCCGCAAGTCCAGCACCACCGACATCCAGCAGGCCAGCGGCCCGGCCACCGCCCCGGCCAAGGCCGCCTGCCACGGCGCACACAGCGCCCCCACGCCGCTGATGGCCACCAGTCCCGCCAATAGCCCCCCGCCGGCCAGCATCATCTCCGGCTTGCCGAATTTCCATCGCCCATATACCAGCCCCCCCAGCATCCCCGCCGACCCGGCCAAAAGCACGTTGAGCAGTCCCGTCCCCGCCGCCTCGGGAAAGGATTGGGGCTGATGCAAAAACGTGCAGAGCAGAATATAAAAAATCCAGCCCAGCCAGATCAGCGCCACCCCCGCCCAGTGCAGCGGCAGATTGTGCCCGCAAATCGCATTGGCCGAGCCGTCGTGATTGAATTTGCCCAGCCGCGGCCCCACCCGCCAGGCCCCGGCGCACGCAAACGCCGCCGGCAGCAGGTGCAGCACCGACGCCCCGGCCACATCAATCACCCCGTGGCGGGCCAATCGCCCGTACCACAATACCCACATCGCCGCCGGCAACACAATCGCCAAAACCCCCGCCCCGATCAGCAGCGCCCCCAGGCGCGTGCGCTCGGCCATGGCACCTTGCAAAAGCCCGCAGGCCAGCAGCGCCAAAACCAGGTAAATCGCCAACTTCCCCTCCAGCGCCCCGGCCAGTTGCCAGCCGCTGGAGGTGCTTAAAAAGAGCGTACAGGCCCCCCAAAAGACCAGCGCCACGACGCTCATCTGTATCAGCGCCCCGACCGCCATGGCCACGGCGTTTTTCGAGCGGCAGGAGCCGACCTGATGCAACAACAGCCCCCCGCGCACCCATAGCGCCAGCGCCGCCAACACCATTAGCCACAAACTCATAACGCTCCCGAAAAAATTTTTTACCTTTTCCCCCAGCCCATATCCATGCGTCCGCTCGTCCGCATGCTCACCCGTCCTCACGCCCGCCTGTCCGCCACCCGTCCTCACGCCCGCCATCGCCCGCCATCGCCCGCCACCCGTCTGCCCGCACGCCACCGACCGCCATCGCCCGCCACCCGCCTGCCACACATCTGCGCGCCCGTCCACTATCCATACGTCCGTGTGCTTAGGTGTCTGTCCGCACGCACTTTGCCCGCCCCACCGCCAGCATACACACCTGCACGCTTGCCACCGCCAGGCTCGCCCGCCAGTCCGCCGTCCGCCCGTCTGCCTGTCCGTACGTCCGCCCGTCTGCCCGTCCGTACGTCCGTACGTCCGTGTGCTTACGTGTCTGTCCGCACGCACTTTGCCCGCCCCACCGCCAGCATACCCACCTGCACGCTTGCCACCGCCAGGCTCGCCCACCCGTCCGTCCGCGCGCCGCCCGCCCGCCCGCGGCGAGGGAGAGGGAAAAAATTACCGGCCCCGGCTTTCCAGCGGCATCAAATAGCTGTCCTGCGGCCAACTGGGTCCGATGTCCGGCCCCCAGTATCCCTGGCCCTCCGCCGGCGGGCTGTGTCCCGGCTCCAGCGGCGAGCGCCACAGCGCGGTATAAATATTGTCGTGCCGCACGCCGCAATAGGGCGTGGTCTGAAACACCACGGCCCCGCTGGCGTAGAGCACATTCTGCCCGGCCTGATTGTGGTTGGCCGAATTGCCCGCCGCCTGTTCCGGGGTGGCCGCCGTCGCCCCGGCCAGCAGGTTGTGGTGTTGCTCATTAACGCGCACCCGCCCTTTGTCGGCCATGATGGCGAAATCCGCCGCCTGATCGGCGTTGACGCTATAGCCCACCGCGGCGCTGAAGGGCGAGGAGTAGCCGTAACTGAGATTGAAGGGATTGCGGAAATTGCCGCGCCCCAGCGGCCTGACCGCCCGCCCGTGGCTGTCGCTCAGCGCATCGGGCATGTCCGAGGAGGAGGGGCAGATAAACACCGCCGGATTGTCCAGCAGTCCCCGCCGCACCAGCAGCCACAGTGAGGCCGTTACATCATTAGCGCTGACCGCGCTGGCGGGGGAAAATGGGTCGGCATCGTCGGGGCCCGTCCAGGCGGCAAATCCATTGGGATTCTCTGCCGCGTCGTAGCGCACGCGGGGAAACCGCCGGCCGTTGTCGGCGGCGTAGGCCTGCAAGGCATTGCGGATCTGCTTTAAATGGTCGGCGCAGCGCACCCGCCGATCCACCTCGCGCACCTTCATCAAATAGGGCACGAAGATGCTGAGCAAAATGACCAGCATCCCCAGCGCCACCAGTAGTTCCATGGCGGTAAACCCCCCGCCGCGAACCCGGCGCGATAAAGCGTTTGGCGTATTCACAGGGGCCAATTTGTACCCCAAAGCCACCCGAACAAAAAGATACATACACAAAGTGCGTGGTCCGTTATGCAGAGTCCGTAGTCCGTAGTCAGTAGTCCGTAGTCAGTAGTCCGTAGTCAGTAGTCAGTAGCAAAATGCATTTGCTACGGACAACGGACTACTGACTACTGACTACGGACCAAAGGGTCGTACTTCGCCCGTTCACATTTCCAGTGCCCCCACCAGATCGCTTAAGCGCTCGGCGCGCATTTGCTTGACCCAACCGCTCAGACCCGCCGCGATGGCTTGCGGGGTGGCCGGGTTGACAAACAACGCCGTGCCGATGCCCAGGCCGCTGGCCCCGGCCAGAATAAATTCCGCCGCGTCCTGCCAGTATTGGATTCCCCCCATGCCGATAATCGGCACCGCCCGTCCCACCGCCCGGTGCACCCGGCTGACCAGGTGCACCGCGATGGGCTTGATGGCCGGGCCGGAAAGTCCCCCCGTGCCGTTGGCCAGCCGCGGCCGCTTGCGATAGATGTCCACCGCCATGGCGCTAAAGGTATTGACCAGTGAGAGAATATCCGCCCCCCCCTCCACCGCCGCCGCCGCGGTCTGGGCGATATCCTCCACGTTGGGCGACAACTTCACGATTAACGGCTTGTCGGGCAAAACCGCTTTGACCTGCCGGGTCAGCTCGCGCAGCCGCGCCGGGTGGGTGCCGAAGGTCAAGCCGTCTTTGACATTGGGACACGACACGTTCAGTTCAATCGCCGCCACGCACGCCCGCCGGCCGATCGGCTCGACGGTCAGCAGGTAGTCCTCGATGCTGTGCCCGGCGACATTGACGATCACCGGACAGGGCATTTTTTCCAGTTCGGGGATTTTCTCATCCAAAAAACGCCGCAACCCCACATTGGCCAGCCCGATGGCGTTGAGCATCCCGGCGCGGGTTTCCACGATACGATTAGGCTCATTGCCCGCCCGCGGGCGCAGCGTGATGCTTTTGGTAACAAACGCCCCCAGGGCCGACAGGTCCATCAGCCCCTCATATTCCCGCGCATAGCCGCAGGTTCCCGAACAGGTCATAGTCGGATTGGCCAGCGTCAGCCCCGCCAGTCGCATGGATAATTCGCTCACGGCGGCCTTTGTACGCGCGGGCCGAGCAATTGCAATGCGCCGCGGCGGAGGAGCGGTCTTTTGATTGTTGAATGT
>JBBQBE010000048.1:0-27638 GCA_038317225.1 Tepidisphaerales bacterium | reverse complement strand
GCGATGGTAAGCCGTACCTCGTCGGGATGATTGATGATTTTGAGCAAACGGGCCGTGCCGTCCACATGCCCCTGCACAAAGTGCCCGTCCAGCCGGTCTCCGACGCGTAAGGCCCGCTCCACATTGGCCAGGTCGCCGTTTCTCAGCAGGCCCAGGTTGGTCTTTTCCAACGTCTCCTTGATGACGTCAAAGCCGATTTTCCCCGGCTCGATCTGGGCGATGGTCAGACAGCAGCCATTGACCGCGATGCTCTCGCCGGGACGAATGTCCGGCCAGTCGCCGACCAGCCACAACCGACGAAACATCGGACCATCCACCGCCGCCAGCACCCGCACATGTTTTTCTACGATTCCTGTGAACATGGCCCAAGCGTATACGACTTTTGCGCCCAAGCCAATATGCCAAGTGCCCGCGATTCACGGGGCGAACTGCTCGGCCAGTTCCATCGCCATCGAGGCCCACAGGCTGAGGTGGGCTGGAGCGTCGCCACATGCAGAAAAATGGCAAAAAATTATTTTTCCACCTTCCCCAGGAAAAACGACAACAGCAGCAGTGTCAGGACGATGAGCGTGATTATTGTGTAAGTGCGGTCCTTTTCCAGGGCAAAGGCCGCCGCCGACGCCGCCACGCGCACCACCGGCGTGAGAATCAGCAGCATCAATCCCAGTACGATAATCGCCCGCCCTTCGCCGCCCGCAACGCCGCTGAGCGTTTGCGAAATGGTGGTGGGAAAACGTGCGTGGGCCGGATCAATCTGCCACATCCCCTCGTGTTTGGAAAATTCCCCCGGATGCCGGGCCACGCTTACCAGCGCCCCCAGCACCACCATCGACAAGCTGACATAAATGCCGCCGCGCAGCAGGTTGCTGATGAGCTTTTCCATGGTCGTAGGTGCCGCAGCGGGCGCGGGAGATGCGGTGTTCATTGGCGCAGTCCTTTCATCAGCATTTCAATCGAGACCCACAGTAACACCACCACGAACACCCTGCGAATCCACAAGCCGGGCAAGCGCCCCATCAGTAGTGATCCGCCCACGGATCCAATCAGCACCCCCGCGGCCACGGGCGCCGCCACGAAGGGGTTGATATCACCGCGCATAAAATAGACCCCGGCGCTGGCGGCGGCGGTTACGCCCATCATGAAATTACTGGTGGCGCTGGAAACCTTGATCGGCAGGTGCATCGCCAGGTCCATCGCCGGCACTTTCAGCACTCCCGACCCGATGCCCATCAGGCCGCTGAGGATTCCCGCCACATACATCAATGCGAATCCCAGCTTGGCGCGGATGACCCGATACGCCACTATTTGCCCCAGGGCCTGATCGAAGTATTCGCCATGCAGCCGCAATCTATCGGACAGGGCATCGTGCGGGCCGGATAGGCCGGCATGTTCGCGGCGTTTGCGCAACATGCTGATGGCCGAGGCGATCAGCACAAACCCGAAAATAACGTAGAGCCAGCGGGTGGCGATGTGGCCGGACAAGTAGGCCCCGCTCAACGCGCCGCAGGTGGTGGCGATTTCCAGAAACATTGCCACGCGCAGATTGGTCATGCGCTCGCGTACATATGCCGCCGCCGCCCCGCTGGAGGTGGCGATGACGCTGATCAGCGACGCACCAATGGCGTAGCGAATATCCACCCCCAATAGAAGCGTCAGCGCGGGGATGACAATAATCCCGCCGCCCAGGCCCAAAAGTGAACCCAGAGCGCCCGCGACGATGGAACAGCCGAAGGCGGTGAGGGAAAAGCTCAGAGGCGTCAAGTTGGCAAATATCACAGCGGCATGTTAGTTGTTCCCTTCGCCAGCGTACAATGAGAAAAAAATGCGCGGCGTGGACCAGTAATCCAGCACTCGCGGCGCATGGGGCACAGTGTTATATTGCCGACCGTTGCAAGCAATAGAAAAAATAGTTAAGAGAGAAATATGGGTACACAAAGGTTGGTGGCGTTTGATCTGGGGGCCGAAAGTGGCAGGGCGATTTTAGGCACGCTGACGGGCGGCAAGCTGAAGCTGGATGTGCGGCATCGTTTCAGTAATACGCCGGTGCGGCTTAATGGGCACTTGCACTGGAATTTACCCAGCTTATTTGCGGAACTGAAAATCGGCCTGGGCAAAATCGCCTCCGAAAGCCGCGCCGCATTGCATGGCATCGGGATTGATACCTGGGGAGTCGACTTTGGACTAGTGGCTAAAAACGGCGAGCTTTTGGGCTTGCCCTATCACTATCGCGACGGCCGCAACGAGGGGATGCCGCAAAAGGCGTTTGCCAAAGTGAGCCGCCAGGAGATTTTTGGGGTTACCGGCATCCAGGTGATGCAGATCAATACGTTATATCAGCTCATGGCCATGAAACTGGACCGCTCGCCGCTGCTGGAGGCGGCGCAAACACTTTTGTTCACGCCCGATCTGCTTAATTATCTGTTTACCGGCCAGCGCGTTACCGAATATTCCATCGCCTCCACCAGCCAGATGTTGGACGCGGCGAAAAAGCAATGGGCCAAACCGCTGCTGGAAAAGCTGGGTTTGCCGACCCGCTTGCTCCAGCGGCCTGTACCCTCGGGAACGGTTGTCGGCCCGCTGCGCGGCGATATTCAGGAGGAATGCGGCTGCGGCCCGATTCCCGTGATCGCCCCCGGCGGCCACGATACCGCCAGCGCCGTCGCCGCCGTCCCCGCGCAAGGCGCTAATGACTGGTGCTACATTTCTTCGGGAACCTGGTCGCTGATGGGTGTGGAACTGGATCGCCCGGTCATCAACGAGTTGTCTCAAAAGTATAACTTTACCAACGAAGGCGGGGTCGGCGGCAAAATCCGCTTTCTGAAAAATATCATGGGCCTGTGGCTGGTGCAGGAATGCCGCCGCCATTGGCTGGCCCAAGGCGACGAGTATGACTATGCCACGCTGACCAACCTGGCGGACAAGGCCCAGCCGTTTGCGGCCCTGGTGGATGTGGATGATGCGCCGTTTTTGTCGCCGGGGCAAATGCCGGAAAAAATCGCCCGCTACTGCCGCCAGAGCCGTCAAAAAGCGCCCCAGAATGTGGGAGCGACCGTGCGCTGTTGCCTGGAAAGTCTGGCTTTGACTTATCGCAATACCGTCCAGCGCTTGGAGGAGATGTTGGGCCGGAGCCTACAGGTGATTCATATCGTCGGCGGCGGGGGACAAAATGAACTGCTCAACCAGATGACCGCCGATGCCTGCGGCAAAACCGTGCTGGCCGGGCCGGTAGAGGCGACCAGCATCGGCAATATTCTGACCCAGGCCATGGCCCTGGGCGTGCTGAGCGATCTGGCTGATATCCGCAAAGTGGTGCGGGCCAGTTTCCCGCTGAAAACCTATGAGCCCAAAAACGCCGCCGCCTGGGCCGAAGCGGCGGCGCGAATGCATTCATTGCAACAACATTAGCACCGCAAGGATTTGCGACTATGAAATTCATTGACCCGCATATTCACATGGTCTCCCGGACCACCGAGGACTACCAATTCATGGCCCGCTGCGGCGTGGTGGCCGCGTCCGAGCCGGCTTTCTGGGCGGGTTTTGACCGCTCCAGCGCCGACTCCTTTTACGACTATTTTCGTCAACTGACGGATTTCGAGCCGACCCGCGCCGCCCGCTACGGCATCGATCACTACTGCTGGTTGTGCATTAACGCCAAGGAAGCGGAAAACGTTGCACTTTCGCGGCAGGTGATTGCCCTGATTCCCCAATTTCTGGATCGTCCCAACGTGCTGGGGATTGGTGAAATCGGCCTGAATAAAAACACCCGCAATGAGATCACCATTTTCCAAGAGCAGGTGGACCTCGCGGCCCGCACCGGCCAGTTGATCCTGGTTCATACGCCGCACCTGGCCGACAAGCACAAGGGAACCTCCATTATCACCTCGATTTTGAAAAATGATTCGCGTATCAATCCGTCGCGGGTGATGATCGATCATTGTGAGGAACACACCATCCGCCTGGCCCGCGATGCAGGGTTCTGGGCCGGTTTGACGGTGTATCCCTTCAGCAAATGCACGCCGCTGCGGGCCGCGGATATTTTGGAGCAATACGGCCCGGAACAGCTATGCGTCAACAGCGCGGCCGATTGGGGGGAAAGCCATCCGTCGAGCATGATTGATACCGCCCTGGAATACCGCCGACGCGGCCATAGCGAGCAGGAAACTGAGCGGATTTTCTATACCAATCCGGGACGATTTTTCGGCCAAAATCCTCGATTTAAAGTGCGCGTGGAGGGGTAAAATTGCCCCTTTTCACACGCCGCGTTCTGTCCGTCCGATAACTGTTTGCCGCGCAAAAAGTGCCGGTTTTTTCTTGCATTGGGAAAAAACGGTGGTATCATCGTAATCCTTGAATCGGGCATAAACAAATTTCATGCGGCTTGGGCGTTCGCCGAGCTGAATGACTTGGCTTGATTCCAGGTTGGATCGTCTCTGTAAGATCGGTTTGGGCTAAGCGGGAGAACGTATGCAGGCAAATCGACGCGGTGCTATCGTTGGACTGCTTTTCCTGGGGTTAATCCTCACTGGTAGTTTTACAGCCCTCGTGGCCCGTCATGTTGAATTAAAGCGTTTGGGCGGCACGGAGATTGGTGCCAAGGCCCCGATGGTTCTGCTGAATGACTGGCGAGGTCGGCCCGCATCGCTGGCGCAACTCACCGGGCATGTCATTGTCGCTTATGTCTGCCAGTTTAATGATCATGCCTGCGAACAGGCGGACCCTTATTTTGCCCAGCTTGCCAAAACATGGGTCGGCGACGACCGTGTGCGTTTTGTGCGCATTTACCAGCCCGCCGCCAATCAGTCGATTGATGAACTTTGCCAAGCCGTTCGCGTAGAACAGAGAGTCGCACAACATCCATTTGCCACCTTGATTGGCCGGCAGCAGGCCATGTTGCCCTTGCTGGGCCAATGCACCTTGCCGCAGATTTTGGTTTTGGATGCTGTGGGGCGCGTCAGTTTTCGTGGGCTGCCCGGCCAGGGGACGCGGGAAGCGGAGTTGGAGGATGATTTGTGCCGCCAGAGTTTGGCGGGACTACTGGGTCAACCGGCAATCGCGGCGGGAGAAGTTGCGGCATTAACACAGGCCGTCGGCGCATCGACGATGCGCGGGCGGTAAAAGCTCCGGAGGGCCACTGTGTGAAAAAAGGCGGCCTCGCGGCTGCCTTTTTTCGTTGAGAAAGTTGTCTTGGAACGTTAGAGCAACTTCCGCAGTTGCGTGATCGAATCGGCCTTGGCGCTAGCGCCAGGGCCGATTGTCACACGGTTTTAGGCATTACATCGACTTTTCAATCACGCACTCCTCGCCATGAAACGCCAGCCACGTTTTTCCGTCAAAATGAAAAATATACGAGACCTATCTGCGGAAGTTGGGTTAGAGCATTCTCAAACCAAACGCGGCGTGAACAAAAGCCCCACCGGTGAGTGGGCGGAAGGTTTTCCACGTGTTGACGCGCACGGCTCTTTGCCAACCGCTACGAACGGCTTGGAAACGCTCTAGCGGTTATCCGTGTTGGCTTTTTCCACTTCTGCATCCCAGGCACCGGCGACGCGGGTTGCATATTCCTTTTCACCGCCGCTGGCTCTCGGGCCGGTGAGAATCGTGCCGATCGCCTTGGAGACTTTGGCCTGCTCGGTGCCATAGGACGCTTCGGTTAGAAAGTGGTAGGCTACGCCGGCGCGGTCGGCATCGGTGTTGTTGGCACCGGTGCTATGGGGGGTGCCGTAGCAGAAAAAGACCACTCCGCCGGCGGGCAATTCCACCGGCTCGGCGCGGCTTTCATCCGGCCAGCAGCGGATATGGTGATTGCTTTGCGGATCGCGCTGGTGCGGCAGTTTTTCAAATTGCATGTCGGGAATCACGCGCAGGGTGCCATTGGCGACGTTGGCCGGGTGAACTGCGATCCACATGGCCGTGCCATGCAGCGGATTGTCCAGTTGAAAATAGGCGTTGTCCTGATGCCAGTTGGTTCCGCTGCCGTGGCGCGCGGGCTTGAGAAACACCTGGTCCAGGTGCAGCAGGATGGGGTCGCCGATCAGTTGAGGAATGGTCTGGAGCACCTTGGGATGAAAAGGCAAGGCGCGAAAGAGTGTGCTATGCGGGTAAAGTGGACAAATTTGCAAGTTCATTTTGGTGGAACTGGTGGTCTTGCCGTCATTGTCGGTGGAGACATTGTTAAATGCGCCCACAGCGCGCAGGCGCGATAACTCGGATTGCAACGCCTTGACTTCCCTGGCATTAAAAAACTCCGGACAGGCCACAAAGCCCTTGGTTTTGAATTGCTCGATTTGTTGATCGCTTAATCCCATACGAATTTCTCCTTGTTTTGGTTATTGGCAATATTAGGCACAGTGGTGCCACTTTTCCTGTATGCAGTTGGCACCCATACCATATTAAGCTACACGGGCGCATCTCGGATAGAAAAAAAGCGGCATCCGCAAAATGCGGATGCCGCGGAAATCACTCATATGTCAGCCTTGAACTACACTTTGGACTGACTGACGATCAGGCTTTTGGCTTGATCCGCCGGCAGGTTCAAAGCGCCGTGGGCTTCGGCGGCGGCGGATCGTGCCGCCGCGTCCTTCTCTTCGGCCACGGCCTTTTGCAACAGGTCAATTTGGCTTTGATCCAGCATGTTGCCAAAGAACCGAGCGCTGGTCGCCACACTCTTATACAAGCTGGCTTTCACCTCGTCCGGCGTTTTAGCGTCGGCGGCCTTGATGAGCAGTGCGGCCTGGGCTTCCTTGCTGTTGAGCAGGCCGACCACACGACCGACGGCCTTGACTACTTCCGGGCGACTGTCGTCCAGCGAGCCAAGCAACGTGGTTTGCGCCACCGCCAGGTCTAGTACTTGTCCGCGGCTGATAGCCAGTTTGCCCAAAAGATCGGCGGCCCGCATGGCATAATCCGCCGCGATCTTCTCATCCATCGGCAAGGAACCCGCTTTTGTGCGTGCTTCATCGATCACCGGCTTGAGGCCGGCGGCATCGGTGGCCTTGGTAACACTCAGCAGGGGATTATTCGCCGCCTGCACAGTCCAACTCGATGAGGGATTGGCGCTGACAATAACCAAAGCCGCGCTTTCCAATCGTGGATTGCCATTCATGGCCATGCGCAGGGCGTCAATTTGCGCCGCCTGATCGCCCATGGCCACCACCACATCCACAGTGGGCAATGTCGCCGCCGCCGCCAGGGCGGCTTCGGAATTTACCCCGCCCGCCGAGCCATAGCCCGCATCTTTGAGGCCCTGCAACAGGCCATTAAGCTGATCCTGCGGAGCCAGCACCAGCACATTGGGCTTGCCACTCTGGGCCATGGCCTCGGCCAGCGTCGGCACGACGCGCTCCTGGCCGGGGAAGGCCTTTTGCGGCAACGCCGCGGCCAGGGCAAAGGCGGCTTCAAAACGAATTTGCCGATCTGGATAACGCAGAGCGTCCAAAATGGCCGTCTGCTTGGCATCAAACAGATTGCTCTGGCCTACGATTTGTTGCAGCGAGCGGATCGCCCGCAGGGCAACAGGGCCATTGTGATCTTTGAGCGCCCGCGCCAGCACCGTGTTCAGATATTGCGTACCGGCCGCCACACCATAGTAGTGGGCATCGGGCTGTCCCTCGGCGCGGGTGGGATCGGTCTGGCCCTGGGGCAGATCGGCTTCCCGCTTGTAATTAGCGGCCAGCCAAAGGCTCACAGCCTCGGCGCGGCCCTGGTCGAGTTTCAAAGCATATTCGCAGTCGCGCATCGCCATCAGGTCGTTGAAAATGGCGGCGGGCACTTCTTTTTTCGTCAGGCCTTTTTGCCCGTCCCAGTACCAAACGTAGGCAACGGGACTGCGATTATCCGGGGCGCGATAGTAGTATTTTTCAGCGCCGGCCAGAAAGAGCGAAGCGGTATTGGCGGCGGGGGATTGCCCCATGCGCACCAGGGCGGCGACGGCCGCGCCTTTTACTTCCGGGGCGGTCTTGGGATCGTTGACCAGCCGCGACAGGTAGGGCACCGCGTCCTCATAGCCGCTATTGCCCAGAACCGTGGCAATCGAGGCCAGAGTCGGTGTATCGTTCATTTCCGTGGCGGCAAGCAGCGGATTGACCGCCAGCTTGCCCATATCCTGAAGCGCGCGGCGAATGGCCGCGTGAGCTTCAAGCTGATTGGGATCGCGTAAGGCATCGATCATCGGCCCAACGGCCAGTTCGCCGCTTTGCCGCAGCTTGCTGACGGCCAGCGAATAGGCTTGTTCGCTCACTGGCAGACGCTTTATCGCCGCTTCAATGAAGGCCGGATCGGCGCGGCGAGCCTCGTAACCCTGTCGGATCACCTGGATCAACTGCGTGGCCACATCCTTCATTTCCGGCACACCCTGCCAGCGCAAGAGCCACTGGTCCAGGTTGTCTTTGCGATTGCGCGACACCTGCTCCATGGCTTCCAGAACCGCCTGGGGCTGGTCCTTCTTGGCCAGCACCTGTTGGCCCTCCTGGGCCGCAAGGTCATAGCGGGCGATTTTGGCATAGTGCCAGAAGGCGTCAGCATGGTTAAATAACTCGCTCTTGTCGCCGCTGGCGACCTCCTTAGGCGTATCGACGCTCGCTTGCGCGTACGTCCAGGAAGAGCTGAATAGGGGAACGGTCAGGCAGCAGGCCATAACCGCACAAGCAAACAGTCGGGGCATCCGCATCATGGTGCCGGCCTCCCGTGGTGAAAAACGCCGGATTGTATGGATCATCACGAATTGGAAGAATAAAAGCACTGCGCGCTGGTGTCAAGAAAGTGCGCCTTTGATCACAGGATCAAATTGCGCCCCATCAAGCGCCTCACTGGCGCATGAGTTTCCAGATCCAGTAAACGATCCAAATCAAAAAGGCGGCCAGAACGATTTGCGTAACACGTTTAATCCATCCCATCACGCGGCGGCGCAGCAGCACACCACCCACCGACGCGGCCACGCGCTGCAGCGCCATCGGCGGCGGGGGAGCGAGCGACAGATGCGCATGGCGGACTTTTTCCAGCAGCGCGTCGTAAGACTCGCCCGTCAGCTTACGCAGCGTCTGGTCGGCACCTTCGCGATGCGTGGTGGCGGCAGTGGTGGAGCAGTCCATGGCGATCGCCTGCCAGCGCAGATCAAAACCCTCCAATCGCCACAAAATCCACGCCTCCTGCTGCTGAGGCGGTAAAGAGCGCAAAGCCGCGATCATAGCCGCGTAAGCCGTTCCATCGGGCTGGCTGCGCAGCGGGTCGGTCTGAGCACCGGAGGGGCCGGCGGCGGGAAGGGTGCGGCATTCCTGAATCAAGTGATGTACCAGCCAGCGCCTCGCCTCGATGTCGTCTGACCAGTCGGCCAAACGATCCAGCGCTTTGCGTAGTAAATTGCGCAACACCGTCCGGGCCGCGTGGTGCGAACCGCAAATACTCGAAGCCATGCGATGCAGTGGAGGATAGACCGCGGACAAAAAATGTTCGATGCCGCCATGTTTGCCCCGGCGGGCGCGCTCCAGGAGATGATCCAGCGACGGATTGTCCATGGGCGATCCTAGTGGTGCAGAAAATAGACTTTGACGTAGGAGTAGATCAGCGACAAGGCCGCAACGATCACGCTGGCCCAGAGCGTTACCTTGATAATCCGCAGGCGATTGGCGATCTCCTTGTCGCGCCATTCGCCGAGGCGGCGGTCGATCTCATCCAATTTCAGGTCGATGCGCTGTTCGATTTCATCGAGCTTTTGCTTGAGGTATTCGTCGGCGGTGCGGCGAATTCGCCCGGCGATGCCGCCGATCAATCCCGCCTCCTCGATTTCATGTCGCAGGCTGGCGCCGGGGATGTCGGGAGCTTGCTCGGCCGTGGTGTTGCCCTGGGGCAGATAGCGGTAATCCCCCTCGGCCTCATCGCCGATCATGTTGGAAACAACTTTTCCCAGCCAGGCGCGGCGCTTGCGGCTCCAGCGGGCAAAAAGCCCTTCCTGTTTTTTGAGCTTGTGAATGAGAATGGCGCGATTTTCACTGCCACGCAGGGCAATGCCGCGAAGTTGCGCTAGCACACGCAATTCCGCTTCCTCCAAACCATGGAATTTCATGCAGTGGATGCGGACGATCTCCTTGGCCAGTTGATCAAGTGTTGCATCGGGTCGCACCGCCCGGCGTCCCCAGCGCAGAACTCCCAAGAGGGCCTTGCGATCCATCGTGCCGATCAATTCACGCCGCTGCTGCAAGGCCAAGGCCAGATGCTGGCGGGTGCGGAAGTCGCCGGCAACTAGACCATAATCTTCCGCCAGATTTTCCATCTCGTCGCGCGGCAATTGCGCGATGGAGGTGGAAGCGGCCGGCGGCCGTGAAGTTGGAAGCTGATCGTCAGGCATCAGAGGTTGGCCCGGCGGCAAGGCTCGGGGCGCGGTGGACATTATACCATCCCCAGTTTGACCAGCGAATGCAGCCGCCACAGGATCAAAAAGGCGATGCACAGCAGGGCGCAAATCAGCAGATCGCCCCAAAAGGTGGTGAAGCGTAAGCGCAATCCCTGCAAAATCACGTAGCGTCGCAATAAAGACATGTAGCGATCGCGTCCGGCCAGCCAGATGTACCATCCCCAAAGACTTTGCAAGGTGATGACCGTGGCATAGACCGTGGCGACGATAGCCAGCAGCCAGCGAAACAGATCAAAAAAATCGACGTTGGGCATGGGATGCTTCCGCCGAAAATTACGGCTGGTTTTCCACTTGCCGGCGCGGGATCGCCTGAAGCTTGCCATCGCGGGCCTCGACCACCCAGTCGTTGCGGCCGCGAATCAGGGCCACATCCGTGCGCGCTGGATTTTCGCGGCTAACCGCCAGCAGCCGATCCAGTTTCATTTGCCCCAGGTAAACACGCAGCCAGGCGCGGGTTTGCGGCGCAAAGTGTCCTGCAATGGGGCCGGTATACGCCGTCTTGCCCGGGGGCACGACGATGCCGGGAATTTTATCATCCAGCGAGCCGGGACGCTGCGCATAGCTTTCCGGGCTGCGCCAGCCCGCTTCGGCTGGCGGGCCGTCCTTGGTCAGCCAGAGCGTCAACGGTTGATCGGTATTGTTCTTCACCGAAACATCAAAATCGAACTTTTCGTAGCTGGCGCACCCGCCGACCAGCAGCAATCCGATCAATACCCACAATATCTTGCCCATAGCATCCTTCCGGTTAAGCGCCGCTTTATTCCCATGTGAACTCAGGAATAAACTGCTTGCGCAATTCATCGAATTTTTCGCCCCAGCGCTTGCCGCCGGTGTTTTTTCCTTCGCGAATGTACAAGCGCTTCAGACCGTTTTTGGTCTCCTGCAACAGGCCCGGATCGTCGCGCCCCAGTTGGAAGTTGGAGTAGTACAGTTTGTACGTCGCCTCCCAATACTGGTCGTTGTCCACCGCCAGGGACTGACCGTCCTTGGTGGTGAAAATGCGCGGTGTGCCCAGCTTGCGGTCCTCCAGCAATTTGCCCAGTCCCTTTTGCGCCCCGGTCCAGTCTTTCTGCTCGAAGTTAATCAGAGCCAGATTCAGTAGCACTACCGGCTCGCCATAATTGGCTGTGGCGGCCTGGTCGGCGGGCAAAGTGCTGCGGTACATCTCGATGCCTTCGGGGGCGAGCAATTGCTGCCACAACTGCCGCGCCTGATTGAGCGCTTCGGTACGCGCCTGGCCGCTTTCCAATTCCGCAAGTTGCGTTTTGGTCGTGGCGTCAAATACCATGTAGCGGTAGGTGTACTGGCGGATTTTCTGGTCGCTATTGTTCTTGGCCCACTGCACCAGCGGGCCAGAAAGAGCGGCGCGGGCCTCGGCCAATTTTTTCATCCGCTCCTGGTCATCGTTCTTACGGGCGGCCTCAAATTCGTCGTCGAGGTTACGCAGCAGAGTAAAGGTAATCTCCGCGCCCTCGGCGCCGCCTTTGGCTTTCAGGAGCGACAAGTGGGCTTCGGTCGCCTTGGTATTTTGCCCCAAGGCCATGTACGAGCGGACACGCAGGTACAAAGCATCGCCCATCAGGTTGTCCTGGTTGGGCATCGACTGAATCTTGTCCTCAAATCCATGGAGCAAATCCAAAGTCTTTTGCGGCTCATTGAGCATGTGCGATAACCGCGCCGCCAGCAGTGTGCTTTGCACCGCCATTTGTTGAAAGGTTTTTTTCTCCGCGTCGGAGCCGGCTTTTTGCAGCGCGGCTTGCGCCAGGGCCGGAAGCTGCGCGGCCAGGGCCTGGGCCTGGGTTAACAGTTGCGTGCGCTCCGCTTCCTTGCCTTTGCCTTGCTCCTCAGCGAGCTGGCGCAGGCTGCTCAGAGTATAAAATTGCGCGTAGAGATAGCGGCTGTCGTCCTTGGGAACCATCGCGTAATACTCAATAGCTTCCTTGACCTTGGCGTCTTCCTGCAATCGCCGCGCATATTCATACGCCAATTCCTTGCGATTAAACGGTTTGCCAATCGCCAGGGGAAAAAAGCGATCCAGCAGCTTGTTGACCTTCGGATCATCTGCCGACTGCTTGCGCAAATCCGCCAGCAATGCCATGGCGTTGCCCAGCGCCGGGCCGGCGTTGGTGCTGTTGGGGTTGGCCCCGATGAAATCCAAGTATCCCGCCACGGCCTGCTCATGCTCGCCCAATTTTTCCCTGAAGGCGGGGATCAGGATCGCCGCGGCGTCCAATAGCTCGGGGCTGGTGCCGGGCTTGCCCTTGCGGGCCACGATTTCCTTGGCCGCATCAATCGCCCGTTCCACGTTTTTCTTGTCAAACGGCTGGCCCTCTTTTTTGGTCCGCTCGGTTTCGCCGCGCTGCACCAAGGCTTGCAAAAGCAGCGTATCCTGCTGGGCCAGGTCGGCGTTTTCCGGCAGGCGATTCATAAGCTGTTCATAAATAATCGCCCGCAGTTCCGGCCGCTCTTTGAGCAGCGTCATCAGCACGGCCATGGCCTTGTTGTTGGCTTCATTCTTTTCCAGTTCCGTTTTGGCCAGTTGCCCTTGCAGGGCGTTGAGGCGGTATTCCAACATGCTGGCGGCGGTGCGCACGCCGTCCTGCGATTTGGCATCCTTATCAAAGTTGGCCTGCTGCCAGGCGACCACGGAGTTAATGCTTTTTCTGGCAGCCTCGACGTTCTTTTGGAGTAAATCGCACACCGCCGCGAAATAGCGCGCTTCATACTGCTGATAAACCGTCGGTTCGGGAAGAATCTGCTGCTGGGGATTGTTGTACACCGACTCAAAGGCTTTGCGCGCGGCATCGTAATCGCCGATCGCCATATTCAGTTTGCCGATGCGGTTGCGCACCGCGGCTTGAATCTGGCTTTCGTGATTGTCATTCTCGGCCAACTGCTCGATGGCCTTTTCGACCAGGGTCTTGCGCTGTGGATCGGCCGGGTCCATCGCCAGCACCAGGTAATAGGTGCTCATGGCCTTGGTGTAATTGGCGTAAGTGTGCAGCGTGTCCATCTGCTGCCAGGCGTCGACCTGACTTTTGCTTGGCGCATTGCCGAAGGTATTGGCGATGCGATCGGCCTCGGCCGAGGCTTCCACAGCGCATTTATCCAGGATGTTGACCACGGCCTCGGCGACGGGGCGCAATTCCGCTTGCGTGCGCGGATTTTCACCCCAGTATTCCAGCTTGTTCACATCTGCGTCGGTGCCGTTTTCAATCAGCGCCGCCGCCAGTTGCATAAGCATCTGCGGGTCTTTCTGACTTTCCAGACTCGCTTTGATGCCGTTAACGATTTTGTGGACCAGTTCCTGCTTTTGCCCGTAGGTGAGCTTGGTTTTGCCGTCCAACAGTTCGCGGCTGGCGATGTAGGAACGAATCGCGTCCTGGCGTTCGGGGGAAACTTTGTTCACTTCAAAGAGGCGAACCAATAGCGATTCCATGCCGCGCCCGGCCAGTTCGGTCATCAGTCGGTCATCGCTTAAAGCATTCAGGCCGGTGGGAGCGGCCGCCCGCAGCGGGGTTGTCAAGGCCAGCGCCGCCAGTATCACAGTTGTAAAAATTTTAGATTTCATAGCAGTCATGGCAAAGGGGTGTCAATCTCCCCGGCATCGCCGCCGGGCGAAAAAGGGAACCGGCCCATTATGCGCCAGACGGCCTGGGGTTTCCATCCGCTAATGGGCGGTGGCGAAGGAGATTTTAGTGAATTCCGCTTCCAACGCCGCCTGGTAGACGCCGATGAGGTAATCGTACTTCACGTTTTTACCGGGGCTGATGACCACCTGGATGTTGTCGGTCTTCTTGCCGGTGGAATTCAAGTCCTGGCGCATCTTGCGCAACTGGCTGGTCAAAGTCGGCACATCACTGGCCCGCAGCCGGCCCACCTGGGCAACCCAGCGGTCGGCGGTGCTGTCCACGCGGATGTCCAGCGGCTCATCGGGGATCATTCCCTTGGGCGCCGCTTGACCGCCCACCCCTTTTTCCTTGAAGGGGATGTTGCTGACCATGTAATGTTCAGCGCCGCCGAAACTGCCGGCCAGCATCAGAAAGATCAGAATCACCATCACCACATCCACCAGCGGGGTCATATTCGGCCCCGAATCGTAGTGAACTTTTTTGGAGGCGTTCATTTTCATGGTAATCACCTGCGAACCTGCGCCCGCCTTGGGTTATCCGGCGGTCGTTGAGCCGATCTTGGTGTTAAAGTTGACGTTTTTCACATTGGCCTCGGCGCACTTGAGCAGCACCGGCTCCAGATACCGGTACGGCATTTCTTTGTCGCCACGGATAATCACCTTGAAATCCTTGTTCTGCTTACGAAATCTCTTGAGCACTTCCAAGAAGGGGCTGGAAATCTGCCCGCCCGGCCGAGGCTCCCAGAGTTTGAGTTCCTGCTGCTTGCCGTCGACCAGCGCGGTGATATACGGCTGATCGCCGCCGCCGGGACGCACGTTGAGCGTCAGGGTGTTGCCCATGTCTTCGATTTTCACTCCCAGAATGCTTTCGGGAATGTCCATCGCCTCGGCCCCGGTGGAGACGCCGATTTTGGCCACGAGCATGAAGAAGATGATCAGACACATCACGATGTCGATCAAGGGAGTTACATTAACTCCGCCTTCTTTCATTTCGGGCATGGAATGTCTTTTCATGGCTCAATCCATCCATAAGAGGATCATTCGCCGGCGGGGGCGCTGGCTGCGCCGCCGCCGACGAGGTTTCCCGACATTGTGCAGCGCATTAGGTCTGGGTCGCCGGCACCGGCGGGGCCTTGCGGGCCGGTTGCGGAGCGGCAGCGGTGCGGGCCGCGGGCTTGGCCTCGGCGGGCTTGATCATCAAGAGCAATTCCTCGGCGATCAGCGCGCCTTGCACGGTCAACCGATCGGCGATGGTGCGCAAAATGCCGAAGCACGCCAGGCAGGGAATCGCCAGCATCAGACCCAGCATGGTGTGGGTCAAGGCCTTGGAAATACCAATGGCCAATTCCGCGGGCTTGGCTTCGCCGCCTGCGGCATTAAGCGCGCTGAAGGCTTCGATCATACCCAGCACCGTTCCCAGCAGCCCCAGCAGGGGGCCGAGGTTGCCGATGATGTTCAGGTACTCGATCTTGCGGAACTGCTCGGCGGTTTGCTCGCCGATGGCCGTCTCCATCGCTTCCTTCATACTGCTGAAACTGGGGGCGCGCTTGAGGGCCGGGTTCAGGGCCTTGGAGACAAAGCTGGGATCGGTTTCGGTATACTCGATCAGTTCCTTAAATTGCCGATTGGCGATCATTTCGCGCATGGTCTCATTGCTGGATTCGGGGATCATCACCGATTTACGGTTTTTGATGAATCCCTGGATAATGAGGGTTACGGCGATAATCGAGCAAAAAACGATCGTGAAGAACACGAAGTCCGTATTCTGCATGATCAGGGAGAAGGGGCCTAAATGCTCTTTTTTGGCTTCGGGAGCGGCCGCTCCGGGAGCCTGGGCAAAACTATTGCCCACCGTCAAAAGCACCGCGCCCAACAACAGGACGAAAAGTCCGATACGAGCCTTGGAAAACGAAGAACGACGCATGGCTGAAAACCTTTACCCTCGCCAACATAAAGCGAGAAATAAACCTACACCCTGGTGCGTGCGGGGACCGGAGCCGATCTCTCTGTCTCCCGTCGAACTTCAAGGCCAAGCGAAGCGCCCTCTGGGTTGAAACTTCATTCCGACCGGAAGCCAGTCGCCGTCGCCGGAATGCCGTTTCAGAGCGTTGCGCGCCGCTCTATACACTTTGTTCCACTTCACCGCGGAAAAAACCATCAATAATCATCCGCAGCCACGTTCTTGTAGCGCCCGCCATTGTCTTTTGCCAGCTTCATCAGAAAGTCGGCCAGTTCCGGCGAGTAACCGGACTTGTCCCGGTTGCCCAAAAAGGCGATGGTCATCACGTGGACGGCTTTGTCCCGGTTGCGGTCGTTGATGACATTCACAATCGCGTCATTGCCACCGGGGGTCATGTCAAATTCCCCGTCGGTCAGCAGATACATCAGTTGCGGTTTCTGATCAAAGGCCTTTTTCAAGGCCATAGTTACATCCGCATTTTTTCGCGGGCTGAACCGGTCAAGCCAGGCGAAGGCCTTTTGCTTATGGTCGGGCGTGGCCGGCATGAGCGTGTCGGCATAGGATTCCAGTCCTTCATTGCCGTAAAAGATAATGTTGAATGACTGCACCGGCTTGAGGCCGTTGATGGCGTTTTTTAATTCCATGCGCAGACGGTCAAACTTGTCTACCATCGAACCGGTTCCGTCAATCACGTACACCAGCCGGTAGGCATTGCCGCCGACGCCGATAAAGTTACTCTTGGGTCCAAGCCCCGCGCCGCCGCCGGGAGGGCCAAAGCGGGCGATCTGGCCGGAAGCGTCGCCGCCGATGCCGCTGTTGGCCGTGCCGATGCCTTTGCCGTAAGAGCCGCCTTCACCGACGCCGATGAGCGAACTGGCGGTTTCGCCTTCGGCCCCGCCGCCGCCGATGGAGGGATTGAGATTTTCGCTCTGCTTGTCAGCCCAGCTTTGGCTGTTGGCGGGCACTTCGGTGATCTGGTCCTGCATGGCGTCGCGATTGGGATCGCCGCCGAGGCCGGGATGAGGAATGCCGCCGACCTCGCCATTTTCAACAATGGTGGCGTCGGGAATAATGATCTGTTCTTTGACCACCTGGACCACTTTTTCGACGGTTTTATAGGTGGCGATGCCCAGAATGATAATGCCGGCGTGCAGAACCAGCGAGGTTGCAAAGGGCAAGATATTTTGCACAAAAGGGCTTTGCCAAAAGCTGACTTTCGGCTGGCTGTCTTCCGGCAGCTCATCGATAGTTGGGCTATCGGCAGGGCTTTTGGCCGCTTCGGGGGCCTTGGGATCGACTTTGGGCAAAGGCTTAATCGCGGGGGCGGCGGCTTGGGGAGTCGCTTCCGGTGGCACCGGCGGCGGGGCGACCGTGGGGTCGGGATTGGGAACTGGGGGAGCATTATTCATAGGGCAACTCCTGCCATCAGGCGCCAGGCAGCGGACTACCGGCCATTACTACGCACCGGATAGCATATAGTATAGGCACATTCTCGGCGGGTTGGGACTACTACCCAAACCTTCGGCGGGTACAGCAATACTGTAATCTCCCCTGCAACTGCCGCTTACCCCCAAGGCATCCATTCCCAGGAGGGCGGCCGCGATCCAGTAATGGCCGCGGCTATTTTCGCAATTTCGCCGGTTCTCCACCGAGGGTTTTCTTACCACTCAAAAAACCCTCAACGACTCTTAATATAATCTCATTGTGGCAAAGGTCAATAAAAATGTGATTATTACAACAGTTACGCGGGATATGCGGTATTGGCAAGGCAGATTATTGATCTAGCGGCCCGCCGTTTGGGCGCGGTACAAGCAACCGACCGTTGTTGTAACGCAGTGAAAGTGTCACCAGTGATGACGCAGTGAAAGTGTCACTGCGTTACAACAACAAGCAACCGACCGTCTTGAGCCATGGCCATGCGGCGCATACCATGACCGGGCCGCCGCCGTGGCTTTTTCCCGGACGCGGCAGGAACTGAATCATGAATACCTCGCACAATCCCCTGGGCACTCGGCAAACTCTCAATAGTCAAGCCGGGCAAACGACCTGGTTTTCCCTCCCCAAACTGGCCGGCGAGCTTGATTTGTCGCTGGAGCGGATGCCTTTTTCCATCAAGGTGTTATTGGAAAGCGCATTGCGAAACATGGACGGGTTTGAAGTCTCGGAAAAAGACGTGCGCGGTCTGGCGGCCTGGGACGCCATAAAGGTCAAGGCGGTGGAACTGCCCTTTAAGCCGGCCCGCGTGATCTTGCAGGATTTTACCGGGGTGCCGGCCATGGTGGACCTGGCGGCGATGCGTTCGGCCATGGCGCGGGCCGGCGGCAATGCCCTGAAGATCAATCCGCTGGTGCCGGTGGACCTGGTGATCGACCATTCGGTGCAGGTGGATTATTTCGGAGCGCCTGACGCTTTGGAGAAGAACACGGAATTGGAATTTGCGCGCAACCGCGAGCGCTACGAATTTCTCAAGTGGGGACAAAAGGCCTTTAATAATTTTCGCGTGGTGCCCCCTTCGACCGGGATCGTCCATCAAGTGAATTTGGAGTACCTGGCGTCGGTGGTGACCCTGCGCGATGGGGTGGCTTTTCCCGATTCGCTGGTGGGAACCGACAGCCACACCACGATGATCAACGGCTTGGGAGTGGTGGGCTGGGGAGTGGGGGGAATCGAGGCCGAGGCCTGCATGCTTGGCCAGCCGATCTACATGGTTACGCCGCAGGTGGTAGGTTTCAAACTGACCGGCGCCCTGCCGGACGGGGCGACGGCAACGGACCTGGTGCTGGTCATTACCCAAGTCCTCCGCTCCCACGGCGTGGTGGAAAAATTTGTGGAATTTTTTGGCCCCGGCCTGGCGAACATGACGGTGGCGGATCGGGCCACGCTGGCCAATATGGCCCCGGAATACGGCGCGACCATGGGATTTTTCCCGGTGGATGAGCAGACCCTGAGCTATCTGCGGCTCACCGGCCGCCCGCCGGCGCAAGTGGACTTGGTGGAGCGCTACTGCAAAGCGCAGGGGCTTTGGCGGCAGGAGCAGATCGAGCCTCAATTCAGTGAAGTGCTGGAACTGGATTTGGCGACGGTGCGGCCGTCGGTCGCCGGGCCGCGGCGACCGCAGGATCGCGTGGACGTGCGCAGTGTCAAGCAGAGTTTCCGCTCCTCGCTGGCGGACGTATTCAAAAAAACCTTGAGCGCATCGACCGCGCCGCGGCTGGATCGCTGGAATGTCGAGGCGCCGGCCAATGGTAATGCCAGTGATTCCGCGGAGGTTGCGGCGGGCGGAGCCGAAAAACAAGATTCAGCCCCGGATTGGGCGGTGGCCGAGCTCAATGGCGGCCCGGTGCGCATGACGCACGGCGACGTGGTCATCGCGGCGATTACCAGTTGCACCAACACCTCCAACCCCTCGGTGTTGATCGCCGCGGGGCTGCTGGCGCGCAATGCCGTGGCCCGCGGATTGAAAGTGCCGCCTTATGTGAAAACCAGTCTGGCCCCCGGCAGCCGCGTGGTGACCGACTACCTGAAAAAATCGGGGTTGGATAAGGATCTGGATAAGCTGGGATTCTATATTGTCGGCTACGGATGCACGACTTGCATTGGCAATTCCGGGCCGCTGGATGCGCCAGTTGCCCAGGCGATTGACCAGGGTGATTTGGTGGCGGCGGCGGTGCTCTCGGGCAACCGCAATTTTGAGGGTCGCATAAACCCGCATGTTCGCGCCAACTATCTGGCCAGTCCGCCGCTGGTGGTGGCTTATGCGCTGGCGGGCACGATGGATATTAACCTGATCGATGAGCCGCTGGCGCTGGATGCCAACGGGCAAAAGGTATTTCTCAAGGATATCTGGCCTTCGCGGCAAGAGGTGCAAGAGGTGATGACGGCGGCGGTAACCAGCGATTTATTCCAAACGCGTTATCAGCGCGTTGCCGATGAAAATCCCGAGTGGAATCAGATCCCGATTAAAGGCGGCGAGCTATTCGACTGGGACCGCCAAAGCACCTACATCCAGGAGCCGCCCTTTTTTGTGGACCTCTCCAAAGAAGCGCCGCCGATTCAATCGATCCACCAGGCGCGCGTGCTGGTGATGGTGGGGGATTCGGTAACCACGGATCATATTTCGCCGGCGGGGTCGATCAAAAAAGAAAGCCCGGCGGGACAGTACTTGATGAAGCTTGGCGTGTCGCCGCGGGATTTTAATCAATATGGCGCGCGGCGCGGCAATGATCGGGTGATGACGCGCGGTACGTTTGCCAACATACGCCTGCGCAACCTGCTGGTCCCCGGTACCGAAGGCGGCGTAACCCGGCATCTGCCCGATGGCCAGACCATGAGCATTTACGATGCGGCGCAGTTGTACAAAGATGAAAAGACGCCGCTGATTGTGCTGGCCGGCAAAGACTACGGTATGGGTTCCAGCCGCGACTGGGCGGCCAAGGGGGTGTTTTTGCTCGGAGTGCGGGCCGTGATCGCCGACAGTTTTGAGCGCATTCACCGCTCCAACCTGGTGGGCATGGGCGTGTTGCCGCTGCAATATGCCAAAAGCCAAAACCGCGCGGCGCTGGGGCTGGGCGGCGAGTGTGTTTTTGATATCGAACTGGATAACAAGCTGATACCGGGACAGATGGTGAAAGTTACGGCCACGCCCAAGGATGGCCAGCCAATCGAGTTTGAGTGCTTGTGCCGCATCGATACGCTGGTGGAGATTGAATATTATAGAAACGGCGGCATTTTACACACGGTGCTGCGGCGTCTGCTCAAAGAGCAGGCGGCCAAGCCGTGAGCGACAGCGCCGGTGAGCTCAGAGCGGCGGCAGTGATTTTACCCGACGGATATGTCGCCGATGGCGAGCCATTGCCGCCTGGCGGAGCCATCTTCGCCCACGGCCCGGATGCCAAGCCGGTGATTCTCAAATTGCTCGATGAGCAGTGCCGCATGGGCGGGCGGCTTTATCCGGCGGTGGGGGATCGGCTGGGGCGCGTGCGCGAAGCGCCCCATAGCGCGGTGGCGAATTTGCGGCAAGTGGTCGTCGGCGCCGATGAGCGGGCGTGGCTGGTGTGGGAGTTTGTGCCGGGGCGTACACTGGAGCAGTGGGCCGCCGACCCGCCTCCATCGGCGGCGCAGTGGCGCTGGGCGGTGCGCGAAATGTTGCTGGCGGTCGCGGCGCTGCATGCCCTTGGCTTGGTGCATGGGCGGCTGCATGCGCGCAATATTATTGTTACCCAGAGCGGCCGCTTCGTGTTGACGCATATCAGCCCGTTATTACATCAAGAGCCGCTGGAGGATGTTGAGCCGCTTTTGGTTGCATTGCGCACGCTCTTACGCAACGCGCCGCAGCCGCATGGCCCGCTGAGTCGATTATTACAAACGGCGCAGGAGCAAAATTGGCCGCTGGAGCAGATTATCGCCACGCTGGGCGGCACGCGGGAAATGCAGGACACTGCGGAAATCGAGCCGTCGGCGGATCGTAAAGCCCGGCGACGCGCCTGGATGGTTGCCGCAATCGCGGCCCTGCTCATGGGAGTATTGACGGTGGCCCTGATCCAGTGGGCTTGGCATCAAAGCCATCCTCCCGCGCCACCGGCGACGGAAAGTGAATCGGATCAATAGAAGGGTGGTGCAAAGCGGCGGATGGGGAAAATCTATTGGATCAGCCAGTGAGCCAAATGCAAATCCAGTCGCGTAGTGATTTTTAAATTTTTCTCATCACCATCGACTAGCCAGACATCGCGCCCACTGAGTTCCAGCAATTGCACATCATCGGTAACCTGCTCCAGCGGCAGCAGGCAATGGGCAAAGGCGTCGGCCAAAGCCTGGCGCGACATGATCTGCGGAGTTTGCATGGCCCATAAGTCCGCGCGATCCAAGGTTTGGCGCACCTTGGCCGGCAGGGGGGCGCGGGCTTGCTTAATGGTTTGCTGCACCGCCAAGGCTGGGGCGGCCGCGCCGTACTGGCGGGCGGCGGCGAAGGTGCTTTCGATAAGTCCCTGACTGATCAACGGCCGGGCCCCATCATGCACCGCCACCCACGGGATCGACCGATCCACCGCCGCCAGCGCGTTTTGCACACTATGCGCCCGCGAAGTCCCACCGGGCGCTTGACGCACGCGCCGATCGCTGAGCAATCGCTTTAATTCAGGGTGAAATTGCGCCAGTTCCTCCAGCGGGGTCTGCGTCGCCAGGATCACCATCGCCACATCGTCGCGCCTTAAAAACGCATCCAGCGTCCAGGCCAATACCGGCTTATCCGCCAGATTTTCCAGCAGCTTGTTACGCGGCCCGCCAAACCGCCGCGAAACACCGGCGGCGGGGAGAATCAAGGCCAGGGAATCTTTTTCGCTCATAGGCGTCGGATGACAGGCGGCAATTCGCCCGACTGGTCAAGTAGGTTGATCATCGTGTGCAGAAGGTTGATTATCCCGCCGGCGTCCGCGGCCGCGCGCGCCGTTCCCGGCCGGCGGCTCGACACTGTCGCCCATGCGTCCGAAAATCATTCGCCCCGCGGAAGTCTGCATGACACTGGTTACCGTGAAATCAACTTCCTGATTCAAATACGGCCGGCCCTGCTCCACAACCACCATGCAGCCGTCTTCCAGATAACCGATGCCCTGCCCGGCCTGCTCGCCGCTTTTGACCAGCAGAACGCTCATTTTCTCTCCCGGCAGCACCACCGGCTTGAGTGCATTGGCCAGATCATTGATATTCACCACATCCACGCCATGAAGTTGGGCCACTTTGTTTAAGTTGAAATCATTGGTCAGTACCCTGGCTCCCAATTCCTTGCCCAAGCGCATCAAGCGCTGATCCACCTGGTTTTCTTCGGGATTGTCCGATTCGGCCGGATCTTGCTCATATAAAATCACTTCCACGCGCTTGTTGTTTTGCAGTCGCGCCAGCACATCCAGGCCGCGGCGGCCGCGATTGCGCTTGAGCTTATCGCCGCTGTCGGCCACGGCCTGCAATTCGTGTAGCACAAATCGCGGCACCACCAACTGGCTTTCCAAAATGCCGCTGTCGGCGATGTCGTTGATTCTTCCATCAATCAAAACGCTGGTGTCCAGCAGGATGGGGCGGGCGCCCTTGGTTTGCTTGCTGAATTCCACGTAAGGGATGACAAAACGAAAATCGTCTTTGGTTTGCAAAACAAAGCTGATGGACAGGTAGCATGTGGAGATGCCCACCATCAGGTTGATGAAGTGGATCATCACATCGCCGTTGGTGGTGTCGCCTGGCGGGGTGCGTTTGGACAAATAAGCCGCCGCCGACGGGCTGATGGCCGGGAGATACTGAGTTACCACCAATTGCACGACAAATGACAGGGCGTAGGCGGCAAAGACGCCCACCAGCAAGCCCAAAAATGTGCCGGAAAGAATCGAGAGTTTTTTTCGCGGCGACAGGATATCGAGGCTGACAATGACCACGCCGACGACCAGCGCGACCATCATCGCCAGCCAGGTGTAGCGACCGCCGGCTTGGGCCTGATCCTGTAAAAAAGACCCGCCCACGGCCGCCATCAGCAATATAAATAACGCGCGTAGAATGTGCAAAATCATAGAAAAGTCCCACTTCCACTTGACTCGGCCCATCCTAGCCGAAGCGCCGCCAAGCGTCTATGCCGCAATCGCCCGCCAACACCGTCAGCCCGCCCGTTGGCGAATGAAGCGGCATCGACTATAAACCGCCCAGGCAATTAACTGGAGTAGACAATGGAAAAGACGTTGATTATTTTCAAACCCGACGCGGTGCAGCGCGGTCTTTGCGGCCGGATTTTAGCACGGTTCGAGAGCAAGGGATTGCAACTGTGTGGCATGAAGTTCATGAAAATTTCCCCGCAACTGGCGCAAAAGCATTATGAAGCGCACCAGGGCAAGCCATTTTATGAAGGCTTGGTCAAGTTCATGACCGGCTCGCCGGTGCTGGTGCTGGCCCTGGGAGGCAAAGACGCCATCGCCATTTGCCGCAAAATGATGGGAAAAACCTTCGGATCGCAGGCCGAGCCGGGCACCATTCGCGGCGATTTTGGCATGAGCAATTCCTACAACCTGATTCATGGCTCCGATTCGACCGAAAGCGCCCAGCGCGAACTGGGTTTGTTCTTCGCGCCCGGCGAATTGGTCGATTGGACTCCGGCCGCCCAAGGCTGGGTTTACGATCTGAGCAAGGGTCAGCCGGAATAAGCGGTTATTATTTCTGGCTCTCCGTGGAACCCGCTGATGGATGCCAAGCTGCCAGGCTCGGACATGCGATATTTCGCCCAGAACGTGGTTTCTAGGACCTGGCAGGTATGTTTACCAGCATCTTTCGCAAAGAGCCTTATTTCTTGACGGCGATGTAGATCGGTACATGCGTGGCCGGAACCTCGGCCAGCAGCGCAGATAGCGCGCCGTAGGGCGTGCCCGGCGGCACATACACCAGCAGCGGGCGGCGATCATCACTGCGCTGCTGGATCAACTGGCCCAATGCCGCCGCCGAGGCCACGGGAAATTCGCTGGCGATCCATTTGGGTTCAGTGGTGGCGCGCAGCCGCGGCGAGTCCAGTTGCACAAATGTGCCGGTTAATTGGCCGTCGTGAAAGCGGGTGTGCAATTCCCACGGATGAAGCAACCGTGTTTCGCGATCGAGCATGGCTGGATCGGTTAAAAAAGCCTCGTACCAGATTTGCCCGGCGGCTGGCGGCTCGATGCGCAATTTGTCCGCCCGCGCCGCCGCGTCCAGCAGCAGGGCCATCGAGCGGGCCGCCTCCACGCTAACCGACGGCTCAATTACCACCGTGAGATAAACCAGTTGTTTGTCAGACCAGTCGCTTAACTGATCCAGCACATTTTTCAGATCCCCGGGCGCGGCTCGATCCAGTGAATAATGAGCACGGCCTTGCGTGTCGCCGCTTATCGCTAAAAACGCATCGCGCAAGAGAGATTGCTGCGGCTGATAGGGCGTGAAGGTGATCTGTAATAACTGGCCCGGTGAAAAGCGCTGGAGGGGATTGGCGCGCTGGTGGCCGTATACGCTGGATTGGGCCACGCGCCGCGGCACATCCAGAATGGTGCCCGATTCGTTGTAATCGCTGATCATGGAGCGGGCGCTGTACACCTCGGGCGGAAAAATATTTACATTGGGCTGGTCAGGCGAGGGAATCGGGCGGCTGACAAACAAAAAATACGGCTCGGCAAGCGTTTTGCCGCTGCGTACGTCCACGATTAATTCATTGGCGGCCACAGAGCCTGGCATGGCGGGGCAGCTCGTGGCGGCAGAGGCGGAGGCGGCGACGGAGACGGTGGCGACTGTAGTGGTGCTGCTGTTGGTGGTGCTGGCGGTGGCGGTGGCGGAGGCGGAGACGGTGGCGACTGTAGGGGTGCTGCTGTTGGTGGTGCTGGCGGTGGCGGTGGCGGCGGCAGTGGTGGCGTTGCTGGCGGTGGTGGTGGCTGTAGTAGTGCTGCTGGTGGTGGCGGGGGACCAGGGTGCAAAGCGCACGCTTACCGCAGCCCCCTTGGGCCAGTAGCGCATCTGCGCTTGGCTCACCGGCATGCCTTCGGGCATTGCGATGAAACGCAAAGCGTCGTGCAGATCGCGTGGCGAAGCGTAGCTGACGGCCAGCGATTCGTAATCGTTGCCGCCTTGGCCGGTGAGTAAAAATTCCGTGGGGGCGGAGGTGTTAATCCCGGTGGCATACGCCAGCAGGCGGACGCACTGGCGCTGGCGGTCGGCCAGCAGGCCGGGACGAGCCATGATGTTTGGGTGCCCTGCGGCGGCTTGGGCGTCCCGCTCGGTCTGGGTGGCCACCGCCGCCTCATTGGCGCTGCGCACGGCATCGTCGATAGGCGGCACGCTTTGGGCCTCCAGCGGCAACGCGGCGCCCAGCAGCCACAGCGCCATCAGTAGCGTGGCCAACCGCCGGGGCTTACAAGCCCATGATATTAAATCCGCTATCGACATAGATGTTTTCCCCGGTAACCCCGCTGGAAAGTTCGCTGAGCAGGTACACGGCGGTGCGGCCGACTTCATCGCCGTCAATGTTGCGATGCAGCGGGCTTTTCTGTTCCACGTGGTTGAATACTTCGTCGATGGCCCCGACCGCCATGGCGCTGAGCGTGCGCACCGGCCCGGCGGAGATGGTATTGACGCGAATCTTCCTTTCGCCCAGTTCAAACGCCAAGTAGCGCGACGCCGACTCCAGCGCCGCCTTGGCCACGCCCATGATGTTGTAGCCGGGCACGGCCTTTTCGCTGCCGCGATAGGTCAAGGCAATGATCGAGCCGCCATTGGGCATCAGCGGGGCCGCGGCGCGCGAAAGAGCGATCAGGCTGTAGGAGCTGATGTCCAAGGCCTGCTGAAAGACGGCGCGGGGGGTGGACAGAAATTTGCCGATTTGCAGGTAGTCTCTGTTGGCAAAGGCCAGGGAATGGACCAGAAAATCGATGCTGCCGAATTGCTGTGCAGCGGCTTCAAAAAACTTGGCGATGTCCTCATCGCGGCCCACATCGCAGGGAAAAAGCCACTCGTTGCCAAAGCCGCCTTCCTCCATGGCTTTGCGGACGCGGCGTTCCATGCGCTCCACCGGCAGATAGCCAAATCCGCAGGTAGCGCCCTGTTTGATCGCATTGGCGGCGATGTGCCAGGCGATACTGCGATCATTGGCCACGTTTAAGATCAATCCCTTTTTACCATCCAGCAAACCCATTGCAATGTCTCCAAGTAACGCGGATGGCCGACGCTTTGTTCGACCAGGAAAAGCGATTATTGTATGCCATCCGGGTGGCGCTGACTAGGCATTGAAACTATTCATGTCAAACCAAATAGAAATGTCCGGTAGCTCGCCAAAGTTAAAATGTCCGCTTGGGGCCGCTCACGGCCAGGCACCGGGATGGGTTGACGCTGGACGCCAGTAACTGTCCAGCGACGATGATAATTGTCGCCAATCAAGGAACGCAAAAGCGACGGCAGAGGGACATAAACGGGTCGCCGCTGGTTATAGAATTACTCCGGCCCCGTTTCATCCCCTCCGGCTTCCCACGGCGTGAAGGGTCGTGTCCACTTCAGTTACTCCAAAGAAAACCCCACAGGCAAGCCATATTGGCTGATGACCTTTTTTCCGGTCGTGACCCTTTTTCCGGTCGCCATCAACCGTGGTGCGGGCCGGCAGACGATCTTCCACAAGGAAGAGGACTACGCGGCGTTCGAACTGGAGGCGATTGGCCGCAGTGTGTACCGGGGCTGTCCGTGTGGGGATGACAACTGCCAGAAGCAGATGGTGGAGGATCTGGGCCTGGAACCGACCTTGCGGTCCCGTGGCCGGTAACGGAAACTGGTGGAGGAGGCCGCTATTGATCCCTGACCCGCTTTCCGTTCCCGCGCATACACGCGGAAAAAAACTTTTCACGCGCGGAAACGGCGCGCATACACGCAGAAAAAAACTTTTCACACGCTGAAACGGCGCGCATACGCGCGGAAACGGCGCGCATACACGCTGAAACGGCGCGCATACACGCTGAAACGGCGCGCATACGCGCGTGAAAAAACTTTTTCCCGGCCCGTTTCCCTCTCCGCGGCGCTGCCCCGACAGCACCGATAACCTTTTGGAGTCCCCGCCGCCGCCCATTAGCCCCATAACATCCGCTTTGCCAGTTCTGGCGGCGGCGTCTTTATCG
>JBBQBE010000047.1:0-28365 GCA_038317225.1 Tepidisphaerales bacterium | reverse complement strand
ACGCGTTGATCACACACTACAAGCCGACTTGGAATGCCAGTGGCTTCGGCAGCAAAGCTCCCGGTCGTGGTCGGCCCGGAACCGAACTGGTAAGCTCGTTCGACAAGCAATTCCCCAAGATCGCCGCGCCCAAGCGCGCGCGGGCGGTAGGGACATAAGGTCCGTTAAGCTACCTTGCGGCCGCGAACAGCCGAGAGCCGGTCAGTGGTGCAACCTGAACGATTGTTTCCCTCAGGCGTGTGGCAACAGTGGCGGCTAAGCGCACCGGCACGGCGTTACCTAATTGCCGCATCGACTCGGTCCATGATCCAGCCAGCTTCCATTCATCGGGGAAAGTTTGAATACGGGCGCACTCGCGCACCGAGAAATACCGCACTGATCCGTCGTTAAGCCTAAGGGTGTTTTCACCTCCTGGCACGCCGTGATCGCCCGCTTTGAGAGCCTTGGCCGGTTCATCCAGCGGGCTGCCGGTATGGCCGGGGTAGCTGCGGGCACCGGGGTTGAGGTAATGATTGGCAATCTGCGACGAGGATTGGCCAAGGGTGAGCTTCGGCAGGTCGGATATGGCGTCCCGAACCGTGCGCCATGGTTTTAATAGCGGCACGCCCCAGAGCGCATTGAGCAACTCAACGCGGCGGCGCACATTCTCCGGCATCGCCGGTCGATCTCTTTTCGCCACACAGTGCCGCTCCCAATAATGGCCCGTTACCCACTTGTCGTGCAGCAGTGCATCTTCCTCGTGGGTGCGCTGGGGGAATGAAAACTCAATGCCCAAATCGGCTCGCAGGCCAACAATGAAAACACGCCAGCGATGTTGGGGCACGCCGTAGTCCGCGGCGTTGAGCAGCCGATAGACCACGTTGTATCCCAATCCCCAATGCTTGCCACTGGTGGCGATCTTTTCCAGCCGCGCCAAATGATCCGTCCATTCCTCGTCTCCCTTGCGTCTTACCTCGGGATAACGAAGCTGGTGGATAATGTAGCTGTAGTAATTGGCAAAATTTCGTCTCAGCAGTCCGCGCACGTTCTCGAAGAGGAAGGCCTTGGGTTGAATTTCCCGCACTGCGCGAACCGCGTGGGGAAACATATTGCGCTCATCATTCATGCCGCGATGTTTGCCGCCCAGTGAGAACGGCTGGCAGGGGGGGCCGCCGGATATGAATTCGATGTCGCCCGCATGCCGCTGGAAGTCGTAGGTCGTAACATCGCCCTCGAATACGTTCCATTCGTCGGCGTGTCCGTGGCCGGGCGCGGCGTTCATCCGGAGCGTATCACAGGCGTTGCGGTCCCATTCAATCACCACGCGATGCTCAAAACCGGCGCGGGACGTGCCGATGGCCAGTCCACCGGCTCCAGCGAATAATTCCAGAGACCTCATTGTCAACTCCAACGCGTTACACTGCTTCAAATGCGCCCGGCAGCGCACCGGATGTAGAATACCACGACCGACCCTGGTAACACCACCCACTATGCGTCAACTCCGCAATGTCCCCCGCCATTTTTATATCCATCCATCCATTGTGAAGCGGCACAGGCCGCGGTACACTGCTATTTTGATTCAACCCCAAGAGGCTTAGAACTTGACAGACAAAACCGAGCACGCCGCCCTTCCCGAGGCTTTTAAAGCCTTGGGCGTTCGCAATTCCATTCTGCGGGCCTTGGCCGACGCGAAATTTATTGTTCCTTCCGACATTCAGACCCTGCTGATTCCCCGCGCCCTGGCCGGCGTGGATATCCTGGGCCAGGCCCGAACCGGCACCGGCAAGACCGCCGCCTTCGGCATTCCCATTTTGCAAATGGCCGAAAAAGGCCATTCCACCCAAGCCCTGATCCTGGTTCCCACGCGCGAACTGGCGGTGCAGGTGGCCGAGGAGATTCACCGCATCGCTCTGTATACCGGCGTGCGGGTGCTGGCGGTTTACGGCGGCCAGAGCATCAGCGCCCAACTGAAATTTCTCAAAACCGGCCCGGAAATTCTGGTCGGCACGCCCGGCCGCGTGATGGACCTGGTCGAGCGTCGGATCGTGCGCCTGGACGGGGTGCGATTTGCGGTGCTGGATGAGGTGGACCGGATGCTGGACATCGGCTTTAGGGATGACATCCGCAAAATTCTTTCGCAAATCCGCGGCATCCGCCCGCAGGGCAGTGCCGCCGAGGATCAGGATTTTGGCCGCTGTCAGACCATCTTTGTCTCGGCGACGCTGGATGGGGAGATCGAAACCCTGGCCCGGCGTTATATGCGCGAGCCGGTGGAAAAACTGGTCGCCGAGGGCGCTGATGACCGGCCCACAGTGGCCAACGTCGAGCAATTTTATATTTCCGCCCAGCCGTGGGACAAATACAGAGCCCTCAAGGCGCTGCTGTTGGCGGAGAATCCCGACCTGGCGATCGTCTTTACCCGCACCAAGCGCGGGACGATGAAATTGGCCAAACGCCTGGGCGTGGACGGCATCGCCTGCCGGGAGATTCACGGCGATCTGCAACAGTCCAAGCGCGAGCGGGTGATGAAGAGCTTTAAGGGTGGCAAATTCGATGTGCTGGTGGCGACCGACCTGGCCAGCCGTGGCATCGACGTGGCGGACATTAGCCACATCATCAATTTTGACATCCCCGACGATCCCGAAGCCTATGTGCATCGCGTGGGTCGAACCGCGCGCATGGGCAAGGCCGGACGGGCCTTCACACTGGTGGGGCGCGATCAAGGCGAACAACTGACCAAGGTGGAATCGCTGATCAACATGGTGATCCCGCAGTATCAGCCGCCGGGATTTGAGCCGACTCCCACTCCCTCGGATTGGATCGAAGGGCCGGGCGGGGCGCAAACGGCCCCGGCTGGAGAAGCCAAACCCAATCGCTATGAGCGAGCGTATAGCCCCAGCGGCACCGCCGCGTCCAGCGCGACTAATTCCCCATCGCCTTTGCGAACCATCGGCAGTAAGATTCCGATCAACCGTCGGCATCGCCGCCGCCGGTGATGCTTCCCATTGCCCAATGACGCTGTACAAGCTCGCCTGGGATTAACGGTGGGGGCATAGTGCGCACCGGGAACTTTGAGGGCATATGCGGCACGCGGAAGTGGATGATGTTCAACATAGTATTCATATTCCCGTAGGCCATTGGTGGAGGCGATTACTCGCTTTTGCCGGGCCGGGTTACATGGTGGCCGTGGGGTATATGGACCCCGGCAACTGGGCCACCGACATCGAAGGCGGCAGCCGCTTTGGCTACCGTTTGCTATGGGTCTTGCTGATGAGCAACGCCATGGCGGTGTTGCTGCAAACACTATCCGCCCGGCTGGGACTGGCGACGGGGCGCGACTTGGCCCAGGCCTGCCGCGACAGCTACGGCACGCTGATTCGCTGGGCATTATTCATCCTTTGCGAAATCGCCATCGCCGCCTGCGACCTGGCCGAGGTGCTGGGTACGGCGATCGGCCTCAATCTGCTGACGGGGATGTTTTTCGAGCATCCGTTGCCGCTGATTTGGGGCGTGATGCTGACGGGCTTTGATTCGCTGCTGCTGCTGATGATTCAGCGCTGGGGGATGCGGCGGATGGAGCATTTCATCATCATGCTGGTGAGCCTGATCGGCGGGTGTTTCATCATCGAAGTCTTTTTGTCCAAGCCCGCCTGGGGCGACATCCCGGCCGGATTTATTCCGCGCCTGGACAGCATCGATGCGCTGTATATCGCCGTGGGCATCCTGGGCGCGACGGTCATGCCACATAATCTGTATTTGCATTCGTCGCTGGTGCAGACCCGCGCGGTGCGCAAGAACCCGCAGAGCATCGCCCAGGCGTGCAAATATAATTTTCTGGATTCGCTGATCGCCCTCAACGGCGCGTTTTTTGTAAACGCGGCGATATTGGTCGTCGCCGCCGCCGCCTTTGGCAGCCGCGGCATCGAAGTCAACGGCATCCAGGACGCCCATAAGCTCTTAAACAACGTGCTGGGAACCAAACTGGCGCCGCTGGTCTTTGCCATCGCGCTGATCGCCGCCGGCCAAAGCTCAACCTTGACCGGAACCATGGCCGGGCAGATCACCATGGAAGGATTTTTGCAAATCCGCATCCGTCCCTGGCTGCGGCGGCTGATAACCCGTTCGCTGGCGATTATTCCCGCGGTGTTGGTGATTGCCTATCAGGGAGATGCCGGTAGCGAGAGCCTGCTGATATTCAGCCAAGTAATTTTGTCGATGCAGTTGCCCTTTGCGGTGGTGCCGCTGGTGCGCTTCACCTCCAGCCGCGTGAAGATGGGTCAGTTTGCCAATAACTGGATGGTTTGGATTTTGGCGTGGCTGATTGCGATTGTCATCATCGGCCTCAACGTCTTTTTGGTCGCCGGGGAAGTCAGGCAGTGGATGCACGACTGGCCGCAAAATCGCCTGCTGATCTTCTGGGTCAGCGCGGTGATCTCCGGGGCGCTGTTGGCGCTTTTGGTTTACTTGACATTCAAACCGGATCGCATCCGTCCCGATCAGCGCTTGAGCGTGGAGCGGATCGTTCGAGCCGCGGTCAACCATCCGCTGGGCTTTAACAAGATCGGCGTGGCCTTGGAAGCCAAGGCCATCGATGCGGCGCCGCTGGCCGAGGCCATCGCCATGGCCCGGGCCCACAAGGCCCAACTGCTGCTGCTGCATGTGGTCGAGGGTGTGGGCGGGCAGTGGCACGGGCCTGACGCCGCCGACGCCGAGCAGCGCGCCGATGAAAAATATCTGCATGATCTGGCCGTCATGCTCAATGACGACCTGCGCGACGACGGCCTGCCGGCGGTGATGCCGGTTTTGGGCTACGGTGTGGTGCCCAAGGAACTGATTCGCATGGTCCAGGAGCAGAAACTGGACATGCTGGTGGTGGGCGGACATGGGCATCACCGAGTCGCCGACGTTTTCCACGGCGAAACCATCGACGCGGTGCGCCACGGCGTGACCATCCCGGTATTGAGCGTGCGCGGCAAGGAACTGTAAGATGACGCGGAGTTGTAGTATGTTGCACCGATGAGCTGGCGCGACCGTGATTATCATTCGGATCGGCCGTCGGATTATTTAGCCAATCCGGCGGCGATACTGGGTTTTTCCCTCAGCGCCGGGCGCTGGTTTGGCGTGCCGGTGCGGCTGCATTTCTGGCTTTTGTTGACGCTTTTATTTGACCTGATGCTGGTGGCACAGGGTGTGCCGCTGGGGCAAATTTTTATCATTATGGGGCTGCTGATTGCCAGCCTGCTGATTCACGAATTCAGCCATCGCTTGACCGCCCGCTGGGCGGGAGGGTCGCATGAGGCATTTGTGCTGTGGCCGGCCGGTGGCATGCTGCCGCCCACTGCCCCGCCGCGGCCGGGGCCGACGTTTGCGGCCCATGTCGGGGGCATCGCCGGCAACCTGCTGACGGCATTGCTCTGCGGGCTGGCGCTGTGGCAAATGGGCTATGGCGTGGCGCGGGTGCCATTGAATCCGCTGGCGGCATTCAGTTCCCAGGGATTTGCGTTTGCCGGCCAATGGGAGCCGTGGATTTTAACCACGGCGCTGATGCTCAACTGGGGATTGATCCTCATCAATCTGCTGCCTTACTACTGGTTTGACGGCGGATATTTGCTCCAGGCGATTTTGTGGCCCATGCTCGGTCTGGTATCGGCGGTGCGCTGGACCTGCCGGGTGGGCATGGTTCTGGCCGTTCCCATGGCCCTGTTGGCACTGATGGGGCAAAATATCATGGGGCTGCTTTTCTGGGGCCTGCTCTTCTGGTCGGCCCTGACGCGCTACCGTCAAACGGCATTTGAATACGATTCCGCCGGCGGACTCTTTGACGGCTACGGCGGACCAGCGCAGCCGCCGCTGGAAAAGCCCAACAAGAGACTGTTACACAAAGCCCAGCAGTTGCAGGAAGAGCGCCGCCAGGTGGACGCCATTTTGGATAAAGTCCATAAAAAGGGGATGCAATCGCTGACCGAGCGCGAAAAGCGCGTGTTGCAAAAAGCCACCGAACGCCAAGGCAGGGAAAACAAGGCTTAGGCGGCGCAGCAGATTGACCGTGAGCAGGTTGATCCAGAGCGGTTTGACCCTGAGCCGGTTGACCCGCACCCTGCCGGAGCCTCAAACAGCTCGCCGGTGCTGATCCGCCGGCGTGAATCGGCCCTCAGTTCGCGGCCGGCGATTCAACAAATCCAGGCGCGGTGTGTATCCTATAGCGATGGACCGTGCCGCTTGAAGCGGCGATTGGTTTGATCTCACGGTTTTTTTACAGGATAACCATGGCCGCCGCTTCCCCTTCCACCGCTTCTTCCGCAGCTTCCACCCCGGTTTTGGCCGACGCCGACATGGAGGCGGTGCGGAATCTCAAAAACGCCCACGCCATGATCAAGTCGGAGCTGGCCAAGGTGATCGTCGGCCAGCAGCAGGTGATTGATGAAATGCTCATCGCCATCTTCACCCGCAGTCATGCGCTGTTGGTGGGCGTGCCGGGGCTGGCCAAGACTTTGCTGATTTCCACGCTGGCGCAAACGTTGAATTTGTCCTTCAAACGCATCCAGTTCACTCCCGACCTGATGCCCAGCGACATCACCGGCACGGAAGTCATTTACCAGGACCAGTCCAGCGGGGAGCGCACCTTCAAATTTCTCAAAGGCCCGATTTTTGCCAATATTATTCTCGCCGACGAAATCAATCGCACGCCTCCCAAAACGCAGGCGGCCATGCTGGAAGCGATGCAGGAGCGGCGCGTGAGCGTCGGCGGCCAGGATTACAAACTGCCCGACCCGTTTTTTGTTCTGGCGACGCAAAACCCCATTGAGCAGGAAGGAACCTATCCGCTGCCCGAAGCCCAGCTTGACCGCTTCATGTTCATGATCCACGTGGACTATCCCAGCGCCGCCGAGGAGCGGCAGATTATGAAACAGGGCACCGGCGGAGAGACGGCCAAGGTGCAGCCGGTTTTGTCCGGCAATGACATTATTACCTTGCAACAAACGGTGCGGCGGATGCCAGTGGCCGAGCATGTGTACGCCTACGCCGAAAAGCTCACGCGCGTTACCCGCATTCGCACGCCCGAAGCCCTGGATTTTTGTAAAAAATGGCTCACCTGGGGCGCCGGCCCGCGGGCCAGCTTAAATCTCATCCTCGCGGCCAAGGCGCACGCGCTTTTGGCCGGGCAGGTGCATGTGAGCTGTGAAAACGTGGCGGCGGTGGCCCTGCCGATCTTCCGACATCGACTGGTCCCCAATTTCGCGGCCACCAGCGAAGGAGTCAGCGCCGACGATATCGTCAACAAACTGCTGGCCGCGATTCCTAAGAACGCCAAATTGGATAAGTAACAGACAAAGCAAGACGTAGTCAGTGGTCCGTAGTCAGTGGTCAGTAGCGAAGCATTTTGCTACGGACTACTGACTACGGACTACTGACTTTCTCCCCACTCATGCGGAAAAAGGAAGCCCCCACCCCGGCCCTCCCCCATGAGTACATAGGAGAGGGAGGTGGGTTAGAAACTCAATTCTCAACCCTCCACACTCAACACTCCACACTCAACACTCCCTTGCCACTGCCTACGGACTACTGACCACGGACTACTGACTTTCTCCCAACTCATGCGGAAAAAGGAAGCCCCCACCCCGGCCCTCCCCCATGAGTACATAGGAGAGGGAGATGGGTTAGAAATTGAACCCATAACCTTCCACGCTCAACCTTCCACGCTCAACCTTCCACACTCAACCTTCCACACTCAACAATCAACATTCAACAATCAACATTCAACACTCAACACTCCCTTGCCACTGACCACTGACTACGGATTCTCCGTTGTCATTTTGCTTTTTGCGTTGTCGGGCCGCTCGTTGGCGTTTGGTAGTCGATGCCGTAGTTGGGGTTGTTGGGCCGCAGCGAGCGAATCCAGTTCAGCACCAATTGATAATGCCGATCGTTTTTATTTCCGTAGGTCTGGCGGAAATTGCGCACATCCGGGTGCGGGGTGCTCGCCTGGTTCAGCGGCAGGCCGTATTGCAACAGCAGTGATTGCTCGGCCGCGGCGCGGTCGATCAAGCGCAGGGCGCCGCCGCCGAAGATGGCTTTGCCGGCACCGGGCTTGGCTTTCATGTACTGCTCAAGCAGGTAGAAATTGGTGTAAGTGGCGGCATCGTTGTCCGCCGGAACCAACAATTGGAACTGGCTCTCGGCGGCCGGGCCGTGGCAGCCGGACGCGCCGCAGGAGGAGAGGACGATCTGCTGCACGCGGCGAAATTCCCGCATGGCCGGCGGCTCATCGAGAATAATCACATCCGCCGCCAGATTGGCATCGCTGCTCTGTAAAATGGCCAAAGCCTGTTGCCAGGGGCGCATGGCCTTGAATTGCGCGGGGGCCACCTGGTTGGAAGCCAGATAGCGATTTTTTACATCGTGATCGAAGCGCACGCGCATCGGCGGATCGGTGGCGGTCAGTTCCATCTGGCGGATGATGTTGATATCCCCTTCGCTGAGGGTTTTGAGCGTGCCGGGGCGGGGGTTGGCGCTGTTGCCAGCGGTGCGCTGCGGCGGGGGGGTGGGGGGGATTTCGCTTTTACCTTCGAGGCGGATTTGTCGGAAAATGGTGTCCGAAAGCGCTGCGGCCTCGGCATTATTGGGGTCGATTTCCAGTGCTTCGTCGCAGGCCTGGCGGGCCTGGGTGTACTTGCGATTATCAAAGGCCCAACGCGCCAGTTCCAGCCGGCCCTTGATGTCCTTGGGGCCGAGTTTGGCGTGTTTTTCCAAATACTGCTGATCCAGATCGCCGGGGTATTCCACGGCGGCGACGTTGTCGCGCGCAATGGAAAGGCTGATGCCGCTTTTGGTGGTTACCGAAACCTGGTCGGCTTTTTCGTTGACCTCGCCCTCGTAGCGCTGGCCGTCGCGGGTTTTGACCACGCCGGGCCGGGCCAGAAGAATCGAAGCCGCCAGCCCCACCGTCGCCAACGCCGCCATCCACTGTCGCTTCATGGGATCTCCTGTGTTGTGTGTGCTCAATCGTAAGACGCCGGGGCGCAGGCCGCAAGTTTGAAAATGCGCCGCTGACATTTGGCGGCACAAAAAGGCTATAATGGACGACGATGCACCGTTTGAGTCGGCAAGTTCGTTTGCATGTTTCCGCCGCCGAAGTTGTGGCGGTGGAGGCGGTCAACGGCTGGGGCGGCTGGCCGGCGGCTTGCGCCGGCTCGGCGTTTGTGATGGTGGAAGTGTGCCTCAGCGGCCAGTTGGACCCCGCCAGCCGCTATGTGGTGAATATCAATCAGATCGATCAGCGCGTGCGCCAGGAGATTTTGCCGCTGCTGCGTCGGGGCATGTTCGCCGCGGTGCCGCAAAGTTGGGAACAACTCGCCTTGGCGGCGCGACAGTGCTTGAGCCGCCGGTGGCCGCCGGGCTTGACGCTGGAACATGTAACCCTGCGGCCCAGTTTGTATTTTCAAGTTCAGGCTATAGGCCCGGAGGATGGGATGCTGCAATTGAGCCAGAAATTTGAATTTTCCGCGGCCCACCGGCTGCATAACCCGGTTTTGTCCGACCAGGACAACCAGGGCCTTTACGGGAAATGCAACAATCCCGCCGGCCACGGGCACAATTATGAAATCGAAGTAACCCTCAGCGGCCGGCCGGACGCTTCGGGCGTGTTGATGGCTTTGAGGGAACTGGAATCGCTGGTGCAGCGGTATGTGCTGGATCGCTTTGACCACAAGCACCTCAATGAGCAGACTGAGGAGTTTGCCCAGGTGATTCCGACGGTGGAAAATATCGCCCAGGTCATTTTCGATCTATTGGAAAAGCCGCTGGATCGCCCGCCGGCGCGGCTTGCGGCCATCACGGTTTGGGAAACGCCCAAGACATGGTGCCGGTATGAAAAAAATGCGTAGGCAATAGCGCGAGCGCTTAGGCGTCGCACACGCTCAAAACAACTTCCCGCGGCGGTTGACACGTTCCGCGCCCGCAGCACTGGTAGCGGAGCGTTACCACCTTAGGCAAAACCCCGGCGGGCAAGGCGATTTTCACCTGTCCCATGTAAACCGCATCCCCGCCGAGTTCTTTGGATAACACGATAGGCTCGGGATATTCCGCGGCGATGGGGTCATGGCCATCGAATATTTGCAGGCCCGCGCGCGGCGGCGGGGCGGCGGGGGCGTAAATGTAATAATCGTCGGCGATATTCACTTGCGCGAACCAGCGCTGGTTTTGCTCCCGCAAACAGGCCTGCACCGGGCGGCGATCATCCAACAGCAATCTCGCTTGCACCAGCGCCGGGGACGCCGCCGGCTGCGAATGCATTTGCAGCGCAAAGGCGGCCAGGATTTTTTCGGCCGCTGGAAGCTGATCCAGTTGCGTCAGCACCATTGCGGCCACGGCGTTGGCCGCAGGCAATGGCGAATCGGTGGCTTGCACCTGCCGCAGCGGCAAGCGCCCCGCGCCGTCGGCGTTTTCCTGAGACAAATACAGTGCCCCGCTGAGCGGATCGGCAAAGCGCTCCAGCATGTGGCCGGCAAGTTCCCTGGCCCACTTAAGCCAGCGGTTTTGCGGATCATCGCCCGCCGAGTGCAACTGGAGCAGACCCCAGGCCAGATAGGCATAATCCTCTAAAAACCCGGCGATTTCGCTCTTGTCGCCGAAGCGCACATGCCACAATCCGCCGTCGGGACGGCGCAGGTTGTCAAACAAGAATTCCGCGGCCTGACTTGCCGCCGCCAGATAACGCGGCTGGTTTAGTGCCTGTGCGGCTTGGGCTAATCCGCGGATCATCAACCCGTTCCAGGCGACGATGATTTTGTCATCCCGCCGCGGCTGGGGGCGGCGGCGGCGGACGCTCAAAAGCGCTTGCCGCATCGCCTCCAATTGCGCGGCCAGGGCGCTTGGATCCAGGTTGCGCTCCTGGGCCAGGTTGCCAAGAGTTTTGGGCAAATAAAGCACGTTGGCAGGCACGGCCGACGGATCGTGCGGATCGGTAAAATTGGTCCCTTGCTCCAGGCCCCATGCGGCCAAGGCCAGGTCGATTTGCTCCGGCGGATGCGAATCGCCCAGCGCAGCGCGGATTTGGCCGGCGGTCCACAAATAGCTTTCTCCTTCGCGGCCATTTACTTCCGCATCCAGCGAGGCGTAAAACCCGCCGCCGGGGTGGCGCATGTCGGAGAGGAAAAAATCCAGTGCGCCGCCGGCGGCCTCAGTCCACAGGAGTGAACCACCCAGTTTAGCCGCCGCCTGGGCGTATAGACCGCCCAAAAGCGCATTGTCATAGAGCATGATTTCAAAATGCGGAACCTGCCAAAGCCGGTCAGTGCTGTAGCGATGAAACGCCCCGCCCAACTGGTCGCGTAGTCCGCCGCGGGCCATGGCATCCAGCGTATCGCCCAGCATTTTGCGCCAGTCAGCGCGATCCGGGCGGCGTTCGATGGCCTCCAAAAGCAGTTCCAAAAGGCTTTGGCGGGGAAATTTGGGCGCGCGGCCAAAGCCGCCGTACTCCGGGTCGTAATCCTCCAGCGATTGATCCACCCAATCGGCCCAGTGGGCTTTGCCGCCCGCCGGGGCATCAGTTGTTTGCGGCGTGGACCACTGCTCCATCGTCTGGCGCACCTGCCGGGCGGTTTGTTCCACCTCCGGGCGCCGCTCCCGCCAAGCGCGGGCCATCGCCTCAAGCACCTGCGGCAAACCGGCCCGGCCCATCGAATCATCCGGCGGAAAATACGTCCCGCCGTAAAAGGGCAGACCCTCGGGCGTGAGAAACAGATTCATCGGCCAGCCGCCCTGGCCGGTGAGCAGTTGCAAGGCCAGCATGTACAGGGCATCAACATCCGGCCGCTGCTCGCGGTCCACTTTCACCGGCACAAAATACTCATTGAGCATCTCGGCCACTTGCGCGTTCTCAAACGACTGTCGCTCCATCACATGACACCAATAGCAACTGCTGTAGCCGACGGACAGGAAAACAGGCCGATCCAGCCGCCGGGCCAGTTCCAAGGTCTGATCGTTCCAGCGTTGCCAGCGCACGGGATTGGTGGCGTGCTGCACCAGGTAAGGCGAACTATCGCCGGCCAGTTGATTGGGTCCAAGGGTGTCGGCCATGATCTGCTCCGTACGGCGTTTGGGGATTTATTTTACGGCGGTAAACGCGGCGGCGGCGAGAACTTCATTGCCGCTGCCACTGCGAAAGCCTTGTAAATCAACGGTAATGTAGGTGTAGCCGATTTGCTTAAACTGCCGCACAATCTCCTGGCGCACCGACTGGGGCAACAGTTGCGGCAACTGCTCGACGGATACTTCGATCCGCGCCAGTTTGCCGTGATGGCGCACGCGCAGCGGGGAAAAACCCATCTCGGCCAAAATATTTTCCGCGCGCTGTATCTGGTCCAGTGATAAGGGCGTTACCGGCGTTCCATAAGGCAGCCGGGAGGCCAGGCACGCTAAAGCCGGTTTGTCCCAGTTGGGCAAATTGAGTTGTTTAGCCGCCTGGCGGATATCGGCCTTGGTCAATTGTGCTTCCAGAAGGGGGGATCGTACGCGATAGTCGCGGGCCGCCTCCATGCCGGGCCGATAATCGCCGCGATCGTCGGCGTTGGCGCCGTTGCAAATGGCATCAAACCCGCGCCCGCGGGCCAACTCTTGCAGCTTGGTGTACAGCTCGCTTTTACAGTGAAAACAGCGGCGCGGGTCGTTTTGCACATACGCAGGATTGTCCATCTCGCTGGTAACGATCAATTCCAAATTCGCGCCCAGTAACCCGGCCAGATCGCGCACGCTTTGCAATTCCTTTTGCGCCAGCGAGGGACTGACTCCCGTGGCCGCCAGCACGTTGTCGGCCCCCAAGCGGTCCAAAGCTACTTTCAAAAGAAACGTGGAATCCACGCCCGCGGAGAAGGCCACGATCACTCGCCCCAGTCCGTCCAACGACTGGCGAAGGTTCGCCATTTTTTGTTCTAAATCGCTCATTGACACCTGATGTCCCTTTGACACATTCATTGTTAAACCTATACTCGCCGGCACGTAACCGGTCCAAAATGCCTTGGATGGCGGTGCGTTAAACACCATGAAACCACCCATTACCAAGGCCAAGGTCTACCTCAAGGTTCGCCAACAGAACACCCGCAAGGCGATGAAGCGCCTGGGCCTGGACGGCCTGCTGTTGACCCACGGCCCGGATTTAGGCTACCTGACCAATTTTAGCGGCAATGACTCGGTCGGGCTGCTGACGGAAAAAGATTTTTTTCTCATCAGCGATTTTCGATACCAGGAGCTGGCCCAGCAGGAGGCCGGTTGGCTGGACCTGGTGATTCGCCAGGGGAGAATGGCCGAGGCCCTGGCGCAAACCATCAAGCGTTCCGGGGCACTCAAAATCGGCTTTGAAGCCAATTTCACCACTTTCGGGCAGGTGGATGCCATCGTCGCGGCGATGAAGGAACTGAAGCTCGCGCCGTTGCCGGAACTGATCCCGCTGGAAGACGTGATGCTCAACTTGCGGAAGGTCAAGGATGACAACGAGATTGACCTGGTTCGCCGGGCTGTGCAGATCGCCGAGGAGGCGTTTGACGCGGTGCGCGGGGAAATCCATCCGGGCCAGACGGAAAACCATCTGGCGGGATTGCTGATATTGGAACTGCGCTCGCGCGGGGCGTCGGACGTGAGTTTCCCGCCCATCGTCGCCGCCGGGGCCAACAGTTCCCTGCCGCATTACTGTCCCTCTGAGACGACCCTGGCCAGCGGCCAGCCGTTACTCATTGACTTTGGCTGCATGTATCGCGGCTACTGCTCGGACCTGACGCGCACCATGCTGGTGGGGCGGATCGCGCCCAAGATCAAGGACATTTATAAACTGGTATACGAGGCCAATCAGGCGGCGATTGGTTTTTTGCGCCCCGGCATTACCACCATGCAGGCCGACCAGGTGGCCCGCGAGATTATCGAGCGTGGCGGCTACGGCAAATATTTCGGCCACGGCCTGGGCCACGGGCTGGGACGCGAGGTGCACGAATTGCCCAATTTGCGTAAGAGTGGCCCGGAGGAGGAATTGCGGCCGGGAATGATCGTTACCGTTGAGCCGGGGATTTATCTGCCCGGCGTGGGCGGGGTGCGCATCGAGGATGATGTGCTGATAACCCATAGCGGCTGCGAAGTGCTCAGCACGCTGGATCGGGAACTGGAAGCCTGTCATATTCAATGATCACCCCGGCGGGCTTAGGCCCGGCCGGCCAATGGTTTTAGCCAAAGAGGTATACTTGAGAGCCAAACGAACCACGACCGCCAAAGCAAGCAAAGCCGCCAAAGCGCCCGCCTCCAGCCCCATGAGCATCGGGCTGCTGGAGCAGATGGTCAAATTGATGGCCTGCAACGATCTGAACACCATTGACGTGCGCGACGGCGACCGCCGGGTGATATTGCGGCGCGGAGCGGTGGTGATGGCCGCCGCGGCACCGAGCATGATCGCAGCGGCCCCGGTTGCGCCGCCGCCCAACGCGGCCGCCGCGGCGCCCAGCAGCGCCCAAAGCGAGGAAGCCGGGCTGATCGCCATTAAAAGCCCGATGGTCGGCACGTTCTATACCGCCGCTTCTCCCGATGCCAAGGCCTTTGTTTCCGTTGGCAGCAAGGTCGATGAGGAGACCGACGTCTGCATCATCGAGGCCATGAAAGTCTTTAACAACATCAAGGCCGAATGCCGCGGGACCATCCACAAGATGCTGGTCACCAACGGCCAGACCGTGGAATTTGGCCAAGAGTTGTTTTTGGTCAAGCCCTAAGGGCCGGGAGCGAATCGGGGGGCCGGGATGTATACAAAAGCATGTTTTCAAAAATACTCATAGCCAATCGCGGGGAAATCGCCTTGCGGATCATCCGCGCCTGCCGCGAACTGGGCATCCAGTGCGCGGTGGTCTATTCCACGGCCGACAAGGACGCGGCGTATCTGCGTCTGGCTGACCAGGCGATTTGCATCGGTGAGGCCCCGCCGGCCGAAAGCTACTTGAATATTCCGCGGATCATCAGCGCCGCGGAGATCGCCGATGTGCAGGCGATTCATCCCGGCTACGGTTTTTTGGCGGAAAATTCGCACTTTGCCGAAATCTGCCGCAGTTGCAAAATCGAATTCATCGGCCCGTCGGTCAAAGCCATGGCCTCGGTGGGGGACAAGGTCCAGTGCAAGCGCCTGGCCAAAAAGGCCAAGGTTCCCACCGTACCCGGCAGCGATGGGGCGGTGGAGGATGAAAAGACCGCGCTGAAAGTCGCCGGCCAGATCGGCTACCCGGTGATCATCAAGGCCGCGGCCGGTGGCGGGGGGCGCGGGATGCGCGTGGCGCATAATGACGTGTCGCTGCGGGCCGGACTTAAACAGGCGCAGGCGGAGGCGGAAAACGCCTTTAAGAATTCGACTGTATACATCGAAAAATACGTTGAATTTGGCCGCCACGTGGAAGTGCAGATTCTGGCTGACAACCACGGCAACGCCGTGCATCTTTGGGAACGCGACTGCTCGATGCAACGGCGGCACCAAAAGCTGGTGGAGGAAAGCCCCAGCCCCTTGCTCAAGCCGGCGGTGCGCCAGGCTTTGTGCGCCGCGGCGGTGCGGCTGGTGAAGACCGCGGAGTACACCAACGCCGGAACCGTGGAATTTCTGGTGGACCAGGAGCAGAATTATTTCCTGCTGGAGGTCAACGCCCGCATCCAGGTGGAACATCCGGTAACGGAACTGGTTACCGGACTGGATTTGATCAAGGAGCAGATACGCATCGCCGCCGGCCATCCGCTGGGTTTCAGCCAAAAGGACGTGGAGCATCGCGGCCACGCCATCGAGTGCCGGATCAACGCCGAGGATCCGGCGCGGAATTTCGCGCCCAGTCCGGGAGTGATCACCGAATTGCGCGTGCCGGGCGGGCCGGGGGTGCGATTTGATTCGCACGTCTATGCCGGCTATCGCATTGGGCCCAATTACGATAGCATGATCGGCAAATTGATCGTCCACCGCGCCACCCGCACCGAGGCGGTGGCCACGCTGCGTCGGGCCTTGAGCGAATTCCATATCGCTCCGATTAAGACCACCATTCCGCTGCAATTGCGGATCATGGATGACCCCAATTTTCTGGCCGGTACGGTGGATACGGGCTTTGTGGAACGCTGTCTGCTGGGCAAATAGCCGGGCGGCGGCGGGTGATAAATTAATCGTTTAATCCACGTGGGCTTGCTAATTGTCCGGCGGTCTCTTGTAACCGGCGGGTAAAATGGTATAGTCCTTGATTCGCTAATTTCAGGATTCATGGAGATACGGAATGTCGGTTAAGTTGAGATTCAAACGAATGGGTCGCATCCATCAGGCGTTTTATCGCCTGAACGCCATTGATTCACGCAGCCCCCGCGACGGGCGCGTGATCGAGCAGCTTGGTTTTTACGACCCATGCTGCAAGGACGCCGAAAAGCAGTTCGTGGTCGATCTGGACCGCTGCCGCCATTGGCTGGACCACGGCGCCATCCCTTCGGAGACGGTTTCGTCTCTGTTGAAGAAGAAGGGTGTGGAGCATAAGTCGCTGCGTTTGCCCAAGCCGGGCAAGCCCAAGGCGGCACCGGTCCCCGCCGCCGCCGCAGCCGGCGCTGCGGCCGCGCCCAAGGCCTGAGTGAGCGGGCATGGCGCTGCGGATCGATATTCTTACGCTTTTCCCCGAATTGTTTGGCCCCTTTCTGGGCACAAGCATTCCCAAGCGGGCGGCGGAGAAGGGGTTGGTCAGCTACCATTTGACCAATATACGGAATTTCGCAACCGACGCGCACCAGTCGGTGGATGACAAGCCCTTTGGCGGCGGGCCGGGAATGGTGATGATGGCCCCGGTGCTGCTGGAGGCGGTGCGGGCCACCGAGGCCCAGGACGACGCGGTGGCCACGCGGGTACTGCTGACGCCGACGGGAAAAAGACTGGATCAAACGCTGGTGGAGCAATTGGCTGCCAAGCCGCGATTGCTGGTCATGTGCGGTCATTACGAAGGTTTTGATCAGCGGATCATGGACCTGCTGGCACCGCTGGAAGTGAGCATTGGCGATTATGTGCTCAGCGGCGGGGAAGTGGCGGCGATGGTGCTGGTGGACGCGGTGGCGCGGCTTCAGCCTGGAGCGCTGGGAGCGGCCGACGGGGCCGAGGATGAAAGTTTCGCCGACGGGCTGCTGGAGTATCCGCAATACACCCGCCCGCGCGAGTTTATGGGCCTGGGTGTGCCGCCGATTTTGTTAAGCGGCAATCACGCGGCCATCGCCCGCTGGCGGCGAGAGCAGAGCGAGCTGACGACGCGGGAAAAGCGCCCCGATTTATGGGAAGCGCACCTGCGGCGGCAAAGTGAGCAAGGTGGTTTGTAATGCCGGCAAACGTCCAAGCGGCGTCGGCGACGGAGTGAAAGAATATGATCAACGCACTGATGGAACATGTGGAAAAGGCCCACCTCAAGGCCGAAGCGCCGGATTTCGCCGTCGGGGACACGGTGGATGTGCATACCCGGATCGTGGAAGGCGAAAAGGAGCGCGTGCAGATTTTCACCGGCACGGTGCTGATGCGCAAAGGCCGGGGCATCAATGAAACCTTCACGGTGCGCCGCATCGTCAACAACGAAGGCGTGGAGCGCATTTTTCCGGTGCAGTCGCCGATGATCGCCAAGGTGGTGGTCAAGCGCGGCGGCGTTACCCGCCGGGCCAAGCTGTATTATCTGCGCCAGCGCGTGGGCAAGGCCGTGCGCCTGGCCGACAAGCGCCGCACCAGGAAGGACGAATCTCCTGAAGCCGCCCAGCAGCAGGCCTAAGCGCCGTTGCGGTTGCGCCCAAGCACCCACGGTGGATTGCCCGTCGCGGCGTAAGCGGCCGGCGGGTACAATGAAGCACGTCCGACAGGCCCTTGATCGGGCCGGACGGAGGCGCGGTGATTAGAAAATCCAGTCAAGCTACCGGCCCATCCCCTGTGCGCAGGAGTGGTTTCTGGGAAGATTTTCGCCGCTTTTTCATGCGCGGCCTCGAAGCGCTGTTGCCGACGCTGATCACCGTCTCGCTGCTCTTGTGGCTGTGGAATTCCCTGTGGGACAATCTGGGCCGCCACCTGGTCTGGGGCATTCGCCGGGCCTTGATCACCTTCGGCTACCGGGGCGTGATCGACGGTGAACTGGCCGGTACAATATTCCGATATTTAAATGAAGAGGAGTTCCACACCCGCCTGATCGGGGTGCTGCTGGGAATATTGCTGTTCTATATCATCGGCGTGCTGGTGGGCAACTTGATCGGCCGCACGCTATGGCGGGTGCTGGAAAGGACGCTGGTGCGCATCCCGCTGGTGCGAGCGATTTACCCGTCGGTCAAGCAGATCATCGAATTTGTGCTCTCCCGCCGCGCCGGGCATTTTGAGCAGAGCCGCGTGGTGGCCGTGCCGATCCACGAAAAAGGCATCTGGTCGGTGGGCTTGGTAACCGGCGACGGGCTAAGCGCTTTATCCGACAGCCAGGGCCAGGCCATGGTAACGGTCTTTGTCCCCTCCAGCCCGACGGCATTCAGCGGCTATGTGGTAATGGCCCCGCGCAGCGAAGTGGTGGAATTGCCGATGAGCGTGGAGGAAGCCATGCGGCTTTTAATCAGCGGCGGGGTGATCGCGCCGCCGAAGTTGCCGGTGCGGGAAATAAATAAACCCTCCGCGGCGGCGGAGGCGGTGCTAGAATAAGTTGCCCGGACGTTCCGGGTTAGCCGGATGTATTACTTGGAAAAGGAGTTGGACCATGCGGGTTACAATCGCCTCGCGACATATGGAAGTCAGCCAGCCACTGCGTGATTATGCGGAGCAGAAAGCGTCGAAGTTACCAAAATATTACGATCGTATTCAGGAAATCGAAGTGGTTTTTGACGCCGGCAAGGAGAGCATCGCGGTGGAGATGATCGTTAACGCCGAACACAAAAATATGTTCATCGCCCACCACAGCCAGGGCGACGCTTATGCGTGCATCGACGGCTGCTGCCATAAGTTGGAAAGGCAGTTGACCGAGCATAAAAAATTGCATCGCAACCGCAAACATCCCGACGATAACTCGACGGTATCGAAAATTTGATTTGGGCAAGATTGCATTTTGTGAAGATAATTGGGATAAATCCTTCCAGCGGTGGCGGAGCGATTTTGCCCGCCGCGGAAGGATTTTATTTTATATGAAGCTGCGAGAGTTTATCGTATCTGACGCGATTTGTCCTGATCTTCAAGCGAAGGATCGCAATGGGGCCATTGGCGAAATGGTTCAGGCGTTGGTGGCCGCCGGCGCGCTGGACGCGGCGGTAGCGGATCAGATTGTGGCCGCGGTGATCAAACGTGAACAAAACGGCTCGACCGGTTTTGGCAAGGGCGTGGCGGTGCCGCACGTGCGTCATCCGCTGATCAAGAAAATGGCGGCGACGGTGGGCCGCTCGACGGCGGGAATTGATTTTGCCGCTTTGGACCATCAGCCGGTCTATACCATGGTGCTGCTGCTTAGCCCGGATAACCAGGCCAAGGACCACCTGCGGGCGATGAATACGATCTTTTCCTACCTGCAACAGGATATGTTCCGCCGATTCCTGCGGCTAAGCGCCAACCGCGAGGCGATTGTGGAATTGCTCGACGAGGCCGACCAGGGCAAATAGCCCGCGCGGCGCGGAGGCCGATGTAAACCGGCCGGCAAAGTGTCAAGCTGTTTTTCGTGATCCATCCGCTCCGAGCTATTGCCTTATGCCGACGGTCCGCCGCCAAATCGTGGTCAGCAACAAGTTGGGACTGCACGCGCGGCCGGCGATGCAACTGGTGGACCTTGCCAACCAGTTTCAAAGCCGCATGGTAATTCACAAAGGCGGCGAGGAACCCGGCGAGGCCGACGCCAAGAGCGTCATGCAGGTGATTATCCTGGCGGCCACCGAGGGAACGGAATTGGAAATCGAGGCCCAGGGCGAGGACGCCGAGGCCGCGGCCGAAAAATTGGCCGAACTGTTTGACTCGCGTTTCGGCGAGGAATGAGACAATTTAGGTGATCGTCCCCGGCCCGGTAAAAAGTGCCGGCGACGATGCGTGTCATGGACATTAAAAAAGGCATAGGCGTTTCTCCCGGCGTGTGCATCAGCACGGCGATCGTGCTGGACGCCGAAGATTTGCGCGTGCCGCGGCGGACGGTGGAGCCGGCGGCGACGGGCAACGAGCTGCTGCGCCTGGAAGCGGCCCTGCAGGCCGCCCATGCGGATCTGGTGGAACTGCGCGACCGTATCAGCCAGAGCCACGGCAAGGAAATCGCCGGCATCTTTGAATTTCATCAGGGCGTGTTGCGCGACCCTTCGATTCTAAAGCAGATTCACGACGAAATCACCTTGAAAAACAGTGCCGCCGAATACGCCGCCAGTTCGGTGTTGCGGCGCTACGCCCAGCTTTTCCAGCAAATGCCCGACCGCTATCTGGCTGACCGGGTCAAGGATCTATACGACGTGGAGCGGCGGCTGCTGCGCCACCTGATCGGCCAGAAACACGAAGACCTGCTGCATCTGGATCATGACGTGGTGGTCATCGCCCACGATCTGTTGCCCAGCCAGACCGCCGCCCTGGACCGCTCGCACGTGCGCGGTTTCGCCACCGATGTGGGCGGCCGCACCAGCCATACCGCCATCGTGGCCCGCGCCATGGGCATCCCCGCGGTGGTGGGGGTGGAAAATCTGACCGACGCGGTCAACGGCGGGGACACCATCATCATCGACGGCAACCGCGGCGTGGTGATTATCAACCCCGACGAGGAGCAGCTTGTCGAGCACCGCGAGTATGAGCGGCGTTTGGTGAAGCTGGAGGCGGAACTGGCGGGGCTGGGGCAACTGCCGGCCGAAACCCGCGATGGCCACGCCGTCAGCGTGATGGCCAATATCGAATTTTCCGACGAGATCGACGACGCCTTGCGCCGCGGGGCGCAGGGCATCGGGTTATACCGCACGGAATTTCTCTACCTGGCCAGCGATCATGAGCCTAGCGAAGAGGAGCATTACGCATCGTATGTTGATGCGTTGCGGCGGCTGGAGGGCCGGCCGCTGGTCATCCGCACGCTGGACCTGGGGGCTGACAAATACACCCAGGCCAAAGCCCGCAACCCCGAGCGCAATCCCTTTTTGGGCGACCGCTCCATCCGCCTGTGCCTGCACGATATCCCCATGTTCAAGCGGCAACTGCGGGCCATCATGCGGGCCAGTGTGCTGGGGGATGTGCGGATCATGTTCCCCATGGTCACCACGCTGATGGAATTGCGCCAGGCGAAAATGGTGCTCAACGATGTGATGGAGGAACTGGAGGATGAGGGTGTGGCTTTCCGCCGCGACCTGCCGCTGGGCGCGATGATCGAGGTGCCCTCGGCGGCGCTGATGGCCAACCAGTTCGCCAAAGAAGTGAACTTCTTTTCCATCGGCACCAACGACCTGATTCAATACACCCTGGCGGTGGACCGCACCAACGAACGAGTGGCCGGACTGTTTTGTCCGGCCCATCCCGCCGTGCTGGCGTTGTTGCGCGATGTGATTCGCGCCGCCGCACGCAACAGCATCAGTTGCAGCGTTTGCGGCGAAATGGCCGGCGAACCGTTGTATACCCTGCTGTTGCTGGGGCTGGGATTGACGATTTTTTCCATGAACGGCCCGGACATTCCCGAGGTCAAAAAAATTATCCGCTCCACAACCATGGAACATGCCCGCCAGGTGGCGCGCAAAGTCATGAGTTTCGACAGTGAGCGGCAGGTGATGCACTACTTGCGCGAACAGATGCGCAAGATCATCCCTGATGCGTATTAACGGGCAAAAAGCGACGGCCCCGCCGGCCAGTGGCGGACGCCAGGACGTTTTTTTAACCCAACAGAACTTCAACCAAAATGTACTGGCTTAACTGATTGAATTTATGGCAAAAGAAATGCTTATTAACGTCTCGACGGGCGAGGAATGCCGAATCGCCCTGCTGGACAGCGGAAAACTCGACGAGCTGTACATGGAGCGAACCAGCGCCACCAGCCACGTCGGCAATATTTACAAGGGCCGCGTTACCAACGTCGAGCCTTCCATTCAAGCCGCCTTCGTTGATTTTGGACTTGGGCGCAACGGCTTTTTGCACATCTCCGACCTGCTGCCCAGCTATTTTGGCGAGGCCAATGAGGACGTGCAGGAGGCGGTGGGTCGAAAAATGTCCCGCCGCGACCGCCCGCCCATCCAGCGCTGTCTGCGCCGCGGCGATGAGATCGTCGTGCAGATCATCAAGGAGGGCATCGGCACCAAAGGCCCTACCCTCAGCACCTATCTATCCATCCCCGGCCGCTTCCTGGTGATGATGCCGGGAATGGGCCAGATGGGCATCAGCCGCAAAATCGAGGATGAAGTGGAGCGGCGGCGGCTGCGGCAGATTCTCGATTCGCTCAAGCCCATCGACGATGTGGGATTCATCATCCGCACCGCCGGCGTCAGCAAAAGCAAAACCGAAATCCAGCGCGACTTGACCTTCCTGACCCGCGTCTGGCAGGCGATGGAGAAAAAGCGCACCAGCGGCCCGACGCCGATGGAACTGTACACCGAGGGCGACCTGGTAACCCGCACCATCCGCGACGTCTTCTCGGCCGATATCGAACGCATCATCGTTGACGATGAGCAAGTCGCCGAGCGCACGCGCGAATTTATCAAGCTGGCGATGCCGCGCGGCAAAAACAAAATTGAACTGTACGACCAGCCGGTGCCGCTATTTCATAAATATGGCATCGAAAAGGAAATCGAGGGGATGTACAGCCGCCACGTGCCCCTGCCCGGCGGCGGTTCGCTGGTGATCGACAGCACCGAGGCGGTGGTGGCCATCGACGTCAACAGCGGCAAGTTCCGCGACCACAGCGACGCCGAAACCACGGCTTTCAAAACCGACATGGAAGCGGCCGATGAAATTCCCCGCCAGCTTAAATTGCGCGACCTGGGCGGCGTGATCATCTGCGACTTCATCGACCTGCGCTTCGAGCGCCATCGCCGCGAATTGGAACAACGGCTCCACGACAACTTCAAGTCCGACCGGGCCAAAACCAAGGTGCTGCGCATGAGCCAATTCGGAATTATCGAATTGACCCGCCAGCGCATGCGCCCCAGCCTCAAGCGCTCGATCTATTGCGATTGTCCCGCCTGCAAGGGGACCGGCCTGGTGAAAACACCCGAGTCGATGAGCCTGGACGTCATGCGCCGCCTGGCCATCGCCGCCAACGATCAGCGCGTCATGCGCGTGGAATTGGCCGTCTGCCCCGACGTGGCCTTTTACTTAAACAATCGCAAGCGCGAGCAACTGGCGGACCTGGAACACCAGTCCGGCCGACGCATCGTGGTGCGCGCCGAGGCCTCCCTGGGCCTCGATGAGATGCGGATGGAACTGATTGACGACCGCGAGGGAATGGTGCAGATCGAGGGTCTGCTGGCGCCAGATTCCCAGCGTCCGACCGCTTCCCCGCCGACGCCGCAGCGTCCCCAGCAGCAATCCGGCCGCCGCGACGGCGACCGCGGCCAGCGCGGCGCCAACGATCGCCGCTCCACCCGCAACGGCTCTGTGCCGCGGCAGATGAGCCCCGGCATCTCGGCCTCGCAAATCCAGATGGAAATGGACGATGACGAAGCGGAGTTGGATCAGGAGCAACAATCCGATTCGCGCCCGGTGCAGCCGCAACAATCCGATTCCCGCCCGGTGCAGCCGCAAAATGAGCGGCCGCGGCAGCAGCAGCAGGCGCCGCGGCAGCAGCCCGGACAGCGCCAGCCCCAGCAATCCTCCCGCCAAGGCGGGGGATCGCAAAATAGCCAGCGCGACGGTTCTGCGCGGGATCGTTCCGAGCGTGATAACGCCGCGCGGGGCAATCGCCACCGAGACATTTACACGCGGGATAGTTCCGAGCGTAACCCTGCCGGCCGCGACAACAGGGCACCGGACCATGACGCGCGCGATGAGGATGCGCCAGACAATGCCGTGCGTGAAAACAGCGCGTCGGACAATGCCATGCGCGATAACAGCGCGCCGGACAATGCCGTGCGCGATAACAGCGCGTCGGACAATGCCGTGCGCGATAACAGGGCATCGGACAACGCCGCGCGCGATAACAGCGCGCCGGACAATGACACGCGCGATGATAACACGCGGGACAATGACACGCGGGACAATGACACGCGGGACAATGGCCAAACGGCCGACAGCGGCCAGCCATCCTCCAGCCGCCGCCGGCGGCGCGGTCGGCGCGGCCGCGGCGGACGTGGCGATAGCGGTCGCCCACAGCAGTCGGATCGTCCGGTCCAGGGTGAGCGTCCCTACAGCGACGCCGATATGCGGTCCGATCAGTCCGCGGCCTTTGGCCCCGACGAAGATGGCTATGAAAAACGCACGCCCGCCGAGTCGGCCACGTTGTTTGAGGACCAGATGCGGCAGGTCGCCCAGCCGGTGGAGCAAAATCCGCGAGATGGCGACTTGCCTCCGCAGCAGCCGGCAGCGGGCGATCAGCCGCAAAACAGGTCTGATCAGTTCCAGTCGGATGAGGATGCCGGGGAAGATTCCCATTCGCTCGTCCAGCGAGTCTCGGAAGAAGTAACCGATGAAGTAATCGAGGAAAAAGCCCCGCGAAAAACCCGACGCGGCGGCCGCTCCCGGGCCAAGCCGACCACCGACCGGGCGAGCAGCGACCAGGCGGCCGACCAAGCCGGGGAATCCGACGACGCGGCAAAACCCGCCGCGCCGGCCAAGCGCGGCGGAGCATCCGGTCGCACCACGCGCCGCGCCCCCCAACGCGTGGCACCGTCGGCCAAAGCCGCCTCCCAGCGGCGGGAGCCGCAGGCTGGGTCCGCAAGCTCCGCATCGTCCGCCTCAACCTCGCCGGCCGCGGCTTCCAAGTCGGCGGCGGTTATTCCCGCGCCCGTGGCCACCGCGCCTGTGGCTCAGCAGACGGTGCGCACCGGCAGCTCTGACCGCCATCTGGCCGGTGATGAGCCGCTTTTGCCCGAACCACCGCGCCGCCCGCGCAGTTTCCGCGACCTGGACCAGATCCCCGATGATCTGGACTGAAAATGCGCCACGGCCCTTGACCGGCCGTGGCCTTTTTTGTTTTCCGCTGAAAGAAAAACATGCAGCACGATGAAGTCATCCCCATTCTCGATTTCGGTTCGCAATACGCCCAGCTCATCGCCCGGCGCGTCCGCGAGAAAGGCGTCTATTCCGAGCTGGTTCGACCGGATATTTCCCTGGAGGACTTGCGGGCTTTGCATCCCAAGGGCGTGATTCTTTCCGGCGGGCCTTCCAGCGTCTATGAACCCAACGCCCCGCGCTGCGATCCGCGCTTGTTTGAATTGAATGTTCCCATCCTGGGAATCTGCTACGGCATGCAGATCGGGGCTCAGCTTCTGGGCGGCCATGTGCAACCCGCCGCGGCGCGCGAATATGGGCGGGCCAAATTGCAAATTCTGGCCGACGATCCGCTGGTCAAAAGTCTGCCGCAGCAGACGGCGGTGTGGATGAGCCACGGCGACCAGGTGCATGCTTTGCCGGGTGAATTTATCGCCCTGGCCGCCACGGCCACTTGTCCCTTCGCCGCCGCCCGCCACCGCGACAAACCGTTTTACGGCGTGCAGTTTCACCCCGAAGTTACCCACACCCCGCGCGGCGAGCAGATATTTGAAAATTTTCTCTATGATATCTGCCACTGTGCCGGCAACTGGACGATGGGAAACTTCATCGAGCAAACGGTGCAAAACATCCGCCGCCAGGTAGGCGACGCCAAGGTGATCTGCGGGCTAAGCGGCGGAGTCGATTCCTCCGTAGTGGCGGCCCTGTTGCACAAGGCCGTCGGCGATCAACTCATCTGCATCTTCGTGGACAATGGCCTGTTGCGCAAGAGCGAGCGCCAACTGGTCGAAAGCACTTTTCGCGGGCATTTCAAAATTGATCTGCGCGTCTGCGACGCCGCCGAACAATTTCTAACCTCGCTGCAAGACGTGCGCGATCCGCAGGAAAAACGCAAAATCATCGGCCGGGAATTTATCGAAGCCTTCCAGCGTGAAGCGCTTAATATCCAGGGCGTCCGCTTTTTGGCCCAGGGCACGCTCTATCCCGACGTGATCGAATCGGGCCACGGCTACGCCGGCACCGCCGCCAATATCAAGCTGCATCACAACGTCGGCGGACTGCCGGAAAAACTCGGCTTTGAACTGGTTGAACCGCTGCGCGAACTGTTTAAAGATGAAGTGCGCAAGGCCGGCGAAGCGCTGGGATTGCCCGAGGCGATTGTCTGGCGTCATCCCTTCCCAGGTCCGGGACTGGCCGTGCGCGTGCTGGGCGAGATCACCCCCGAGCGCCTGCGCGTCTTGCGCGATGCCGATGAAATTGTGCTGGAGGAATTGACGGCCAATCATTTATACCGCAAAACCAGCCAGGTTTTCGCGGTGCTGCTGCCGGTGGCAACCGTGGGTGTAATGGGCGATGCGCGTAGTTACGACGCAGTGATCGCCATCCGTGCCGTTGAGACGCAGGATTTTATGACCGCCGATTGGGCCAGGCTGCCTTACGAGGTTCTGGCGACCATGAGCAACCGCATCATCAATGAAGTGCGCGGCGTCAATCGTGTGGTCTACGATATCTCCAGCAAACCCCCGGCGACGATCGAGTGGGAATAGCTCCCTGGGCGGCGCTGCGCCCTGTCGCGCCAATGCCGCCCCGCCCGCCCCGGCCACTTGCGCCCGGTGACGCCAATGCCGCCCAGCCTGCCCCGGCCACTTGCGCCCGGTGACGCCAATGCCACCCCGTCCGCCCCGGCCACTTGCGCCGGCGGACCACCTTGGCTACGTTGCAATTCGAGGATTCCAAGCTGTTTGCAGTGGTTGGGAAAAAGCCGCGCGCGTCAGCACGCGGAAAACTTCCCGCGCGCTCACCGTCGTCGCTCTTGTTTACGCCCTGCTTGGTTTAAGAAGGCTCTATCACTTGGCCCCATCGCTGGCCAACATTGCCGCCATGCGTTCGGCGGCGGCCTTGGGGTCCGTCTGGCCGAGAACCGCGGAACTGACCGCCACGCCGCGTAGTCCAGTGGTTAGAAGTTTTTCCAGATTGCCCGAGTTGATGCCGGAAATGGCGAAGGCCGGCAGGTTTATTTCTCCCGCCACTTGCCGGGCGTAGTCCAGACCAGCCAGTTGCGCTTGCGGTTTGGTGGAACTGGGAAAAATCGGCCCCACGCCGATATAGTCAGCGCCATCGGCAACCGCTTGCCGCGCTTGCTCCAGATGATGCGTGCTGACGCCGATCAACGCGTTGGCCCCAAGCAATTTGCGGACTTCGCCAGCCGGCAAATCCTCTTGGCCGACATGCACCCCGTCCGCGCCGCTGAGCAGCGCGATATCCACCCGATCATTGATGATGCACAGCGCATCATATTGGCGGCACAGTGCCACCAGTTGCCGGGCGCGGATCAGCAGTTGCGCGCCCTCCATCTGCTTTTCGCGCAACTGCAACACCTCGGCCCCGCCTTCCAGCGCCAAGCGCGCTTCCTCCAGCCAGGGCCGCCGGCAAAGCGACTGGCTGACCAGCACATACAACCGCGCCGCGGCGATCTTCCCGCCGGGCCGCAGCGTGGCGCTCAAACGCTTCTCGATGTCATAAAAACGGTAACGCAGCGCTTCGATGCCCTGGGCCATGGTCGAATCGAGGGTCTTGGCGTATTCCTCCAGGCTGCGCAAGGCCTCGCCCAGCCGCTTGCCCGCCGCCACCACCACCTGCTGCAATCCCACCCGCCGCATTTCCCCGGGCGCTTTGATTTCTCGGCCCACATCGCCGGGCGTATCGCGGCAGCCCATCGCGTCGGGCAACAGCGCCCCCAGCAACTCCGCCAGTTCATGGCGCATGCGCTTAAGCTGCCCGCCCAGCGATGCGTCATCTTTCACAAACCGGCAAAAATCCTCCAGCACCCGCAACGCCTCGCGGGCCCGATTGGCATTGGCATCCAGCAGCCGCAATATCGAGGGAGAACAAAGCATGGTTGATGGCAAAGCGATTATCCCCGCCCGATCAGTGTAAAGCCGCAGCGCAACGGATTCAAACGAGATACTTTTAATCATCCGCCTAATTTTCTGCGAATTTGTCCTTTTTACTGTGGGGACTACAATCCCCCTCTTTGTCTGGACGGGATGAATTGATGAGCGGCGCGGATGATGAACCAATAGAGGTATTGCCGGACAGCGTGGAAGGTCCCCAGTTGCGCCGGGCCATGCGGATGGTTACCGTCGCCTGGATATTCGGGTCGGTTTGGATGAATTCCACCGCCGGCAGCCCCATGACCCAGTTTGCCAAGAGCCTGGGGGCCAGCGAGTTTCAATTCGGCATCCTGGCCGCATTGCCCTTTTTGGTCAGCTTGATCTCCCTGC
>JBBQBE010000046.1:0-29386 GCA_038317225.1 Tepidisphaerales bacterium | reverse complement strand
ACGCACCCTCATACCGGTTGATCTTATATCGCTTGGCCTCATATCGCTTGGCCTCATATCGCTTGGCCTCATACCGCTTGGCCTCATACCGCTTGCCCTCATACCGCTTGCCCTCATTTCGCTTGCCCTCATTTCGCTTGCCCTCATTTCGCTTGAACTCATATCGCTTGAGCTCATATCGCTTGAGCTCATATCGCTTGACCTCATAGGCTTGACCTCATGCCACTTGACCTCTTGCCGCTTGACCGCTTGCCGCTTGACCGCTTGCCAATTGCCATGCCTCCCTGCCCACCTCGGCCCTGACATCACGACCCCTGACACACGCCGATTGATAAGCGGCGGCGCAAGTATGACATTAGCGAAACCATTTATGGAGGATACTCCTAAAGGTGAGTTTCCACTTAGGCGCAAGAAAAGCCGGGGTTGATAAATCAACCCCGGCTGGTACTTACGGTGTTAACAAAGCAGCGAACTTAGGCGATCAGACCACGGACCTTGCGGGCCGCGCCCAAGACCACCAGACCCGCCAGGCCACTGAGGCCCGACCAGGCAGCCGCCGGGAGTGGGATCGCCACGCTCATGGGCTGTTCTTCAAAGACGAAGCTCTTATAAGCTCCGGCCTTGACGGGAACGGCATTGATCACCAGTTGGCCGCGGCTGCCACCGTCACCTGGGTGCCAGATGCCGCCATCGGGGATCACGCCGCCGCTAACGATCAGGTTCTGGTTATCAGCGCTATTGCTGAGGCCAGGAATCTTCCCCAACGTATAGTTGGTGAAGGGGTTGATCGCAAAGGGCGAGGGCGGCCCGAAGCTGCTGGGTTCAAAATACGCCTGGTTGGCAGTGCCGGCGGTGCCGTCCACCACGGTCATCTGGAAGGCATTCCAGTCCAAACCGGTGTGGTTGGTTATCACTTCGCTATTGACCACCAACAGGGGCTTGGCGGCATAGCTGGTCTGCTGAAAGACGATTTCGATCGGCAGGATAGTGCCGGTGGCCTGATCAACCCGCTGCGGGCCGAAGGTGGCGATCTTCTTGAAGATCACGCGATCCGATCCGGTTCCGATGTTGACCAGTTTCACGACAAAGTCGCTGTCGGAGGTATCGTTCCAACTGGCGGTCCAGCCGACGGAGTTACCAGCGGCGTCCTGCAATTGCAGGGAGCCAGCTTGACTCGAGGCGGCGATTCCGATCACACCCGCCACAGCGGCGGCACAAATAGACATAAACTTGCTCATAATAAAAACCTTTCTAATAAAGACACAACGAAACACCCACCCTTACTACACATCCCCTTTGCAAGACCAAGGTGCATTTTCTCCGGATGCTCCTTGGACACAATCAGGTACCTTGGCCATACACTCGCTTCCACTTGCGAACCACAGGTTCGCGTCGGGCACGATTGGTGTAGCAGCGTCGTATCATCTCCTTTCACCACCGTTCGGGTGAAACTTACCGGCCTGGACGTTTGGCGCTATTTACATTTGCGCCCCGCGACCCGGTCCCATTGAACTATCATTTATCACCGCCGACCACCGGTTCACCCACTCGGCTTAAAGCGGTTTGATGTTCGTTTTGCGAACACTTATACTTTAACCCGATTCCTGAATTCGTCAAGGTAAAAAATCTTTCTCCACAGCGTCCGATAAGCGTTTTGGCCCCGAAAAAGCGCTATAAATGTTACCGTCGGCGCAATTCATCCAGCTTAACATCGGCCAAGTGATTGCCGGACATGACCCAAAGGCCATAATCTTGGGCGTATGGGATTATCGGGTGAAAAAACCTGGGAAAAATGGCTTTGGCCGCTCGTAATCGGGCTGGCGGCCTTTGCGGCGGTGGCGCCTACCCTCTTGTGGCTGGATTTCACCAATGGGATGGAGAATTTCAATGTTTTGACCAGCATTGAAATGGTGCGGGATGGGCACTGGCTGCTGCCGACGCTCAATGGAGCGCCGCGATTGCAAAAGCCGCCCTTGGCGCAGTGGATTACGGCCTGGGGCATTGCCAGCGGCGGGCCGCTGACCTGGGCGGCGAGGTGGCCGAGTTTGCTCATGGGGGCGATGTTGCCACTGGTGGCGGGAGCGGCGGGTCGCTTGGTGGGCGGGCAGCGGATGGGGGTTTTGGCGGCGCTGATGATCGTGGGGAATGTTTTTTTTCTGAAATATGCGCGGCGGGCCAGTTATGACATTCAGTTGGCTTTGTGGGTGGCGCTGACCACTTACTTTCTTTTATTGTGCGTGATTCGCGGGAGCTGGTGGACGGGTTGCCTGGGCGCGGGTGCGGGACTGGGACTGGCGCTGATGACCAAGGGGCCGGTAGCGCTGGCCGAGACGATCGCGCCACTGGCATTGTGGCTGGGGATGCTGCTTTGGCTGCGGCGCGGGGCTGCCAAGTCAAGTTCCAGCGGCGGCTCGATACGCTGGGGTGCGCTAGCCGCCGGGATGGGGGTGATGCTGGCGATCGGCCTGCCTTGGGTTATGTATGTATTGAGCCATGTCAGCGCTGCGCAACTGGCGGCGTGGAAAAATGAACTGAGTATGGCCGAGGAGCAGGCGGAAGGTTTGCAAAGCCGTCCGTGGGAGGTGCTGATATTTCTGGGATTGTTTGTGCCGTGGACGATTTGCCTGGTGGTGGGACTGATTTCCTGCTGGACGCGGCGGCGTGGACGCGATGGCGCGTGGCGCGGGTGGATGGCATTGGCGTGGGCGGTGCCGCTGGGGATTATCAGCCTGGTGCCGCCGATTAGGGATCGGTATTTGCTGCCGATGATTTTTCCCGCGGCACTATTGGCGGCGTGGGGGTGGCTGGAATTGTTTGACGATCAAAACATCAAGCATCATCGGCGGCTGATTTGGCTGCATGGGATTTTTCTTTCGGTGGCGGCGATCGCTTTGCCGGTCGCTGGCGCCACCGTGCTGCGGCGGGCGGATGGGCAGGTGTGGTATTCGTGGTGGGAGGCCTCGGGTTGGATGGCGGCACTTGGGGCGGCGGCGGGATGGAGTTTGTGGCGGCCGCTGGCGAGCTGGTGGCGGGTGCCGGTGGCGGCAACGGCGATGCTGCTGATATTGCAGGCGGCGTATTACGCAGGGGCGCGGTATCAGGCCGGAGAGCGCAGCGACAGCAAAGTCGCGATGGCGGCACTGGCGAAGCGGTATCCCGGCGCGCGGTTCTGGATGGGATTGCAACATGCGCAGGCATTGGAGCTGTCGATATATCTAAATCGGGTGGTGCGGCCGTGGACGGGCGGGGTACTGGCGGAGCAAGAAATTGTGCTGGTTCCAGAGGCGCTGGCCGAGCGATGGTCGGTCAAGGGGCGCGTGGTGGACCGGTTTGTCTATAATGGAGAGCCGTGGCGGGCGATTATGTCCGCTGCGAGGAAGGAAGATTGATTATGAATCGAATCATTGAAAGTGAAGCGCTCTTGAGGCAATTGCGCTGGCGATATGCGACCAAGCAATTTCATGCCGATCGAGTCATTGCCGCCGCCGACTGGAATACCTTAAGCGAGGCGCTGGCTTTGACGCCCTCTAGTTTCGGATTGCAGCCGTGGAAGTTTTATATTTTGACGGATAAGGCAACCCGGGAAAAATTAGTGCCGGCGTGCTGGAATCAGCGGCAGGTGGCGGATTGTTCGCATCTGGTGATTTTCGCGCATCGGCTGAACGTGGGGACCGCGGAGATCGACGCCTGGCTGAAGCGCATTGTGGAAGTGCGCAAAGTGCCAAGTGAAACGCTCGGCGGCTACCGGGCGGCGATGGTGAATCACCTGGTGCAGGGACCGTTAAAAACGGAAGTGGATGAATACGCGCGGCGTCAGTGCTATATCGCGCTGGGCAATTTCATGACCTGCGCCAGCCTGCTGGGGATTGACACCTGCCCGATGGAGGGCTTTGAGACGGATAAGCTGGAGGCGATTTTAAAGCTGGAGCCGCGCGGCTATCGAGCCAGTGTGCTATGCGCCGCGGGATATCGCGCCGCCGGCGATCATTACGCCAAGGCCCCGAAGGTGCGCTACGCCACAAGCGACATTGTGCAGGTTTGGAAAGAAACAGAATAGGCGCGACTACACCAGGGCGTGGCGCAAATGGCCGCGGGGTGCGCTACGCCACAAGCGACATCGTGCAGGTTTGGAAAGAAATAGAATAGGCGCGACTACGCCAGGGCGTGGCGCAAATGGCCGCGAAGGTGCGCTACGCCACCGGCGACATTGTGCAGAGTTGGAAAGAAACAGAATAGGCGACCCTACGCCAGGGCGTGGCGCAAATGGCCGTGATGTTTTTGCAGCAATTGCTCGGCTTCGTGGGCGGGCAGGTTGCAGCGCCGCATCACGATGGCGACTTTCACCTGGCCACCGGCTTGTAGGAGCAGATCGCGCGCCTGATCGGCCGGGAGGTTGCAGACGGTGGCGACGATGCGCGCGGCGCGATCGCGCAATTTCTCATTGGCCGCGCGCAGATCGACCATGAGGTTTTCATAGACTTTGCCGAGCTGCACCATAGCCAGGGTACTGATGGTATTGAGCACCAGTTTGGTGGCGGTCGCGGCTTTGAGGCGGGTGGAGCCGGTGAGAATTTCCGGGCCGGTGAGGGGGCGGATGTAAACGTCGGCTTGCGGCTCGTTATCGGCGGCTGGCACGCAGCAGAAATAGAGCGTGGAAGCGCCGCGGCGGCGGGCTTCGGCCAGCGCGCCGTGGACAAAAGGAGTGGTCCCCCCCGCCGCGATTCCCATCACCGCATCGGCGGCGCCGACGTTAAGCCGGGCCATCTCCGCCGCACCGGCGTCGGGCTGGTCCTCGATATTTTCCTGGGCGCGGAACATGGCTGGAGGGCCACCGGCGAGGACGCCGAGGATGCGGTCGGGATCGCTGCTGAAGGTGGGCGGGCACTCGGCGGCGTCCAGCACACCCAGCCGTCCGCTGCTGCCGGCACCGACATATATGAGCCGCCCCCCCCGCCGCAGCGCCGCGGCGACCAGGACCACCGCCTCGGCCACACCAGCGCTTTGAGCGGCGACGGCCTCGACGGCCCGGCGATTTTCCTGATTAAATAAATCCACCGCCTCGGCCACGGTCAGTTGATCCAGTTGCATCGAGGCGGCCAGGCGTTGTTCGGTAAGCAAATGGGAGCGATCGCGCATGGGTATAATGTGCGGTTAAAAGTGGCGAATTGCAATCGGCGGACGAGGGGCGAGGGTTGAGTGTTGAGTGTGGAGCGTTGAATGTTGAATGTTGATTGTGGAGCGTGGAGCGTTGAATGTTGAGCAATTTCCACAATCTACAGTCAACAGTCCACAATCAGCACGGCGGTAATCCGCCCGTCCAATACTCCACGATCAACAATCAAAAGGGTGTTGTCCCAGGCCCCGGAAATGTCCCCGTTTTGAGGATTAGGATGTGGAGCATGAAAGCTGCCTTGGCTGGGAATCAACGTTGCGCAATCCGGGCCGACCCACCCAAGGTTGCGCAAACGTGTTGCAACGGCTGATCGATTCCTGTTCTGTTTTCTGGTCAAAGCAAACCCGAGAGAAAGCCGTATTGGCTTATGACCCTTTTTCCGGGGCTTTTTCCGGGGCTTGCGCAAACGTGTTGTAGCGGCTGATCGATTCCTGTCCTGCTTTCTAGTCCCAACGCGACATCGGAGCCCCCAAGAAAACCCGAGAGGAAAGCCGTATTGGCTTATGACCCTTTTTCCGGTGCCTGTGGCCTCGGTGGCCTCTGTGGCCAAAATCGAATTTCTCGCCACAGAGTGGGTGCGGTGGTCACAGAGAGAGCATGAAACAAGGACGTAATCGCTCCATCTCGATCCTCTCCAGCGGCGGTTGAGTACGGCGATCGCGCCCCCTGATCTCCGTGAAGTTTCAGGCACGGGCCAACCCAGACTCGCCCCCAAAAATGAGGGTCGAGACAGAGCACTTATGCCCTTTTTCTTCTGGCAGCTAAATCATTGACATCACCCCTGCAAGCTCGTTAAACTCTTGCTGTTGCAGTGTGTATTGAGGTGCGTCCCCAATGGCACTAAAACAAGCGTTACTCGTTTAATAACAGGTGGCTATGCGCCTTATCGTCCAAAGCCGTGGCCAAGGTTCCCCGCGAAAATATCGAGGATTGCTGTGCTATTCTCTTTGCGGTTCAGTCTGGCCAGAGCCGCCCATATGCGGGTTTCCCAGGAGAAAGCGTTCTTTTAGCACCATTGAGGTGCGTCCGCTTTAGGCTCCCCTGCGTGTTTGAGGATGGAAGGTAGGCAACGGCATGTTGGAGTATAGTCTCACAGAGCGAGAGCGGCAGATCATCATCCAGTTGTTTGAATTGTCTCAGCATACCAAGGAGCATTTTGAGGCGCATATCGTCGATCCTGATGGGGCCGGACCATCACACGAACTAGTCCGGCTCTACTTCGGCAGCGAGGGGCACTCCATGCAGCTCACCAAACGCGATCTGCGTGTGCTTAAGGATGAAGGCCTGATCTACTTCCGGTGGGATTTACCCAAGAAGGGAACCGGCCGCCTTTCCAGTCTCGCTTTCGATGCCGTGAACACCGGCTTCAGGGCCGTTGCGCCCGCCGATGCGGCGACGGCGGCGGCAGTCGCCGCCAAGCTGGTTATCAGGGCTGATGAAGCGGCGATCGCACTGCGGTTTGAGAAACTCACCCAGGAACTGGTGAGCCTCATTGGTCGGCTGATTGATGCCGATGAGGCCATGGCCGCCAGGAATGAGGCAACCGCAATCGCCGAGGATTTGAACAAGGAAACATGCGACGAGACCATCATCACGCGCAAGACCAAGGGGTTCGTCAGCCGCCTCTCCCTGACGTTCTCAGGAACGGCCGACCTGGCCGCCAAAGGCGAGATGATTGGCGAGTTCGGTGAACGACTCGCCGCTTGGTTGGTGGCGCTCTCGATCTGGACCGAGTGGCACGCGGCCCACCATGTGCTCTCGGATCCCTGTGCGTAATCCATGAACGGGAGGCCGGTGGGCCAGGAGGGGCAGGAGGAATCGGGGCGTGTATCGAATCCCGCCCGTCCCCCGCCGCGGGATGCGTACGACAAAGATCGTCCCCGACCCAGCCGAAGAGCTGACCTTGTTGGTGAGGGACTAAAAGGGTCAAAAGCCATTTTCGCCCGTCGCAGCATAAATGCCACTGGATCTGCGGCAATCAGGGGAGAAAGGCTTATGACCCTTTACCTGTGTTCGCGCTATCGCAAAAGCAAGGCTTATGAAAGGATGGTGAGCCTTATGGAAGTGCCATTCGGCTTATGACCCTTTCTGGGTGTTTTTATATATCCTATTTGGTTCGATTGTCCGTTTTACAAAGCATCTGACAATTGCCCGCACTGGTTTTTCCTCCCTCGTGCCACGGCTTGATGTGGTCGGCTACCATCTCGTCCAAATCGAATTGCGTCTTGCATTTAGCCCAACTTCAGCAGATAGGCCCCAAAGATTTTTCATTTTGACGGAAAAGCGTGGCTGGCGTTTCATGGCGAGAGGTGCGTGATTGAAAAGTCGATGTAGTGCCTAAAACCGTGTGACAATCGGCCCTGGCGCTAGCGCCAAGACCGATTCAATCACGCAACTGCGGAAGTTGGGGTAGCGCCAGGGCCGATTCGATCACGCAACTGCGGAAGTTGGATTAACAGGAATCGTGCGAGTAATCTTTAACACCCCGTCGCCCAGTCGCCGCCGGCACTCTGGCCGACGCACCGCATGTTCACTCACTAAACGCCTCTTCATGCTTTTGCCACTGGCTGGCGTCGATGGCCGGCAATTTGAATTGCTCATCGGCGATTTGGCCATTCACCACTAGGTCGGTCAGGTCGGTGCCGCGGGTAAGGGTTTGATTTTTGTCCAGCGTGTCGATCCGCCGTGGAAAACCATGCTCGCGGTCCACCCATACATCCAGCGACGCGAATTTTTTCTCAAACTGCGTCCCCGGCCGGGGAACCAACCGCAGGTGCAGCGTGCGGGCTGGATCGTCCAGATCCACGGGAATTTTACTCACATCAAATAGCCGCTGGACCTCCGCAGGCGACTGGCCAATGGGCAGGGGGAAAGGGCCTTCGCCGAGCTTGAGCAGATTGATTTTCTCGCCGGGACGCAGCACTTGGCGGCGCACCTCGATTTTGCGGGCCTCGTTGCGTTCAATCAGCCAGCCGCCCTCCAGCAGGTAATCCAGCATTTGCGTTTGCGACAAGGCCCCGCGGCGCAGCGTGGTAAACGCCGCACGCAAGCGCGCCGCGCCGTCTGGCAGCTTTTGATAATAAACTTTTCCCAGCCGCGTCGATTCATCCTGGGTAATAGCGTCGGAATCATGCAGTGAAACCGAGGCGGAAAAATTGCGCAAATCGCGTCCGGAGGCCTCCAGCGCCTCCAGAATAGCTGGTACCGAAGCATCCGCCGCCAACCCCGCCACCGGCTGAGTCTCGCTGGTGCAGGGAGCGATGGAGGTCGCGGCTTGACCCTGGGACGTCGCCACAGTTTGCCCGCTGGCCGCAAAGCCCATCACCAGCGACAACAACCCTCCGACATATTTGCATTGTGTTTTGACAGTCATCGTATTCCCGTGTGTTGAACATCATCGTTCAGCGCCGGCTAGCCATTGCCAGGCCACCGCGCATTGGTAAAACGTCCATCGACGTTAATTATTTCCCCATCCACTTCGATGCGCCCGCCTTGGCGCAGGTCCACCACCATATCCCAGTGCAAACCAGATGAGTTGTCGTTGCCCGTTTCAGGATAACCGGCGCCGAGGGCCACATGACACGTGCCGCCGATTTTTTCGTCAAAAAGCGTGTTGCGCGTGAAACGGGTGATATGGTAATTGGTTCCCATGGCGCATTCACCCAGCAGGCGGCTGCCGGCGTCCATGTCCAGCATCGCCAGCAAATATTCCTGATTCTTCCCGGCCGATGCCTTCACGACTTTGCCATCGCGGAAGGTCAAATCCACGTCTTGCACTTCCCGTCCATTGTGGACCGCCGGAAAGGAAAACCGGATGCGCCCCTGAGCGCTGTCCAGCAGCGGGCCGGAAAAAACTTCGCCGTCGGGGAAATTTTCATGCCCGTCGCAGTTGACCCACCGGCGGCCTTCGATCCCCAAACGCAGGTCGGTGCCGTTGGCCGCCACAATCCGCATCTCCTTTTTACCTTGCATAAAATCGGCCAAATACTGCTGGCGCTGGCTGATTTGCCGCCAGCGGGCCGCGGGGTCCACCTCATCCAGATGGCCGGCAGCAAATACGAATTGCTCGTAGTCGGCTAAACTCATCTCCGCATCCTGGGCGCTGGCCTGACAGGGATATTGCGTGCCCACCCATTTCAATTGTCCGGCGGCGCTGCGGCGCATAAACAGGTCCATCATCGGCCGCCGCGCGCTTTGGTGTGCCGCCAGATGCGCCGGATCGCACTGGCTGAGCGCCTTGGTATTTTCCTCCGCCCAAAGGTCAATGCTGGCATCGATACTTTGCACCTCCGGTAAGGTCAGGGGATGCTGATAGCGAAGCTGCCCGTCGCTGCCGTGTTTGAGCAGAATTTCCTCAGCCGCTTCGCATCCCAGCCGCAAAAGCGGATGCGCCCCGGCGGCCAGCACCGCCCGGTAAATCTCCAGCAGCAAAGGTTCCGCAAACGCCGGCCCGCGCACGCGCACCAATTGCCCGCCGCGCACGCCCACGCTGTAATTGACCAGCAAATCCGCCAACTTTTGCAAACGAGGATCACACATAGGGCCGCAACAATTCAACAGCAAACGAACAAGATTAGTCAGTGGTCAGTGCAACGGGCCGAGTACCGCCCTGTTGATTGTTGATCGTGGATTGTGGATTGTTGAAAATGCAACATTCAACCATCAACACTCAACATTCAACATTCAACATTCCATAGGGCGGTAATCCGCCCGTTCCACTGACCACTGACAAATTTTATTACCAATCCAGTGTCCCGCGCCAGGCCGCGGTTAACTGCTCAACAGATAGTTCCCAGGCCACCTTGCCTTGCCGCAGCACCTGCAATTTGGGCTGATACTGCACAACCCCAACGCTGATCACATCCGCCACCGGGTCCAGCAGCTCTTGCAGTTGCGGCAACTGGGCCGGGTCCGCCAGTTCCAGAAGGTATTGGCCGGGTTTTTCGGCAAACGCCGGCTGGTAATCAAATGTCTCCTCGACCATCGCCAGCCCCAGGTTGGAGGCGATGCACATTTCCGCCGCCGCCGCCAACAGCCCGCCGTCGCTCAGGTCGTGGCAACTGGCCGCCAGTCCGCCGGCGATGGCCTGGGCCATTTTCCGATGTGTCGCCGCCAGCACCCGCAAATCGCGGCCGTTTCGCGCGGCAATCAAAAACAGCGGATGACGATGATGCTTCAAATCCATGGTGATGCAGCGGCGGGTGTCCTCAATCACGCCCATGGCGCTGATCAAAAGTGTATTGGGGATGCGGATGACCTGCCCGGTCTCCTGATTGGTGAACTGGTTATGCAGGGAATCCTTGCCGCTGATGAAGGGCACGCCATAGGCCAGCGCCGCATCGCGACAGGCTTCGCACGCGGCCACCAGCGAGCCCATGGCTCGTTCATCGTCTACGCTGGGCCAGCAGAAATTATCCAGTACGGCAAGATTGTTCACATCCGCCCCCACGGCCACGGCGTTGCGCACCGCTTCATCAATCGCGCTGATGGCCATGTCATACGGATCGGCCACATGCGGAGACAAGCCGCACGACAGCACCACGCCGCGATGACTATGCAATTTAGGCCGCAATACCGCCGCGTCACTGGGACCTCTTTGCGCCGGGCCGATCAGTGGCTTGATGACGCTGCCCCCCTGCACCTCGTGATCATATTGACGAATGATCCAATGTTTACTCGCCACATTCGGATGGGCCAAGGCCGCCAGCAGTTTGTCGCGCGGGCTGGCCGCCGAGGCAAAGGCCGGCCAGTGGGCGGTTGATAATTGCGCCGGCGTTTTTTTGCGCTCCGCGGCGCTGGGCCGCGCCACCACCGCCCGGCGCTTGGGCATGGGGATGCCTTCATGCAAAAACGTCATGGAGAGCCTGCCCACCTCCTGGGCGCGGTAGCGTAAAACCAGCTCGCGATTTTCGGTGCCAAAGACGCCGATGACCGTCGCTTCCACGTCCTCACCGGCCGCCAGGTCCAGCAGTTCTTGCACTTTATGCCCCGGCACCGCCAGCACCATGCGCTCCTGGGCCTCGCTGATCCAGATTTCCGGGTAGCGCAACCCAGCGTATTTCAGCGGCACTTTTTCCAGTTCCACCATCGCGCCGGTCTTTTCGCCCATCTCCCCCACGGCGCTGCTTAGCCCGCCGGCACCGCAGTCGGTTACGGCGTTAAAGATTCCGCGATCCCGCGCTTGCAGCAGCACGTCCGTCACCTTCTTTTCGGTAATAGCGTTACCGATTTGCACGGCGTGGGAAAATTCATCAGCATGGGTGTCGGTCAGCTCGGCGCTGGAAAAGGTCGCGCCATGAATCCCGTCGCGCCCGGTGCGTCCGCCCATGACGACAATCAAATCGCCGCTCATGGTTTGCTTAGCGATTTTGTCGCGCGGAATCAGGCCCACGCACCCGCAAAAGACCAGCGGATTGCCCAAATAGCGGTCATCGAAATACACCGCGCCATTGACGGTGGGGATGCCCATACGATTGCCGTAGTCGCGCACGCCCGCCATGATTTGCCGCAAGATGCGCTTGGGATGCAGCACGCCGCGCGGCAAGCTGGCGCCATCAGCACCGTAGTCGGGATAGGCCACGCAAAAGACATCGGTGTTGGCGATGGGACGCGCCGCCAGTCCGGTCCCCAGCACATCGCGGATCACCCCGCCCACGCCCGTGGCCGCCCCTCCGTAGGGTTCGATAGCGCTGGGATGATTGTGCGTCTCGACTTTGAAACACACCGCATCGGTTTGGTCAAAGCCGATCACCCCGGCATTGTCCACAAACACCGACAAGCATTCGGGGCCGATTTTCTTTTCCGCCGCGGCGCTCTGCCGCTTTTGCATCAATTGCTTGGTGGCGGCAAACAAAGTTTCCTTAATGAGATTGCCATAATGACGCTCGGCAATAACCTTGCCATTTTCATCCACCTCGCGCACGTCCACCGCGCTTTTGAGCGTCTTGTGTACGCAGTGTTCGCTCCAGGTCTGGGCGATGGTCTCCAGTTCGATGTCCGTCGGCTCGCGCCCTGCCTGGCGAAAATATTGCTGGGCCGCGGTCATCTCCGCTTCAGAGAGAAATAAATGTTTTTCCCGGCTGAACGTTTTGAGTTGCGCCGCCGTCAAATCCCGCAGCGGCACATGCGTCAAGATAAATTCCCGCTCATCGGCCTGGGGAAATTCCTTAGGGAAAAACGGCTCAAAATGAACCGATTCAACCACCCCGTTGGCCAGGGTGCGCCAGGCCAGTTGCTCCAGCTTGTCGCGCTGTATCTTCGGCTGAATGGTAAATGAACGGCCGGTGCGCACCTGCTTGACCTCAATGCCCATGTCGCCAATGGCCATTTGCGTACTGGCGGCCACCGGGTCCATCACGCCGGGTTTAAAATGTACTTCCACCAGCGATTGATCCGCCGGGTGCGACGGGCCATCGTGGATGACCGCCGTCTCGGCCACCGGATCGGCCAGCAATTCATCGGCGATTTTGCGCACCTGGCTCGCCGTGGCGCTGGTATCGATTAAAAAAATGCGCCCAGCGCGCACATGAGTCAATTCATAACCCAACTCTTTGGCTTCCCGAAGCAGCGTCTGGCCCGCCGGATCACCCCCGCCATCACGGGCGAAAACGTCAATGCGATAGATCATGGGGAAGAATCTTAGCGAAAACCAGCGACAATGGAACGCTACGCCGCACGGCATCGCCCGAGAACACAAAATGCAATGGGAACGCTCGGATTCGAACCGAGAACCAAGGGATTATGAGTCCCCTGCTCTAACCGTTGAGCTACGCTCCCTGAAAGCTCAAAGTGTTACCGGCAGGGGCACGAAAACACAAGCCGCCGCATGGGGCCGCGACCCTGCGGGCGGCGTTTGGGCGGCGGACTATGCATCATCGCTGATACAGCGGAATGTAATGGTACGGCATGGCCAGGATCGCGGTGTAGACGCTGGTGGCGTAGAGCGGGCCTTGGCCCGGGCCGCCTTCCAGCGGATCCCACCAGGCTAATTCCCCTTGGCGATGCACCCGCTGCATTAATGAACCGCTGATTTGCCCATACCACTTTTTCCACGAATCGCCGCCGATCATGTATAGGGCCGGCGCGGCGTAGAAATTTCCATAGGTGAACCATTCCATATCCTTGAGCTGCCGATCAAAAAGGAATTTTTCACCTTTGGCCACCAGCGGATCGTCATACAAGCCGCAGACCTGCAACGAGTAGATCGCCGCGGCAGTGCGTGCGAAACCGGGATTGCCGCTGTTGGTTTGGTACGTGAAACCCCCCGTGGCCGGGTGCTGGCAGCTTTTGACGTAGGCAATCGCTTTGTCCACGGCGCTTTGCGGCACGTCGATGCCGCTGTTGCGCGCCGCCCGCAGCGCCACCACTTGCAGCACGGTAACGGAAATATCCGCATCGCCCGGATGGGGCGAGTAGCGCCAGCCGCCGGCGCCGTTTTGACAAGCCAAAGTTAAATGAATCACCCGCTCCAGTTTGCCGCGCAAAGCCGGGTCGCGCGTCTGGCCATACAATTCGGCCAAAGCGATGGAGGCGATGCCGTGGCCGTACATGTTGGCCTCTCCGGTGGAGGCGGCGATAAAACCATCGGGGCGGATGCAATCGGTCAGAAATTGCGCCCCGCGCGCCACCGCCTTGCCAAATTCCCCCTCGCCGGGCGTATTGCCGCAAGCCATCAAAGCCATCATCGCGTAGCCGGTGAATGCGGCCTGCTGGCGATTGCCCTGCTCATTCCACGCACCGCTGGGCAATTGGCGGGAAACCAGCCAGCGCTGCGACGAGCGTAAAACCGCTTCAATGGCCGGATCCACTTTCACTAGCTCTACGCCCGCGGCAGGCGCGGCAGCGGCAGGCGGCGCCGCCGGCGCGGCAGCGGCGGACGGCGCGGACGGCGCGGCAGCGGCCGCAAACCCTTTGGCCGGCAACAAAAATGCGGCGCAGCACGCCGCTAATAACGCACACTTCACTTGGACTCCTCTGCCAGGTTGCGGGTGTACTGCTCAATCATCGGACCATACTCCGCCGGATATTTTTCCTTTTGCGATTGCTGCAGCGCCTTACGCTCGCGCTCGGGCAATTTGAGAAACAGACTGTCGCCAGCCACATCGTTGCGCGGGCCGTTGTTGTCGGCGTTGCTGGAAAAATCCTTGCGCTCGCCCTTGCCTTTGGAGGCATTGCGTTCATCGGACTTTTGCGACGGCTTGTCAGAGGGTTGCCCACTGGCGGCCATCACCTGGTTGGGCTGATCTGATTTCATTCCCTGCTTGGCCATGGCCACCGCCGCTTGCGCCTGAGCGAGGGCCTGCTGGGCCTGTTGGGCGTTTTGCTGGGCCTGCTGGGGATTTTGCGCTTGGGCCTGCGCCGCCGCCTGGGTGAGAGCTTGCTGTGCTTGGCGCATAGCCTGCTGCGCCTGGGCCGGGGTCGCGGGCTGAGCTTGCATTTTGGATAGCTCCTCCGCGGTTTTTTGCATCTGACCGGCCGCCTCTGCCGCATCCGCCGCTTTGGCCGCTTGGGCGGCATCGGCCAACTGCTGGGCGGCCGCTTTAATCTGCTCCTGCTTTTTGGCCAGTTCCTTGGCCGAGGGCGTGGGTTGCCCGCCAGCCGCCGGCGGCGTTTGAGCATTATCGCTTTTTTCACCACCCTGAGGCTTAGCACCATCGGGCTTTTGCCCGCCGTCGGGTTTTTGCGCGCCGTCGGGTTTTTGCCCGCCATCGGGTTTTTGCGCGCCGTCGGGTTTCTGCGCGCCGTCGGGTTTTTGCGCGCCGTCGGGTTTTTGCGCGCCATCGGGGTTCTGGCCCGCCGCATCCGGCTTGGCGGCATCGGACTTGCCCGCCTCTGCTGGTTTGCCAGCGTCCTTCGGTTTTTCCCCGCCATCCTTGGCGGCGGGCGGGTCCTGGGCCATGGCCAATTCCTTACCGGCCTGGTCCATTTGCTTTACCGCCTCGGCCGGCTGATTGTTTTCCAAATCTTTGGCCGCTTGTTCCGCCGCCTTGGCCGCGGCCTGGGCGTGCGCATCGGCCGGGTTGTCCTGTTGCAGCTTTTTGGCCTCGTCCGCCAGGTCGCGCTGCTGCTTTGCAAGTTCCGCGGCATCCGCCACCGGCGGCTGGGGCAGCTTGTCGCGGGCGTCGGCCACCTCTTGCTGCGCCTGATCCAATTGCTTGCCCAGATTATCCAAAGCCTGCGGATCCTGCGGCGACTGGCCAAGCTGCTTTTGCAGATCGTCTATTTTTTGATCCAGTTGCGCCTGGGCCTGGGCCAACTTGTCCATGGCCTGGGTTTGCGGTGCCTGGGCCGCTTGCGGATCGGGCTTATTCAAATTCTCCGCCGCCTGGTCCATATTCTGTTTCGCCTGGTCCAGCGCCTTGGCCGCCTCCGGCACCGAGGGGGGCATCTGCTTGCCAGCTTGGTCGGTCTTGCTGGCGACTTGCTTTTGCTCCTCGGCGGTTTTTTTGGCCTGCTGGGGATCGGGTTTGGGCGCATCGGCGGGCTTTTGCGCATCGGCGGGCTTATCGGGTTTCTGCGCATCGGCGGGCTTATCGGGCTTTTGCGCATCGGCCGGCTTATCGGGCTTGGCAACGTCGGACTTGGGCGCCTCGGCGGGTTGGTTCGGCTGGTTTTTTTGCGGCTGGTTCGCGTCAGCGGGCGAATCGGGCTTGGCACTCTCCTGCGGCTTGGGCTGGGGGGGCGTGGCCGCCACCTGCTTGGCGGCTTGATTGGCGGTGGCCTGATCCACCTTCTGCTGATCCTGCATGAGCTGCGCCACCTGTTGTCGCGCCTGCTGCAAATCCTTCAAATCCTTGGCCGCCTGTTCCAGTTTAGCCACCTGCTGGGCCAGCGCCTCTTCGGCTTTGGCCAGCGCTTGCTCGGCCAATTTTTGTGCCGGTTGTGCCGCAGTGCCGCGCTGGGATTGCTCCAGCGATTGCGCCGCCTGGGACATCTGCTGGGAGGCATTGCCCAGTTCCGACGCCGCCACCGGCGAAACCCCGGCGGCTTGCGGTTGCAATTGCGTGGCGCTCAGTTGCAACTGGCCCTGGTTGGCCGCGGCCTGCGTTGCGGCCGGCGGGCTGTCGGGATTTTTGGCCGTCAGTTGCTTTTGCGCTTCCAGCAATTCATGCACTTTTTGCTTTAGTTCCATCGCCTGGGCCAGCGGAGCCGCCGGCTGCTGGTTTTTCGCCTGTTCGATTTGCTTTTGCACCGCGGCCCGCGCGCCCTCCAGGTTTTTCAGAGCCGCGGCCCCCTTCTGCTCGGCCTCTTTGGGCTGCTGAGCATTGAGAGCGAGGCGCGCCTCCTGCATCCGGTCCTGGGCGTTTTTCAATTCCGCCGCCGCCGGCGCGGATAAGGGTTGCAGATTCTTTCGCGTCAAATCGGCTTGATCGACCACTTCTCCCTGCTTGCGCTCAACTTGCTGTAAAGCCGCTGGAACAGGCTTGGCGGCTTTGGCCATCTCGTTCACCTGGGTCTGCTGGGCAATCTGCGCGTCAATTTGGTTAAGAGCCTGGTTCAACTGCCCTAGCACATCCTCCACCGGTGCCACCAAGCGCGATAATTCACGCAACTGCTCACGAGCGGTGCGCTGCCTCGTGGCGGCGCGATAGAAATTGGCGGTCGTCAGGTCGGTAACGGCCCCGGAGATCGATTCGGTCAACTGATTGCGCGCCGCCACATCCATCGCCTCTTTCAACCGTCTGGCGGTGGCCATGTCCATGCGCTGGGCCACGTCGGTCAATTCCGCCATGGCTCCGGCGGTTTCATCGCGCAGCGACGCCTGCTCGCCGAGTTGCACCTGCAACGCATCGCGCTGCTCGGGGGGCAATTTATCGGCCGGTTTGCCCAATTTGGCCAGATCAATCGCGCCCCGCAAATTGACTTCCTGCCGCTGGGCCAGCAGCGCAAAACGCTGCGAGAGGGCAAACAGAGATTGTTGACGTTGATATTGTGCCAGCAAATCCCGGAATTGGCCCAGGATCACCTTTTGCGCCGCGTAAGCATCCAGCAGATTTTTCCGAGCCGCTACCGGCCCCACCCCCCGCGCCTGCTGCAACAGCGCGATAATCCGCTCCATGTCCTTATCCGACAAATTGCCCAGCACGGCACCGATGGCTTTGAGCGTTTGCACATCCTCACCGCCGATGCCGTTACGCTCAAAATCATCAATAACGGCTTGTAACTGCTGGGCCACGCGCTGGGTTTGACCGCGAAGCTGCTGCTGTTGCAATTCGCTTTGGCGCACCTGGTCGGACAATGCCGAATCGGCCGCGGAGCGGGTTTGCGCTACCGCCAGATTCGCTCCGCATGCCAAGGCTAACGCGGCCAGCCCATACAGTGTCAATGACGATTTCATGCTCTACTCCAGCGCTTGTGTACCTTTTATACCACGGCGGGGCCGTTTTGTTGGCCCACCCAACCGCGGATGTTTTGTTGGCTCGCCCAACCGCGGCAGTTTTGTTGGCTATCCAACCGCGGCCGTATTGTTGGCCCGCCCTACTGCGGCCGTTTTATTGGCTCGCCCAACCGCGGCCGGCGCTGGATGGTTCCTCCGAGCGCTTGCAACGACATTATTTTGACGCACAATCGCCGCCAATGTTCGCCTTTTTTCTGGAAACGTTCGTTTTAGGCTTGAAAAACCTGGGCTTGCACAAGCTGCGCAGCCTGCTGACGGCTCTGGGGATCATCTTTGGCGTGGCGGCGGTGATCATCATGGTGGCCATCGGCGAGGGAACCAAACAGGCGGCCTTGCAGCAAATGGAGCAGCTTGGGGCGCAGAATATTTTGGTGCGCTCCTCGCGCCCGGCCGAAAGTTCCGACGCCAGCTCGCGCACGCAGCGTATGCTGGAATACGGGTTATTGCGCGAAGATTTGGCTCGGCTCAAGACGCTTACGGGCCTGCAACGGGTGGTGCCCCTGCGCGACACTGAGCAACAGATTGTTTACCGCGATATCCGCGCCAACGCCAATGCCATTGGCACCACGCCGGGATTCTTCCAGGTCATCCGCCTGCCGCTGGCCCGCGGGGTGTATTTCACCCAACTTGATGAGGAACGGGCGGCGGCGGTGTGCGTGATCGGGGCGGATGTGGCCCGGCAACTCTTTCCCTTTCAAGACCCGCTGGGTCGCACTTTGCAAATCGGCCGCTCCAATATGGCCACGGCCCTGGTGAAGATTGTCGGCGTGCTGGAACCAACGGGCTTACGCGCCGGCGCTGAAGCGGGCGGGATCATGCAGCGCGACCTGGACCTGGACGTTTACTTTCCGCTCTCGCTGGCCCAGCAAGTTTTTGGCGACAAGGTGATTCGCATGCTGCCCGGTTCCTTTGAACGCAAAAAAATTGAGCTGAGCGAAATCTGGTTGCAGGCCGATCGCCGCGAGGATGTCGAAACCCTGAGCAACATCGCCGAAAACGCCCTGGCCCCTTTTCATCCCAAAAATGATTTTCAGGTCAAAGCCCCGCTACAAATTTTGCGTAACGCCGAGCGGCTGAATCGCATGTTTAATTTCATCATGGTCGGCATCGCCAGTTTTTCGCTGGTCGTCGGCGGAATCGGCATCATGAATATCATGCTGGCCACCGTAACCGAGCGCACCCGCGAGATCGGCATCCGCCGCGCCCTGGGGGCCAAACGCCGCCATATCACGCTCCAGTTTTTGATCGAAACCACGGTGATTTCCCTCAGCGGCGGATTGATTGGAATCGCCCTCGGCTCCATTTCCGCCACCGCGCTGCCGGCGATTGTGCGTTTGTTCAGTGCGCAAAATTATCCCACGGTCATCGCCACCTGGAGCGTGATCGGCAGTTTCCTGGTCAGCGGGATGATCGGCATTGGCTTTGGCCTTTATCCCGCGGTGATGGCCGCGAGGATGAACCCCATCGATGCTTTGCGGCATGAATAATCGGCGACGATTCAGTCTACACAATTCCGCGATGATTCAGCCGGCAGAGGCAAAATGCGCGCGCAGAAATTGGATCGCGTCGGCAACCATCGCAGTACAGTGAAAAAGCTCCAGCGCTTTGGCTTTGATAAAATTTTGCTCGATGCCGCGCTGGAGCATCTGCAAAAATGGATCGTAGTAGCCGTTGATATTGAGTAGCACGATCGGCTTGGCGTGCAAGCGCAATTGCCGGCCTACGATGATTTCAAACAGTTCCTCCAGTGTCCCCAATCCGCCGGGAAGGGCCACAAAACCATTTCCGCGCGACTCCATCAGCGCTTTACGCTGGCGCATATCGGAAGTAACCACCAGTTCGTCACAGCTTGGATCGCTGATGCCCTTATCCACCAATACCTGCGGCGTCACACCCACCACCTTCCCCCCGTTGGCCCGGGCACCGTCGGCCAGGCGAGCCATCATGCCGATGTGGTTGCCGCCGTAAACCAGCGTCCAGCCTTCGGCGGCGATGGCGCGGCCAAGTTCGTCTCCGGCATCAAGAAACGCCGGGTCGATCCGTGCGCTGGATGAACAATAGACCGTGATGGCTTTCATCGCTTACGCTCCCCGCGCTTTTGCCAACCGCTTTGGGCCTACTAGCGCCGCGGCGACGCACAGGTGAATGGGCAGCGCCAAAGCCAGCATCGGCCCATTGGCCTGCATCGCCAGGGGCGACAGTTTCAGCAACACCAGCACCATCCCCGGCAGCGCCAATGCCACGGCACACCCCCGCGCCCAGCGCGTATTGCCCCGCCCCCGCAATAGTGCCCAGGCCAACACCCACGACAAAGGCGTAAACAGCCAGCCGTTGTCATTCCATGCGATGGCCCAATGATCCGTAAACAGCACGCCACCGAGCCAAAACGTGCCGGCCGCGCCGCACAAAATCTCCCACGCCACCGCCGGCGTCAGCGCCAGCCTTGCGCGCCATCGCTTGGCGCTGCCGGCGGCCCATACAATGCCCGTCCCGCTGACCAAACCATACACCACGCCAATTGCCAGATAGCGCCATAGCCAATTCGGCGGCTGCTGGAGTACCGGCTCAAGACGATTGGGACTGATTAGTCGCACGCTGTCCGGCTTGACCAGTGGATGCATCACGCCGCCTTCATCAACCCCTTGCGCCGCGCGCAGGTATTTTTCCAATTGCTCCGGCAAATAGCACGCATCCCACGCATTGAGCGGCTGATCCACCGGCCGGCCCAGAATAAATTCCAGTCCCGTATAAGCAAGGGCATCGGCCGCGATGATCCGCCGCGTGTAAAACCGACAACTCTCGCCGGTCCAGATGCCCGACAACTGGCGACGCAACTGCCCATGCAGCACGCCCGGCGCATCCAAGGCGTCGCGCAGGCGCGTGGTGCAGTTGTCCCGGATATAGTCATAGCGGTAGTAACGATTTTCCGGCAACTGATTCCACAGCAAAAAATCTTGTAGATGCCGCTTTTGCGCGTCGCTGAGGTCCAGTTCCATCACGCTCACCGAGCGCCCGTAGGCGGCGTAGATTTCCGCCGTGCGCCGGGCGTCAAACCCTTCCATCCAGTAGCGCATATCGCCGCGAATGAAGCGGGAAATAAAATCGTTGTCGAAACTGAAAATACCCCAGTTGTAGGCGATATCACTGCCGTCAGCCGAATCGTGCACCCACAAGGCATTGTGGCCAAAGCGCTCGTATAGTTCCGGTCCCGGCCCCATGGTCATAACGAAAACGCGCAGTTCCCCGCGGCAGATCGCCGCCGGCAATGCCGCCGCAAGCAACAGAGCTAAAAGCCATCGCCGCATCCGGGCATCATACTTGCCCGCCGCCCGGCGCGGTAGTTTTTGCCGGTTATGTCGATATAATCGTGCCCCATGCGTTCACAGTGGATTCGACCGACAGTTCGCCAAATGGACGGTTACACTCCCGGCGAGCAGCCGCCGCAAAAAGAGCAATACATCAAGCTCAATACCAATGAAAATCCATTCCCGCCCAGCATCCATGTCCTGCGGGCGATTTCCCAGGTGCCGGCCGAAGCGCTGCGGCGCTACCCCGACCCCACCTGCGCCGCCTTCGGTAAAGTGGCGGCCAAGGTGCATGGGGTTACGCCGGATATGATCACCTGCGGCAACGGTTCGGATGATGTGTTGGCCTATGCCCTGGGGGCCCTGGCCGGGCCGGAGCAAACGTTGGCCTTTCCCGATCCGACCTATTCGCTTTACCCGGTGTTGGCCAAATTGGCGGAAGTCAAGCCGTGCCCGGTTCCCTGGGATGAGCCGTGGCAACTGCCAACCAAACAACTGCTCCAAAGCGGCGCGCAAACCATTTTTCTGGCCAATCCCAACGCCCCCAGTGGCACGCTCACGCCTATTGACGCCATCGCGGAGCTTTTGCGCCGCTTCCAAGGGGTCGTTTTGGTCGATGAGGCGTACGCCGATTTTGCCGGCGTGGATTGTGTCAAACTTCTCAAGACCCACGCCAACCTGCTGATCTGCCGTACTCTCAGCAAAGGGTACTCGCTGGCCGGCTTGCGTTTCGGCTACGCCATCGGCGCTGCGGATCTCATTGCGCAGATCAACAAGGCCCGCGACAGTTATCCCTGCGACGCCATTGCCCAGGCTGCGGCGGTCGCGGCTTTGCAGGATCGCGCCCATGCCCGCGCAAGCTGGAAATATGTGGCCGAGGAGCGCAAACGGATGGCCGGGGAATTGACCAAACGCCACTACCGCGTGATTCCCTCGGCGGCCAATTTTCTGCTGGTGGAGCCGCCGAGCCAGAAGGCCGCGGAAATTTACCAATATCTAAAAAGCCATAAGGTGCTGGTGCGCTACTTTCCCCAGCCTGGATTGGATAAGATGCTGCGCATTACCATTGGTGTTCTGGAACATAACGACATTCTTCTGCAAACACTGGACAATTTTCTGGAGAGCGCCTGATGAACAACCCAACCCCCGGACGAACGGCGGAAGTCAGCCGCCAGACTACCGAAACGCAAATCGATTTCTCGCTGAACCTGGACGGCTCCGGCCAATACCAGGTGGAAACAGGCGTCGGCTTTTTCGATCACATGCTGGAGCTGTTCAGCCGCCACGCCATGATCGACCTGAATGTGCAGGCCTCTGGCGACCTGGATATCGACGCCCACCACACCGTGGAGGATGTCGGCATCGTGCTGGGCATGGCGCTGGAACAAGCCCTGGGCGATAAGAAGGGCATCACCCGCTACGGATTTGCCTCCGTCCCGATGGATGAGGCGTTGGCGCAGGTGAGCATCGATCTGTCCGGCCGCGGCGCGCTGGTCTGCGACATTGCCTTCACCAGCCCGATGATCGGCAATTTCCCCGCCGAGCTTATCGAGGAATTTTTCCGCGCCTTTTGCATGACCGGGAAATTCAACCTGCACATACAAGTTCCCTACGGCACCAACAACCACCACCTGGCCGAGGCGGTCTTCAAGGCCGTCGCCCGCGCCCTGCGCCAGGCCATGAGTCTTGATGCGCGGCAGGGAGGTGTGCCTAGCACCAAGGGCACGCTGCGCGGTTAATGAGCGCGGCCATGGCCATCGCGCCGCCCGCTTTTTTTTCCAGCTTACGCCACTGAATCCCAGTTCGCCGCGGGGCTGAATGAGCGCTGACGACCGCGCCACCGAGCTTGGAAAATGGGCCGAGGCCCAGCGCGGCTAACCAAGGGTGTTGCAACCGTCGTCCCAGGATTCGGCGGCCCGGCGGAAACTGAAAATCGCCTTGCGCGAAAGTGCATCCATGCTGGCAAACCCATGAGCCAACCGCGTCTGCTCATCCTCACCACCGACTTGCGCCTGGGCGGCACGCCCACGGTGGTGCGCGAGATGGCGTTGCGCTTGCGCGACCGCTGGCAAGTGCAAGTCGCCTGCCTGGATCGCGCCGGAGCGGTGGCGCCACAAATCCTCGCGGCGGGCATCCCCGTTACGCCGCTTAATGCCGCCGGCCCAGGCGATTTTCGCGCGATCGTGCGCTTGCGGCATTTGATTCGTCGTGGGAAATTCGACGTAATATACAGCTTGCTGCTCCACGCCAATGTCGCCGCCGCACTGGCCAACTGGCAAGGCCAAGGCGCCCTCATCCAGTCTATCCAGACCGCCCAGCCCTACCCGCGCTGGCACTGGCCGCTGCAAGGCCTGGTGCAATCGGCCGCCAGGGCGATCGTTGTGCCCTCCGCGTCGGTGCGCGCCGCGGCGATTAACCAGGCGGGGATCGCGCCGCAAAAAATCGTTGTCATTGCCAACGCGCTGGACAGCCGGGATTGGCCGCAACTGCCATTGCGTCCGACTGGGCGCAGCATCGGTTTTATCGGGCGCTTGGACCCGATCAAAAATCTGCCCCAACTGCTACAGGCGATGGCGTTGCTGGACGACTCAACGAATCTGCATATTTTTGGAGAAGGTTCCCAGCGCCCGCTGCTGCAATCGCTGATCGCGCAACTGCATTTGGGCAAACGGGTAACGCTGCACGGCGCGACCACCGAGCCGCACCTGGCGCTGGCGCAGATGGACGTGCTCGTGCTGCCGTCGCGCGCCGAGGGATTCGGGTTGGTCTTAATCGAAGCCATGGCCGCCGGCGTGCCGGTCATCGCTACCGAGGCCCCGGGCATCCGCGATGTGGTGATCGACCATTACAACGGTCTACTTTGCCCACTGGATGATGCGGCGGCGCTGGCCCGGATTATCCGCCGCCTCCTCAATGACGTTCCCCTGCGTGAAAAACTGCGCCGCGGCGGGTGGGAGTCGGTGGCTCGACATTATTCATGGCACAGCGTCCTGCCCCGCTATGAGCAATTATTTCTCGACGCTCAATATTGACCGTAGCCCGCGCCCGGTTAGCCTATCGCAACGGTCAAACTGGTTTTACCCAAGGAAAAAGTTTTATGGCTCAGGAACGTGTCATCGTCATCGGCGCCGGCGGAATCTCCAATGCCTGGTTCCCGCCGCTCAAAGCGGAAAATGTGCAAGTAGCGGCGGTAGTGGATTTGAAAAAGGAAAACGCCGAGGCTCAAATCGCCAAATATGAATTGAGTGGCGCCCAAGCCTACGGCGACCTGCCCACCGCCTTGCGCCAAGCCAAAGCGGATTTCGCTTTGGACTTGACCATTCCCGACGCCCACTGCGCCGTTACCTGCCAGGCCCTGGAGGCGGGCTTGCCGGTCATCGGCGAAAAACCCATGGCCGCCAGTATGGACCAGGCGAAAAAAATGGTCAAAACCTCCGAGAAAACCGGCAAGCTATACATGGTCAGCCAGTCGCGGCGATGGAATCCGCATCCTCCGCGCCTGCGCGCGGCGATGGACAACCACCAAATCGGCGAGCTGACCACGCTCAATTGCGACTTTTACATCGGGGCCCACTTCGGCGGATTCCGCGATGAAATGGACAGCCCGCTGATTCTCGACATGGCCATTCACCAGTTTGATCTGGCCCGGATGCTTTGCCAGTGCGATCCGGTGAGCGTCTTCGCCGAAGAATTCAACCCCAAAGGTTCCTGGTACAAAGGCGATGTGGCCGCCAACTGCCTGTTTGAAATGTCCGGCGGCGTGCGCTTCACCTTCCGGGGAAGCTGGTGCGCCGAAGGCTGCCATACCGGATGGGACGGCGACTGGCGGGTGATCGGCACCCAAGGCACGCTGCATTACACCGACGACAAAACCATCGTCGGCGAATTGGTTGATGGCCAGGAAGGATTTTTCCAACCCAAGCGCCCCGCCGAAATCCCCCCTGTATCCACCGAGCCGGGCGGCATGCACGGCGCGCTGCGCGAAATGCTGCGCTATCTGCGCACCGGCCAGAAGCCGCAGACCGAATGCCACGACAACATCAAGAGCCTGGCGATGGTCTTTGCGGCCATCGAAAGCTCCAAGGCCGGCAAACGTGTGGCCGTCAAGTGGGAGTAGCGCCTATGACCAAGCCTATGGCGATGTTGCTGGCGGCCGCGGCGGCGATGGCGGGTTGCGGCTCGGATAACCGCCGCACACTCTCTGGCCAGGCATTTTACGCACCCGGCGACACGCGTGCCGCCGCCACCTCGACGCGGCCAACCGCGCCCCTGACGCCGAGGCCCGATGCCCCGGCTCCTTTGCCGCCGACTCCGCCCGCCGCTACTCTGCCCGCCGCCACGGGGGCCACGACCCGGGCTTCGACGGTTCCGCTGGCTGGGGGGCAATACCAGGTCGTCGGCGGCGTGGTCGCCGAGGTCAACGGCTCGCCCATTTACGCCGGGCGCGTGCTGGCGGCTTTGCAAAGTGAACTGGCGGCCAAGGCCCGCGATATGGATCAGTCGCAGTTTCGCGCCTACGCCACCAGTGAAATCGCCAAGCAGATTAATGGCCTGATCCGCAATGAACTGGTTTTCGCCGCCGCCGACCGGCTGTTGGAACTGGCGGATAAAAATATCGCCGACTCGCTGACTATGCAGTTTCGCAATCGCCTGATTACCGAGGCCGGCGGTTCGGTGGAGCTGGCCCGGCAAAATGCCGCTGAGGAAGGTTACGATTTTGACGAGCTGGTGCGCGAGCAATATCGCCGCTACATGACCGAAGTGTATTACAAGCGCAAGGTGGTGCCGCGCATCCAAATCAGCGCCAACGACCTGCGCACTTATTACCAGCGGCATCTGGACGATCAGTTCACCGATCACGACCAGGCCCATTTTCAGCTCATCAAGATTGATCCCGACCAGACCGGCGGAATGGACGCCGCCCGCATCAAAGCCCAAACCCTGCGTGCCAGGGCGCTGGCCGGCGAGGATTTTTCCGCCGTCGCCGCGTCTTACAATGACAATTCGCTTTGGAAGCGTAATCAAGGGGACATGGGTTGGATCGAACGCGGCGCGTTTAAGCTGGAGAAGGTGGAAAAGACGCTGTGGCAAATGAAGCCCGGCGAGGTTTCTGCGCCCATCGAGGAAAGCGGGGCGGTCTACCTGGCCAAACTGCTGGAACGCAAAACCGGCAAAATCCTCCCCTTTGACGATCCGGCGGTGCAAGAAAAGATTCACAAAACCTTATGGTCGCAGCAGTTTCGGGAGCTGACGGACCAGGTTGAATCGCAATTGCGCGCCGCGGCCATGGTCCGCCAGAGCGATCAAATGCTGGCCACGGCCATCGACATGGCCATGCAGCTTTACCCGCGCTGGTCGGCCCTGCGGCCCTAAGCGCTGCCGGTAAAACGCTTTGGGGCTGGCACGGGCTTTTTGCCAAGATTTTCCGCATTCTTTCACTGGACAACGCGAATACTTTTATGGCGGATACGTTTCCGCCGGAAAGAGCAGGCCATGCGACAGCGACACGCCTTTACCTTGATCGAAATGCTGGTGGTTATCGGCATCCTCATGCTGCTGGTGGGCATGACTTTTCTAGGTCTCAACGCCTACCGCGGCACCATGGAAAGCAAAGCCACGCGCGTGAGCCTGGAGAATTGCCGGGCCATGCTTAATGAGTATCTGCAAAAGGGGCAGGTCGCCACGCTTGACGCGATTTATATTTCTGCCGGTGTTAGCCCACTCGACGCCACCAAGGCCACCAGTTACATCGAACTCCCGCTACCCCCGCACGATGCGTATCTGGATTTTACCCATCAGGTAATGGGGCAACTGCTTGCGCTGCCGGCCAATAGAGCCATCACCTCCAAGTTGCCTGCTGAACAATTGAAAAATGATCCGGGCTATAGCCCACCACCACCGCCACCGCCACCGTTGCATGACGCCCACGGCCCGCTGATTTTAGACGCCGGCGGAGTTCCCATTATCTATGTCCCCTCCGGCGGCTTGAGCAATGTTACCGTTGGCGGAACGGTGAAAACCATTACCTCCCCCGACGGCCGCCCGTTTTTTGCCGCCGCCGGAAACGACGGCAAGTTCGACGCCGGTGATGACAACATTTACTCCTTTGAGAATTGACATGACGCGCACGCCGCACACAACCCGATCCCCCCGCCGCGGTTTCACGCTGGTGGAAATTCTCATCGTGGTGGGCATTTTGATGCTGCTATTGGGCCTGTCGGTGGCGGCCTTAAACGCCATCTCCGGCAACCGCTCCACCGCCGCCGCTTCCAACCTCGTCAGCGCCATGCTGGCCCGGGCCCGCACGATGGCACTCAATGACACGGGGCCTGAGGCCTCGGATTACGGCGTCTTTTTCTTTCTGGACCGCACGCAGGACCGCACCGCGATGGTGCTGGTCAAACGCACCAATGGCATGCTCACCGATGCCGATGGCTTGGAACAGTACAAAGGCTGGAAAAACGGCTGGGCGTACCTGGGCGCTGCCAATCCAACCCCGCCGCCGCAGTTTATCGATGCGCCGGAAGGCCAGCGCGTGTTGTATGTGGTGCGCGATGCTTTGGAGAAAGATCAAAATAACAACGACCGCCTGCGCGTCGCCTGGTATCAGCGCACGGTGGCTAATCCCGCCAGCGATAATTCGCCGCCAGCAACTGGCGGAACGAATGCTGAATGGGCCGACGTGGTGCTGGGCGACACCGATAGCTACGTTGGCGTCGGTGACACCGACATTCAATACCTCCCCGCCGGCATCGGCCTGCAACTCGTCAATGAGCCGCGCGCCGTAAGCGATCGCTACCTGCGCACCGGCGCGATCTTCTTTGATCGTCAGGGACGACTCGACGCCCTGCCTTACGCCGTCCGCCACGACAGCAAACTCGGCATCATGATGAAGCTTACCTCCGACCTTACGGCCAATGTGGTTTCGCAATTCGGTGTGGCACTCTTCGACTTGCCGGCCTTTGGCGGCAATCCCAATAACACCGAAGGCGATCTGGCGTATGCGGTGCCGGGTCTCAATCCGCCGGTGGACGAAACCGCCGAGGAAACATGGATCGACACCAACGCCCTGGTGCAGATGGTCAACCGCGCCAATGGCACGCTGAATCGAGGCGAATGATATGACTTTTGTACGCAACCATCCCACTCGCCCGCACTGCCTGACCGCATCGCGCCGGGGCTTCACTATCGTGGAAATCCTTTTTGCCATCATGATCCTGGGCGTGGGCTTCATCATGATCGCGGCGATGTTTCCCGTGGCCATTCAACAGGGCCAGTTAAATCTGGATGAGTCCACCGCAGCCGGCATCGCCATCGGCGCTCAGCAGAGCATTATCGCCACCGATCCTAGCGGCGCGATGCTGGGCGATACCGCGGGTCAAGTGGCGGTGGCGAGCATTACCAACCTGCAAGCCAGCCGCATTTCGCTGAGCAATCCCCGCTATGCCTGGGCCGCGGCCTGGCAGCGCACAGGCGTTGCCCCAGCTCCCTCGACCCTGTGGGTGTGGGTGGCCGCCTGCCGCAATCGCAGCGCCTATGCGGCGGTCGATCTGGCCAATGATTTAACGCTCTATACCGTGCAGGTGCAGTTCACCGACAGGGCGGGAACCAATCCTGATCGAATTCTTTTCAGCACCTCCGACGCCGGTGCGCTGCTGGCGGCGGAAAACGCCTATGTGGTGGTCAGCAACAATCCTACTGGCGTGGCCGCCAACGGCGCTACCTACAGGCTGGGCAGTCCCACCCCCAATGCCAATGAATGGTTCTTACAGCCAGGGCAGGATTTGCAAACTGGTCCCAAGCCGAAACTGGACACTCTTGATGTGCCCGTGTTAATGCTGGGGCGCGGTTCCAGCGACAATACCAAGCGGGTGACGGTCGGCCCCCCGGCGGTGGCGGCAGACGGCCCGGCCCAAGACGTGATGCTCTTCAAACTGTCGGGAAATTAACATGGCGCAAAGACGATTCATTCAACCTGCTGGTCGGCCTCAGTGGTTGTGCGGCTTTACCCTCACCGAACTGCTGGTGGCGATGGCCCTGGCCGTGCTGCTGATTATCGGCGTCAACCAGGTTTTCAAAAATACCGCCGCCACGGTGGGGACGGGATACGCCATTTCCGAGGCCATGAGATCGCAGCGCTCGGCCTTGAACACCTTCCGCAACGATTTTGAAGGCCACGGGCTGATCAGCGGTTCAACCACCGAATTTTCCGGCATCGTGGACCACGCCAACCAGCCGGCCATCATCATCGACAGCGGCACGGTCACCGCGCCATTGGATAGCAAATCGGCCGCGAGCAACTGGCGTACCGACATTCTCTCCTTTTTTGCCCGCGGTGATTTCAAGCGCCAGACCGGCCAAAATCTACTGGGCCGCGAAGTTTACATTTGCGATATGAACCCCCCGCCGCAGGAGGCGTGGATTTGGTATGGACATGTGAACCTGGCCAACAAAGCCGCCAGCGGCTACTTTGCGCCCGGCGATCCGGCCGCGGGAAATGACAATCACAAA
>JBBQBE010000045.1:0-29524 GCA_038317225.1 Tepidisphaerales bacterium | reverse complement strand
GTCGGCGCTGAATGATGGACCGTCGGCGCTGGGTATCGAGCCGTCAGCGGGCAATGTTCCGTCGGGCTTTTGGCTTTGTCGATACACGGGCAGCCGCAGCCGGCTTGGGTGTCATCCCGGTGCGGTTGATGCAAATACGGTTTGCCGCAATAGGAAATATTGCGGTGAATCACCCGCAAATGACACCTTTCGCATACCTGCGCGCGGGCGGCCCAAAAGAGGTGGGTTTGCCCACCGCCGAGGTTGCGCCAGCGCGCCGCGGCGTACTTGGCCGCCGACGCCGCCAATTTAGCCCAGTTGCCGCCACAGCTTACGCAAAACATATTGCATTTATCGGACCATGCGGCGGCGAAAGTTGAACCGGCCGCTTAGCGCACATCCTTTTGCCGCGACAGCGGCTCGATGCGTTGCCGCACCACCTTCCCGCCAGCCACCTGGGCTTCAACGATGGTGCGATCCGGCGCGTGCAGCTTGAAATGCGCTGACCAGCGCGCAGGCAGCGCGGGGGCGAGGCGCAGCTCAGCACCATCACTTTGCAACAGCATGTACTGCAGCGCCAGCATGGGCACATTGCCGTGGTCCTGATCGGGAATCCAGTCGAAATTCGGGCCCCAATACGCCGGGAACTGGCTGGCCGAATACGAGGTTGAAAAATGGCTGAATACCATCTGGGCCGCTTCGTCGGCCAATCCCAATAGCGCCGCCCAGATGGCGTGCTGCCGCCAGCCGATGGTTTCCCGGTACTGGCGGCGATTCCAAGTTTCCAGCGCCACATCCATCTGCTGGCGGCCCAGCCCAAACTGGCGATAGGGAAAAATCGCGTATAGCTCTGGACATTCGCTATTTTGCAAATCGGAAAATTGTTCCGCCGGCAACACGAATCCCTTCTTCGGGTTCTGCGGGTCGTGTCCAATTGGCAGCGGCGGCAGATGTTCCAGCAAATCGCGCCACGCCTGGCGATCCGCTTGATGGATCGACTTGTCTTGCAGATCCAGCATCCCCTCCAGCACGTGGCGCAAGCCGGCGATTTCCGGGGTGGGATTCACCGCTTGATGATACGTTTCCAGCGCCTCGGCCGGCTCGATGCGCAATAGCCCCGCCGCATCGCGCGGATAATGCCTGGCGTAAAACTGTAAAATGGAGCGCGCCAAGGGAAGCAGTGTCTGATCAAAAAAGGATGGATCGCGTTGCTGGCGATGCCACTGCAAACCCATGCTCAAAAGCTCAAGGCCGCCAGACCAGTAGTAGCGAATGTAAGGATTAGTCGCCTCACTTACTGGCAATTTCGAGCGGTCACGGCCGTAGCAATCGTCGTCCCACGTGCCCCAGAAATACATGGTTTCCGGAAAATACGCCCCTTCGTGCCCGAAGTAAATGCGCGTCCGCGCCTCGGCCAAGGGCAGGGCATCGCGATACATGGTAAAAAACGCCGCCAGCAAATCCCCATCCCCCGCCCCGAGCATAGGCCAGTACGCCAAACGCGTATTCTGGAACCAGTAACATCCCCCCCAGCGTCGGTAATCCGCGTCATACTCCTCGTTCTCAACCCCCCAGTCCACGGTAAACAGCGAACCATTAAACTTAATCGGCTGGGCGCCGCGACCCGCGCAGGCATTCATATACCGCTGCAGCGCATAGCGCTGGGTGATCAGCCGCGCCTGGTCATCGCCATCGAGAATGATGTAGCTGCGATCCCAAAACGCCCGCCACCACGCTTCATGCAGCGGCCACGCCTGGACCGGCGGCGCTTGCTCCACCTGTCGCAGGATGCCGTCCAGAGCGGTGCGCCACGACACGATATCTCTTTGCAGCGTATGGCACGCGATGGTCAATGTGTGCCGCGTTTGCCCTTGAGGGCTTTGCAGCACTTGATCCGATTGAGCAATCCACCCATCCCCGCCGCACATCGCTCCAAAGGTGCGCTGCAGCAGCGGATCGGGTTGTGTCGCCAGCAACGACTCCAGTCCCTGCAAGCGCAGATTTGCTTCCCAAATGGAATGGCGATTGTGATGACACCAGCACAGGCGGTTATCCCGCGCAGGCAAAATATCGTCCGGTTCAACGAATACCGGGTCGGCACTTTGCAGTAATCCCCAGGCACTATGCAACTCTTTGCCTTGCAGTTGCCGCCTTTGCGTGCGCCAAATTTCCACCGCGCAGCGCGCCTGCCGCGGCCGCTGGGATTGGATGTCTATCCGAATCGCCGGGTGATTGGCATCCACCCACAATTTAACGTCGGTATCCCCGCCGTGGATGAGAACGCAGCCGTCGCGGATGCGAAATTCCTGGCGAAAGTCAGGGCCGGCAAGTGGATTGCCTTCAATTGACAGGCGCATGCGACCCAGTTTCACCAGTCGCGCATTTTCGTCCCAGGCATCGGCCTTGGCGATATAAAAAAGGACATCCCCGCCCTTCTCCACCCACACATTGAGGGCGATATCGCCATTGCCCAGGGGAACGGAATTGACGGCCGAGCCGCCGGGCGTGTTCCAAACCAGCGGCTCAAGGTCCGCGCGGGTCTTTGTTTGCATAAGCTTTCCTAAACAAAGAGAGTGGGTTTATTTGAGGTTTAAAATCGCCGCGGCCGCGGCCAGGCGCGTGTCGGGATCCGAGTCAGCCAGCAGTTTGGCCAAAATCGGCTGCGAGTCAGTGCGGGCGATATCACCCAGGGCCATTGCCGCTAAAAAGCGCCGCCGCGGATCACCATCCGCCGCTCCCCGCAAGGCTACCCCATAGCCGGCATCGGAACCGAGCATTCCCATCGCCCGCGCCGCCACCAGGTTCACTTCCGGGTAATCCGTTACCAGCATCCCCCGCACATGTCCGGCAAGCCGCCCATCATGCGGCCGTGCCAGCGCCAGCACCGCGATCATCTGATCGTCGGGATAGCCGCTGACGGTCGCGCCCACCAAGGCATCGAGCGCCTCGGGATCACCCAGCATCCAGGCGGCCTCCGCGGCCTGCAAGCGCACCGCCGGTTCACGGTCGCGCATTTGGTAACGCAAAATCGCCAAAGCACTTTTTTCCTCCAGCAACCCCAGCACCAAGGCGGTGTTGCGCCTTAGCTGCGGATCAAAGCTCCGCGCTGTTTTTTCCAGATCATGACTGAACCGCACATCCCCCAACCGGTGCAGGGCGAAACGGGCCGCGATGCCCACGCTTTGATTCTCATCGGCCACCATTTTTAATAGCTGCGGGTGGGCCGCGGCGATGCGCAACCGCCCTGCGGCCATGGCGGCGGCGAAACGCACCAGTGGCGAGGGATTTTGCAGCGAGTTGAGGATGGCCCCCGCGGCATCGGTGCCCAAAGTTTGCTGCCCGGCCTCCAGCGCATGGGCCACTTGCGCTTCGTCGGAACTATTTAACTGCGCCAGCAATTCATTGCGGGCCTGGCGGCGCAAATCCTCATCCAGCGCCATCGGCTGGGAAGCCGGATACGAGGGCGGCGGAGCCGAGGGCTTGGTCAGTTTGCCGCCTACAGGCCCGCCTGCGCAGGCTCCCAGCGCCAGCAGCGCGGCCAGCAAAAACATCTGTGGAAAAGAGCGATTCATGCGGTTGATCCTCAGCAATCAAGGCGAAGGCATGGTCGGATCGGCCAAGCTCGGCGAATCCTTGCGGCGTAGATCCATTGAACCCTGCGGCACGCCCAGCACTTCAAAATCGATTTCACTGTTTATTTCCGCCCCGATCAACAGCACCAGAGCATCCAGGTAAAACAGCAGCAGCAACACCACCACGCCGCCGACCGCGCCATAAGTGCGATCATAACTTCCGGCGGCGAAACGGTTCACATAATAGCGAAAGGCAAATCCGAGGCCTACCCAGACCACGATGCAAAACACCGCCCCCGGCGTCAGGGCGCGAAAACGCTGCTTGACTTGCGTGCCGAAATGATAGACCAGATTTAAAAGCATGGTCATCAGCAGCAGCGCCACCGCCCACCGGGCCACGTCCAAAATCATTCGCCATGACTGAGGTAAATGCAGTGTTTTCCAGACAAAAGCCAGAATCAGCGTCCCCACCGGCAACAGCAGAATAATCATCAGCAGCAGTAAACTCACGCCGATGGTCAACAATATGGCAATGGGCCGCTGTTTGTAAAAGGGACGATTAATGTCCACATCGTAGCAGCGGTCCAGCGCGCTCATGGTCATGGCCATGCCCCCGCTGGCGGCCCAGAGCGTGAGAATCAGGCCAATGCTCATAAGCCCGCCGTGGGAACTATTCATCACCCGCTCCAACGTGCTGCTGACGCGCTCGTCGAGCATTTTCGCCGCGTCGGAGGGCAGACTGCGGTATATGGAGTGATGTATCTTTTCTATGACCTGATCTTTCTGGCTTTCCGGGACGTAGGGGATCAGAGTCAATAGAAATATCAGGAAGGGGAAAATCGCAAACATCCACGAATAGGCTAAAGCCGCGGCCCAGACAAAGACGTTGTCCTCATCGATCTGTTTCCAGATGCGGAGGAGAAATCGGAATAGACCAACGCGGCCAACGGCGGTCGATGCGTCCTTCAGTGCCGGCATGAACGCAGTCTATCGCAAAGCCCCGCGGCAACCAACCGCCATTGGTTCGCCCGCTTAATCGCCAAAAACCGTGCCCACCGCCCGGGCCGCCTTTAATAATGGCGCCGTCAGCGGCACTTTTCGCTGCTTGCCGGCCACGGAGGTGATGTCCACCGAATCCAGCGCGCCGTTGCGCCACACCACCAGTTTGCCGGTGGCCCCTTGCATCAGAATATCCAGCGCGTGATAGCCGAAACTGGTCGCCAGAACGCGATCAAAGGGTGTGGGCGTGCCGCCGCGTTGAATATGGCCCAGAATGGTGGCGCGGGTTTCCAGGCCCGTGGCCGCTTCGATGTCCGCGGCCAGTTTGTTGCCGATACCGCCGAGGCGAATCGGATCCGGGCTGGTTTCCACACGGCGATGAATGGTTAATTCTCCACCCTTAGGCTTGGCACCTTCGGATACGCAGATAATGCTAAACCGTTTGCCGCTGCGGCTGCGATAGATCAGCAGTTCGCAGATTTTTTCCATATCATAGTCAATTTCCGGGATCAAAATAACGTCGCTGCCGCTGGCCACGCCGGCGTGCAACGCCAGCCAGCCGGCGTTTCGTCCCATGACTTCCACCACCATGGCGCGATGATGACTCATGGCCGTGGAGTGAATTTTGTCCAGGCACTCGGCGGCGGTGTTCACGGCCGTGTCAAACCCGAATGTCTGATCGCATCCCTCCAGATCGTTATCAATGGTCTTGGGCACCCCGATGCAGTTGACGCCGTGGCGAACCAGGTTGGCCGCGCCAGTCATGGTTCCATCGCCGCCGATGCAGACCAGGGCATCGAGGTGGTTGGCGCTGATATGCTCCAGCACGCGATCGGTTACGTCGGCAAATTCCGTGTGCCCGTTTTTCTTAACGGCGTAATGCTCGGGATTGGCCTGGTTGCTGGTGCCTAAAATGGTGCCGCCGAGAGTGAGAATATTGGAGACATCGCCCCAGTTCATATGCCTCATGCGGTTTTGGATCAGCCCCAGGTAGCCATCCTCCACCCCCACCACTTCCACTTTGTGGCGGTGCATGGCTGATTTGGTTACTGCGCGAATAACCGCATTGAGGCCGGGGCAATCCCCCCCGCCGGTGAGCAACCCGATACGTGCGATAGATGCCATAATTGTTACATCGGCTATTTTGCGTCTGGCTACAAGGCACAACCGGCTCAAACCCGATATTTTAACCACCCTTGGACCGATAAGCCTCCCAAGGGCTGGTCCAGTCAGCTTGACGCAAACGGCTAAAGGGGGGAAACTGCCATAACGTGATGCTTCGCAGGCATATTCAATTCTGGCTTTTGACGGCGCTGATTGCGGCGCTGTTGCCATTGAATGTATTGGACGCTTCGAACCCGCGCCCCTGCCCGCCCGAAGCGCCTCGGCCGAGCCTCAGCCGGCGGCTGTCCGACGGGCTGACGCGCTGGTTGGGTTGCGCCGACGCGACCGGACCGCGGGTGGCCATCGCCCACGCCGCGGCCATTGCGCCGCAGCCGTTTGAGTATGTAGCGCCCGTTGTCGCCGGGCCGCGGAGTCTGGTCAGCCTGCACGTACTCGCCTTGCCACCGCCGCGATAATGCCGCGCATCGGGGGAATTGATTCGTCCACAGCTAACTCTCTTTGGATAATTCCATGAATTTCGGGAAAATATTGACCAAGGTTTTCGGCAGTCGTAATGAACGCTTGCTAAAACGGTATCACCGGATTGTCGCCACGATTAACGAACTGGAACCGCAAGCGCAGGCTTTAAGCGATGAGCAAATGCGCCAGCGCACCATTGAACTCAAAGCCGCATTGACCAGCGGCGCGACGGCCGCGTCCGATGTGTTGCCCGAAGCCTTTGCGCTGATCCGCGAATCGATGGACCGGCATATCGGCATCCGCGCCATTTTCAATCCTGATGAAAATTTCGATCCCAACCAGCTTGATGATGCCATGCTGGAAGCCTACGACCAGGTGCAGCGCCAGCTCATCGCCACCGGCGGAAGCTGGCAAACCGTGCCGATTCCCACCGAGTTATACGCCGCGGTTCGCAAGCTGCATCCGGAGAGCCGCCCGCCCTTCCGGGCCCGCTGCTTTGATGTGCAGCTCATCGGCGGCCTGGTGCTTTATGAAGGCCGAATCGCCGAGATGGCCACCGGCGAAGGCAAGACCTTCGTCGCCCCGCTGGCGTGTTTTATGAAGGTGTTGCAGAGTTATCACTGCCACGTGGTTACGGTGAACGACTACCTGGTGCGCCGCGACGCCAACTGGGTGCGCCCGGCGTTTGAAAACCTGGGATTGTCTGTGGGCTTTATTCAAAGCGACATGGAACCCGGTGGAGACTCGCGCCGCCGCATGTACCAGGCCGATGTTACCTACGGCACCAACGCGGAATTTGGCTTTGATTTTCTGCGCGACAATATGAAAGAGCGCGCCGATCTGCAGGTGCAAGGTCCGCTGGACTACGCCATCGTCGATGAAGTGGACTCGATTTTGATCGACGAAGCGCGCACACCGCTGATTATCAGCGGGCCGGCCCACGACGATGCGCCCAAATACCGCGATGCCGACATGGTTACCCGCAAGGTGATCGAGCTGAATAAAAATTGGAACGCGGTGGATAAAAGCACCGAGGCCGCCAAGCGGGCCATCAAGGCCGCCGAGGGCGATGAGGATAAAGCGCGCGGCCGCAAGGACGAAGCGGCCCTGTCCGCCGCCCGCAAGCGCAAAGAGGAGGCGGAAAAAGCCCTGGTCGAGGCGGAAGCCAAAAAGGCCAGCGTAACGCAATATTACGAAGTCGAGCTGGACCGCAAGAGTGTGCATCTGACCCATGAAGGCATCGCCGCTGCCCAGGAGATCGCCGGCGTCGGCAGCTTCTACGTGGGCACCAACATGGAATGGCCGCACTTGATGGAGCAGGCTCTGCGAGCCCACGTGGTTTACGAGCGCGACAAGGATTACGTGGTGGAGCGCGGACAAAGCGGCCAGTTGGAAGTGGTGATCGTTGATGAATACACCGGCCGAAAAATGGTGGGCCGCCAATGGTCCGACGGGCTGCACCAGGCGATCGAGGCCAAGGAGCGCGTTCCCATCAAGCAGGAAACCCAGACCCTGGCGACGATCACGCTGCAAAACTTCTTCAAGCTGTATAAATCCCTTGCCGGTATGACCGGCACGGCCCAGACCGAGGCCGAGGAATTTTCCAAGATTTACCGCTTGGAAGTGGTAACCATCCCCACCAACCGTCCATGCGTGCGCGCCGACAATGAAGACCGCGTGTATCGTTCCGAGCGCGAAAAATGGGAAGCGATTATCGACGAAATCAAAGAAGAATCCGACAAGGGCCGGCCCATCCTGGTGGGCACCACCAGTGTTGAAAAGAGCGAGATGCTCGCGAATCTGCTGAAGCGCAAATATGGCATTGAACATGAAGTGCTCAACGCCAAGCAGCACGAGCGCGAGGCCCAGATTGTGGCCAAAGCTGGCCACCAGCATGTCAACGCCACGGAAAATACCGTGGGCAATGTAACCATCGCCACCAACATGGCCGGGCGCGGCACGGACATCAAATTGACGCAGCAGACCACGCAGGCCGGCGGGCTGCATGTCATCGGCACCGAGCGGCATACCGCCCGGCGCATCGACAACCAGCTTCGCGGACGCTCCGGCCGCCAGGGCGACCCCGGCTCCAGCCGGTTTTACGTGAGCTTGCAAGACGATTTGATGCGCATGTTCGCCGGCGAGTGGACCATTCGCGTGCTGGGCTGGCTGGGCATGGAAGAAGGCATGGCCATCGAGGACAAGCGCATCAGCAAAGGCATTTTGCGGGCGCAAAAGAAAGTGGAGGAACGCAACTTCCTGGCCCGTAAAAGTTTGCTGGACTATGACGAGGTGATGGATTACCAGCGCACCACCTTCTACGGCATGCGGCAAAAAGTGCTGGAGGGACGCGAGGTGGCAGAGGTGATCTGGGGCATGATCGGCGACGCCATCGCCGACGCCGTGGATAAGTACATCACGCAGGATCATGTGGGGGCGGTCGTCGCCGAGTGGGCCCGGGGCGCCTTTGAGATCAATCTCGAAGCCGGTGATTTACGTGGCATGCACACGGTTGACGACCTGGAGCATTACATCAAGAACCAGGCCCGCGCCGAGGCCGATACCAGCATCGGCTCGACCCTTGGCGAGTTCATGGGTGAAGACACCGCCAATGTGCAGGAGTGGGACACGGGCGGCATGTCCTCCTGGGCCATGAGCCGGTTCCAGGTGCAGCTTTCGCAGGCCCAGATTCGCCAGATGCAACCGGAGGAACTGGCCGAGCAAATCCGCCAGGCCGCAGTCGAGCAAATTGATAAACGCGATTGCTCGCCGCTGCTGAAATATCTGGAGCCGCTCTTTTCCGAAACCGCTTTGGCTCACTGGGCCAGGGAAAAATTCAGCATCGCGGTGGAACCGACCGAGTTCATGGCCGATGCCCAGCGCAATATCCGCAAGCCGGCCGACGAGATTGCGGCTCTGATCGAAACCAAGGCGCGCCAGGCCTATCGCCTGCGCGAAGTGGAATACCCGGTCGATCACGTATTGAGCTTCACCTTCGGCTCCGAAGGCGGCACCGACAACCCCTACGCCGCCGAATATGTGCGCGCTTGGGCGAAACAGAAGTACGCCAGGGATCTGCCGCTGGAAGAAATTCGTTCCCAGCCGGTTGAGAAAACCCGCCAAACCTTTATCGACTGGCAGCGTGAATTTCTCGATGGGGACGAGCTTTCGCGGCTGGTGGATCAATTAATCACCGCCAATCCCGAAGCGGACAAATTATTTACCGCGTTCAACGAACGCTTCAGCGGCATGTTGACGGCCAAGCAGTGGGACGCCGTGCAAAAGCGGCCCCAAGGCGCTGAGCCGAGCGTGCGCCAGGTTTTGCTGGATTTGTCGCGGGACTTTATTCGCCGCGAACTGACGGACCTGGAACAATACGTCCTGATCCAGATTTTTGATCAAAGCTGGAAGGACCACTTGTACGCGATGGACCTGTTGCGCAACGGCATCGGCCTCCAGGCCTTCGCCGAACGCGATCCGCGCGTGGTCTTTAAGACCGAGGGCTACCGCTATTTCAAGGAAATGATGCAGGGCGTGCGCGATAAGGTAACCAGCTTGATTTTCCGCGCCCGCGTCGTGGGCCAGACCCAGGCGCGCAGCGCCTACCAGGTTACCGAGGCCAGCCACGAGGAAGTGGGCGGCTATGGGGTCAATGCCGAGCAAATCGCTCCGGGCGGCGAAAATCAGCAGGCCTCCGAGCAGACCCAAGGCGTTAGCGTCAAGCCCATTGTGCGCGATCAGCCCAAGGTGGGGCGCAACGATCCGTGCCCCTGCGGCAGCGGAAAAAAATATAAAAAGTGCTGCGGCACCAACGAAGCGGATTGACCGCCGCGCGGCGCGGCAATAATTTTCACCGGGATATGGCAATGACATCCAGCAGGTGTTTGCAAGTGGCGATGACCGGGGCTGCCGGCATGGCGGGCATGTGCGCACTGGCCGCGCCTTTGGCCGCGGCCATGCCCGATACGCCCCAAAGCGTTTACGCACTTCCGCGCGATTTGCCCGAAAGCGAAGGGGCCAACAGCGGCGGGGTCAATCTTGATTTCAACCTCAACTACACCACCGCCTACGTCTACCGCGGCATTGACCACAACCGCGTGGGCAGCAAAGGCAGCTCGCCGAATCTGCAATTCGACGGCGCGGTGCGCTTCGATTTGGGCAACTTTCCCCATCCGTTCGTCGGGTTGTTCAGCGATATTTTTGACACCGATCCGGTCTCGCGCTTCCAGGAAATCCGTCCCACCTTCGGCTTTGATTGGGAATTAAAGCCCATTACCTTCACCGCCGGTCATAACACCTATATTTATCCCGAGCGCGAACGGCTCAATACCGCCGAGGTGTACGGACAGATCACTTTGGACGATTCAACGATTTTCAGCTCCGACCAGCCGGTTTTTTCACCCTATCTTTCCGCCGCCTATGATTATGACATCAATAACGGCTGGTACTTTGAAGCCGGCGTGAAACATGACTTTGTCGTTGAGGGCACGGGACTGACCATTACGCCGAAGTTTGATGTAGCCTATTTGTCGGGCATACAGCAGCAGTTTGTTTTTTTTAACACCCGCGACACCGGATTCCACCACTATGACGTGGGCCTGAACGTCGAATATTCTCTTAACACGCTGTTGAACGTGTCACGGCGCTATGGCGAGTGGTCGCTGCGCGGATTTTTGTTTTACTCCGGCACGCTCAACGAAAAGATCAACGCCGACAATACCCTCTGGGGCGGCGGCGGCATTCGTTTCACCTATTGAAGCGGCGTGCGTGATTGACAGTAATCTGCCCGCTTGCTAGGCTCGTTTTTTGCAGCCCCTGGCCGGATACCCAAGTGGTTTAAGGGGACGGATTGCAAATCCGTTATTCGCCGGTTCGAATCCGGCTCCGGCCTTTTTCCGCAGATTTGCCCGCCGCCAGCCCCCGCGATACACTGAGCCTCTCAACGTGTTACCAACCCTCGGTAAGGATTGATTCAATGATTGACAAGATTTTCAAAGCCTATGATATCCGCGCCACCTACCCCTCGCCGCTCAATGAGGAGATGGCGTGGAAAGTGGGCCACGCCTCGGCGCAATATCTGAAGCGCAGCCGCCAGAATCTCTCCCACGCCCAGCGGGTGATGCGCGAGGACACTATGGTCGTCGGGCGCGATATGCGTCCCAGCAGCCCTGATCTGGCCAAGAGCCTTATCGAAGGCATCCGCTCCACCGGCATGAATGTCATCGACATCGGGATGATCGACACCTCGATGATCTACTTCGCCATTAATCATCTGGGTTGCGTCGGGGGCATTCAAACCACCGCCAGCCACAATCCCGTTCAATACAACGGCTTTAAGATCAGCGGGCCATATGCCAAGCCGATCGGCGCGGCCAGCGGGCTGGATGATATCAAGCGCATCGCCACGGCCTTACGTGTGGGGCAAACCGGCGTGTCCGGCAAGCTGGAGGAGGCGGACCTGTGGGATGACTATCGCACCCATGTGCATCAATTCCTCGATTTGAAACGGCCTTTGAAAGTCGTGGTGGACGGCTCCAACGGCATGGGCGGCAAAATGGTCCCGGCCGTCTTTTCCAATGTGCCCAATCTGACCATTGTGCCCATCTTGTTTGAAATGACCGGCAGCTTCACCCATGATCCCAATCCGCTGGTCGAGGGCAACCTGGCCATGCTCAAACAGAAAATGAGCGAGCAAAAACCCGACCTGGGTGTGTGCTTTGACGGCGACGCCGACCGCTGCATCTTCCTGGACGAAAATAGCAAAAGTCTGGGCTGCGACCTGGTTACCGCCTTGCTGGCCGGCGATTTTCTTAAGCAAATGGGTAATCGCGGCTCGGCGATTGTGTATGACCTGCGCTCCAGCCATGTCGTGGCGGATGTGGTGCGGGCCGCGGGTGGAGAGCCGGTGCGCGATCGTGTGGGACACGCGTTTATGAAAAAGACCCTGGCCGACCGCCGGGCGGTCTTTGGCGGCGAATTATCCGGCCACTTTTATTTCCGCGATAACTTTTACGCCGACTCCGGCGCGATCGCCTTCGCTCGCGTGCTCTCGGTCTTGTCGGCGCAAGAGCAGCCATTGAGCCAATTGATGGCCCCGCTGTATCGCTACAGCCAAAGCGGGGAGATGAATTTCCAGATCGAGGACAAGGACGGCAAAATCCGCGAACTGGCCGAGGCGTATAAAAAAGCGCAGGTCGACTATTTGGATGGTATCACCGTGGATTTAGGCGACTGGTGGTTCAACGTCCGCAAGAGCAACACCGAGCCTTTGTTGCGTTTGAATCTGGAGGCGGATAATCCGCAACTGCTTGCTCAAAAACTGGCGGATTTAAAAAAGATTCTGGGCGAACCGATGGTTGGCCATTAAGTAAGTGCGCGCTGGCACGTCGATGTTGAGAGCACGCGGCTTATATTGACCAGCGCATGGCGTCATTGTAAAAGGTTTTGCGTAAGCAACTGGGAATATCGCCGGCGACCACATGGCCGGTGAGGTTGCGTTTATTTAACGATGTTAGATTGTCCACTTCATCTTGCCGCGGTTGACGCTTTGCCACCAATGCGCGCATTGCTCTTCCCGCAATGGGATGGCCTGTGGGTCGTATTGGCCTGGAATGCGCTTTTGGTGGGCGTGTTTGTTGGCATCGTTTCCGTGGTGGGAATGATGAGCATCTGGGCCGAGCGCAAACTGGCCGGGCACATGCAAAGCCGGTTGGGGCCTAATCGCGTCGGGCCGGTGGGATTATTGCAATCGCTGGCCGACGGTCTGAAACTCATGCTCAAGGAAGACCTTATTCCCCAGGGTGCCGATCGTCTGCTATTTCGTTTGGCGCCGTATTTATCTTTTATTCCCCCTTTCGTGGCGCTGATCGTTCTACCCTTTGGACCCCAGTTTGTTTATGAGTCGCGTTTGTCGGTCGGACTGTTTTGGATACTTGCGATTTTGAGTGTGGAGATCATGGGGGTGATTCTGGCCGGGTGGGCCAGTAATAACAAATGGTCGATTTACGGTGCCATGCGCGAAGCCTGCCAGATGGTTTCCTATGAAATCCCGCTGGGGTTATCGATTATCGTGGCGGTGGCCGCCGCCGGCACGCTTAACCTGGTGGAACTGGGCCACCTGCAAAGCGGTGGACTGCATACCTGGCTGATATTTCGCAATCCCTTTGTTTTCATGGCATTTTTTGTTTATTTCGTCGCCTCCCTGGCTTCCAACAAGCGCGCTCCGTTTGACTTGCCGGAATCGGAATCGGAATTGGTCGCCGGCTTTCACACCGAATACAGCGGAATGCGTTTCGCATTTTTCTTTTTTGCCGAATACACCGCCGTCTTTGTGGTCTCGGCGATTCAGGTGGCGCTGTTTTTAGGCGGCTGGAACGATCCATTTGGCCTGCTGGGTCAGTGGTATCGCCACGCCGCCGCGGCGCCGCGCGGGATGGAAATTTTCTGGATCAACGTCGTGGCCGCGGCGATTTTCAGCGCCAAGACGACGTTAATCGTATTCGTGCAAATGTGGCTACGCTGGACGCTGCCTCGACCGCGCATTGATCAGGTGTTGTATGCCTGCGTCAAAGTGCTGTTGCCCATGTCTTGCGTTTTGCTGCTGGGCGGGGTGCTTTGGGAATATTTCGTTCCCTCGCGCCTGGGGGCTCCCTGGTTTAATTATCAGCCGTGGAATGTTTATCAGTGGTGGAAACTGGCGCCGGGCAGCTTACTGACCCAGGGGCTTTTGTCGCTTATTGGCCTGGGTGTTGTACTGTGGTTGACGGCCGCCATGTTGCACGCGGCCATCACCGGCCGCGGTTTGCAAAAACGGCTGACCGATCCGGAGCCGCTGGGCTGAATATGAATTTCCTGGCCCTTACAACTTCCACTGCCGATTGGTCCGCCGCCGCGGGCGTGACGCTTTTTTATCTATTTGCCGCACTCAGCGTGGTTTCGGCGTTGTCGGTGGCGGTATCGAAAAATATCGTGCGTGCGGCCGTGGGCCTGCTGATGTCCCTTCTGGGCGTGGCGGGCCTTTATTTTTTGCTGCACGCGGAATTTCTAGCCGCCGTGCAACTGGTGGTTTACGCCGGCGGAACGCTGATATTGATTGTTTTCGGCATCATGCTCACCAGCAAATCGCCTTTCAGCCACTATGAGCCTAAAACCCGTGAAGTGGTGATAGCCATCGGGGTGGGGATGGTTCTGCTGGCGGCCATAGTCGGGGCTATTTTGAGCGGGCCGTTTGCCGTGGTCGGCGTGGAAACCGAAGGGTATCCCATTACCCAGTTGGGCCAGGCGCTGTTGGGCGATTACCTGGTCCCGTTTGAACTGGCCAGCGTGCTGCTGCTGGCGGTGATGATCGGCGCGGCCTATTTGGCCAAGAGCCGCCGCCGCGAATCGTAAGTTGCTTTGACTTTTTTGAGGAGTTGGGTTGGAGATTTATCTGCACCATTATCTGATCGTCGCGGCCGCATTATTTGTGTGCGGTCTGTGTACCATCCTGGTAAAGCGCAACGCCATCGGCATTTTGCTGGGCGTGGAACTGATCCTCAACGCCGCTAATGTCAACCTGGTTGCCTTTAACCACTTTTCCCATGGCGGCACGCTTGCCGCGCCGCGCTTGGATGGCCAGATATTTGCGCTATTTGTCATCGTGCTGGCCGCCGCCGAAGCCGCCGTGGCCTTGGCGATTTTCCTGAATTTTTACAATAACTTCTCCACCATCGACGTGGAGCGAGCCAACAATTTGAAAGGCTAATCGCGTCCGTTGCGATGGATAGACCCAATGCCCGTTGTCGCGCTGTTGCTGCTGATCGCCACGCTGCTGCCCCTGGGATCGTTTACGCTCCTGGTGTTTGTGGGCAAGCGTATGGGCCGCCCTCTGGCCGGGGTGGTGGGCACGCTGGCCATAGCCGTATCGTTTTTCTGCTCGCTGGGGGCGTTGATGGTGTGGATGGGCGGCGGGGTTATGCCCGATGGGGTCAGCCGCTGGGGCGCCGGCGTCGGGCCGATCCAGATCAATATCCCCTGGGTGCCCACCGGATGGGGACTGGCGCAGGATCATCCGGGTTTTCTGGATATCGGCATGTACATCGACAGCCTCACGCTTTTGATGTTCCTGATGGTTACGCTGGTCTCAACACTGGTACACATTTTCAGCCTTGGCTATATGGCCCAAGACAAGCGTTTTGCCCGATTTTTCACTTACCTGGGCCTGTTTTGTTTTTCCATGCTCGGCCTGGTGCTGGGCGGAACCCTCCTGCATTTGTTCATTTTCTGGGAACTGGTGGGACTTTGTTCCTACCTTCTGATTGGGTTCTGGTATGAAAAAAAGAGCGCCAGCAACGCCGCCATCAAAGCCTTTGTAACCAACCGCGTCGGCGACTTTGGCTTCCTCATCGGCCTGGGCATTCTCTTTTATCACCTGGGCAACGTGAGCCTGCCGCGTTTGTGGGCCTTGTTGCAGCACGCCGGCGCCGGCCAGGCGATTGACCTGCCCGGCGGGATTAGCTTCTCCGCCGGGTTGCTGACGATCATGGGCATCGGCCTGTTTTTCGGGGCCGTCGGCAAAAGCGCCCAATTTCCCCTGCACGTTTGGCTGCCCGATGCCATGGAAGGCCCCACGCCCGTCAGCGCGCTGATCCACGCGGCCACCATGGTCGCCGCCGGCGTCTATCTGGTCGGCCGCATCTATCCCATACTCACCCCCGACGCCAGGTGGTTCATCGCCGTCATCGGCTGCATTACCCTCACCATGGCGGCCCTGATCGCCGTAACCCAAAGCGACATTAAAAAGGTGCTGGCTTACTCCACGCTTTCGCAGCTTGGCTACATGATCCTGGCGATGGGTGTGGGAAGCTGGATGGGCGGACTATTTCACCTGATTACCCACGCGTTTTTCAAAGCCCTGCTCTTTTTAGGCTCCGGCAGCGTGATCCACGCGGCCCACCATGAGCAGCAGTTGCCGCAGTACGGGGGCTTGATCCGTAAAATCCCGGTTACCGCCATTACCTTTTTAATCGCGGTGCTGGCCATCGCCGGCACCCCTTTCTTCTCCGGCTTTTATAGCAAAGACACCATCCTGGCCCACGCCGGCGCGTTCGCCTCGCTGTCGGTTCTGCAAGGCCATTCCAAGGGTTACTGGCTCTTTTTCATCCTGCCGGTTGTGATCGCTTATATAACCCCTTTTTACATGATGCGCTGCTGGACCCTGACCTTTCTTGGCAAGCCGCGCAATGAACATTTGCATAAACACGCACACGAGTCCTCGATCATGTGGTGGCCGCTGGTGATCTTGGCCGGCCTGAGCATTTTCGGCGGGTACATGGGCGTGCAACTGCTTTTGCGAAACACCATCGCCGAAAGCCATAGCGCCGTCGCCGCCGAGCATGGGCAATTTGTCGGCTACGAAACCGCATGGCAGGGGCGCATGGCCGGGGAGTTCAGCTATCCGCTGGAGAAGATGCCGACGGAGGAGAATGAGCTTCCCACTGTGCATCAGCAGGCTGAAATGGCCGGAGAACATTTGATGCGCTGGGTTACGCCGGCTTTTGCCGTCGGAATAACCCTGGGCCTGCTGATGTATCTGCGCGGCTATGGAATTGCGGCGGCATTGATGCGCTTCAAGCCGCTGGCATGGGCGCATCGATTTCTGTATCGCAAGATGTACTTTGACGAGTTGTACAACGCCTTGTTCGTCGGCGGGCTGGTGGCGCTCTCCCGTTTGGCGGGACTGCTGGATCGATGGGTGGTTGATGGGTTGGTCAACGCCGTGGGCACCCTGACGCGGCAACTGGCGGCGCTGTCGGGCTTGCTGGACAAATATGTGGTGGACGCGGGCGTAACCGCCCTGGCTGACACGGCCCAGGGAGTGGGCCTGGCGTTTAGCACCCAGCAAAACGGGCGAATCCGTTTTTATGTCATGGCCCTGGCCATTGCCCTGGCCGTCGGCGCCGGCGGGAGTATTTTGCTGCTGGCCACGCGCTAGCGCCCGGCGGGATTGGACGTTAGGTAAAATTATGATTGAGTTTCTAAACCATTGGCTCTTAACGCTCTTGATCGTGATCCCATCGGTCGGCGCGGTGGGCGTGTTGCTGGCGCGCGACAATCGGCAGGTGCGCTGGGTGGCCCTGGGGACCACGCTGCTAACCTTTGCACTCTCACTATTGCTGCTGGGGCTTTTTGACTGGCATGCCGGCGGGGGCTACGGCTATCTTTCCAGCGGCGGCACCGTGCAGATGGTTACGGCCGTACCCTGGATTAAAAGTTTTAACATCGAATATCGCCTGGGAATCGACGGTCTTTCCTTTCCACTGGTGCTGCTAAGCACGTTCATCTGCGTGCTGGCGTGCGCCGCGTCGTGGAAGATCCCCAAAATGGTCAAAGGGTATTTTGCCCTTTTTCTTTTTCTGGAGACCGGCATCCTGGGTGTTTTTCTCTCCTTGGATTTATTTCTCTTTTACGTATTTTTTGAAATCTCGCTGCTGCCGATGTATTTCCTGATCGGCATCTGGGGTGGCCCGCGCCGCGAGTACGCCGCCATTAAGTTTTTCCTTTACACGCTGGTCGGCTCGGTCGGCCTGCTGATCGTGCTGATCGCGGTCTACCTCAATACCAACAGCTTTGACCTGGTGCTCTTGCCCGGACTGCTGCGGGGAAAATTCGCCGCCGGCGGGCCTTTGTTTTTCACCGGCCAACTATTTTTTGTGCTGCTGATGTTTGCGTTTTTGATCAAGGTGCCCGCGGTGCCCCTGCACACCTGGTTGCCCGACGCCCACGTGGAGGCCCCGACGCCCATCAGCATGATCCTGGCGGCGATTTTGCTGAAGATGGGCGGCTACGGCATCTTCCGCATCGCCTATCCCCTGTTTCCTGACGCGGCCCAGAGCTTGTGGATGCTGGTGGCGATTATCGGCGTGGTCAGCATCATCTATGGCGGCTTGTGCGCCATGGCCCAAAGCGATTTTAAGAAACTGGTGGCTTACAGCTCGGTTTCGCATATGGGATTCGTGGTGCTGGGGGCGGCGATGATGACCCCCGCGGCCATGAATGGCGCACTTTTTATGATGGTGGCCCACGGCATCACCAGCGCCATGATGTTCTTTGTCGTCGGCGTGATTTATGAGCGCGCCCATCATCGCGAGCTGAATCGTTTTGGCGGCCTGGCCACCACCATGCCGGTGTATACCGGCTTCAGCACCGTGGCCATGTTCGCCAATTTGGGTCTGCCGGGCTTGTGCGGTTTTGTCGGTGAAATCCTGGTTCTGCTCGGCTCCTTTCAAGCGGCTCGAAGCGGCTCGCTTTTGATGCAACAGGATCCATCGCGTTATACCGCGATTATGACCCTGGCGGTGATCGCCTGCTTTGGGGTGGTTATTACCGCCGCGTATATGCTTTGGACGATCCAGCGCGTCTTTTTCGGCCCGGAAAAGCCGGAGTACAAAGCCTTCCCGGATGTCGATGGGCGCGAAGTGGCGGTGCTGACCCCGCTGACGGTGATGGCGATTTTGCTGGGCGTCCTGCCGACGATGTTCTTTTTCGTCTTCACCGACCGGACGGTGGCGGCGCTATTCAAGCTGTTTGCTTAAACCATGCCCGGCCGGCCGCTGTGGCCCGCCGCGTCAAGAGGTGATTGATTGTGATCGGTCAACCGTTTATTCCCGACTGGAGCCAACTGCGGGTCTTTGCGCCTGAACTGTGGCTGATCGGCGGAATAATCGCCGTTTTGCTGGCACCCTTTTTCACGCAAAAGAGCAACCGCATTTGCGGCGCGATCGCCTTGCTGGCGCTGGTGGCGGCCCTGGTCAGCTCCTGGACCAGCCATAGCGCCGGCGGCTACTTCCGCAATATGCTGCTGGTGGACGGCGTATCGGTCTACTGGCGGCAACTGTTGCTGCTTTTTTCCATCGGCATCGTATGGATGTGGTTTTCCTCCTCGGCGTCTTCCATGCATGAGGGGGACGGGCCGGAGTTTTTCACGCTACTTCTGGCGGCGATCTGCGGCCTGTCATTGATGGGGGCAACCGCCAACTTGCTGATGCTGGTAATGGCGGTGGAACTGGCCAGTTTGCCCAGCTATATTTTAGCCGGATTTCGCAAAACCCAACGACTGGGGGCGGAGGCATCCCTAAAATACGTGCTGTTTGGCGCGGTATGCAGCGCCACTATGATCTATGGATTGTCGATTTTGTACGGCATATATGGCACTTTCAACCTGCCGGAGCTGGCGGGGCAAATGAGCCGCGTGAGCGCCCCCCCGCTGCTGCTGGTGGTGGCGCTGACGGGCGTGCTGGCGGGCCTGGGATTTAAGATTTCCGCGGTGCCGTTTCATTTCTGGTGTCCCGACGTTTTTGAAGGGGCGGCCATCGAGATCACGGCTTTTCTTTCCGTCGCTTCCAAGGGCGCGGCCTTGGTGCTGCTGCTGCGCGTGCTGGCGTATTTCGCCCAAGCCGGCGGCTACCATAGCGTGCCGGGAATCCCTTTGAACGCCATCGCCATTTTGATCGGGGTGTTGGGCGCGATCACCGCCACCGTTGGCAACACCGCGGCGTTTGCGCAAACCAATATCAAGCGCCTGCTGGCATACAGTTCCATCGCCCATGCCGGGTATATGCTCTGCGGCTTGTCGCTGCTGGTGAGTCTCCAGGCCCCTGTTAGCACAGGCGGTTTTTCCATCGCCGCCCAAGTGCTGCTTTTGTACCTGAGCGTCTACCTGTTTATGAATCTGGGCGCTTTTGCCGTCGCCGCGCAGGTTTCCAAGGCGACCGGCGGAGAAACCCTGAGCGATTTCGCCGGCCTGGGCCGACGCAATCCGGTGCTGGCGATTTGCATGGCTGGGTGCCTGTTCAGCCTCGTCGGGTTGCCGCCCATGGCGGGGTTTGCGGCGAAGTTGAATCTGCTGATCGCATTGATTCACAACGGCGGCTGGCAATGGGCACTGGTCGCGGTCATCGCGATCAATACCGTTTTGAGCCTGTATTACTACGCGCGAGTCATCCGGGCCATGTACCTGGAAGACTCACAACTGCCGGCTTTTTCCGCCTCGCCGCTGGGCAAAGCGCTGGCCGGCGGTTGCGCGATCATGCTGGTGGTCATGCTGATCGGATTCAATCCGCTGACCCGGCTGGTCAATCGCCATAGCTGGTTTGAATTCTCAAGCGCCCCGGCCACCAGCGATATCACGGCGTTGAAATAGCCGATGAGCCGGCGCGCGCCAGCGCTCAATACTGTGCAGCCAACCGGCGGCATAAAAAAAGTCCGATCCGGTCCTGATTTTTGCCCGCCAGCCCGTATAATTCACAGCTTGGATACTCCGCGCCGTCAACTTGACCCCTCCACCGCCGCCAAGGCGCAAGCACTGCTGGCCGACGCCTCCACAGCGCTGGAGGATTATTTTCACCAGGTGATGAATCGCTATGGCCAAGCGCCCCAGCGTTTGTGCGCGGCTGTGGCCTATAGCCTTGAAGCCGGCGGCAAACGATTGCGTCCGGCCCTGATTTTGCAGTGTTACCAGGCCTGTCGCCGACCGGATGCTCCGCCGCAAAGTGCCTCGGCTCTGGCCTGCGCCGGCGCGATGGAACTGATCCACACCTTCAGCCTGGTGCATGATGATCTGCCGGCGATGGATGACGATGATCTGCGACGCGGGCGTCCGACCAACCATAAAGTGTTCGGCGAGGCGATGGCGATTTTAGCCGGCGATGCCATGGTGGCCATGGCATTTGAAATATTGGCCCGCGACGCCGAGCCGCCTCTGGTCGCCACGTTGGTGAGGGAACTGGCCGCGGCCACCGGGCCACTTGGTATGATCGGCGGGCAGGTTTTGGACATGCAAGGCGAAGGTCAGAAGCTTGATATGGAGCAATTGCAAAATCTACATCGTATGAAAACCGGGGCCTTGCTGCTGACCAGTTGCCGCATGGGCGCGCTGTGCGCCTCGGCCGATGCGCTTACACTGGACCGTATCAGCCGTTTTGGCGCGCATTTGGGGTTGGCGTTTCAGATTGTCGATGATCTTCTGGACCTGACGGCCACTGCCGGGCAAATGGGCAAGGCTACGGGCAAAGATGCCGCCAAAGGCAAAAATACCTACCCCGGCCTGCTGGGAATGGAGGCCAGCGGCGATGAGGCCAAGCGGCAATTGCATGCGGCTTTAGAGGCCATCGCCCCGCTCGGCCAAGCCACCGAACCTCTGGCGACGCTGGCCGGATTCGTGGTGCAACGAAATCATTGAGCAAAGGATTGATATGGCATTGCTGGATCAGATTCAATCGCCCGCGCAGATCAAGTCGCTGAGCATCAGCGAACTGCAAGGACTCGCCGGCGAAATCCGCGCCCGCATTGTCGATGCCGTCAGCCTCAACGGCGGCCATCTGGCCAGCAACCTGGGCGTGGTGGAACTGACATTGGCCTTACATTACGTCTACGATTTTGGCCCGTTTCCCGCCGGTCCGGATCGACTGCTGTTTGATGTTGGCCACCAATGCTATCCGCACAAAATGCTCACCGGCCGCGCCGGCCGCTTTAGCACCTTACGCAAGCGCGGCTCGGTCAGCGGGTTTCCCAATCCTGATGAATCGCCCTATGACCTGTTTCACGTGGGCCACGCCGGAACCGCTATCAGCACCGCCATGGGCATGGCGCGCGGCGACTGGTTGCGCAAACACACCGGCAACGTGGTGGCGATTGTCGGCGACGCCTCCATCGTCAACGGCCTGGCCTTTGAAGGTCTCAACCAGGCCGGCACACTCCGTCGCCAATTGCTGATTGTTCTGAATGACAACGGCATGAGCATCTCCAAGCCACAGGGCGCGTTTGCCCAATATCTCGAACGATTGCGCATCAGCACGACTTATGACGAGGCCAAGAAAATCGCCGAGCGCATCGTCGGCCGTCTGCCGGTCAACGTGGCGCACACGGTCGAAAGCGTGTGGCATCATGTCAAAGAGGGCCTCAAAAGCGCGGTGTGGCCGGGCCAGGTTTTCGAGAGTTTCGGCATTAAATACATGGGTCCGGCCGACGGGCATGATCTTCCCGGTTTGATCCAGTTGCTGGCGGAGATCAAGCATGTGCAGGCCCCGCTTTTGTTGCACGCGCGCACCATCAAAGGCTTGGGTTGCCAGGCGGCGTGCGCGGAGCCCACGCGGTTTCATAGCCCCTCCTCCTTTAAATTGGAGGGGGATCATGTGCAATTCAAAATCGCAGCCGGAAAAAGCTGGACCAGCGCTTTTTCCGATGCACTCATCGAACTGGCCCGCAAAGATGAGCGGGTCGTGGCGTTGACCGCCGCCATGCCCGACGGGACCGGGCTGGCCGCCTTTGAACCGCTTTTTCCTGATCGCTATCGCGACACCGGCATTTGCGAAAGCCACCTGGCGGCGATGGCCGGCGGCATGGCCAAGAGCGGCTTGCGACCCTTTGCGGCGGTGTATTCCACTTTCACGCAGCGCGCTTTTGATCAGATTTGGCAGGAAGTGGCATTGCAGCATTTGCCGGTCGTTTTCTGCATGGATCGGGCCGGGCTGGTCGGCGACGACGGCGCGGTACATCACGGATTTATGGATCAAGCTTTCCTGCGCCCCATGCCGGGAATGGTGCTGATGGCTCCGTCAGATGAGCCGGAACTGAATCGCGCCTTACGTCTGGCATTGCAAATGGAAAGCCCCTGCGCCGTGCGCTATCCGCGCGATCTGGTGCCCGCTGAGCCTTACGAGCGGATTATCGAGCCGGATTTGCGGCCGGCCGCCGCCGCCGAATGGCTGGCCGGCAAAAGCCGCCTGCTGCGCCAGGGGGATGCCGGAACTTTGCTGGTATACGGCGCGCTGATGGCTCAAGCGATGGCCGCGGCCGAGCAACTGGCCCAGTTTGGTCAACAGTGGGAAGTGGTCGATGCGCGTTTTTGCAAACCCATCGACGGCGCGATGCTGCAAAGAGTTTTGCGGTCCAATCATCCGGTCCTGACCATCGAAGATCACTCGCTGCAAAACGGCTTTGGCTCGGCGGTACTGGAATACGCCGCGGCGCATCGCCTGCCCACCCAGTGGATAACCCGCCTGGGTCTTCCCGATCGCTTGATCCCCCACGCCACCCGCGCCCAGCAGCTTGCCGATGTGGGCTTGGATGCGCCGGGTATCACCGCCCGCGCCAAAGACGCTTTGGCCGAAGCCGAGCAATCCAATGTGTCGCCGAGCCGCGCGGCGTATCGCCCGCTTTAGCGTCCAAAGCGGTTGCCGGGGTAAGGGCGCGCGTCCGCCAGGCGCGCTGCGTATCGCGCACTATCGCCGCCGATAGTCCGTCGGTTTATCCATTTTCAACAGCTTACCGCCCCACTCCGACAAGCTAGCGGTACGCGATGTCTTTTTGCCATTTTGAATCTGCTCAGTACGCTTACGCGTTGAAAAGAGTTGCGATCGCAACATCATGGCCGTCCGTTGCGCACGCTGTTCGCTTGTGATCCCCGTCGTCGCGCCATTCTTCTGATTGGCGGCGACAAGACGGCTGATCGTCGTTTTTATGTGCGGACCATTCGTTTGGCGGATCAGTTGTACGACGAGCATTTGGCCCAATTACGCGGAAAGGATGTGACCTGATGGCGCGCAGTTTTAGTGAACTTGAAAAAAAGATGTCTCCGCGCTCGCGAGCCCGGGCGGACGCGCGGGCCAAAGAATTGCTGGGCGAAATGCTGTTGGCCCAGATGCGCCGCTTCATGGGCCAAACACAATGTCAATTGGCCAGTGAACTAGGCGTCACCCAGCCCAGCTTGTCCAAACTGGAGAATCAGGACGACATGCAAATCAGCACACTGCGGCGACTGGTGCGGGCGTTGGGGGGTGAGTTGGAAATCGTCGCCCATTTGCCCCGCGGCGATGTGCGCATTACGCAATTCAAGGAAGCTTCGTGAGAGACATGGCGTCATAATCCCTTCAGCCAGTCGTCCAGTTGCAGCCCCGGTACGACGGCGAAGTGCGCATCGGAAGAGACGACGGGCATACATAACACGCAGTCCCGCGGACCAAACATCCGCATTCGCTCCCACAAGCTGGTTTGGGACGACTTGAGGAGTTCCGCCGCGTGATTGGTGTCAAGGAGAAAGGGCATCTTTAGCGGTCCAATGATAGATCATGATGGCGTTGCTCCTGGACTTGGCCAAGCAGGCCCTCAACCTCGCCTGGCGGATCCTCCCAGTCGCCCACCGATCGAAAGTGCGGCGTGTAGTGCGGCGGGAACGGTTCCACGCGCACCTTCGCGCCTTCCGGAAGATGGGTACCATTCTCCAGAATAACCACGCCGTTGACGACAGTTCCATTGTATGTCACCAGATCACCTCGCTTTCCAGTATACCCACTTCCCGTCGTATGCAACCCCTGAAATTGCAGGCTCAGCCATAAACAAGCAGGCCCCGGCGGGATTCCACCGCCGGGGCCAGCACTTTCTTAGGATACCTTTACAGCCGGCTGATCAACAGCTCGCGCTGGAAGATCAATTCCTTGGGCATGTCGCCGCCCAGCTTCAGGAATAGCTCCTGTTGGCTGAGCAGTTCGCTCTTCACATCTTCATTGTTGATGCTCTGGAGCTGCTTCATGTCCTTATCGGAAAGGCCAAGGCCTTCGGTGTTGATATCTTCCGGTCGGGGCATCCAGCCCAGCGGGGTTTCCATCGCATAAGCCCGGCCCTTACAGCGGTTGAGGATCCATTCCAGAACCCGCATGTTTTCGCCGAAGCCCGGCCACATGAATTTGCCCTGGTCGTTTTTGCGGAACCAGTTGACGCAGAAAATCCGCGGCGGATCCTGCATCTTCTTGCGCATCTTGAACCAGTGAACCAGGTAGTCGCGGATGTTGTAGCCGATGAACGGCAGCATGGCCATCGGATCGCGCCGCACCACGCCCACCTGCCCGGTGGCCGCGGCGGTTGTCTCCGAACCAATGGTGGCCCCGACATACACACCATGCATCCAGTTGAACGCCTGGTAGACCAGCGGAATCGTCTTGGAGCGACGCCCACCGAACATGATGGCGCTGACCGGCACGCCGGCTGGGTCTTCCGCCGCCGCGTCCAGCACCGGATTGTTACGCATGGGAGCGGTGAAGCGGCTGTTGGGATGCGCGGCCTTCTTGCCGGAGCCTTTGGTCCATTCGCTGCCGTCCCAGGCCGTGCATCGGTCCGGTTCGGGCATATCCGAATCTTCCCACCACACGTCGTAGCTGCCGTCTTCCAGCTTCACCAGGCCGACGTTGGTGTACAACGTATCTTTCTGCACCGACTTAACCGCGTTGGGATTGGAGCGGGAATTGGTTCCCGGCACCACGCCGAAGTAGCCGTTTTCAGGATTGATCGCCCGCAGACGGCCCTTTTCGTCCACCCACATCCAGGCAATATCGTCGCCCAGGGTGGTAACTTTCCACCCGGCCTGTGCATAGCTTTCCGGCGGAACGAGCATGGCGAAATTGGTCTTGCCGCAGGCCGACGGAAATGCCGCCGCCACGTATTCCTTTTCGCCCTGGGGATTTTGCACGCCCATCAGCAGCATATGCTCGGCCATCCAGCCTTGCTGATTGCCCAGGAAGCTGGCGATACGCAACGACAAACACTTCTTGCCCAACAATGCGTTGCCGCCGTAGCCGCTGCCGAAGGACCAAATGCGATTGTCCACCGGGAAGTGGCAGATATAACGGCGTTCGGGATTGATGTCGCCGATGCTATGCAAGCACTGGGTAAATTCATCGGAATCGCCAAGCTGCTTCCAGGCGACCGTGCCCATGCGGGTCATAATGCCCATGGAGACCACGACGTAAATAGAGTCGGTGATCTGCATGCCGACCTTGGCCAGCGGCGAACCGATGGGGCCCATGACAAAGGGCATCAAGTACATCGTGCGACCCTTCATGCAGCCGCGGAATAAGCCCGCCAGCTTGGCATAGGCTTCCTTGTCCTTCATGAAATTATTGGTCGGGCCGGCGATATCCTCGGTCGGACCACAAATGAAGGTCAAATGCTCCACCCGCGCCACGTCATTGGGATTGGAACGGTGGTAATAGCATCCGGGCAGTTTTTTCTGATTCAACTGGACGAAAACGCCGGTTTTGCATCCCTCGGCCAGCAAGGCCTCTTTCTCCTGCTTGGAACCGTCAATAATCACCAGCTTTTCTGGCTGGCACAATTCAACCTGCTCCTCGACCCAGCGACGCACATGCTTGTTGGGAATCGAGTCAAGCGCCTCTTTATACTTCACGTCCACATTACCTTCCTTTGGCGCGGAATCTTTGGTTTACACGGCCGCCCGCTCCGTGCCAATGACGGGCCGCCGCGTGATGTTCACACTATCCCCCCGCAACTTCAGGCCCGATGGTAGTGCCCGAACGACGGGAAACCAAGCAAGCCCTTGCGGGGGACTTTGTGAAATTGTTCACAATCATAGCCAAATGCCTCCCGCTGTCAATATGGGCGCTGGCGTTTACAATTCCCCGCCGCACAGGGAAGGGCTTATGACATTGCGTTTGTGGCGTGGTACCACCGGGCGGCTGACTTGGGCGGCGATGTTTTTGGTAGGCGGCTGCGCCCACGTGAACCACCGGCTTAATGATGCGCATTTGCCAATCGAAAACCGCGTAACCAACCAGACCCGCGCATCCTTGAACGCGGCCATTATTCCCATGGAGCGCAAGGGATTGACCCGGATTCATCCGGCCAGCAGACCCGCGCGCGATGTGGATCGCCTGGCGTCGGTGCGCAGCGGGCGCGATGGTTCGGCTTGGTTCGTCGGCCTGGCGATTTCCGGCGGTGGCTCGCGCTCGGCCAATTTCGCCGCCGCCTGCATGTTTCAATTGCAGCGGCTGGGGATTTTGCAAAAGGTCAACTATATCTCCAGCGTCTCCGGCGGCTCGCTGCCGGCGGCGTACTACTGTGTGCACGATCAGCGCTGGAACCCCAGCGACGCCCAAGTGGCCCTCAGCCATCCGTTCGCCGGCGATGTGATCGTCAAAATTTTCCTGCCCTGGAATCTGTTTGGTCTGGGATTCACCGATCTGAGCCGCTCGGATTTGCTGGCTGATTCCTTTTGCGAAACACTCTTTCGCATCGATGGCAAGAATCTGACTTTTGCGGATTTGCGAGCCGATCGTCCGCATTTGTTAATCAACGCCACCGATCTGCAATCGGGGCGGCGTTTTGTTTTTTGCAATGAAAGTTTTGATGACCTCAACAGCGATCTGGCGCGCTATCCCCTGGCCGACGCCGTGGCCGCCAGCAGCGCGGTGCCGGTGGTGCTGCATTCGGTGGTATTACGCGACTTTTCAACCGTGTTTGGTCAATATCACCACTTGATCGACGGCGGCATCGTTGACAATCTCGGCGTGCAATCGCTGGTGGAAGTGTATCAGGCACAAAGCCGCCAGGCTACCGATCAAGGCACCTCGCCGCCCTACCCAGCCGGGGCAATTCTGATCGTCATCGACGCCAAAACGCCCTTTGACGGCAACGTCTCCGACAAAGGCTCTATCGGCGTGATCGACAGCCTCAAGGCGGCCATTGGCCTGTCCAGCACCGTGCTGCTGAACCGGGCCTCCAACGCCACGCTTTCAGAACTGATCGTCCACAACAGCCCCGATGAAATCAGCGCGGGGCAATTGCGGGCGCAAATCGCGCAACTGGAATCCACCGGCTACGTGCAACTCAAAGACATACAGGGCCGACCGGTGCATGTGGTGCATCTGTCGCTGTCGCGCATTGGCGACATCAGCAACCTGCCCTCCCAGAGCTTCAGCAAAAACGTCAACAGCATTCAAACCTACTACAACATCGAACCCGCCGAAGCATTCAATCTCTACAAGGCCGCGGAATTGATCGTCCGCGAAAAATTCCAAACCCGCCTGGCCGACCTGGCAAAACTAATAAATGCCCCAACCCCCCAACCAGCAAAGTAAACCGGCGACGCAGACGCTCAGGCGATTTACCCCCCTATTTTCCCTCTCCCGGTACTCCGGGGGAGGGTTGGGTGGGGGCTTCCTTTTGTCCCATGATTGTGGATGGTTGACTGTAGATTGTGGATGGTTGAAAAATGCAAATACAACAGTCAACATTCAAAAATCAACCCTCCACCCTCAATCCTCCGCTATTTCTCTGCGTTCTATGCGTTCTTTGCGGTTCCAATTCTTCAATCAAGAAGATCAACCGCCAAGGAGCAAAGAAGCCAAGAAGATAGCGCTTCCCCCTCTTTGCTCCTTTGCTTCTTTGCGGTTAAATTTCTTAGATTTACTTAAATTCACTTTCAACCGCACATGAAGCACAAAGCGCATTCAATATAACGAGGCTTTGATTGCTAACTCTTCGCTCATAATTTATCTCTGTGAACTCTGTGGCTAAATAGCTTTCTAATTCACATGAGCCACAGAGGACTCCGAGCACACAGAGAAATTAGCGGCGACAAAATAAATATGGGAGTGGTGTAATCGTGTACGAGGCTTTGATTGCTAATTCTTTGCTCATAATTTATCTCTGTGAACTCTGTGAACTCTGTGGCTAAATAGCCCGCTTGATTCATATGAGCCCCAGAGGACTCCGAGCACATAGAGAAATCAGCGGCGACAAAATAGATGTTTGAGTTGCATAAGCGTGCGCTATGCCTTATGAAGAGGGTTTACTTCCTAACACTTTGCTGGAGATTATCTGACCCACTTAAGATTTGTATCGATGCTTCTCGCCATCGCCTTCAGTGGTTATCTGGCCGCTGCGGATATCACCCCCCAGGAAGCGGCCTTGGCTGCCGCGGCCACCAAGGTGCAGTCAGCGCAAAAAGCCATCGAGGCCTACGCCTCGGCGCCCAGCTGCCCGGACGCCGCGTTCACGGCGCAGCAGGCCAAACTCACCGAGATGAGCACGAAACTCGCCGCGCTTGACGCCGAGGTGCAGGCCTGGGCGGCGAAGGATCCCGGCGTCCTGGCGATGCAAAATGAGCTTAAGAATATCAACGAGCGCCGCGCGGCGATGTCCCCTAACGGCACGGTCAAGCCGGAGAACCAGGCCGAGTTCCGTGCCATTGGCGACCGCATGTACTGGCTGCTCGGTGCCATCCGGCAGGCGCCCACAGACCATGCGACGCCGGCCCATCGCCGCCTGCGCCACGACGTTGAGAGCCTCGGACAGGTGCTGATCTACACCGTGCGCAACAAGCTCGATCAGGTGCCCGAGGCCAAGGCGCTCGCCGACGCCTATCGTGCCGCCGAGGCCGAGCAGGCTGCGGCCCAGACCGCGCTGTACCGCGCGCAGGGTGTGGTCACCTCGACGGAATGGCTGAAATCCCAGCCCAAGCCCAGCTTCCGCGCCGGCACCAGCCTGCCGCGGCTGACCCGCTACGGCTGGATTCTACCCCTTGAGACCCGCATCGAGTTGGCCGAGAATTGGGGCTACGC
>JBBQBE010000044.1:0-29662 GCA_038317225.1 Tepidisphaerales bacterium | reverse complement strand
GAAACAAGCGATGGTTTGTTTTATCAGGGCCTGTTGATTGTAGCGTTCGAGCACGCGCTGGCGGGCCATGCGGCCCATTTCGATGCGCTGTTGAGGATGTCGCAACATCCAAATCAGCGCCTTGGCGATATTGGCCGGCCGACGCGGATCAATCGCCAATCCCGCCCCCGCCGGCGTGAGCATTTCCCCCATCCCGCCAAAGCGGCTGGCCACTACCCCGCGGGCCGCGGCCATCGCCTCCAGACATACAAAGCCAAAACTCTCCCAGCGGCTTGGGAAAACGCAGATATCCGTCGCGGCCAAAACCTGCGGAATTTGATCCATCGGCACCCCCTGGCCCCAGCTTACCTTGTCGCCAAGCCCATCGAGCAGGTCATGCAATTGCCCATCGGTTTCAATATTGGGTTTGCCGACAAAACGGAATGTCGCATCGGGACAGGCTTGCAACACTGCCCTAACCGCCTGGGCCAATTCCACCACTCCCTTACGCCGCTCCAGCCGCCCGATGAAGGTGATTTTTCGCGTAGTTGACTCCGGATGAATCTGCAAAAGCTGGGGATCCGGTGTGTAAATATACGGCACGTAGCGGATGATTTGGGCCGGCAGTTTCCATTGCCGCCCTACCACTTTTCCCACCGAGCGGGATGGTGCTACCACGCAGTCGGCGTGCAAGGCATGCAACCGCTCCGGGTCACGGGCCGCATCGTAGCGATACCAGGGCCGCGTACCCCGGCGCAGCGCGCCCAAATAGTGTCGCAGTTTAGTCAATGGCGACAGCGGCGGACGCATCACTTTTAATGCCAGATAAGTCGGCGTATGCAGCTTCAACAGCAACGGCATATTGGGCACGCGCAAGATCGCCAAGCGCGCATCGGCCCCGTAATCCGGACCTTCCAGTACATCAAAAGGCGCTTCGGCATGCCGGGCCGCAAACGCCTCTCCCGCCACGCGCCAAAATCCCTCGCGACTGGCGGGCAATAATCGCCAGATGATTAGCCCGTTTTGATCCTCTTTTCCAGTCCGCGTCCGGGATCCGGCGAACACCTCCACTTCATGTCCCGCCTGGCTTAGAGCCTGGGCCATCTGGCTAATCGCCACGGCGATGCCCCCATCGGCCGTGTCGGGCGGATATTCATAGCTGATGAAGGCGATTCGCATGGCGCTCACTTAACCGCAGCCGCGGGTTCCACACACGTTACCTGCGCCCCATCACAAATACGCACCAACCCATGATGCCGCTTGTACGCCCACATGCCGTCGCGCACGATCGCCGGCTCCACTTCAAAGCGCAAGGCGCTTTCGGCCTCCAAGTATGGCGTTTCTTCATTGGGACGGAAAACCAGCACGCTGACCGAATACGCGCCAGGGAAAAGCTGCAACCTGGGCACATTGAACTGGCAGCGCATGGTCCCGCTCATAAGCATGGGATCGACCCCCTCTTCCGGCAAGCAGAGGGTGCTGACCAGTCCCCCCATGTCGTCGTACAAACGCAGCACAAAACTGGCGTCTTTGATCGGCTTGTGAAAATTAGCCGTTACCCGCAAGCGGTAATCCTGGTTGAAGACCGCGTGTTGGGTCGGCTTGTCGCCGGCCGCTTCCAGCAGTTGGGCTTCGATTAGTTCCACCCCGTGGCTCGATTGCACGGCCTGAAAAGTGCTTTTCCCCCCGGCTGACAAATAGGCCCCCACCACGGTTTCGACCTTGTCCTCCATGAGCAGTTTGCCTTGGTCCAGCCAGATCACCCGGTCGCACAACTGCCGCACCGCCGACATGTTGTGGCTGACAAACAAAACCGTCCGTCCCTCGCCACTGGCCACCTGCTGCATCTTGCCCAGACATTTTTTCTGAAACTCCGCATCCCCCACCGCCAGCACTTCATCCACGATCAAGATTTCCGGCTCCAGATGGGCCGCCACCGCAAAGGCCAGGCGCACATACATGCCGGAGCTGTAATATTTCACCGGCGTATCCAGGAATTTTTCCACGCCGGAGAAATCGACGATGGCGTCGAATTTCTGGTCGATTTCGCGTTTTTTCATCCCCAGGATCGAGCCGTTGAGATAGATATTTTCCCGCCCGCTCAATTCCGGGTGAAACCCCGTGCCCACCTCCAGCAAGCTGGCCACGCGCCCGCGCATGCGGATAACCCCTTCGGTCGGCTCGGTAATGCGGCTGAGCACTTTCAGCAGCGTGCTTTTTCCGGCACCGTTGCGCCCGATAAATCCGATCACCTCACCTTGCCGCACCTGGAAATTGATATCTTTCAGCGCCCAGAAAGACTCGTTGTTGGCGATTGGCTCCCCCAAGCCCTTGAGCCGACGCCAGGGATACGTCAAGGCCCCGGTCAACACATCGCGGAATGTGTCGTGCTTGCTGGCGGCGTGGCGCAGCCGGTACAGTTTGCCGACCCCTTCAACCTGGATAATCGCTTGGCTCATGAACGACGTCTTTCAGCATCCCGACCCGGCTCAGGCGATATCCGCAAATCGCCGCTCGGTCTTTCGGAAGTAAAACATTCCCAGCACAAACAGCACGAATGATCCCACCGCGGCGCTGAGCAGATTGCCCCACTGCCACGGCAGCCCAAAAATAGCGCTGCGATAGGCATTGATAATCCCCGACATCGGATTCAGTACCGACAGCAAGCCCCCCAGCCTGGTGCCGGATAAAATCACATCGGGATAAACCACCGGCGAGAGGTACATCCACACCTGCACCATAAAGGGAATTAGAAACCGAAAATCCCGGTAGCTCACCGTCAGCGCCGAGAGCAAAAACGCGATCCCCAGCGACGCCATATAGGTCAGCCCCATCAGCGGGATCAGCCACAACACTTGCAGTCCAACCGCCGCGTGATACCACGCCATCATCACGGCGAAAACGCCAAAGGAAATCGACATATCCACCAGGCCCGCCGTGACCGTCGCCGTCGGCACAAACAATCGTGGAAAATAAATTTTGGTCAGCAAATGCTGCTGATTGACCAGCGACATGCCGCCCAGGCTCAGCGCATTGGCGAAAAAGAGCCAGGGAAGCAGCCCGGCATAAGCGTAAACCGGATATTTATCCTGCAACTCCAGCGGCAGATATTTGGCCAGCCCCGCCGCCTTGCCAAAGATCAGTGTGAAGATGATCACCTGAAAAAGCGGCTGCAAGACCGCCCAGGCCACACCCAGAACCGTCTGCTTGTAGCGCACCTTGATGTCGCGCCAGGCCATGAAATAAAGTAGTTCCCGGTAGCGCCAAAGTTCGCTCCAGTTCACGCCGATCCAGCCACGGCGCGGACGAATTTCCAGCGTCCGGCCATCGTCGGCGGCCGGCACATCCGCGGGTGATGGCATGACTGAACCAGTGCTCATCATCGTGTCGATTCCCAAGCGATCTCTCCCCCGTCATTTTTACGGCCCCAGCGGCCGGGCATTTCGTAGGCTACGCCAAGCGCCGCGCGCTCACAAGCCCGCTAAGCTATTATCGTCAAGATCGCCGGCAAGGATCATCCCGGTAAATCTTTTGTCCGCCCAGTGCGATATCTGCGATAGAGCGATTGCTTGGGGCGGTGGAGCTATAAATCCGCAGTAGGGAACCAATTGTAAAATCGGAATAAGGAAGCCCCCACCCTGGCCCTCCCCCACGAGTACGTGGGAGAGGGTATGTTGTTTATTGCCAATGCAAAAACCCCGTTGCGCCGCCGGGGCGTTGGGAGCCGGGATTGGGATTTGGCCGATAGCCAATTATAGTGCTTATGATGAATTCAACGGCCCAGCCTTTGCCGCCGCAACCGCAGCAGCCGCAACCACCACAGCCACAATCGCCGCAGCCGCAACCTCCGCAGCCACAATCGCCACAGCCGCAACCGCAGGATCCGCCACAAGCGCAGTCGCCGCGGCCGCGCGGCGCCAGCGGCGCGGCGGCAAAGCGCGTGGACAGTCTGGACGGGCTGCGCACCATCGCCGTGGCATTGGTCATGGCGGTTCATGCCGGCGTGCCGGGCTTTGCCCTCGGTTGGCTGGGGGTGGACATTTTTTTCGTCCTCAGCGGATTTTTGATCACCACTCTGCTGGTGCGCGAGCGGCAAAAACACGGCTCGATCAACCTGCCTAAGTTTTGGGCCAGACGTTTCTTACGCCTGATGCCCGCCTACTGGCTGTATATCGGCGCGCTGACACTCGCCATGCTGCTGACGCCTGGGGCGTTGCACCCTCATGGCGGCTGGTCGCCGGGCGGGTATATCGGCTCGTTATGGGGCTATTACGTCAACTACGCTCCCAAAGGCGGCATATGGGACTATCAAAAACTGGCCGTCCACCTTTGGTCGCTGGCGGTGGAGGAACAGTTTTACCTGATCTGGCCGACGCTGCTTTTTGTGCTATTGCGTTTTCGATGGAATATCCTCGCCGGCTGGGCGCTGGTGGCGGGGATATTCGTCTATCGCCTGCTGGTGCCCGATGGACGGCTGGAGAGCCTGCTGCCCACGCGCGGCCTTGGCATTTTGCTGGGCTGCGCCGTGGCGCTGACACTGGCGCAATATCCGCTGGCAGCCGTCAAGCGGCAATTCGCCCGCACCTTCTTTCGCTGGGGATGGCTGATCGGCACCGTTTTGTCCGTCGGCTTGCTCACGTGGGCACTGAAGCGCGGCTGGATGAGCGAAACCGACATTCAGCGCCGCTATCTGGCGGTGCTGGTGGTTTTCTTCGCCGGCACCATCGCCATGCTCTGGTATGGCCCGGTCGACCGCTTGGCGCGTCTGCTGGCCTATAAGCCGCTGGTCTACCTGGGCCAGATATCCTACGGGCTTTACCTGTACCACATGGTGGCGCATTTTCTGGTATGGGATGTTTTAACCGGTTCAATGGAACACTGGCCGCACGCGCCTAAATTCATCCTGCGATTGATGCTCTTTGCAGGCCTGACGGTGGGGATCGCCTCTGCGAGCTACTACCTGCTGGAAAAGCCCTTTTTGAAACTCAAGGAGCGTTTGCATTAACCTTTATTGGCTCTTTGCGAAAGACGCTGGCAAACATACCTGCCATGTCCTAGAAACCACGTTCTGGGCGAAATATCGCATGTCCGAGCTTGGCAGCTTGGCATCCATCAGCGGGTTCCGCGGAGAGCCCCTTTATTTCAAAAACCGCCACGCCAGCAGCAGGGTGAGCGCCTGCACCGCCAGCACCAACCCCACGCACGCGCCCCAGCCTCCCCACTGCCATAGCACACCGGGAATCAAACCGCCGGCGCTGCCGCCCAGGTAATAAATACTGACGTACAACCCGGCTGCGGCGCTCTTGGCCGAGGGGGCATTGCGGCCGATAAATCCCATCGCCGCCGATTGACTGATAAACACCCCGCAGGCCACCAGGGCCAGTCCCACCAGGATGATCCAAAGTGGCCCGGCCAAGGCCAGCAGCACGCCGCACATGGAAAGCGCGGTCGCCCCGGCCAGCATCGGCCGCACCCCCAGGCGGTCGATCCAGCGTCCGGCGATGGGCGTTACCACCACGCCAAACAAGTAGACAAAAAAGACCGATCCCAGTTGCGCGCTGTTGAGAAGATACGGCGGTCCGGCCAGGTGGAAATTGGCATAGGTGAACGTGGCCACCAGTGAAAACAGCACGTTAAACCCGACGGCAAATCCCGCCAGCAGGCGCGGATTACGCAAATGCCCCAGCATGGCGCGGGCCAGCACGCCCGCCTGGGCCTGGCGGACAAAGACTCGCGAGCGCGGCAGCAGCAGCCACACGCCAAAGGCTCCGAGGAGCGTGATGCCGGCCAGCAGCACAAAACTGCTTCGCCAGCCCCAGTGGGTCGCGACCAGGCCGGAAAGGAAGCGTCCCAAAAAACCGCCGACCACACTGCCGCTCATATACGCCGAGGCGATCCGCCCCACGCGCCCGGGCGCGGCCTCCTCGCCGATATAGGCGATGGTTACGGCAAAAATGCCGGGCAGAAACAGACCCTGCAAAAAGCGCCAGAAGATCAGTTGGCCCAAAGTTGAACTGAACGCCGCCAGCAGCGTGGGGACAAACAGCGCGAAAATAGAAGTAACAATGACACGCTTGCGCCCCACGGCGTCGGCGAACAATCCCACCAGCGGGGCCGCCAGGGCCACCGCCAGGGTGGAAACGCTGACCGTCAAACTGACGGTCAATTCGCTGACACGGAAAAAGCCCATCAAAAAGGGCAAAATGGCCTGGGTGCTGTATAAATCCAGGAAGGTGCAAAGCCCGGCGAAAAAGACGGCCAAGGCGATACGCCCCTGCCTGCGCTCCTCCGACGGGCAAGCGCCGGAAGCCGCCAGTGGCGGTGCGGGGGAAATCAGTTTATCGGCGGAGGGAACGACCAATCCGCCGACGCTGTCGGCCAAACTCACGGCGACACCTTCTTCATGCGCCCAGACCGCACGCCATTAAAAAAGTCGATGGTCCGCGGAGAGCATTTCGCCGCGGACCACCGACATTCACTCAATACAGTCAAACGCTTCAGGCCGGGGCGTTTTCGCCGCTGGCCGGCTGGCTGGCCGACTGGCTTGGCGCGGCGGCGGCTTCAGCGGCCGGGGCCACTTCAGCGGTCGCCTGGCCGCCCTTGGCAATCCGGGCAGCAAATTGCTTGCGGCGCTCGTTGCGTTTGCGGCGCAGACCCGCGGATCGCCGGGCCGTGCCAGTGGGCTTGCTCTCTTCGGTGAGCAGTTGCAGATACACCAGATCGCCGCCGTCGCCGATACGGAAATCGCTGGTCTTGATGATACGGGTATAGCCGCCATTGCGATCGGCAAAACGCGGTGCCACATCGCTAAAGAGCTTTTGCACCACCGATTGGCCAGTAAATTCCAGCTTCTCATCGACCAGGCGACGGTCATTGAGAATGGCGATCACCTTGCGGCGGGCCGTCAGCGTGCCCAGGCGGGCCAGCGTAATCAGCTTTTCGGCCATGGCCTTGATCTCCTTGGCCTTGGGCAGCGTGGTGCGGATTTTGCCGTGTTCAAAGAGCGACTGCACCATATTGCGACGCAGCGCGATTCGATGCTCGGTGTCGCGGCTTAATTGACGACCGCGAATTCTATGACGCATAGTACACCTCATACTGGCGAGCCATAGGACGCTTCGCCGTTCTTGTTCTATTAACCACAGCTCGGCGGCCATTGCCGCAAAGCCCTATCCATGGCCGACTGATCACCTTTAGCGGTGAAGCCGACCCACATCCACCGGCCGCAGTTACGCCTTGGCCGCCTTTTGTTCGTCCTCTTGATCCTGCTCAGCTTGCTCGGCGGCGGCATCGGCCGCATCCTGGGCCGCGGCGGCTTTCTGGGCCGCGGCAATCGCGTCCAGGTCCATCCCCAGGCTCAGGCCCATATCCGCCAGCTTGCGCTTCACTTCGCGGAGGCTGGTCTTGCCAAAGCTGCGAACCTTCAGCAAATCCGGCTCGGAGCGGCTGACCAGTTCACGCACATTAGCGATCTTGGCCGACTCCAGGCAATTGTTGGCGCGAACCGACAAATCCAGTTCCTGCACCGTCATGCCCAGCTTGTCCTGCAAGTCCGGGTCGGCGGCGGTGTGATGCGAATCGCGGATGGCCGCCAAAGCTTCTTCGCTGACGATATCGCTGCCCAGTTCAAAATACTGCACAAACGGGTTGAGGTGCTTACGCAGAATCTTGCTGGCTTCCACCATGGCCATTTCCGGGCTGATGGTGCCGTTGGTCCAGATTTCCAGGATCAAGCGGTCGTAGTCGGTTTTCTGGCCCACGCGCGCATCTTCCGTGCTATAACGCACGCGCGTTACCGGGGAATAAATGCTGTCCACCGCGATCATGCCGATTTCCTGCTCCTCGGCGTCCGCGATGTTTTCCGCCGCGGTTACATACCCGCGGCCCTTGGAGACCGTCAGGCTCATTTCAAAGGGCATGTCCTCGGTCAGCGTTGCCAGCACCATATCCTTGTTGACGACAGTGATGGCCGGATCGGCTTCAATCATCGCCGCGGTGATCGGGCCGGCCTTTTTGCTGGAGAGCTTCATCTGCTTAGGCTCATCGCTGTCGAGCTTGACGGTCAGCCCTTTAATATTCAGCAGAATGTCGGTTACGTCCTCCATCACGCCGGGCAGGCTGGAAAATTCGTGTTCCGCGCCAGTGAGTTTCACATGGGTAACGGCCGCACCTTCCAGCGAGGAAAGCAGGATACGCCGCAGGCTGTTGCCGACGGTGGTGCCAAAACCGCGTTCAAACGGTTCGGCGGTAAATTTTCCGTAGGTTTCCGAGGAAACCTGGCTGTCGCGCTGCACGCGCGACGGCAGTTCCAAACCGCGCCATCGAATTCGCATAACTTTCTCCAGTCAATTCCCGCTCAAATTGCGGAAGGTTGCCGCCCCGACCGTTCGGGGCCATCTGCCTTCCACCTCGTTGAGCGAAAACAAATTTTTCTAAACTCTGTTGCGTACCGAAGCAAAACTTCCAGCGTGTGGCCAGTAACAAAAAAAGCCAAAAGCTCTCGCCACTGACCACTGACTACTGACCACTGACTACTGACCACTGACCACTGACTACTGACCACTGACCACTGACTACTGACCAATTCGTTATACGCGCCGCTTCTTGGGCGGTCGGCAGCCGTTGTGCGGCAGCGGGGTTACATCCTCAATGCCGGTTACTTTCAACCCGGCGTTTTGAATCTGCAAAACCGCCTGCTCGCGACCGGCGCCCGGTCCCTTGACCTTCACTTCCACTTCCACCATGCCATGTTTACGGGCCTGCTGTGCGGCCTGCTCGGCGGCTCGGCCGGCGGCAAAGGGCGTGCTCTTACGCGCGCCTTTGAAGCCCACGGTTCCGGCCGACGCCCATGAAAGCGTTTCGCCGGTGGGATCGGTGATGGTTACCACCGTGTTGTTGAACGTGCTCTTAATGTGAGCCACGCCGCGGGTAACACCCTTGCGGAGTTTTTTCTTCGGGGCGGCTTTACCGCCAGCACTTTTACTTGTATCTGCCATAATCTATATCCGTTTCGGTGTGAATACTGATAAATTACTTGCCCAGTTCCTTAACGCCCTTCTTGCCGGCCACGGTCTTGCGCGGACCTTTGCGGGTCCGGGCGTTGGAGCGAGTGCGCTGTCCGCGCACCGGCAGGGAGCGGCGATGACGGGTGCCGCGGTAGCTGCCGATCTCACGCAGGCGGGTGATATTGGTCTGTATCTGGCGGCGCAGAGCGCCTTCCACCAGGTACTTGTCTTCCAACAAATTGATCACCTGGGCCAGTTCATCTTCGCTCAAGTCCTTGGCGCGGCGCTGGCCATCAATGCCGGCTTCCTTGAGAATCTTGCGGCTGTTGACCGGTCCCACGCCGTACAAATAGGTCAGCGAGACCCAGATCGGCTTGTCACTCGGAATATCCACACCTGCGATACGCGGCATAATGTCTCCAACTTCAAAGGGCGTCGTTCGCGCCCGCAGCGGCAAACCCGCCGGGCGGAACTGGGCCGAAGGTCTGCTTAACCCTGCTTTTGTTTGTGTTTGACGTTGACGCAGATCACCCGCACAATCCCCTTGCGGCGGACAATCTTACAATTCTCACAAATTCGTCGAACGCTGGTACGCACTTTCATGACTGTTCACCTAACGGTTAAAGCCGCCAAGGCGGCGAATTCCTGTTTATACCGTAAATCTCTTCGCACCTCAAGGGTTGCTCACAAAACCCATCCCGGCCGGCCATCGGTCAGCACATCCACGCCGGTATCAGTAACCGCGATGGTATGCTCAAAATGGGCCGCCGGCTGGCGATCCTCGGTGATCACCGTCCAGTTGTCTTCCAACTGCACCACGTCCCGCCGACCCATGACCACCATCGGCTCGACGGCCAGGGTCATGCCCGGACGCAACTTGAAATCTCCGCGAAGCTGCTCGGAGGTAACGAAGTTGGGAACCTTGGGATCCTCGTGCATGCTTCGGCCCACGCCGTGGCCGACAAATTCACGCACCACATTAAATCCGTGGCGCTCGACGTTCCATTGAATCATCCGGGCCACATCCGACCATTTTTTGTCGGGCTTGATGTTGTCAATCGCCAGTTGCAGCGTTTGACGGGTTACGTCCAGCAGCTTTTGCACCTTGGCACTGATCTGCCCCACCGGCACGGTCGCGGCATTATCTCCCACGTAGCCGTCCAGCGACACCGCCACATCTATCGACACCACATCCCCTTCCTGGAGCCTTCGTGGCCCGGGGACGCCGTGGATCACCACTTCGTTGACGCTGATGCAGGTAAAACCGGGAAATCCCTCGCCGGGTTTGTACGTCGGATAATTCCGCGAGACGCTGATCGCCCCAACTTTCTCCATCTCCACCCGCGCCAGTTCATCCAGCTCCGCGGTGCTGATGCCCGGCACCGCCGCTTGGCGCATCTTCTGAAGAATGTCGTGGACCACCTTGCCCGCCCGACGCATCATTTCAATGTCGCGGCGACTTTTCAAAATAATCGGCATGGTCCACGATCAATCCCGGCCGCGCTGGGCCGCTTTCATCCGGTTAATACTGCCTGCCTTGGATACGCCGACCCTTTTCCCCGCCTTTGCTGAGGAAACCGCCGTAGTTTCGCATCACCAAATTCGCCTCGATGCGTTGCACCATATCCAGTGCCACCGACACCACGATCAGCAAACCCGTTCCACCCAAAAAGGCGGTGATCTGCCAGGGAATCTCCAGGGCGCTGCTGATGGCAGTGGGAATCACGGCGATAAGACTCAAAAACGCCGCGCCCACGTAGGTGATTCGCACCATCACCTTTTCCAGATAATCGGCCGTGCGCTTGCCGGGTCGCAGGCCGGGAATAAAGCTGCCGTAGTCGCGCAGTTGGTTGGCCATTTCCTTGGGCTGAAACTGCACGGTGGTCCAGAAGTAGGCGAAGAAATAGATCATCACCACTTCGGTCATGATGTAGACGTACGCGCCGCGGGCAAATTCGTAATTTAGAAATTGCACCAGCGAGCCGAAGCTGCCGGTGGGTCGGGCGTGCTGATTGATCACTCCGTCCATCCAGCCAAAGAGCATGCCGGGAAAGAGCATCAATGATTGGGCGAAGATGATCGGCATCACGCCGCCGTGATTGACCCGCAAAGGCAAATACTGCCGGGTGCCGCCGTAAACCCGTCGGCCGCGCGTGTGCTTGGCCTGCTGGATGGGGATGCGGCGCTGGGCCTGGGTAATCAAAATCGAGCCGGCGACGATGAACACGAACGACGCGGCCAGGAAAAGCACTTTGCCCGGCGTAATGGTGCGCGTGGCGTCGGCGGCGGCGGAAAAGTTGGTTTGGGTAATCAGCAAAGCCACCGCACCGGGCATGCGGGCCACGATGCCGGCCAAAATGATCAAACTAATGCCGTTGCCCAGGCCATATTCATCAATCTGCTCGCCCAACCACATCAGGAAGATACAACCGGCCGTGAGCGACAAAACGCCCATGAGCCAGAATGATGGGGTGTTGAAATAGGCTCGGGCGACCATGCCCGAGGAGTGCATATAGCTTAGCCAGAAAATCGCCTGGACAGCGCACAGCGGAACCGTGGCGTAGCGGGTCCATTCCTGGATCTTTTTCCGACCGCTTTCGCCTTCTTTTTGCATTTTTTCCAGGCTGGGAACCACCGTGCCCAAGAGCTGGAAAATAATCGAGGCCGAGATATACGGCATGATCCCCAGCCCGAAGATGGTGCTTTGGGTGAGGTTGCCGCCGGAGAAGATCGACACGTAGCTGGCCAATCGGCCGGCGGCGGTCTGATCCTGGCCCTGCTTCTGGGCCGCCTGCTCCATCGCCTGTTGATCCACACCCGGAAGCGGCACATGGTAGCCGACCCGGTAGATCACCAACATAAGCAGTGTGAACAGCACTTTGTTGCGCAGTTCAGGGATGCGGAAGATGTTGGCCAGAGTTTTGAACATCGAAGCTCGTTGTCAAAGTTATCGCGCGATACTACTCGGCTTTGGGCGCTTCACCAGCCGGGGCTTGGGGGGCCTCGGCGACCGGGGCCTTGGCGGCTGCGGCTTGGGAAGCTTCCTCGGCCGCTTTCTTGCCGGGCTTTTTCACCTCGGCGCGGGGGATGAATTTCTTTTTGGGCTTGGGAAATTCAAATACCTGACCGGCGGCGTTTTTGGCCTCTCCGCCGGCAGCCAGAATCTTTTCCCGCGCGTTTTTGCTATACCATCCGGCCACTACAGTGAGCTGGGTGGAAAAATCCCCTTCGCCGAGGATTTTCACCGGCTGTTTCATATCGGGAATCAGCCCGGCGTCGCGCAGCACCTGGGCATCAACCATGGTGCCAACTTCAAAGCGGGCCAGATCGACCAGGTTCACAATATAGAACCGGCGCTCGAAGTTTTCATTGCTGAAACCGCGCTTGGGCAAGCGCCGATGAATCGGAGTCTGGCCACCTTCGTGGCCGGGCTTCCAGTGGGGACTGCCCTGACGGGCCGAGGAGCCTTTGCCGCCGCGACCGGCGGTTTTGCCCTGTCCGCCCGAGCGCCCGCGCCCTTTGCGTTTGGGCAGCTTATTGCGGGGTACCCCGGAAACAATTTCGTGAATCATGCTCATGGCGTTTACTCAATCGCTAATTTACCACACTTCAAATTGCCGCCCGTGCGGCAAATCATCCCCTCGGTCCAGACCGGGGCGCTTAGGTGTTAACCAGTTCGCCCACGCTGGCGCCCAGGTTGACTCCGCGGATTTTTTCCACCTGCTCCTTGTTACGCAACTGCCGCAACGCTTCCAGGGTCGCCTTGACCAGATTTTTCGGGCTGGTCGAGCCGTAGGCCTTGGTCAGGATGTCGGTGATGCCGGTCAATTCCATGACCGGGCGAACACTCTTGCCGGCGGTAACGCCGGTGCCGGGACGAGCGGGAACCAGCACCACGGTGCTGGCGCCGCTGGTTCCCTTGGTGGTATGGGGAATGGTCGTTCCCTTGAGGTTGACCTTGAACATGCTCTTACGCGCGTCCTTGGTCGCTTTTTCCACCGCCGGGGGCACTTCGTTAGCCTTGCCGTAGCCGATGCCGATATTTCCCTTGCGATCACCGGCGACTACCAAAGCGCCGAAGCTGAAGGTTCGGCCACCCTTGACCACCTTGGAGCAGCGATAAATTCGCACCACGGTGGACTCGATGCCGCCTTCCTCTTCCATGCGATCGCGCGGACCGCCGCGCTGGCCGCCGCGTTGGCCGCCGCGCTGTCCGCCGCCGCGCTGGCCGCCGCCACGATGCCCGCCGCCCTGGGGGCGCTGAGGGGCCGGGGCGCTGACCGGAGCGCTTGCGGGCGCGCTGGCCGGAGCCTCCGCAGGCGCTTGAGCTTGCGGCATGGCTTGTTCGGCCGGGGCTTGCGGCTGTTGTTGTTGTTGATCCTGCTGATTCTGTTCGTCACCCATATCTTGCTCTTGGTCGGGGGCGGAACCGAAGTTCCACCCGGTGTTAGAATTTCAGACCGCTTTGCCGTGCCGCGTCGGCCAGCGCTTTAACCCGTCCGTGATACATGCGCCCGCCGCGATCGAAGCAGACGGCGGTGATACCCGCGGCCATGGCGCGCTCGGCGATGGCTTTACCCACCAGCTTGGCGGCGGCGACGCTGCCACCATTTTTCAAATCCCCGCGCACATCGCTGAGCGTGGAGGCGGCGGCCACCAGAGTTCGGCCGGCCATATCGTCCACGACCTGCGCGTAAATGTGCTTGTCGGAACGGAAAACCGAGAGCCGCGGACGCTCGACGGTGCCGAAAAGATTGGAACGAACGCTGAATTTGCGACGTTCCAATCGCTTTTGCTTGAGTTTGTTTTTGTCTGCCATAACTGCGCTCCCAAAGGCGTCGGTTTCCATTCGACGCCCGATAGATAAATTCTCTGAACCTTACTTGCCGGCACCGGCTCCAGCGAAGGCCTTGCCCGGCTTGATCTTGACCACTTCGCCTTCGTAGCGAATGCCTTTGCCCTTGTAGGGTTCGGGCTTGCGGATTTTGCGGACCTCGGCGGCGAACTGGCCCACCTGCTGCTTATCCGCTCCGGCGATGCGAATCTTGTTGGTCCCTTCCAGGGTTACCGTCAATCCCTCGGGGATCTGGCGGCTAACGGTATTGGCCAGGCCAACGGAAAAGACCAGCGTCTTGCCCTTTTGCTCGACCTTGTAGCCGACGCCCTGAATTTCCAAGCCTTGCTTGTAACCTTCAGTAACGCCGATGACCATGTTATTCAGTAGCGCCCGCGTCAGCCCATGCAAAGCCTTGCTGGGCTTTTCATCGTTGGGACGGGTTACCACCAGCTCCTTTTTATCCGTGTCCATCTTCACGGTGATGACCGGATGCACTTGGAGCTGCAGATGGCCCTTGGGGCCTTCCATCTTTACCAGATGGTCCTGCACGCTCACTTTAGCGCTGGAAAGCGGGACGGGTTTTTTACCAATACGGCTCATGATATCACCAAAATTCTTATGCCGGCGGCCTGGCTGGCAGGCGCGGCGGCTGACCATTGCATTCGCTTAGCTTACCGTGCAAAGCAGTTCGCCCCCGACATTCTGCTCGCGGGCCCGCCGATCGCTCATCACGCCCTTGGAGGTGCTGACCACGGCGATTCCCATGCCGTTGAGCACATTGGGCAGGCCGTCAACCTTGCGGTATACGCGGCAGCCGGGCTTGGAACTGCGATCCAGGGTGTGGATCACTTTGTCGCCGTTGATCGAGTACTTCAGTTTCACGCGGATCTGCCCCTGGGCGTTGTCGTCGATGGAGTCAAACTCCTCGATGTACCCTTCGTCCTGAAGCACCTGGGCGATGCCCAGGCAGATTTTGCTGCGCGGCACCATGACCATGCGCCGGCCAACCCGGTTGGCGTTGCGAATTCGGGTCAGCATGTCCGCGATGGGATCTTGATTATTCATCGCTCGTCTCGTCTCCAAATCGTTTTTGCGTTGCGGTGGCAAAGGGCCGCCGGACACTCAAAACACGAAATTCCAGATTGATTTACCAGCTAGCCTTTTTCAGGCCCGGGATTTTCCCCGCCAGCGCCAGCTCACGGAGCATGATGCGCGATACCTTAAATTTCCGCAGCACGCCGCGCGACCGGCCGGTAAGCTGGCAGCGGTTGTGCGAACGGGTGGGACTGGAATCGCGCGGCAGCTTGGCCAGGGCCGCGAAATTCTTATCCTTCTTCAGCTTGCGCCGCTCCTCGGCATACTTGCTGACCAGTGCCTCACGCCGCTTTTGCTTGGTTCTCCAGGCGATTGTTGCCATATCTATACCTACTTGCTCTCGTTGGTGCGAAACGGAAAACCGAACTGACGCAACAGTTCGCGTCCAAATTCCGGGTTCCGGGTCGTGGTTACCATGGTAATGTTCATACCCTGTTGGAAATTCACCGTGGCGGTGTCCACTTCGGGGAAGACCGTTTGCTCGGTAAACCCGAAGTTGTAGTTGCCGCAGCGGTCAAAACCGTTGGGGTCCATTCCGCGAAAATCCTTGACGCGGGGGATCGCCAGCGTGATCAGCCGATCCAGAAACTCGTACATACGCGTGCCGCGGAGCGTTACCTTCAGCCCCGTCTCCTGCCCTTCGCGCACTTTGAAGTTGCTGACCGACTTCTTGGCTCGGCAGCGCAAAGGCTTCTGGCCGGCGATCACCGACAGTTCCTTTTCCGCCTGCTCGAATTTGCTCTTGGCGTCGGCCCCGCCGCTGGTGGCGATCTTGCCCAGGCCCATGGAGATCACGATCTTATCCAGTCGCGGCAAAGCCAGCACGTTTTTGACGCCCAACTTCTGCTGCAAGGCCGGAACGATCTCCTGGGTGTACTTGATCCGCAGCCGCGCCGGAGGCGCCGGCTGGGCCGGGGAATCATCGGCCATCTCCACCTGCTGGCCGGCGGGCGCGGATTTACGCGCCTTTTTCAGCCCGGCGGCTTTTTTATCGCCGCCATCGGCCTTGGGCTGCTTCTTCTGTTTGTCTTTTTCCGCTTCTGCCATAACGGCCTCATTACTTTGGGTTGACGATTTACTTCAGGCCGACCACACCCAGGTCGGTTCCACTTTTCACACACACTCGGTGCTTCTTGCCATCGCGCTCTTCAAAGCGCACGCGGCTGGCTTTGCCCGACGCGGGATCCACCGGCAGCACATTGCTGATGTGGATGGGCGTGTCCTTCTGGATGCGCCCGCCCTTAGGCTGCTGCTGCGAAGGCTTCACATGCTTCCAGTGGGTGTTGACACCCTCGACCACCACGCGGTCCTTATCCGTCAGGACGCGCAGCACTTTGCCGGTTTTGCCTTTGTCGGCGCCCGCGATCACCATTACCGTGTCGCCCGATTTAATGTGCCTTGCCATGATTACTCTTTGCTAATAACTGGTTATCGCCGGCCGCCCGGCTGTCTGTTCTTGAGCCGCTTACACCACTTCGCTGGCCAGCGACACGATCTTCATAAAATTTTTCTCGCGCAACTCGCGGGCCACGGCACCGAAAATACGCGTGCCACGCGGATTGTTTTCCTTGTCGATCACCACGGCGGCGTTGTTGTCAAACCGCACGTAGCTGCCGTCCAGCCGCAGCGTGGGCTGCCGGGTGCGAACCACCACACAGCGGATGATCTCGCCTTGCTTGACTTCGCCGGAGGGCATCGCCTTCTTGACGGCGCAGATAATCACGTCGCCGATGGTCGCCACCTTGCGCTTAAACTTGCCGCGGCTGGAGGAGCCGCGCAAAACCTTGATGCACATCGCCTGCTTGGCGCCGGTGTTGTCGGCGATGTCAAGATACGTTTGTTGTTGAATCATGGCTTAGTCCCATTCACTTTGCCGTCTGTCTCACACTTTTACCGTTGCCCATCCGCCGCCTGGCATTTGACCGCCGGCAACTTGCGGCTGTCTAGCGCTTTTCCGGGGCCTTGCCCGTCATCACTTCCTCGGCCGAAACCTGCACGGCGCGCTCCGGGGCGGCCTTGACGATCCGCAGCAGCCGGTGGTGCTTGGTGCGGCTTAAAGGCCGGCACTCGCCGATTTGAACCACGTCCCCTTCCTTGGCCGCGTTGGCCTCGTCGTGGGCGTGCAGCACGGTTCGCCGCTTCATGATCTTGCCGTACTTGGCGTGGCGGGTCTGGTATTCCACCACCACCTTGATGGTCTTGTCGCCCTTATCCGAACCAACGACACCTTGGATGGTGCGAAGCAGCGGACGATCTTGTTTGGGAGCTTGCGTTTGGCTCATCTTCGTTCTTTGGCGACCGCCAGGCCGCCAATCCTTGTTAATTCCGCGGTCGCTTGGCCTACTTGGCCGCCACCTTTTCAATTCGCCGCTGGCTCATCACCGTTTGAATCTTTGCGATCTCCCTGCGGGTCATCCCCACCTGGCTGGACTTGACCAGCTTTTCCGTAACCGCCTGGGTGCGCAGATCAAACAGCTTCCTGCGCCGCTCGGCCAGTTCCAGTTGCAACTGGGCGTCGTCCTTATCGAGAAATTCTTTAATCTTCAGGGTGCTCATAGTCTTATCCGTCAATATTTAAGCCACAGCGTGTCGTCGTTGAACAAATCGGCAGCGCACCGGCATCTTGTGGGCCACCCGCGCCAAGGCCCGCTTGGCCGTCGGTTCATCCACACCGGTGATCTCAAACATCACCTGGCCGGGCTTGACCACCGCTACCCAGAATTCCGGCTCGCCTTTGCCTTTGCCCATGCGGGTTTCCAGCGGCTTGGCCGACACCGGCTTGTGCGGGAAGATGCGGATAAACACCCGACCCTCGCGCCGCAGAAAGTGGCTGGAGGCAATACGCCCCGCCTCGATCTGCTTGGCCGTAACCCACGCGGCGCCCAGGCTCTGCAACCCGAAATCGCCGAAAGCGACCGTGTTGCCGCGCGTGGCGTTGCCCTTCATGGTGCCGCGGTGCGACTTTCGGAACTTCACTCGTTTGGGCATCATTGCCATAAAAGCACCTCTAACGAATACGTTTCAATTCACAATCAAACCGCGGCTTAGCGCCGCCCGCGCCGCAAGGCCCCGCCGGGACGAACATCCGTCTCCAGCACTTCCTCGCCGTACATCCCGCGATAAATCCAGCACTTGACGCCAATAGCGCCGTAGGTGGTAAACGCGATGGCGTAGCCGTAATCCACATTGGCCTGCAAGGTCGTCAGCGGGATCGAGCCAAGCACGGTATGCTCCGAACGGGCGATTTCCGCCCCGCCCAGCCGACCGGAACATCCGATCTTAATCCCCTTGGCCCCGGCTTGCATGGTCGCTTCGGTCCGCATCTTGAGCACGCGGCGGAAGCTGGCCCGCTTTTTCAATTGCTCGGCAACAGCCTCGGCAACCAGTTGGGCGTTGAGTTCCGGGTTCTTCACTTCGATCACTTTGATCGGAGCGACTTTACGCTTGATCAGGTCTTCTAGTTCCTCGCGCAGCTTATCGACTTCCGCGCCCTTGGGACCGATCACCAGTCCCGGCCGGGCGGTGCGCAAGGTAACGGTTACCTCCTCGCGGGTGCGCTCGATCATAATATCGCTGACGGCCGCGAAGGGCGGTCGGCGATTGAGTTTGGCGTCAATGTGCTTGCGCACTTTGAAATCTTCCACCAAAAAGTCGCCGTATGCCGACTTGGGGGCGTACCAACGACTCTTCCAGTCCTCGGTGATACCGGTGCGAAACCCGATTGGATTGACCTTTTGACCCATAACCTTACCAGTTAAAACACTCTTGGTTCCTTGCCGCGGCGATCAACGATCACCCAGGCGACACCGCTATGCCTCGTCCACCTGCACATTGATATGGCTGGTGCGTTTCATGATCGAATACGCCTTGCCGCGATCCTTGGGCTGAAAACGCTTGATGACCGGGCCGGGATCTACCGTGCAATTCGAGATCACCAGCAAGCGGGCATCGGCGTCGCCCTCGGTGGCGTTGGCCACCGCGCTTTTGATCACCTGCTCGATGAACACACTGGCCCGCTTCTTACTAAAGCGGAGCAAAGTCAGGGCATCATCGACCTTGCGGCCGCGAATCAAGTCCGCCACCAGCCGCGCTTTACGCGGGGCGATGCGGGCGAAACGATGTTTTGCACTAAACGCCATGTCAGTCCTCTAATAGCTCTTTACCATCCATCGCCGTCAACTGAGCCGCCGCAATCAGGCCGGAGCGCCCGGGCCGGCGGCTTTCTTGCCGCTGTGGCCCTTGAAGATGCGGGTCGGGGCAAATTCGCCCAGTTTGTGTCCCACCATGTCCTCCTGCACGAAAACCCGCAGGAACTTGTTGCCGTTATGCACCTCGAAGGTGTGGCCGACAAATTCCGGGATGATGGTGCAGGCCCGCGCCCAGGTCTTCAGCGGCTGCTTGGCACGGTTGTCATTGAGTTTGGCCACCTTCTTAAACAACTTTTCGTTGACGAACGGGCCTTTTTTTGCGCTGCGACTCATAATTCACCTACTGCTGATTAACTGTTGTTGCCGGAGACGTTTTCGGCTTCCGGCCGCATCGATTTATCCTACTGATTGACCGTTTGCGGACGCTGCTGATGCTTGCCGAACTTGCGGCGACGCATAATCAGCCGTTCGCTGAGTTTGCGCGGGTTGCGCGTCTTGCCGCCCTTGGCCAGCACGCCGGTCTTGGAACACGGATGGCGACCGCCGTTGGTGCGTCCCTCACCACCACCCATGGGATGGTCGATGGGGTTCATGGTCTTGGCGCGGGTGTGCGGGCGATGGCCGCGATGGCGCATCCGGCCGGCCTTGCCGATGCTCACATTGATCCAGTCCAGATTGCCAAGCTGCCCGATGGTGGCCCGGCAGGCCGAACGAACCCGGCGCATTTCGCCGCTGGGCAGAATAATAACCGCCCATTCCCCTTCCTTAGCACCCAGCCGCCCCACCACTCCGGCGGAGCGAACCAGCTTGCCGCCCTGGCCGGGGTTCAATTCGATATTATGAATTTCCAAGCCCGCGGGGATGGCCGACAAGGGCATGCAGTTGCCCACTTCCGGGCCGGCCGAGGGGCCGTTGCGGACGGTGGCGCCGACCTTGATGCCATGGGGGGCCAGGATGTAGCTCTTGGTCCCGTCCTCATACTTGATCAGGGCGATATTCACCGAGCGATTGGGATCATACTCGATGGACTGCACCGTGGCGGGCATGTCATCTTTACGCCGCTTAAAGTCGATCAAGCGATACAAACGCTTGTTGCCGCCGCCGTGATGCTTGGAGGTAATCACGCCGTGATGGTTGCGCCCGCTGGGCCGCCGCTGGCCTTCGGTCAGCGAGCGCTCGGGGGTGAACTTGGTCAAGTCCTTTTTGTAATCCAGCACGCTGCCGGCACGTCGTCCGGGCGAGGTCGGATTGTATTTTATAATGGCCATGATTCTGCTCTCTTTAGCGCCGCCGGGGCGACTTAGTTAATACAGTTCAATCTTGTTATCCGGAGCCAGCACCACAATAGCCCGCTTCCAATCGCTGCCGACGGTCGTGCCCTTGCGTCCGCGGCGGGTTTTACCCTTGCGGTTGAGCGTGCGGACATGCTTGACCTTCACGTTATACAGCTTTTCCACCGCCTGCTTGATGGTGGGCTTGTTGGCGTCGGGATGCACCTGGAAGGCATGAATGTTGCGAGTTTCATGCTGATGGGTGCTCTTTTCAGAGACCAACGGGCGGATGATGATGTTTGTGAAATCCATAGCTTTATTCTCTTTTGCAAACCAGTTGGTCGGTCCAAAACTCCTTTAAGCCAAAATCTGTTCCAGACCGTCGCGGGTCAGCAGCAGCGTGCGTTTTTGCATGATGTCCCAAGCGTTGAGCTGGGCCACAGTGGTCAGCTTACTGCGCTGGATATTGCGGGCGGCGCGAACGATCATCGGATCATCCTTGCTCAATGCCAGGCAATAAGTCCGATCCACACCCAGGGCCTTGAGCATTTGCACGACCAGCTTGGTCTTAGGCTCCTGAAAGCTGATGGCGTCGAGCACGCGGATATCGCTGCTTTCAATTTTGGACAAAATCGCGCTGTTGCGGGCCAGTTTACGGGCGGTCTTGGGAAGCTCCTGCCGCCAATCCTTGGGACGCTTCTGCTTGGCGTGGCCGCCGCCGCGCCGCACCGGCTGGCGAATCGCGCCCATACGGGCGTTGCCGGTCCCCTTCTGGCGGAAGATCTTCTTGGTTGAGCCTTCCACCTCGCCGCGGGCCAGGGTCTGCGCCGATCCCTGGCGCTGGTTGGCGTGGTACATCACCAATGCCTGCTTTAGCAGGTTGCGGCGAACGGTGCCGCCGAGTTTCTGCTCATCCACCTGAAGGCTGTCCACCTTCTGGCCGCTCTGATTGTAAACCGGAACTTCAATCATGGTATCCGCTCAATGGCTAAGGTCGCTGCTTGCCCGCCGCCCGGGCCGAAAGTTATTCACTCTTTGCCGGCTGCACGCGGGCGGTAATGCTTTTACGAACAAAAAGAAGCCCGCCGTTTGGTCCTGGCAAGGCTCCTTTAATCAGCAACAGGTTTTTCTCGCTGTCAATTTTAATCAAGGGGTGGTTCTGCGCCGTTACGCGATCGCTGCCCATGTGTCCGGCCATGCGGACGCCTTTTTTGGGTTTACCGCACTGGCCGCGCCAAGTGGCGCGGGACGCGATCGAGCCAGGCGAACGATGCTTGCGCTCGGTGCCGTGGCTGGCGCACTGGCCGCCAAAGTGGTAGCGCTTCATCACACCCGCCGTGCCCTTGCCCTTGCTGGTTCCGATGACATCGACAAACGCCACATCCTTGAAGATGTCCACGTTGATCGCCGAGCCAAGTTGGGCGTCGGTCGCCTGGTTAAGGCGAATTTCGCGGAAGTGCCGCAAGGGGGCCACACCCGCCTTGCCGCAGTGGCCGATCAGCGGAAAAGTGCTGAAGCGGGGAGCGGTCTGGTCAAAACCGATCTGCACCGCGTCGTAGCCGTCGGTGGCCTGGGTTTTAATCTGGGTGATGGCACAAGGTCCGGCCTGAACGACGGTTACGGGAATAATCGTTCCCTTCTCGTCATAAATCCGGGTCATACCGATTTTTTTGCCAAGCAGTGCAGGCGTCATCGTAGTCTCGACAGAGGAGCGTATCGCATTCAGATTGACGGCTGGTCAACCCGCCGCGACCTTGCGCTCGTGCCGCTCCTGAAAAGGAACAATAAAGCACCGTGACTCGTGGCCCGCATGAACAACAGCCGTCAGCAGGCAAATGGGTTCTTGGTTGAACCCCACGGTCTCAACTGAAACACAGTTGATATTATGTCTTAGCCGGTCGTCCGCGCTCGCTAAGGTCGCCGGCAACCGGCCACGAACGACCCGAAAGAGTCAACTATACCATCAAGCCTTGATTTTTACAAACACACCGGCCGGGACCACCAGGCGATTGAGGGCCTCGACGGTTCGGGAGGTAGGCTCGAAGATGTCGATGACCCGCTTATGGGTCCGCATCTCGAACTGCTCGCGGGATTTTTTATCCACATGCGGGCTGCGAAGCACGGTATAGCGCTCAATGCGGGTGGGCATGGGGATCGGCCCGCAGACCCGTGCATTGGTGCGCTTGGCATGTTCGGCGATTTCTTTGGCCGAGGCATCCAGCGCCTTGTGGTCATACGCTTCCATCCGAATCCGAATGCGGTCGCCGTTCATAGCCATCCAGTGCTTAAAAACCAAGGAACCGGAAAGCGAAATCGCCGAACCCTATGCCGACCGACACCGCTTTCCCAATCGCCACCCAAGGCGGCGAAGGGGGAATCGTACCGACCGCCAAGGGTTTGTCAAGAGCCGGTAAAACAAAAAAAGTATCCGCGCGGCCAGATTCATTCCGAGCCACCGCCGCCACGGGCCTAGGGCCAGAAGATTTATTTAGCGAATGCCGGGCCGGATCCCTTGCAAACACCTGGCACACGGCACAGGCCCACGATTGCGCCGATGCCCAGCCGCGGACGTAAAGGCCAAGGAGTCAAAGCATCTCGTCAAGCTAGGGTTATGCAGGTAAACATAAGCGAATGGAGCGGTAAATGTGCTTTGACCTGCACTATCTCGACCCTCATTCCGGGCGGCGAGTCTGGACTGGCAAGTGTCGCAAATTCCAAGGAAACTTGCGGGCCCGATCGCCGGAATCAACTGGCGCTGCATAGGGTCGAGACAGAGCCTTCCGACTCTTTTAAGCTTCAATAATGTCTAGTGTCCCCTTTTTATTCGCGACAGTGGCAACGCCGCTTCCAGGCGGTTGTTATGCAGCCGTTGCAGGGTCCCGCCCGTCCCCCGCCGCTTCCATTGTTGTGGGGTTGGTGGTGAAATGGCGGGCGCATGGTTTGGCCGCAGTTGCTTAGTCCGTTCAGCGGGGTTTTGGCCGCCGGTTTGGCGTTGGGGCCGCTGGTATTGCTGTATTTTTTGAAGCTGCGTCGTCAGGAGCGGGTGATTTCCTCGACGCTGTTGTGGAAAAAAGCGATTCAAGACCTGCAGGTGAACAGTCCATTTCAGCGTTTGCGGCGGAATTTGCTGCTGTTGCTGCAACTGCTGCTATTGGGGATTTTGTGTATCGCTTTGGCCCGGCCGGTGATCGGACGGAATGTGGCCTGGGGGAAAATGTGTGTTTTGCTCATCGACCGTTCCGGGTCGATGAGCGCGCGGATGAAGGACGGGCGGTCGCGGCTGCAAGTGGCGCAGGAAAAAGCCATTGATCTGATCTCCACGCTGGGGCGCAATGCCCAGGGGATGGTGATCGCGTTTGATGACTCGGCCGAAACGATTGTGCCGTTCACGACCGACGCCGGGGCCTTGAAGCGCGCGGTTTTATCCATCGTGCCCACGGATCGGCCGACGCGGCTGAAAATGGCGTATCAACTGGCCGAGGCGCAACTGGCATTTATTCCGGAAATGAATCGGACCAACATCGACCCGCCGCAGGTTTGGCTGTTGAGCGACGGGCGGGTGCTGGATGGGACCCAACTGCGTTTGAGCAGTCCGGTGAACTATGTGCGGATCGGTGATGAGGAGTCGGGCAACGTGGCGGTGGCGGCGTTATCGGCGCGGCGGAATTTTCAGCGGCCGACGGAGGTGCAGATTTTCGCGCGGCTGGAAAATCACGGCCCCCTTCCCGTGCAAACCGACGTGGCGTTGAAGGTCAACGGCGTAGTGCGGCGCGTTTCGCCGCGGGCTTTGGCGCTGCCGCCGGCGCGGTGGTCTGATCCGGTTTGGCGCAAGGCGCACCCCGATACGCCGGGCGATTTTACCGAAGCACGCGACAGCATCGAATTTACGCTGGATTTGCCCGATGCGGCGGTGGCTAGCGTTGAGGCCTTGAACGTGGAGGGCGATGCGCTGGACTCGGACAATAGCGCGTCGGTGGTGTTGCCGCCGGCGCGGAGCGTGCGTTTGCTGCTGGTGAGCAGAGGGAATTATTTTCTGGAAAAGGCGGTGCATAGTCTGGACCTCAAGCAAGCGCCGGTATGGACGGCCCAGCGCTACGAAGCGGACAAGCCGGTTGATTTTGATGTGATCATTTTTGATCGGCATGATCCGCAGTGGCTGCCAGGGGCGGGGGCATTTTTATACTTTGCCGCCCTGCCGCCGGGGACGCCAATCAGCGCCGCCGCCGACGGATCGAATCGGCGAATATTAGCGCGGGATGTGTCGGTTTTGGACTGGCAGCGGGATCATCCGCTACTGAAAAATATTTCACTGGCGCGGTTATACGTGGCGCAAAGTCTGGAGCTGAAGCTGCCGCTGGAAGCGCAGGTTTTGGCCGATTCACTTTCCGGGCCGCTGTTGGCGCTATATCGCCAGGGGCGGCGGACGCATCTGCTTTGCTCGTTTGATGTGCTGCAAAGCAACTGGCCGTTGAAAGTGAGTTTTCCGATCTTTCTTTCCGGTGCGGCGCAGTACCTGGCACTGGGGGGACAAATGGCGGTGCGCGAAAGTTATCAGCCGGGGACGGCGATTCGGGTGGCGCGGGCGGGATTGGAAAATCTTCCGGCCACGGTGCGCGTCGAGGGGCCGATCACGCGGGTGGTTTCCGTGCCGCCATCGGGCGATATTGTGCTGCCGCCGCTGGATCAGGTGGGCGTGTATCGGACGGTACCGCCGCTGGCGGGTTATGAGCAGATCACGGTGAATCTGCTGGATTCCAACGAAAGCAATCTGATGGCGGCGACGGCGCCGCCGGGAGAATTGGGCCAAGCGCTGGCCGCGTCGCAGGTTCGCGGCCGCCAGGAGCTTTGGTGGTGGCTATTGGCGGTGGGCGCGGCCCCCCTGCTGCTGGCGGAGTGGTGGGTGTATGTGCGCCGGGCGGGGTAGGGCGCATTTTTTCACATTTGTTGAAATGCTAATACGACGGGGTCTGGCCGCGCCTAGCCCCAGAGCGCCAAGGTCCGATAATATTATGCATCCGGGGTCGGAGGGTCTGATAACCATCTGTTTTATTTGGCATGGGCGTTTTAATCGCCGCGGTTTCACAGAAACCGCCGACCAAGGCCAAATTCCCGTCAATGGGCACTTATTATTTCCACTTTATCTAACCTTTTGAGCCGATCTTTGGTCTAGGAACGTCGTAGTACTGGTGTTTTCGTTGGAGAACGAACATGAGCAAAACGATTTGGTCGGCACTGGGTCAATTTGCGGAGATGAGTTTCTTTTTCGCCGCCGCCGCCGCGTTGATCGCCGGGACGTTGATATTGCGATAATATGGTTAGTCCGTAGTCAGTAGCAAATCCTCTTGCTACGGACCACTGACCACTGACTACGGACATCAATAATGCATATTCCGTAGTAGTAGTTTGCCGCTGCCTTGATTGCCTGTTTGGCGCGCATTGGCTGGCGGGCCGCTTAACATCTGCACGACATTTCATGCTGGTTGCATCCAATTCGCGCTAATTTTGCCATTGGCATGGGCTTTGTGAAGGCTCATGGCGAATGGATCGGCTCGCCTGGCTGTTTGGGGTTGCGCGGCTGATCGGTTCATCATTCAGCGCCACGGGCGACGGGAAGCGTTTTCCGGTCGCTTGGGCGCACGATCCGGGAAGCCGTGGGCTTCCGCGTGTAGAAAGGAATGGGTTGGTGATGGCATCGGCTTTAGTTTCCAAGGCGGCGTTGGTGGCGACGGTTGGCATGATGGCGGTGGCGGCGTATGGCGAGCCGCAACCGGTAAAAGAGGAATTGACCCTCACGCCGGCAGTGGCCCAGCCGGTGCCGGCGGCGAATCCCAATCGCAATCTTTCCGGCTATTTTTCTGTGAATATGCCGACGGCCTATATTTCGTATGGCGCGGTGTTTAATCACAAGGGCTTTATTACCCAGCCGGCGGGTGAACTGGATTTTGCGGTGTATGAAGGCGAAGGCTCGGTGAGCAAAGTAACGGTTTTGGGCGGGCTGTGGGCGGACCTGAACAGCGCCCATGAAGGCTCGCCGGCCGGGCATGCGCTGAGCGGATTTTATGAACTGGACTGGTACGCAGGGGTGAGCATCGACTTTGCCAAGCATTTTAGCGCGCTGTTGAGCTATACGGAGTTTACCAGTCCGTCGGGGGCGTTTAATACGTCCAAAGCCGTCAGCGCCACGCTGAGCTATGATGACTCGGAATCGATGGGCAAGTTGGCGTTGCATCCGTATGTGAAGCTGATGCACGAAACCGAAGGGAAGGTAACCACTGGCGTGCGCAACGGCGGACAATACCTGGAACTGGGGATCGCGCCGGGGATGGAATTATCGGAGAATACCAGTTACCCGGTAACGATAACCTTCCCGGTGGCGGTGGGGATGGGTTTCAACGATTTTTATGACAACGGCAACGGCGACAACGAAACGCTGGGCTTTGCCAGCATCGGTGCGGTGGCGACGATTCCGCTGACGTTCATGAACAGCGGCGGCTGGGGAACCTGGTCGGCCAACGCCGGGGTGTACTGCTACTACTTCGGGGACGGCGTGCATGACGCCAACACGGGCATCGGCGTTTCCGACCGCGAATACTTTGTGGGTCAGGTGGGGGTGAAGTGCGAGTTTTAAAAAGTTGAACACTACAGAGCGTCGATAGCATAGCGTCCGTGGCCGCTGGGAACCTCCGGCGGCCACGGTTTTTTTGCGCGCCGCGGTTGGCGGTGTTCGCCGACTGATACAACTTGTCGCCCTCGGCCATTAACCATTAGCCAACGGCCCGTTATACTCATCACACAAACGAAAAGGATTTGCATTATGCCTCGATCATACGACTGGGCTTTTCCGCTTCCGCGAACGCATACCGGCATCCTCCAGGGCAACGGCCTGCTCGGCTCGATGCTGTGGGGGGAAGGCAACGTGCTGAATCTGACGCTGGGGCGGGGGGATTTCTGGGACCATCGCGGGGGCTTGCCGTGGACGCAAATGATGAACTATGAGGCCATCGGCAAACTGCTGGAAGCGGGCGACGAAAAGGGTTTAAGGGCGCTATTTGAGCAAAATGCGACGCCGCCGGGCCAGCCGGCGCGGCCGACACTGCTGCCGCTGGGACGGCTGGAGCTGGTCTTAGAGGCCGGGCATCGTCTGGGCCGGGCCACGCTGGATATGGACAGCGGGGATGTGATCGTGCGGGTGGTGGGCCGCGACGGGCACGAGCACCGCTTGAGCTTCACCCTTTCCATGCACCAGCCGCTGATCCACGTGCGCTATCCGCGCGAGTTGGGGGTGCCGCAGGTGCGCGGTGTCACTAGTTGGCGCTACCTGGCCGAGCGGCTCAAAGCTATGGGGATCGAGGAACCGCAAAATTTTCAGCAAAGCACTTTCCTGCCCACCAGTCTGGATGAAGGCATGGACCAGCCGGACCTGGTTGAGGAGATCACTTACTGCGGCTGGGTGCAAAAGCGGCCGGTGGACGCGCCGCTCTGCGTGGCCTGGCGGATTCACGGGGAAGATTTGTGGATCGCCACGGCTTTAGGCGACAGTGCCGCCGATGCCCAGGGCAAGGCGATCCACATGATCGATCAGGCCCGCCAGATGGGGTTTAATCAAATGCGGTCGCAGAACGTCTCCTGGTGGAGCACGTACTGGCAACACGCCGCGGAAGTGGAATTGCCCAATAGCCGGCTGCAGTTTTTGTATGACTATGGGATGTACAAATTCGCTTGCATGAGCAATCCCAGCGGGGTGGCGGCGGGACTGCAAGGGCCGTGGATCGAGGAGTACCAGCTTCCGCCGTGGAGCGGGGATTATCATTTCAATATCAACGTGCAGATGTGCTATGGCCCGGCATACCAGGGCAATCGGCTGGAGCATGTGCGGCCGCTGCTGGATATGGTTTGGAGCTGGCGGGAGAAACTGCGGGAGATTGCCCGGCTATTCATCGGGGTTGAGGACGGGTACATGCTGCCGCACGCGGTGGATGACCGCTGCGTGAACATGGGCGGATTCTGGACGGGGACCATCGACCACGGCTGCACGGCGTGGGTGGCCAAGATGATGTACGACTATTGGCTCTTTGGCGGGGATAAACAATATTTGGCAAGCGTGGCGTATCCATTCATGGCCGGGGCGATGCGGGTTTATCAGGCGATGCTCCAAAAGAAAGAAGGGGTGTATCGGTTGCCGGTGAGCGTTTCTCCCGAATATCGCGGCAGCCAATTGAACGCGTGGGGCGCCAACGCGAGTTTTCAACTGGCGGCGATTCACTGGCTTTGTGAAAAGCTTCAGCACGCCGCGGAGGTTTTGGGACAAAGCGCCGATCCGGCATGGAGCGATATTTCGCAAAACCTTCCCAAAGTGTGTTTGATTCCCAGCGGGCCGGAGGGCCGATTCAGCGAAATCGGCCTATGGGAAGGCACTGGGTTGGAGGAGAGCCACCGGCATCACTCGCACCTGGCGGCAATTGCGCCATTTGATGTGATTGATCCGCTGGACAAGCGGTGGCGGGCGATAGTCGATCAAAGTCTGCTGACCTGGATATCGCGCGGCATGGGCCACTGGAGCGGGTGGTGTATGCCGTGGGCCAGCCAGATTCATAGCCGGGTCGGCAATGCCGATATGGCCGAATTAACTTTGCAGATTTGGCAAAGCGTATTCACCAACGAAGGGCACGGGACGCTGCATGACTGCCAGTTTGCCGGCTTCACGCTAATCGGCTCCGACGGGACGGGGACGGGGGTGGGCGACAAGTCGCATGAGATCATGCAGATGGACGCGGGAATGGGAGTGGTTTCGGCGATTCTCGATATGCTTTTGCATGCGCGGCGCGGGGTACACTATTTATTTGCCGGCTCGCCGGCGAACTGGCCGGCGGTGAGCTTTTCGGATATCCGGGCGGAGGGAGGTTTTCTGATCAGCGCCAGGCGTGCGGAAGGGAAAGTCAGCGGCGTGCATATTACGGCGACGCAAAGCGGCGTATTTCGACTGGCCAACCCCTGGGCTAAGGCGGCGCAGGTGCGCATGGGAACTCCAAGCCAGCGGCTTGAGGGTCGGATCCTGGAGTTACAATTGAAAAAGGGACAGTCGGTGGAATTATCGCAAGCCGAGGACTGATAGACAGGTGCGGGGCATCGGGTTGCACAACCAGACGGGTGCAGCGGGGTGTGCCCCTATATTATTGCACTCCCGCGTTTGCGAGCGCAAAACCCGGGTTGGGACTGGCCATGAAGGCGGGTTTGCTGAACCCGTGCAAAATAAAAAAATCCGTGGGCACGCCCGCAGCTTGTGTGGGAACGGGGAGGCTAGACTTTACTGGTCGGGCGATATAGCTT
>JBBQBE010000043.1:0-29703 GCA_038317225.1 Tepidisphaerales bacterium | reverse complement strand
TGCACGTTTGCCCTGTAGGCTTGCGGTGGCAGGTGTTTTATGCGGCGAACAACCCTTCAACTGGGCAAATTGGCTTTGCTGGTGCTAATGAGCGTGGCCGCAACCCATGATGATCCCGGCGCATTGGCCGCACCCTCCGGGCACCGCATGGCTTACGGCGATTACCTGCTATATCAGGTGCGCGTGCGCAAAGTGCATCTGGCCCGCCCGGATTTGATTCACTATCCCCTGCCGGTGGACGTGGTCTGCTGAAACGCATTGCCGCAGCCTTACAACTTTTTTTGGCTCTCCGCGAAAGACGCTGGTAAACATACCTGCCATGTCCTAGAAACCACGTTCTGGGCGAAATATCGCATGTCCGAGCTTGGCAGCTTGGCATCCATCAGCGGGTTCCGCGGAGAGCCATTTTTTTATTAGCCTGATAGACATGCCCCAACCATTTACCGGCGGGGTTTTGCTGCAATTTATGCTAAGCCATCGCTGGGCCAGGCAGGGTGCGCATTTGACATCCTCAGGCAGGGTGCGCATTTAGCATTCCCATATAGGGGGCGCATTTGGCATTTCCAGACAGGGTGCGCATTTGCCATCCATTGACCCTCGCCGCCGCCAGCGGCACAATCGGGCACGTGCAATGCCGCCCCGCCGGCGGGGCGCTGCGCATTGGCAGTCAATAATTCAATCGGAGAATCCCATGCCCTCGACGCTTGACAGTATAAAAATCCAGAACTTGCTGACCTGGTTGTATGAAGATGCCGCCCGGCCGGCCCCGGCGGATGGCCCGACGGAGGTTGCCGACGAACGCGAGCGATTTCATTCGCTGCGACACGCCTACCTGGCGATCGGCCCGGAATTTGGCCGGCTGATTTACAACCTGGCGTGCGCCCGGGGCGCGCGGCACATCGTGGAATTTGGCACCAGCATGGGCGTTTCCAGCATCTATCTGGCGGCGGCACTGCAAGACAACGGCGGCGGCACGCTGATCACCACGGAATACGAGCCGGAAAAAGTGCAACGCGCCCGGCAAAATCTGACCAAGGCCGGGCTGGTGGACCTGGTGGATTTCCGCTTGGGGGATGCGCTGCAAACCCTGGCCGCCAACTTGCCCGACAAGATCGACATGCTGTTTCTCGATGGGGCCAAGGGCATGTACCTGGACGTGCTGAAACTGGTAGAGCCGCGTCTGGCCGGCGGCGCGATCATCGCCAGCGACAATACCGACATGGAAGGCACGCAATCATTTTTGGACTATGTGCGCAAGCCGGGCAGTGGGTACGTGTCGTCGGCCATCGCCACGGTTCTGGGCGATCGGCACAGCGGCCATGAAATTACCTTGCGCATTTAAGCGCGGCCGAGTGGCCCGGACGGGAAAATAAGCGGCGAATCTGAAAGCGGTGATAAAATGAACGCGGCTGGCGGCGCCGCAGCGCAACTTGGCACAGGCGACAGGTCCGTCAACCCCGCGGCGCGGCAAGAACAAGGGTGAAGCGTAACGTGGAAAATTGGCCGAAGGCGATAGGTCAACCAGCGGCAGGGAAAAAATGGGGCGGGCGGGAATCGAACCCGCAACCCTCAGCTTAGAAGGCTGATGCTCTATCCAATTGAGCTACCGCCCCGGATCCGGGAAGCAATTTACCACGTCGGTCGCCAGTTTATCACGATTGGCTACAAACTTGATCAGGCTGGGCCGGAAATTTTGTCATGTTCGGCCACAATTTTATCCCCATCGGCCGCAGACTCTATGGTAATTCCAAGGCAATTGCATTTGGCACTCACAACTCCCTGATCGGCGAAGGGGCGTGGGGGAGCCGGGTCAGAGCGTGAAAATCGCAGGAAAATACAGAAATTTTCACCGCTAGGCCCTCACCCTGCCCTCTCCCTGAGTACAGGGCGAGGGGACAATCCGGCATATTTAATTGCCCTGATGGTGATTACCTTTCCGGCACCGTCAGCGCGTCGTTCCAGCGTTGTTCGAAGCGGCGGGCATCCAATGGCGCTCCTTCGCTGATCCAGTCCATGCGATTGTCGCGGCGATAATCCGTGGGGCGTTCATGGACCGCGCCACGGGCGATTTCAAGCAATTTCCAGCCCCGATCGGTGTGCAAGAGGGCCTTGAGCCGGGCCAAGGGCACGCCGTCCAAGCCCGCCGCGGCCAGTTCGTTGAGCAATTTCAGCAGCGCGGAAAAAGCAAACCGCCGCTCGGCGGGCCATTGCAGTCCGCCGGCGTGGTCATGGCCGGTGTGCGACAGTTTTGGCCGGGGCACAACCGCCGGCGAACCGGCCTTGGCCATGGGCAAAAATTCCACGTTTTGGCTGGCAAGCTGCTCCAGGCTCGCCGGCACATCAGCGCCCTTTTGGCGCGGGCGGGTGAGCTGGAAAATCTCATCGTCCAGGCGTCCCTGTTCGGTCAAAACGATGCGCAATTTCGGCGGATAGAGCGACATCGCCCATTCTTGAAATTCCTGCGTGCGCTGCGGGCCGGCCAAGTCGGTGCGATTGGCCACGAGGATATCGGCGGCTTCAAACAGGCGCACGTAATAGGGTGCGCGGGTGAATCCCGGACGCGATAAATCCTTGGGGTCCAGCAAGGTGATAACCGGGCGCAAATCAAAGCCGTGCTGCGCTTGGAGCTGCATGAGCAGGTCGATCATCTCACCTATCACCGCCAGCCCCGACGGCTCAACGATGATGCGGTCGATCTTTTGAAGCTTGGAAAGCTCCTCAAAGCCGCCGATCAATCCTCCCACCGCCGAGCAGCAGATGCACCCGCCGGGAACCATCATGACTTTGGTTTGTTTGCCGGCCTCCGGTCCCAGCTCGGCGTTCATAATCTGGCCATCGAGGCCCACCGGTCCAAAATCGTTGACCAGCACGGCGATAAACTGCCGGCCGGCATGGCGGCGAAGATATTGCAAAACGGCCGTGGTCTTGCCCACGCCTAAGGGGCCGGTAATCAGATGACAGGGAACATCTTGCAGCGACATTTTTTACGTCTCCCGCCGGGACGGGTCGGCGGCTTGGTGCCGCTCGGCCTGGCGCGGCGAATCGGCGGCTGGGGCTTGGTCGGCCCGGTGCGGCGCAGCGGCGTTAGCGCGTGGCGAATCGGACTGGTCGCGACGTGTAGCGGTGGCTGGCGGCGGGTCGGTTTGCCGCTGGTGAGCTTGGGGCGACGGGTCGGTCGCATCGCGAGGCATAGGGGTCGCACTGCGCGGCGTGTCGGTGGCTGGCGGCGTTGCGGTCGCGTCAGGCGTGTCTGTCACGTCGCACGGCGTGTCAGTTGCTTGGCGCGGCGTGTCGGCGGCTGGTGTCTCGTGGACGGCTGGTGTCTCGTGGACGGCTGGTGGCTCGTGGGCGGCGTGCGACTCGTGGACGCCGTGCGGCATATCGCGGTGGTCATTCGGCGTTGGGCCGGCTTCCTGGGCCGCTTCGATGCGCAGGCCGGAATGCCGCGACAAATCCGCCAGCATATTTTTGCCCACGCGCACGCGCAAAATGGTGTGGTCGTCGTCGTAATCGCGGTGCAGTACCACGGCCCGGCTTTCGATGTAAGACAGGAGCTTGCCGTCCGTCGTCTCCACGCGCAGGGTCGCCAGCATCTGCTGGCCGCGCACGCGCTGCTGCACCACCTCGTGCAGCTTGTCGATGCCGCGGGCGGTTTTGGCGCTGATGGGGATGGCGTAGGGATTGAGGGTTTGCCAGGTGGCGGCGGCGTCCTGGCCCTCCAGGGTATCGATTTTGTTCAGCAGCAGCAGTTCCGGCTTGTCGGCCGCGCCGACTTCCTTGAGCACCTGGTGGACCGATTGATACTGCTGCTCGGCGTGGGGGTGGCCCACATCCAGCACGTGCAGCAGCAGATCGGCGTGAACGGCCTCCTCCAGGGTGGCGCGGAAACTGGCGACCAGATGATGCGGCAGATCGCGCACAAATCCCACCGTATCGCTCAACAATACGCGCACGCCGCGCTCCAGTTGCCAGGCGCGGGTGCGCGTGTCCAGCGTGGCAAAGAGCTTGTCATCGGCATAGGCACCGGCGGCGGTGAGGGTGTTAAAGAGCGTGCTTTTGCCGGCGTTGGTGTAGCCGACGATGCAGATGGTGAAATATTCCTGGGTGCGATGGGCCACTTCGCGGCCGCGGCGCTGCTGGATATGGCGGATTTGCTCTTTGAGTTCGCTGATGCGTTTGCGGACGATGCGGCGGTCCATCTCCAACTGCATTTCGCCGGGCCCGCGCGTGCCCAGTCCCGGCGAGGAGCCGCTGGCGATGCGCTCCAGGTGTCCCCACATGCGGGTCAGCCGCGGGTAGGTGTATTCCATTTGCGCCAAAGCCACCTGCAAGCGCGCCTCGTGGGTGCGGGCGCGGGTGGCGAAGATATCGAGGATCAATTCCGAGCGATCGAGAATTTTGATCCCCTCCAGGCGCGGGGCGTTGATCTCGGTATTGACCAGTTTTTCCAAGGCCCCGATCTGCCCCGGCGACAAATCGTTATCAAAAATGATCACGCCGGCGCCGCGCTGGGCCGCCAGGCGGGCGATCTCCGCGGCCTTGCCGCTGCCGATGTAGGTGGCGGCGTCGATGTGCTGGCGGCGCTGAATCACCTGGTCCACGACCTTGGCCCCGGCGGTTTTGGCCAGCGACGCCAGTTCGCCCAGCGGGTCGCGCGGATCGGCGGTGCTGCGCGGCAGGATCAAGCCCACCAACACCGCTTTCTCCTGCTTCACCGTCATGTCATTGCGTTTCAGTTCCGCCAAGTATTCTCCGGAAAATGGACCGTCGGAAGTGTACCGAGCCGCCGCAGGGAAGCCAACCGCTTAAATATCCTTGCCGCCAAACGCTTTGATCTTGGCTTTCGGTTTTATTAGTTGCTACGGTTAGGGCATGTCCGAAGCTTCGTTTGTTCACCTGCATGTTCATTCGCATTATTCCCTGCTGGACGGGGCTTGCCGCGTGCCGGATCTGGCCCAGCGGGCCAAGCAATTGGGGATGAGCGCCCTGGCGATTACGGATCATGGCTGCCTTTTCGGGGTCATCGAGTTTTTTAACGAATGTAAGAAAGCCGGGATCAAGCCGATTTTGGGCATGGAGGCGTATATGGCACCCGCGGGGCGGCAGGATCGCTCGGCCGGCCCCGGCCGCGGCGGGGAGGCGTCGCATCACCTGGTGCTGCTGGCGCAAAATCTCCAGGGGTATCGCAATCTGGTCAAACTCAGCAGCATCGCCTACCGCGAAGGTTTTTATTACAAGCCGCGGATTGATAAGGAAATCCTGCGGCAGTACCACCAGGGCCTGATCGCCACCAGCGCCTGTTTGGGCGGTGAAATTCCCTCGGCGTTTATGAAGCGCGACGGCAAATTCGCCCGCTCGGTGGCGGAAACCTACCTGGAGATTTTCGGCCCCGATCGGTTTTACATCGAGGTGCAGAAGCAGGGTCTGCGCGAGCAGGATGAGGTGAATCCGGAACTGGTGGAACTGGCCAACAAAGTCGGTTGCGGGATCGTCGGCACCAATGATGTGCATTTTCTCAACAAGGAAGACCACTACGCCCACGACGTGCTGTGCTGCATCTCCATGAGTAAGCGCATCACCGACGAGGGGCGACTGCACTATCCCACGGAACTGTATTTGAAAAGTCCGCGGGAAATGCGCCAGGCTTTGGCGGATTTTCCTCAGGCGGCGGACAACACGCTGCGGATCGCGGAGATGTGCGACCTGGAACTGGATTTTTCCAAGCGCTACGCCCCGGTATATCGGGTGCCGGAGGAAAAATTGGCCAAGCTGGAGGATTTGCCGGCCGAGGCCAGCCGCCCGGACATGCCCGCCGACGAACGCTACCTGCGCCAGCTTTGTGAGCAGGGGCTGGAGTGGCGCTACGGCAAGCGCGACGTGGGCCAGGAGATTGCCAACCGGCTCAGCAAAGAAATCGCGATCATCGCGGCCAAAAATTTCTGCTCCTACTTTTTGATCGTCTGGGATTTTTGCAACTATGCCCGCTCCGAGGGTATTGCGGTCGGCGCCCGCGGCAGCGGCGTCGGTTCGATGGTCGGCTACCTGCTGGGCTTGTGCAACGTCGATCCTCTGCGCTATGGACTGCTCTTTGAGCGTTTCATGGACCCCAGCCGCAACGAGATGCCCGATATCGATATCGATATCTGCCAGGATGGACGGCAGAAGGTGATCGACTATGTGCGGGCCAAATATGGCCACGTGGCCCAGATCATCACCTTCGGCACCTTGGCGGCGCGGGCGGCGTGCAAGGATGTGGGCCGCGTGCTGGGTGTGCCGCTGGCGGATGTGGACAAGATCACCAAGCTCATTCCCGGCACGCCGGGCATGACGCTGAAAAAAGCTTTGGAAAAGTCGCCGGAATTAAACACGCTGTACAAAGAAAACCCCACGGCGCAACAGGTGATCGATATCGCCCAGCGCTTGGAGGGCTTGTGCCGCAACGCCGGCTGCCATGCCGCCGGCGTGATCATCGCCGATCAGCCGTTGGATGATCTGGTCCCGCTCTACAAGGACAGTGATGACAACATTCTCACGCAGTTTGAAGGGCCGGTCAGTGAAAAAGTCGGGCTGCTGAAAATGGACTTTTTGGGCCTGCGCACGCTCTCGGTCATCACCCGGGCCGTGGACTTAATTAAGCAGACCCAGGGCGTCAGCATCGACATTGAAAAGATCGACTTGGCGGATCGCAAGGTGCTGGATCTTTTTTGCGCCGGGCAGACCAAGGGTATTTTCCAGTTTGAATCCGGCGGCATGGCCGATCTACTGATGAAAATGAAGCCCGACCGGGTGGAGGACCTCATCGCGGCCAACGCGCTGTATCGCCCGGGGCCGATGGAACTGATTCCCAGCTATTGCAACCGCAAGCATGGTCGCGAGCCGGTGCCGCAGATTCATCCGATTATGGATAAACTGCTATCCGAAACCTATGGCATCATGTGCTACCAGGAGCAGGTGATGCAGGTATTTAACCAGCTTGGCGGCATTGAATTGTCCAACGCCTACAAGCTGATTAAAGCCATCAGCAAGAAGAATGTGGAGATCATCGCCAAGTTCCAGCCGCAGTTTATGGAAGGGACGATGAGCAAAGGCGTGGACCGCGCCAAGGCCCAGGAGATTTTTGAACACATTCTCAAATTCGGCGGCTACGGGTTTAACAAATCCCACTCCAGCCGCTATGCGATCGTGGCGTTTCAAACGGCGTATCTGAAAACGTATTATCCGCTGGAATACATGGCGGCGTTGCTGACCTATGAAATAGGCAGCACCGATAAGATGGTGGAGTACATTGAGGAGTGCCGGCGGCTGAGATTGCCCGATGGAAGCAGCCCGCGCGTGCTGCCGCCGGATGTCAACGAATCCGGGCGGGATTTTACGCCGTTGTACCAGCAGCCGGCCAAGCGCGGGCGGGGCAAGGCCAAAGCCGGGGAGGGGATGATTCGCTTTGGCTTGTGCGCCGTGCGGGGCGTGGGCGAAAAAGCGGTGGAGGCGATTATCGCCGAGAGGGAAAAAGGCGGGCGATTCAGCAGTTTGTTTGATTTTTGCGAGCGCGTGGATGTAAGACAGGTAACCCGAAGCACCCTCGAAGCGCTGGTCAAGTGCGGGGCGTTTGCGGGTGCTAATCGCAATCAACTGCTGGCGGTGCTGGACCGCGCGGTGGAGATGGGCCAGCAATCGCAGCAAGACCAGCGCATGGGGCAGTTGAGCATGTTCGGCGCACCCGAAGCGACACCGGCGGCATCCGCGTCGGCCGCGGCGTCGGCCGGACTGCCGGATTTGCCGGAGTTGCCCAGCGCTGAACTGCTCAAATATGAAAAGGAACTGCTGGGCTTTTACATCACCAGCCACCCCTTGACCGAGCATCAGGCGGTGATGGATCGCTACACCTCCGCCGGCACGCGCGACGCGCTGCATCTGCCGGAAGGAACCGAAATCACCCTGGGCGGGCGCATCTCCCGGATCAAAAAAAGCATCACCAAAAATGGGCGGTCGGCGGGCATGCCCATGGCCATTCTCACCATCGAGGATTTGGACGGCGCGATGGACGCGGTGATCTTCTCCGAAACGCTGGCGGAAATTCAAGCAAGCGATCCCAAGTTGATCTCCGCGGAACGCATCTTGTTTTTGCGTGGCAAGATTGACCGTCGCCGCGAAACCCCCAACTTGATCGTCAACGAGGCGGTCGCGGTGGAACTGGCGCTGGGAAAATTGACCACCGGCCTGCTGTTGCAACTGGATGCCCGCCGGCACGACGCGGCCATGCTGGGAGAACTTCGCGGCGTACTGGAGCGACACGGCGGTAACCTGCCCACGTGGGTTTCGCTGACGCTGGAGGATGGACGGCAGGCCAACATGCGGCTGGATCGGAGTTTGAGCGTGCGCATGCAGCCAGGCACGCTGGATGATCTGCGGCAATTACTTGGCAATGACGCGGTGGTGCCCTTGGGAGCGGGAAGCAAACGCCAGCGCAGCCGCGAGCAGCAGCGTAAGCTCTTTGCCGAAGGCGCTGATGAATCTCCCGAGTTGATGGAAACACCGCTGGATGACCTGGCCGCAACCGACGACCTGAGCGATGCCGATCAACCCGTCGCCGCGGCGTAGGCCGCTTGATTTTTTTTCATGGCGGCGTACTCGGGCTTGCGGGCAACTTGGTTCTACGGCAAAGCGCGGCGGCCGGGGGTGTACGTCGCGCCTCGGCCAGGGCAATCGCTTACAGCATATTCTTCCCTCGCCCGGTACTCCGGGAGATGGTTTTGGGTGAGAGCAAATTGTTCGCAACTTCCGCACATAGGCCCCAAAGATTTTTCATTTTCGAAAAAACGTGGCTGGCGTTTCATGGCAAGGGGTGCGTGATTGAAAAGTCGATGTAGTGCCTAAAACCTTGCGACAATCGGCCCTGGCGCTAGCGCCAAGGCCGATTCGATCACGCAACTGCGGAAGCTGGTAGCGACCGGGCCGACGGCGCAATAAAAAAAAAGCCCCGGCTGGTAGCAACCGCGGGAATGGGGCAGTTGCTGGTGATTCTTCGCTAATGCTTAGAGGTTGATCAAAGCCATTAGTGGGAAAAACGAGGCATAAGTGCTCTGTCTCGACCCCTCTGCAGCGGCGGTTGAATCCGGCGATCGCGCCCGCTCGGTGGCTTCTGTGGTCAAAAGCGAATTTCCCGCCACAGGCAGGGAAATAGGGGTCAAATGAGGGTCGAGACAGAGCAGGTCATAAGCCTTTTTTGGCAAATTGGCTTATGACCCCTTTTCCGATTCTGGCTTATGACCCCTTTTCCGATTCGCAGCTTCAGGCGAATGCAACTGCGGTTCGCGGCAACCGCTGATCACGTGCGCGGCTTCGCGCTGGCCCCAACGTGCAAGGCATGAACCGCCAGCAGGATGTACTCGCGGCGCTTCACGCCAAACAGCTCCATCGCGCTCTGCGCTTCAGCCAAAACCGTCCAGGATTCTGGGGAGTAAGCCGATGAGCAGACAGCACGGATCACCGCTTGAAGATCGCGCACGCCACTCTCCCATTCCTCCCCGGCCAAGGCATAGGCGCATCGCTCGATCAGCGCTTTCATCTGCGCGCGGCCTTCCGCGCCTTGGGCATCGCCAAGTCGCTGGCAGATGGCCAGCAGCACTCCGCCGAGCGTATCGCCTGGCTGGTCATTCATTCGTCGCCAGAGCAGCAGGGCATCATCGGAAGGCCCGATCAGCGTAGCCACCGCCAGGGCGGCCTCGCGACGGCGATGTTCCGACGCGGTGTCGTTCCCCAGGTCGCGAAGTAGATCGAGCAGGGCGGGAATAGCGCTCCGCACGCCCAGCGAGGCGATGGCCGAACCGTAGGCGACACGCAATGCCGGATCGGTCTCCGCTCGAAACATCGCCAGCAGTTGCGCGGAAGAGTCGGTGTCTTTGAGCATCCCCAAAGCTCGCGCGGCCTGTGCCCGCATGGTGCGATAGGGAGCGTCCAGCAGTGGGCGAAGGACTGGCAGTGCATCAGGGTCATTGAGTCGTCCAAGGGCCCAGATCGCCGCCATCTGCAACCCCGGATCAGCGCCATCCAGCAGGCGGATCAAGGCACGCGTCAGCGATGGATCGCGCACGGTGCGCGCGATCGACACAATGGCCTCGTAGCGCACGGAAAAACTCGGATCATCCAGCGCCTCGATCAACTCTTTGACCGACAGCCGCGATCGCATGCTTCCCAGTCGCTCGACAATCGCCACTCGCTTGTCCTCGACTCCCGCATACCGGAAGGCAACCAGCCCCGTTGCGGTGGCCAGCGGATTGCCCTGCAAGAAAAGATTGGCAAACTGGCGAACGCCCACGCCGCCACGCGATGGCAGCCCTGCCATCAGCCAGGTGGCAATGATGACGCAGGCGATCAGCATGACAAAGAACGGGGTGAACTGGTCGATTTGCAGGAAGCCGATGCGGGTGTTTATCCACGACAACCGTTCCAAGGCCCAGCCTGCCCAGAGCGGGCCGGAACCGATCATCAAACCCGCCATGCAGGCATTGAGCGCGATGTAGGAGGTGCGATTTTGCTGTGGGATGAGGTTGATGAAGAAATAGCGATAGAATCCGATGACCCATCCGATGCCAATAAAGCCATGCGCGAAATAGAGACCCAGGGCCAGGCTATGGCTCCACTCGCTATGCCGTGGCATCAGCATCAGACCCAGCGGCATCATCACGTGCAGCGACAAGAGCGAAACCATCACCGGCTTGCCACCGTAGCGGTCGGCCGCCCAGCCCCAGATGAAACTGCTGCACAGCGAACCGATCATCAGCACTGCGTCGAGCGTCACCACCTGATCAGCCGGCAGGCCGATCTGGTTCTTAAGAAACAACGGCGCAAATGGCATGGTGGCGCACCAGCCGAAGGTCATCGTCATGTGTCCGATCAGATGCCGCCGGTAGACCGGGTCTTTCAGCGGATGGAAGATGCCCGCCAGAGAGACCTTAGCACCCGGTTGCGGCTCGCCGCCGGGGACTTTCGCATAGAACAGGGCAGGCAGCAGCCCAAATCCGATCGCTAGCGCAAACACAAAAACATAGCGCGAGGTGGGAGACTCACTGCCGAGGAATCGCCCGATAAAGAAGATCGCGCCAGCCCCGCAGAGCATCGACACGATCATCTGCTGCGCGGTGTACCGGCCGCGAATGGTTGCGGGGATAAACTCCGTGGACCACGGGCCACCCATGCTGTCGGCCGTTGAGCGACAGAGGCTGAACGCCACCAGCACCGCCGCGACATATGCGAATGCCGTGGCGGTTCCATAGCTCTGCGCGATCCATGGTGCCAGCACCATTCCCGCCAGGAGGATCACTCGCAGCAGCGTGAATGACAGCGCCAGTCGCTTAAAACCAAATCGAGCCCCGATCTGTGATGTCAGCGGCGCGATCATCGGGCCAAACCCGATCGCCGCCAGCAACACACCCATCTGCGCCTTATCCAGACCGATCTTCTCGAAGAACAGCAACAGCACGGACCCCGCCGTTGCCAGGTTCAGATAGACCGCATTGCTCGCATCTCCCATCAGCGCGAACTTCAGCCGCCGGGTCTTCTCGATGTTCGTCAGTTGTCGCGCCAGTTGTTCCTCGCTTCCATTGTTCCCTGAAGTTGGCAGAAACCGACGATCATAGTCCGAAACTTCACAGGACAGCAAAGCGCGCAACGCGGGCGAAATCGCTCGGGTGTGCCCATTTCCCCGAGCCGGGTGCGGCACGGGCTAAAAGGGTCATAAGCGAATGCCATTCGGTTAAGCAATAAAGTCCGTAATTATCGCCACTTATGGAACTTTTGTATAGGATCGTGCCAATCGTGATTCTTCTGAATTCGCGGTGTTTCCGCATGACTGGAATGCACCGGTCGTTGTGAGACTGCGCTAGATCGTGATCTTTTAAGAATGTTTCTGAAGGAAAATGCTGTTTTGGCGTTAAGTGAATGGCATTCGCTTATGATCTCTTTTCCGAGCCATAATACGGTACAAGGATAAGCTATGGACCCAATGTTCCGCACATGCTTCAGGCAGGCCGCCCACCCAGTCAGAACCTGTTTCACATTGGTCCTGCTGGCCGTGATCCTGACCACTGGCATCGGGTGCCCCCCCCTTCGTCCCACCGCGGCCCGATGGGGCCATCAAGGCTGGCCCACCACGCTGCCTACGACTCTGCCTATCGCCACCTTGCCGACCGGCGGCCGCAAGTTCCACATCGCCGCCGTCGAGTTATTTGCCGCCGCGCCTCCCAAACCGTTTGTGGATGAGCTTCGCGATCAGAAAAACGACATTGCATCGGTTTTCGTCCTTGATGGACGCATCCCCGCTTACGCTTCGCCGCCCATTGGCCAGTACCCACCAAGATATGATTCGCCCAAGTCCGGCACGCCGCCGGCGCAGCATCAGGGCGCGGTGACCCAGGTTGCCCTCGACGCCGCTCTCGCTCAGGCCCGACAGAAGAACGCCGACTACCTCGTTTGCTTCGCTGGCTCGGGCGCAGCTCACCAGCGCCCTACGCCCCTGTCATTTTTCAACATATTCATCCTGCCGATATTTGTGTTGCCCAACGCCGATGTCCGGGGTGCCTGCGAGTTTCGTGCGGCCATGGTTGACGTGCCCACTGGCCAGGTTGTCGCCCTGTTCAGTCATGACAGCCACGACAACGCGCTGGCGACCGGTGCCGCAGCGAAACATGGCGAAGGGAAGCTGCTTACCGCCATGCTCGTCCGCGGCGCATCCGCGGTCGGCCACGATGTCGCCAAATACCTCAAGACGCGCGCTGAGCAAACTGCCGCCGATAAGCTCCCGGCGTCATCCCCACCTTCTCGTGAAAGCACCGCGAAAATCTCGCCGGATCGGCAAACCCGCACGACCGCGAGATCGCCTTGACGCTGTCGCCCGTTCCCACCAGCATCTCCCTCGCCCGCTGCATTCGCTGAGCGATGATGTACTGGGTCGGGGCCAGACCGGCCGCCGCCGTGAAGACATAGTGAAACCGTGTCGGCGACAGATCGGCCAGCCGCGCCAGCCGCCCTCGCGACAGTCGCTCGTGAAGGTGTTCGCGAATGTACCGCAGCACCTGTTCCACACGCGGGCAAGAAAAAGGGTCATAAGCCTTTGTTAGCTGATTGCCGCATTTCTGGGGGTATTTATGCTTCGATGGGCGAAATTGGCTTATGACCCCTTTTCTGATTTTGCGTCGGCTTCCAGCTTAGTCAGCCATTCGTGGAAGTGCGGGCAGCGATCGCGGATGAGTTGCACCCCGATGCGGTTGGTAGCGGTTGGGCCGTGAAGTGTTTTTCGATAGGCGGGGAAGAGGTTGGTGATTCGGGCGGCGGGATTTTGGCCGGGGTGTTCGTTGATTTGCTCCGGCGTTGGATATTGATTGCAAACGCACGCAAATTGAGGTTGCGTCGCCAGGTCGGCCATGACTTGGGGCAGTGTGGTCGGGCAGGAAAAGACCCATGCTTCGAACTCGTGCAACGCGAGAAAAGGCAGAAGTCGCTTGTCGTGAAAGTGGTTGCCGATCGCTTGTTCCACATGGCGAATACGTGTGAAGATATTGACGGGTAGCGGGCGAGAGGCCATGCCAGGAAAATCGTCAGGCAGCCGGTAATAGTCGAGCATGGTGGTCACGAGCGTATTCTGTCCGGCGCCGCGAAGCAGTCGGTGCATGTCAGCTTCGAACTTGTCGAAGCTGGTCACGCCGCCTTTGAAATTTGGCCCGTTCTTGACGACCTTGGTTGTGAGCAGCGTCGGTGTCAGGTTCAACCCATACGGCTGGAAATGCGGCGTGAGCGTATCCTTTACGAATCGCTCTTCGGTCTGCCCTTCGACCAGAATGAGCCCCCGCTTCATGGCCGGGCTCCTAGAAGATTCTTTTCCCACAGTTCACCCAGCGCGTAATTCTCAAGCCATTCTGTTCGGCCGACACTATTGAGTTGCTTGAAGACGCTTTGACCGTCCATGCGATCGACGGTCCACACACTGTCGGGGCTGAACTGATTCACCAGCGTGACCGACTGTGTGGCGACGATAACCTGGGTCTTCGTCGCGGCGGATTCGAGCATGTTGGCCAGCACGGTGATGGCGGCAGGATGCAAGCCAAGTTCGGGTTCATCGATCAGGATCAACGGCGGCAGATCAGGCTGAAGTAGTAACACGCAGAGGCAGATGAACCGCAGCGTGCCGTCGGAGAGCGACGAAGCGTTGAAGTATGCGTCGCTGCCCCGCTCGTTCCATTCGAGGCGAATCTTGGAAGGGTTCAGCCGCGCGGGCGCGAGTTGGAACTTGTCGAAGAACGGTGCTATCTGACGGACGGTGTCTTGTATCAGACTAAAGCTGTGCGGCTTTTGCTGTTGGAGGTAGTACAGGAATGCAGCGAGATTCTCAGCCTGCGGACGGAAGAACTGGTTGTCGTTGATATCGCTGGTACTCTTTGCCGACGCAGTATCGCTGGTGTCGTGGAAGTGATAGACGCGATAGCTTTCGAGGTCGTTCAAAATTGCTCGTGGCGTTGGTTCCTTCTCAGCAACTTTCTTGAGTTGCGACTCCCTCGTATTCCGCGCCACCGGCCAATCAAATGGCCTTGAGTACATCGCCGTCATATGCAAATAGGCGACTTCCTCCGAGATGAACAAAGAGTCATCTTCTGTACCGGATAATTGAACGCGGTATCGATTCGTAATGTTTGCCTCGCCGAACTCAACGTCGATTTCCATTTGCGGCGATTGTTTACGGCCGTAGTAGAGTAACGAGTCGGCACCGCCTTTCAGTTGCGCATACCCACCGAGATTCTGATTAACGATCTCTTTGAGAAAGCGGAACACGCCGATCAGATTCGACTTGCCCGAGCCGTTGCCACCAATGAACACGTTCAACGGATGAAGTTGCAGCTCTTGAGATTGAATTGACTTAAAGTTCGAAATTTTGAGGTGTTGCAGGATTCGCATGTTGCTCGTCGAAATCGGCTGAACTGTAACCAGTGGCCGACACACTAAAATGAAATTAAATTCCGTGGGGGCGTGTGCAATGGCTAGGGAGCGAGGGGGTTGGGGGAGCGGGGGAGTTTTCGGCGCTCATTCCCCCCTCCAAGGCACCTAATCCCATCGACAAGGCACGCCGTGAAGCCCACTTCGAGGTTTCCTTCACGCCCGGAGACCGTCCCCGAGCCACTCCAATGCAGTTTACTACCCGTCTGGGTACAAGCAAGAGCCGAGTCGGCCGACAGTCCACCTTGTTGCGGCCATGGCCCGTCGCCCCGGGGGTTTGCCACCTCTAACTGGACAATTTAACTTTGGAGAACTACCGGACATTTCTATTTTGGGTAGACAATATCGGTGCGGGGAGGATGGTTTGAGCCTTACAAGCGGATTGCCTGGGGTATTTGGGGTTGGGCCGCTCGGTGGTAGTTGGCTTCCAGCTCTCGTAATTTTTTGCGGTACGCCAGTTTGTCGATTGTTCCCATGCGATCGGTCAAAAGTGTGCCCACGAGGTGGTCAAACTCGTGTTGCCAGATGCGCGGTACGAAGCCCTCGGCGGTTTGCTGGAGCGGTTTGCCTTCGGCGTCCTGGGCGCTGATGGTCAGTTTCATGGCCCGCAAAACCGGGATGTTAATGCCCGGCAGGCTTAGGCAGCCTTCCTCATCCTCCTGCTCGCCCTGGGGGTCGCTGAGGACGGGATTGATATACGCCGCGTCATCCTCCGGCTTGCCGGTGGGATTCATCACAAAGAGTCGGCGGTTGATGCCCACCTGTGCCGCGGCCAGTCCCACGCCTCGATCTTCGCGCATCAACAGCAGCATTCGCTCCACCAGTTTTTGTAGCGAATCGTCAAAATGTTCGACCGGGGCGCTGTGCTTTTTCAGGCGCGGGTCGGGCCAGTGGATGATTTTGAGCTTTTCATACATGATCTTGTCTCGCTTTTTCTGTGGCTCAAGGCCTTGCTTTACAGTAGCCGTTGCCGTTGACAGCTTCAACCAATTGCGGTTCAATGTTCGTCGCAACACGAAACTGGTACGATCTGGCCGCCTGGCGGTTTGCATATCCGGGCGTTACCCGTAAGTGTTTTTTTCAGAAATGGATAATAGTCGTGGCGGATGTACCTCAAGGGTATCAGGATATTTCCGAGGAAGATCAAAAGAAAGCTCAAGCTTTCTTTGAGCGCGGACGGAGCGTGGCCGACACCGGCAACTTCGAATACGCCATTGAGATGTACCTCCAGGGATTGAACATCGACCCCGACGCGGTTGATGCCCATAAAGCCTTGCGCGACGTTTCGCTCAAACGCAAAGCCAGCGGCGGCAAAGACTTGGGCATGTTTGAAAAAATGCGCATAAAGCGTCAGGCCAAGGAGCCTAAACATACGCTTTTGACCGCCGAAAAACTCCTGGCCTACGATCCGGGCAATACCGATCACATGATCACCATGCTCCGCACCGCCCAGGAGGAAGGCTTTTACGATACGGTTTTGTGGATTGGGCCGATTTTGCAGAAGGCCAACGCCGACTCCACCAAGCCCCCGCCGAATTTTGATAAATTCATCACTCTCAAGGATGTCTACAAGAGCCTGCGGCAGTGGAAATTGGCCACCGACGCCTGCCATTACGCGGTGCGGTTGCGGCCCGACGAAATGAACCTGCAAACCGAGCTGAAAAATCTCGGTGCCCAGCAGACCATGAGCGAAGGGCAGTATGAGGCGGCCGGCAGCTTCCGCAAGAGTATGCGCAACCTGAAGTTGCAGGAAGATTTGCTGGAAAAAGATAAGGACGTGCGCAGCCTCGACGCCTTGACGCGTTCGGTTAAGGAGGCCGAGGCTGAATACCAGGCTGATCCGCAGGAGACCGGCAAATTGATGAAGCTGGTTGAGGCCCTGGTGCGCACCGAGCAGACGGAAAATGAAAACCGGGCCATGGAATTGCTGGCCCAAACCTACGAGCGGACCAAGCAGTTTCGTTTTCGCCATAGCCTCGGCCGCATTCGCTTAACGCAACTGTCCCGCCAGGAACGTTTGTTGCGGGCCCAAGTGCAGGCCGATCCCAAAAACGAGGATTTGCGCCGCCAGTACTCCGAGCAGGTCAAGAGTCAGACCGCCGAAGAGCTGAAGGAATATACGCTCTTTGCGGATAATTATCCGACCGACATGACCTTCCGCTACCAGATCGCCCGGCGGCTGTTTACCCTGGGGCGGTTCAATGACGCCATTCCGGTCTTTCAGCACGCCCGCAACGACCCGAAATTCCGTATCGATGCCGGGGTTTTCCTGGGCCGGGCGTTTTTAGAGTCTAATTTCAATGATGAGGCGGTCGATACGCTTCGCGGCGTGCTCGAGGAATACCCCATCAAGGGCGACGCCCGCTCCATTGACATGAACTACTGGTATGGCCGCAGCCTGGAACAAAAGGGCGATGTGCCCGTGGCGCTGAAGGCTTATAGCCAGGTGGCGCAGTGGGATTTTAATTTCCGTGATGTGCAGGCGCGGATCAAAAAATTGCGCGCTTAACCGCCCACTGGACAAAGCGGTGATTTTCCTTATGCTACGGAATTCTTGCCGCCCGCGTGGACGGCGAGTTTTATGAATTGCAGGAGAAGTATCAAGTGGCTCATTCTTTATCCGCCAAGAAACGTGTTCGCCAGAGTCTTAAACATCGCGCCCGCAACCGCGCGCGCAAGGATGTGATCAAACAACAGGTGAAATCCTTCACCGCGGCCTTGGCCAACAACGACACGGCGACTGCGGAAACCGAGTTGCGCAAAGTGGTGCAAAAGCTGGATCGCGTGGCCGTCAAGGGCACGATCCACAAGAACACCGCCGCCCGCCGCCGCAGCCGTTTGACCAAGCGGCTCAACGCCGCCAAAGCCAAGGCCTGATCAAGATATCAATCGCCAAGCGGGGATGGGTGAAAAACTTTCTTCCATCCCCGCTTAGCTTTTGCCTGCCGGTACACCTGGCCGCCACGCTACTTCAAAGCGGCGTCTTTCCTTCTCAATTGTCCGCAAGCCGCATCGATATCCTGGCCTCTGCCGCGGCGCAAGTGGGCGTTAATCCCGGCGTTTTGTAAGGTTTGCTGAAAACGCATCGCCTCCTGGGCGTTGGGCCGCTGGTAGGGCAGGCCCTCGACGGGGTTATAGCGAATCAGGTTCACATTGGCCCGCAGCGGCTTGCACAAGGCCGCCAGTTGCCGGGCGTGGGCGGGCAGATCATTGACGCCGGCCAGCAGAATGTATTCCAAGGTGATCTCGCGCCCGGTTTTAGCAAAATATTCCTGCGTGGCCTCCAGTATTTGCACCAAGGCAAAATGCCCCGCCCAAGGGATCAATTCCTTACGCAGCGCCTCATTGGGCGCGTGCAGCGAGAGCGCCAGATTCAGCGGCAACTTTTCCTCGGCCAGTTGGCGTATGCGCTGTGGGATGCCGACGGTGGAGAGGGTGATTCGCCGGGCGCTGATATGAAACCCCGCCGGATCGTGCAGGATGCGGATGGCATGCAACACCGCGTCATAATTGGCCAGCGGCTCGCCCATGCCCATAAAGACCACGTGGTCGATTCGCGCCGGCGCGATTAATCGGTTCAGGGCCACCACCTGCTCCACGATCTGGGCGCTGCTGAGATTGCCTTGCACGCCGCCCATGCCGCTGGCGCAAAATCGGCAGCCCACCGGGCAGCCCACCTGGCAACTGACGCACGCGGTTCGCCGCCGGCTTTCGGGAATCATCACCGTTTCGGCCACATGCCCATCAGCCCATTTTATCAATAGCTTTAGCGTCCCATCGTCGCTTTGCTGACTGCGCTGGACTTCAAAATCGCCAAAGTGAAATCGTTCGGCCAGATCGCGGCGCTGGTCGGCGGACAAATCGGTCATGTCCCCCGCACAACTGGCTCCCTTTTGATACGCCCAGATACCCGCCGACCGCGCTCGCCAGTCTTGCCAGCCGGCGGCTTGGAGCTGCTGGAGCAACTGGGCGGGGGTGAAACCGAAAATCGAAGGCACTGGGGGTTTTTGGTTAGCAAGCGGCATATCATTTGTTATGAAAGTCATGGCACAGGGAACGTCCGGCGGGTTATTGAACCGCCGAAGCCCGGCCGGTGGCCTGGCGGATGCCGGAGGCATAAGCATGAGTGTAGCAGCGAATCGCAAAAACAGTACGCATCGGCGGGTGGCCGACAAGAAATTGAATCCCGACGATGGGGCGACACGGCGGAAGCGCCAGCCCCATTACGGCGGACAATATGTCGTGCCCCGCGCCCCGCGCAGTGATGAGGATTTGCTGGTGGCCTACCAGCAGGGGGAATCTTCGGCTTTTGGGCAACTGATGGAGCGCTATCAAAAGGAACTGTTTCATTTTCTCATTCGCTTTCTGGGCAACCGGGCGGCGGCGGAGGATATTTTTCAGGAGACCTTCTTGCAGGTGCATCAATCGGCCGCCCTGTTTGATCCCCAGCGGCGATTTCGGCCTTGGCTGTTTACCATTGCGGCAAATAAAGCGCGGGATTTGATGCGCTCCAATGCCCGCCGCCCGGCCAGTGCGCTTCATGCCCCGATCAATGGTGCAGGCGGCGAGGATGGCAGCGCGTTTATCGACTTGATGGAGGCGGCGACGTGCCTGCCCGAAGAGCCGCTGATGCGCCGCGAGACGCGCCAGCAGGTGCAGGAATTGGTGCGGCGAATGCCCGACCATTTGCGCGAGGTGATTATTTTGAGTTATTTTCATCAGTTCCCGTACAAGGAGATCGCCGATATTCTGCAAGTGCCGCTGGGAACGGTGAAATCGCGCTTGCATGCGGCGGTGGGGCAATTTGCCCAATTGTGGAAAAATGTGAACCGCCCATCATCGGCGGCGTAGGAGAAGCTGGAGTACTTGCGGTTTAACCACGTGTTGGGCGAAAAATTGCCCTCTTATGAGTAGCGGGGACACTATGAGCGACATGTTAAACGCGGCCGACCGGGCCGCTATTGAGATTTTGTTATCGCAAAACGGCAAATCGGGCTACATCGCCCCGGCCGCCAGCCCCTCCAAAAAGCGGCTGGCGGCGGCGCAGCAGTGGCTGGATTTGCTGGGAAGCTGCCCGGCGGAAGACCCGCCGGCGGATTTGGCGGCCCGCACCCTGCGGTACATCGCGCGGGCGACGCTTGATTCGGCGACCGGTGAAGCGCCGCGTCCCTTGCCGCCGAGGGCACAACCCGGTACGTTGTCCTGAGGTTCGCGCCCGGGGCGCGAGGTGGCCCTTGTGGCGGAACGGCAGACGCTTCGGACTTAAAATCCGATGACCGAAAGGTCGTGCGGGTTCGATTCCCGCCAAGGGCAGTGGAATTTAGCTTTTCGACGACGTTCTATTCTATTTGCATACCTCATTTTTATTGAAGAGAAGCAGGCGTCTTGCCGGTCGGATGACGTGGTAGCGTGGTATTAAGCGCCATATGGTGCAGCAGATTTATCTGCGGCGTGCGCCCCTTGCAGTTGCCCGCAGGCGGCGGCGATGTCCTGGCCGCGGCGGCGGCGAATGTGTGTGGGCAGACCGGCGGCGATGAGGGTTTGCTGAAAGTTCAAGGCGGTCTGTTTATCCGAGGGATGGTAAACCGCGCCACTGAGGCCGGTGCCGATCTGGTTTAAGGGAATCAAATTGACGTGAAACCCGCTTGCGGCCAGCAAGCCGGATAAGGCCGCGGCGCAAGCGGGCGAATCATTGACGTCGCGCAGTAAGCAATAACTGATAGTAACGTATCGATTCGTTTGCTGCATAAAGCGCCGGCACTCCGTCAGGGTTTGGGCGATGGGCCAGTGGCCCGCCGCCGGCAAGAGCGTGCGCCGCAGCGCATCATCCGCCGCATGCAGCGACCAGGCCAGATGCACGCCCAGTTGCGCCTCGGCCAAGCGCGCGATGCCTGCGGGGATGCCGACGGTCGAAACGGTGATCTGACGCGGGCCTAGAAGGTTCCAGCGCGGATCAGTTAAAAAGCGGATCGACGCTTCCGCCGCCGCCAAATTGGCCAGTGGCTCGCCCATGCCCATATAGACCACCGAGGCGATGCGGCAATCCGCGGCCTCCGCATGGTGGTTCAACCAGAAAAATTGCTCAACGATTTCGTCGGCGGATAAATTCCGCCGCAGTCCCCCGCGGGCGGTGGCGCAAAAGTCGCAGGCCATGGCGCAGCCGATCTGACTGGAGAGACACGCCGCGCAGCAGCCGGGCCGATCCCCGTTCATCAGCACCGCTTCCACGCATAACCCGTCGGGATATTGCACCAGCAGTTTAACTGTCCCGTCGGCGGCCACCTGGCGCTGGGCGATGCGCGAGCGCAGCGGCGGCGCTGCGGCCAGCGCCACTCGCAATGACCGGGGCAACTCCACATCGGCTAAATCGCTCAGCGGCTTGCGAGCCAGGGTTTTGATAATCCGCCGGGCGTGCAGTGGCCGGCCGCCGTGATGGCCCACCCACGCATCCCATTGAACAGGATCACACCAGGGAACAATTGCGGACTCGGCGGGCATGAGCCAATCATAGTCACAAAGATCGACCTTGTGGATCAAGACGCGGGAAGTGGCGAACCATGGCGCACAGGTGCGTGCGCCGTTATCGGGGCCATGCATCCGGAGTACCCCAAGCACAAGCTCGGAGATCCCAGGATTTGGGGCGCCTGGGCAGTTGGAGACATTGCTATACCAGTTGCGTGCGCCGCGGGCATTTGTTTTAATGATTGCTCAAAGGAAGGAGCCGCCGATGCGGATGCAAGAGGTGGATGAGGCGATCGCCGAGTTGTTTGGGCTGAGGCTGCGGCCGCGCAGCCGGCAATACCTGCTCAAGCAATTGGAAAATCCTGAGAAAACCGCGCCGCTGTCGCTGATCGCTGAAGAAGCGCGCACCGGTGCGCCATACTGGGGGACCATTGATTTGGACAAGCTGCGCCGGAGACTGGCCCAATGATCCAAACCCACGCCTTTGCCCGCGCCGGACTGGTGGGCAATCCCTCCGACGGCTATTTCGGCAAGACCCTCTCGGTGCTCATCCGCGATTTTTGCGCCTGGGTGCGGCTGGAGCCGGCGGACCAATTTGAAATTGTTCCCGGCGAATCGGACTATTGCCGCTATAGCTCGCCGCGTGAATTTTTGCGTCAGCGCAAGTTGCTCGGCTACTACGGTGGGATGCGGCTGCTGAAAGCCGCGGTGTACAAATTTTTCGAGCATTGCCGGCAGCGCGGCGTCGAATTAAACGATGCGCCTTTTCGGCTCAGCTATGGCAGCGACATCCCCCGGCTGGTGGGCCTAAGTGGCTCCAGCGCCATTGTCTGCGCCACCATGCGGGCCTTGATGGCCCATTACCAGGTGGAGATCGACAAGCCGGTTCTGCCCGGCTTGATCCTGGCCGCCGAACGCGAGGAATTGCATATCAACGCCGGGCTGCAGGATCGCGTGATCCAGGTGTATGAGGGGATCGTCTACATGGATTTTTCGCGCCCGCTTTTGGAACAGCGCGGCTATGGCGAATATGAGCCGCTGACGCCGAAAGAAATGCCGCCCTTGTATGTGGCTTATGACCCGGAGCGCGCGGAGATCAGTGATGTAACCCATCGGAATTTGCGCCAGCTTTTTGAGCAGCAGGATGCGGCGGTGGTGCGGGCGATGCGCGAATTTGCCGAATTAGCGCATCAGGGACGGGCGGCAATGTTGGAAGGGGACTGGGACCGGCTGCACGCGATCACCAACGCCAATTTCAATCTCCGCCGCTCCATCATCCCCATCGCGCCGGAGAATCTGCGCATGGTAGAGACGGCCCGATCCGCTGGTGCCAGCGCCAAATTCGCCGGCAGCGGCGGGGCGATCATCGGCGTTTATCATGGCGAAAATCAGTATGAGCGCTTGTGCGGGGAGCTGGCCAAGATTGGGTGCAACGTATTCAAGCCGCGCATTTTCCCTGAAAAAACGGGCGCGTGAGAGAGCGCCTGCGCCGCCACTGAGGCTGGGTGGTTTACCTGTCGCCGCTGAGGCCAAGTGGTTTACCTGTCGCCGCGGTCTTCCCTTTCGTGCAGGCGGATATTGCGCATCGCCAAGTAGCCCATCAGCAGCATGTACAGCGACATAAACACCACCAGCAGGCCCGCCAGCCACGGACTACGGGTGAAGCGATACAACAGCAACCCCAGCCCACCGGCGGCCAGGATGTACAACATCAACCAGCCGATCCACCCCAGCCAGCGACGGGGACGGGCGGTGTCAATTTCGATAAACGCCGGGCCGGTGCCGGGAAACGGCTCGCGGGGCGGGGTTTGATCCTTGCTTTCCATCTGTTCTCCAATCGGGCCTTGACGCCAGGGCGACTCGGCGGCTATTTCCAAACCAAATCCATCGGAAACGGCGTCAGGTTATTCACGCCGTCGGCGGTTACCAGGTACTGATTTTCCAAACGGAGGCCGGCGTTGATGGACGGGTCATAAATTCCCGGCTCGGCGGTGAAGATTTCCCCTTCGATCAGCGTGTCATCCCAACTGGGATTCAGGTGGGGATATTCATGAGGTTGCAGGCCCACGCCGTGGCCCAGGTGGTGCGGCATCCCCTTGCCGATCTGGCTTTTGAGATAGTCATCAACGGCAGAAAAAATCTCGCGGCAGCGCGCCCCCGGGCGGGCCATCTTTTCAACAATTGGAAAGACGCCTTGCAATACCGTCCACGCTTTCATCTGGGCATCGGTGGGCTGATGATCGACGGAAAACGCCCGGCAATTGTCGGCGAAATATCCTTTGACCGCCGGCCCCAGGTCCAGCACATACAGTTCGCCGGCCTTGGCGGTTTTAGGACTGTCGGGCCGGCCGCCGCCGGGGCCCGAGGCGTAGTCATTGCCCAATGGGTCGCTCAGCGGCTCGCCAGCGCGCTGGACCGCCGCGGCCTGCAACTGGCTGAACACCGTTAAATCGCTGATGCCCGGCTCGATGATCTGTACCGCCCGACGATACATCGCTTCGGTGCAGTCAATTGCCCGCTTCATCAGTTGCACTTCATCGGGGTCTTTGGCACGGCGGAGCTGCCAGAGATTTTCATCGATGCACTGGCCGCGCGCCCCGGCGGCCAGAAGCACCGACGCGGCGGGGGCGCTGTCAAACCCGATGCGCTCCACTTTTTTACTGGCGAGTTTTTCGGCGATCTTGCGGGCCAGAAGTTGCGTTTGCTCCTGGCGCAGCGTTCCCATGGCATTGGCGCTGAAGCAGTCAAATTCATCGGCGGCGGCTTTTTTGGCCGGTGAATTGGCGGTGCAAAGCCAGCTTGAGCCGTCGGCCAGCAGCACAAAACCGCACGAGTGCTGCCAGAAGGGCCAGTAGCCGCAAAAGTAGTAAGCGTGGCGGGGATGGGTGATCACCGCCGCGTCCAGCTTCCACTGCTGGAGTTGTTCCAGCAGCCGCGACTGCCTTATTTTGCAGTATTGATTTTCCAGCATCCCCGCATGGTAGCCAAAAACCGCGTCCAATTGAACGGGCAAGATGCGAATAATTCAGACGCATCAGGGCAAACGCAAAGGCGCGGTTTTTACTCCCTGGCCCGCCTGCTGGCGGGGGAGGGCCGGGGTGGGGGTTTTCAAAACTGCTCGCAAAAAAAGGCATTTGCATGTCGATTCCCCACCCATCCCAATCACCGGCGTACCGGGCGAGGGAATCATTCGCCAAATGCAATTGCCCTGTCAGAAGCATGCGCTTTACACCATTGCTCGTCAGCCGGAGGCGCGGCGGCCGATGGTTAATCATCTAAAAGCGGTGCCGGCGGTGCATCAACACAAACCTGTTAAAATCCGCCTTGGGCGGCATCCACCGCTTTTAATAAAGCCCGCGCTTTGCTCATGGTCTCCTCGTATTCGGCGGCGGGCACCGAATCGGCGACAATGCCCGCTCCCACCTGCACATCAAAGCGTCCGCCGCTCCAGACAATCGTGCGCAGAGCGATACACATGTCCATGTTGCCAGAAAAATCCAGGTAGCCCACCGCGCCGCCGTAGGGGCCGCGGCGGTTGGGTTCCAGTTCGTCGATAATCTGCATGGCGCGGATTTTAGGCGCGCCGCTGACGGTTCCCACCGGCAGGCTGACGCGCAAGGCATCCAGAGCCGTCAGGCCCTTTTCCAGCCGCCCGGTTACGTTGCTGGTGATGTGCATCACGTGGCTGTAGCGCTCGACGCTCATCACATCGCTGATCTGCACGCTGCCGATTTGCGCGACTCTGCCGATATCGTTGCGGTGCAGGTCCACCAGCATGATGTGTTCGGCCCGCTCCTTGGGATCGGCCAAAAGTTCCTTTTCCAATTGCTGGTCCTCGGCTTCGCTGGCGCCGCGGCGGCGCGTGCCGGCCAAGGGGCGGCTGGTAACCAAACCATCCTGCACGCGGCAGAGAATTTCCGGGCTGGCGCCAATCAGTGTGCAAGCCGGCGTTTTCAGATAAAACATGAATGGCGATGGGTTGATAACCCGCAACGCCCGATACACATCCAGCGGCTGGGCGCTGCTGGGCACGCGTAATCGCTGCGATGGCACAAACTGAAATATATCACCCGCTTTGATGTATTGCTGGCCGGCGGTGACGGCCTGCTCGAAGCGCTGGCGGGTGAAGTTGCTGGAATAGCCGATGGTTACCGGCCCGCGCGGGTCGATCTCGCCGATGGTGGAGCGCACGGGCTGATCCAGACGGCTGACCAGTTGGTCGATCCGCCGGCAGGCGTCGGAATAAGCGGCCTCGCGGCCCATGCCGCCGGGGCCACCGATGCGGGCGTTGGCCACCACCTTGATGGTCTTGTCCACGTGGTCAAAGATCACCATCTGGTCATACAATCCAAAGAGCAGGTCCGGCAGGTGGCGGTCATCGGCCGGCGGCTGGGTGAGTTTTTCCCCTTCGTAGTAGCGAATGGTGTCGTAGCCGGCGTAGCCGACCAGCCCGCCGGTGAAGGCCGGCAACTGCGGATCGGGACAATAGCGCTGGCCGGGCAGCAAGGTGGCCAGGTCTGCCAGCGGATCGGCACTGGCAAAGCTGCGGGCATCGCCGCCGGGGAGGCTTTGCACAGTGGCCTGACCCTGGGCGATCTGGTACACCAGCGAGGGATTGGTGGCGATAAAGCTGTAGCGGGCGATCTTTTCCCCGCCCACCACGCTTTCCAGCAAAAACGCGTGTTGCTCGTTGCCCAGCAGCTCAAAGGCCGAAACCGGAGTCAGCCGATCCGAGAGCAATCTCCGCCACACCGGCACCACCAGGTTGTCGCCGGTTTGCTGATTAAATGTCGAAAAATCAGGGAAATATCGCCTCATAAACAGGAATTGTAACCCATGACCCATCGCATCACCACCACCCGCCACTTCGCCGCCGCCCATCGCATCCGCCTCTACGACGGCTCGTGGGAATCGATGCACGGGCATAACTGGGGCGTGAAAGTAACCTTGCAAAGCCCGCGCCTGGACGCCATCGGCGTGGTCATGGATTTTCACGAACTGGAGGCCAAGCTGGATCAAATTCTAGCGCCATTGCACAACCACTGCGTCAATGAGGTTGCGCCCTTTGACCAGATCAATCCCACCGCCGAGCGCATCGCCGAACATATCGCCGGGCAATTGCAACTGCCCAAAGGAATCGAGCTGCTGAGCGTGGAGGTATGGGAAACGCCAGAAAACTCGGCGATCTGCCTACCCTAAACGCCGCTACCGCCGCGAGGAATATGCGCGGCCGCAGCACCGCTTGAGGGCACATGCATGGGGTGGTTTTTGCTCCCTCTGGCGCGTACTCGCGGCTGAGGGCTGGGTGGGGGGCTCGCGCATCGCTTGAAAATACAGGCTTTTTCCAACGCTCGGCCCCCACCCTAACCAACTCGCTGGGTACAAGGCGAGGGGATAGTCTGGCCGCACATCGTCGGCTCAAAGAAACTGACTATCTCCCCCAACAACATATGCAGAGCATCAGTGCCGACGCCAATGAACCGTGCAACCCGCTTGCTTGAATCAAAAATATTGACCGCCATAAATTCTTAATTCTTACGTTCCTTGCAACCGCTTCAAATCAGCCGTCGCTTGGTTTATGATACCGCCTCCAGCGGGCCGTTAGCTCATTTGGCTAGAGCGTCGCTCTTACAAGGCGAAGGTAGCCGGTTCGATCCCGGCACGGCCCATCCCGCTTTGCCGCCCGTGGGCAATTCCCTTGGAAAACCAGATTAGATTCCCTCGCCGGCGTCCACGCTGCCGCGGGTGAGTTCCAGATTTTGCGGTTTCCAAAATTCCTCCGCCGCCTGGGCGTTGACGCGGGTGACCTCCTGCTCGATCTCGCGGCGGACCAGGTGCACCAGTTCTGTGATATCGCGGCTGTCGATGTCGCGCGGGTGCGGCAGGCTCACCTGAATTTCCTTGCGGATGCGGCCGGGATGGGCGTGCAGCACAATGATGCGGTCGGCCAGTCGCACCGCCTCGCCCACCGAGTGGGTTACAAACAAAATGGTCTTACGCGTCGAGACCCACAATTCCTGCAACTGCTGATGCAACAGTGTGCGCGTTTGCGCGTCCAGGGCCGCAAACGGCTCATCCATCAGCAGCACCGCCGGGTCCATCACCAGTGCCCGGGCGATGGCCACGCGCTGGCGCATCCCGCCGGATAGCTCGTGGACCAGTTTTTCTCCGCTGCGCGTCAAATGCACCTGTCGCAGCGCCTCTTGCACGCGCTGGGTTCGCTGCCGCCGCGGCAAGCCCGCCATTTTCAAACCAAACTCGATATTCTGCGCCGCCGTCAGCCACGGAAACAAACCGTGATCCTGAAAAACCACCGCCCGCTGCGGCCCCGGCCCCACCACCGGCTTATCGTCCAGCAGCACCCGCCCACGCTCCGGGCGCAACATGCCGGCGGCGATATTTAATAGCGTACTCTTGCCGCAACCGCTGGGGCCGACCACCACTACAAATTCCCCCGCCCGGCAGGTCAGCGATAAATCGCTCAGCGCCAAAGCGTCCGATCCGTCAAATCGGTGGGTGATATTGGCCAGCGTCAACTGCCCGCGCGCGGGGGCTAGCGAAGTTGCCACGTCGATGATCGGCGAAATGCTTATACTCATGGCGACTGGCCTATAACCTGCTTCAGCAGCGTCAAATCGGTAGCGCCGGTCAAATCCGCCCGCCGACGCGTCAGCCGCAGATCATAACTCCACTGGGCCATACTTTGCAGCGTGTCATTGAGCGGGTCATCCGTGAAACGCACGTTTTTCAGCGCCGCCGCCACCACCCCCGCCGGCAATTTCTGTCGCGTCAGTTCATACAAAGCCGCTTCCAGCGTCGCGGCGTGGGCGGGCGCATCGGTTTGCAGGCGCAGCGTCCAGCGATGATGCACCGCCAGCACCTTTTTCACCAAATCCGGGTGCGCTTGCAAAAATTGGGGCGTGGTAACCAGCACCGTCAAGGTAAATTCCCCGCCCGGCCACAAATCCTTTTCCTCCGCCACCCGCCTGGCACCGTTTTCGGCGATCAAACGGCTGGCCCACGGTTCGGGAACCCACGCCGCGTCGATCTGCCCGCGGCTCATCATCGCCGCCTGCTCGCTGTTGGCGATGGGCATGACGTTGGACAAGTCCGTCTGCTTCAGCACCGCCGACAAATAATGCCGCGCGGAAATGTCCTGCGTGTTACCCAACTGCGGCGTCGCCAGCCGCTTGCCGGCCAAATCCTCCAGCCGGGTAATGCCCGAATCCGCCCGCGCCACGATCAATACGCCATTGGCCGCGGCCCCGGCGATGATGCGCAGGCTCTTACCGTCGCTGGCCACAAAACTGTTGATGGCCGGCCCCGGCCCCACGTAGCCCATGTCAATCGCCCCGGCGTTGAGCGCTTCAATCAATGCCGGCCCGGCATTAAAAATCTTGGGTATGACCCGACAGGGCACCAGTTCCAGCGCCATCTCCCTGGAGGGCACGGCCAGTACGGCTTGCGCATGGGTTACATTGGCGAAATAGCCGATGCGTACGGGGACGACGGGGTACGCACAGTCGGTTACCTTGCTTCTGTCGCATCCGCCGACAACCAGCGCGCAGAGGCATAGCATTGGCACCATCAACCCCGTGATACGCTGTCGCATCCCCGCAACCATAGGCAAAGTGGCGGAATTGTCAAGCAAATACTATAAATCCTATCGAAATAATATTTTATCGTAGCGAAATCATGTCCTTTTATTTGATTCGGATACGATTTGCACCTGTTTTGCTTGCCGAAAATGTAGATTTGCAGACTATGGGTTGCCCTGGCGTTAATTTGTTACTGTCAAACCAAAGTAGAGATGTCCGGCAGTTCTCCAAAGTTAAAACGTCCGGGGTTGGGCTGTCCGCGGCCAGCCGCCACGGATGGGTTGACGCGGGACGCTAGAATTGCAAAAGGGTCGCCGGGGCGACATAAACGGGTCGCCGCTGGTTATAGAATAGCCGCGGCCCCGTTTCACGCCCTCCGGCTTCCCACGGCGTGAAGCGTCGTGTCCACTTCAGCTACTCCAAAGAAAACTCCAGAGGCAAGCCGTATTGGCTTATGACCCTTTTTCTGGTGCGCTGATCGTGAGTTGGAACTTCCGGCACATCGTCCACTTCCAGAAGGTCCCGCTCTACAATGCCGTAAACGTCCTGCATCAACGACGGGAGTTGGAGATTCGCTCTCCGGCGGAGGTAATTGAAAATGACGAAGACTAAGACTTTTGACTGCGTCGAGATGAAACGGCAAGGCCAGCGTCGGCTGCAC
>JBBQBE010000042.1:0-30333 GCA_038317225.1 Tepidisphaerales bacterium | reverse complement strand
GCCCAGACGGCCGTCTCCATAATATCTGTAAAATGGAGTGGATGCCCGACAAACATCCACCGGCCATGCTCCCGGGCATAGCGATGCACGCCCCGAACCAGATTGTGGCCAAATCGCGAAACCGTGTTCACCAGAATCGCCACCCGCCGCTCGCTATGAAATTCATCGTCCATCAATTTCCGCTCCTCATTGACCGCCTTACTATATCAGATTGACGCATTATCGAGAAATATTGCCGCAAAATAGAGAAGACAAAGCATTGAGACTCAAATAATCTCATCAAATAGCATTTGACGCGTCTTTCGCATGAGCACGGGAGAAAGGAATATGAAGAACCGATAATATTCAAACGACGTAAAATGGTCACTCAAACTCAACACATCACAACAGATAAAGATGAGACACACATGAAACTAAAAACGATCAAGCGTTTGTTTTCGGCCGCTTTCTGGCCCTCTCTGCTGATAGGCGCAGTTGCCACGGTTACGCCATTGCAAGCCGTAACCCCGCTGGCTTATCTCCAATCACAAACTGCGCCCACCTACCGGTCCGGCCATACCATGCTTCGCCTGGCCCGTTGTGGCTGGCCGTATCTTCGGGATTCAAGCAACAGACAACTCGATATCGATACGCAAAAACAATTGGCCTCGCGCTGGGGGTTTGTGTTCCAACTAGGCGGTTGGGCTGGTTCACTGAGCGCCTATAATTCCTTTAGCGATGTTAACAGCATAGATCGCTATATGATCGATTTTGCGAAAAATAACCCCGGCTATGAACCACATGTTTGGGAATGTCGTTGGTTACCATCATTTTCGCAATCGCCGTCCTGCTATTTGCGCAGAGCAAACGGCACGGCGATCTTGGGAGGCGACGGTAACCCGATCTGGAGCCCTGCGGCCCCCGACAGTGAACTGCTGACAATCTCGCAAAAACGTTTGGACGCCCTCAATATTGGTCGGCAGTACGGCCCCATAACCTATATAGGCAACCTGGGAGAGTCTGGGCTTGGAGTGGTGGGCGATGGCCATACCAATACGCAATATTGGGAGCAAGACCCCACCGTTATGGCCGCCAAGGGAACCTTGGATTGGTGGAGTTATATTTCCCAGGCCAAAGCGCATCAAGAAATCGTGATGCATTCTAAAGTGGCCGCAGGCATTCCTGAACTCAAGCATTACTACTGGTATGCCAATGGTGGCAGCTACGAGCGCAACCGCTGGTGGGGGTGGCAGGGTTGGATGTGGGGTTATGAATGGATGCGGAACATCACCCCGTTGGCCAGCGAGGAAACCTATTACCATTATTACAATGACGGCTACACTGGCTCTGGCAATCAGATGATGAAACGATTGAATGCCAAAGGGTGGGAGATCCGCCTGGGGCATCCTTACGCTTATGATTGGGTGTGGGGGCCACGTGATGGCAACGGTACAAATGACGAAGCTCGCCGCTGGATTGGCTATCTCAAAGTGTTGCATACCATGGGTACCATAGGTGTAAATACCGGCGACTATGATCAGACCAGTCCGCTTCAGCATCCCGATGTCAATCCGGCCAGTCCGCCGATGTGGATGCGCCAGATCGTGGATACCTCACGTGTACAGGGCTTCTTCTCCTGGATTGAGCCCTTTGTCCGTCGCAGCGATCTATTGACTGGCCCCAACTCGCATGCATACAGCACAGAGAACCCGGCGTATGAGTTTCCGGTCAGTGGCGATCCCACCGCACGCGTGGTAGCGCGGAAAATGAATGGCGCCAACCGATGGCTGATTACCGCCTGGGCAGCCGGTGGCGCGGATCGCAACGTCACAGTGACCATTCCCACGCTAGGCACGATCACGGTGTCAGCCCGCGATGTGGGCAGTGTCTATTATGCCAACGGTTCACTAACCCAGCTTGACAGCTCCGACGGCACACTGGTGACATTGGATACCGGCACCTTAACCGCCAAATTTGGTGACCTCTATTCCGCGACGGCGACCAGCAACGCGGCCGACGATGCTACATTTGTTGCGCAAACAGTGCCGTCGGTCATGGTCGCGGGCCAGCAGTATGCGGTCTCGGTGACGATGAAAAATAACGGAACCGCCACCTGGACCAGCGCAGGGGCAACGCCTTACAACCTGGGTGTTGATAACACGACCTGGGGCTTTGGTCGCGTGAAGCTGCCCGGTGCGGTCAGCCGCGGCGGCCTGGTTACTTTCAACTTTACCGTTACTGCCCCGACGACCCCTGGCATCTATAATTTCCAGTGGCAGATGGTGCATGATGGGGTCACCTGGTTTGGGGGGCAATCCTTGAATTGCGCGGTGACCGTGAGCGGCAGCGCCATGCTTGGCAAGATCGAAGCGGAAAGCTACTCGAACATGAATGGAGTTTTGACGACAACCACCGCCGACACGGGTGGCGGACTGATTGTCGGCTGGGTGGATACCGGCGATTGGATGGATTACCTCGTCAATGTGCAAATCGCCGGGACATACAACGTCGATTTCCGCGTCGCCAGCCCCTACTTTGGTACGCGATTCCAACTTAAGAAGGACAGTACGGTATTAGCGACGATTAGCGTTCCAAATACCGGCGGCTGGCAGGCGTTTCAAACGGTGACGGCCACAGGAGTTCCGCTCTCCGCTGGGTGGCAGACATTGCGCATCCACGCCAGCACTGGCGGCTGGAATATGAACTGGATGAACTTCACCACCATTCCCGGCAAGATCGAGGCGGAAAGCTACTCGACCATGAACGGGGTTATGATACAAAGCACCACCGACACGGGTGGCGGGCTGAAGGTTGGCTATACGGATACCGGCGATTGGATGGATTACACCGTCAATGTGAAAAACGCCGGCACATACAACGTTGACTTCCGCCTTGGCTGCCGCGACGGCGGCAAGCAACTCCAACTTAAGAGCGGCAGTACGGTATTAGCGACTGTGAACGTTCCGAGTACCGGCGACTGGGATACGTTGCAAACGGTGACGGCGACAGGGGTTTCGCTTGCGGCCGGCCCTCAAACATTGCGTATCTATGCCAGCACCGGCGGTTGGAACCTGAACTGGGTGAACTTCACCTTTGTCTCGGCCTCGGCCCCGGCCCCGGCCCCGGCGGTCGCGATTAACGGGGATTTTGTCCTAAACGGTCAAAGCGTCTATGCTGGCACGGGTGCCTTGGTGACAGCCCCCAACTGGAATACAATGGCCACCAACAGAAGTGGCGCCACCGTATCTGGCCTCTTGGATTCCAACGGTGGAGCCACCGGTGTTTCGTTCACTTATGGTGCCGCCTTGGATTATAATATTGGTTACAACCACCTGTTGATCCGCGACTACATGTATACCAGTGGTGGTACCTCAACTTGGTCATTTAGCCATCTGGCAGCGAGTACTCAATATGACCTATATCTCTACGGCGCGAGTGTTGTGGATGGGAGCGGCGCCGGCACGACGTTCACCATTACCGATGGGGTAACCCTCACGCCTACCAAGTCTACAACTCCCATTACTTCTGCTCCTGCTGAATGGGCTGGTAATGGTTACTCCACGATGCCAACATCGTTGGAAGGTAAGGCTTACGTGCAGTTCCATATCACTTCGTCCGCCACTGGTACGATTGGCGGCGCATATGCGAGCAACGGTGGCCTGTACAGCCAATTCAACGGGTTCCAGATATCTAAGGCTCCGTAACCGGCTGGACTCGTAGCTCTGCGCCGTCGGCGTCGGGCTTAACCAACCTGCAATATCAATCCCCGGCCATCGAAAGGTGGCCGGGGATGCTTTATAATGTCAAACATCCATGCTATTAGTAAACTCGCACCCGTTATTGCTGAAGAACCGGAGCATTACCTGCCGCGCCGCCGAGGGCCTGCGTGAAGATTGGCGTCAGCAGTTGCGCGAATTGCAACGGGAAATCAGCTCTAAATACGCTTCCATGACGTGTTTCATGATCCCGTTGAGCATCTCAGATTGTCGCAATATCGAGAAAGATTGCCGCGAAATGGGGAAGACAAACCATAGACAGACGTTATACTACGTGACGGCTGGTGAAGCACTATGCGGTGTTTACGGCCATGGTCCGGTGCCTTAGGGCACCACATCAGAAGAGGAGATCGTTATGAAAGTGCGAAGTCTTACAGTGCACAAGATGGCTCTGGCCATCGTAGCGGCGCTTGCGCCGCTGAGTGCTTCGGTTGTTTCGGCAGCGGTCATTAATATTGATATGGACGGCACTGTTTACTCTGGTGTGGGAGTCGCGCCGGATACGGGTACCGTGTGGAATGCAGCCGGATCTGGAACTACGGGGTTCTTGAAGGATTCTACCGGCGTGACAACCGGGGTGAAGTTTACCAACGACTTGCCCAGTATCTATGGTAGTTCCCGGCCCAATAACCTCATGAACGGCTATCGCTATACTTCGTCGGAGGTTGGCCATTTCAGCTTTAACGGCCTAGAAGCCAACACTGCTTACGACCTCTACCTCTATTCCGCGCCAAACAACACGAATAGCCTGTTTACGGTAGGCGCGCAGACCCTCACGCTCAGTGGTACGGATGCTACGTCAACTGGATTCGTCGCTTCGGACTGGGGTATGCTAACTGTCACTTCCGATGGAAGCGGAACTATCGCTGGCACCGTATTTAAGGCGGGAACGGGCCTGTACACTGCCTTCAACGGCGTGCAAATCGCGTCTGTTCCCGAGCCGGCCGCACTCGGGCTGCTGACCATGGCAGGTCTTATGGCTCTGCGTCGTCGGCGTTAATCTTAACCAACCTGAACCAATATCAATCCCCGGCCATCGAAAGGTGGCCGGGGATGCTTTATAATGTCAAACATGCATCCTGTGAGTGGAAAGCAAAAGGGGACACTAGACATTATTTTTGTTGCATAAAGCAACTATTTTCCCCCCTCCCGTCAGAATGACCTTGAATCGGCAGGCGTGCCGGTCCGCAGGCCCGGAGTCTTGTTCGCCCAGACGTTGATGAGCATACGCTTGAACGCCCGGAACATCGCCAGCTACCGCCGCCTGGGCGTGCCCATCACCGACATCAGCAGCGCCGCCGACCGCGTGGGGAAATATGGCTCTCCGCGAAAGACGCTGGTAAACATACCTGCCATGTCCTAGAAACCACGTTCTGGGCGAAATATCGCATGTCCGAGCTTGGCATCCATCAGCGGGTTCCGCGGAGAGCCGGAAATATTTGATGAAATTCGCCGTGGACGGCGCGGCATTGGTGCGCGAAAAAAAAAATGACCAAAATCAGCGTAAAAGGGCGTGAAAAAGCTACTCGCCAGGGCACTGATAAATCGGCCGCACCACCTGGCCGATGGCCAGTTCCGTGCCTTCGTCCAAGAGCAGCATGTGCAGCTTTTGGCCGGGCGGGAGGGTTTGCTGGCCGGCCAGGCGCAGTTGATCCATCATTTGCTCCACGTTGCCCATGGCCGGCGATTGCCGCAGTCGCACCGCCGCCGCCCATTGCGGTCGGGACGAGCTGTTGGTTTGCGCCAGCAGCAGATATCCGGCGGAAATCTCCAGATATTCCGCCATCTTCTTTTCCAAGCGGTTTTGCAAATCCTCCGGCGGCGGCTGCTTGGGCTTGGCGAAAAGTGTTCGCTGATATTCCGGGGTCTCGGACGCAACGGTGGGAGGCACGCGCCCATCGCGCAGGCTCGCCACGTCCTGGCGGCTCAGCACCCAGCGGCGCGGCGAGCCGGGGTTGATCCACATCTCCGCCGCCTCGGTCTGTAAAAATAAGCCGCACCAGTCGCCCAGTTTGGCCGTGGCCCAACACGGGGCCTGGGGTTTCCATTTGGCCACGGCGGCGGGGTCGGTGAAGATGGGCCAAACCAGTTTGCCTTGCGGATCGCGGCTCAACAGCACCTGTGCGGCCTGGCCGCCGGTGAGAACACTTTGATTCACCTGGCCGCCGGCCGTGAGCGTCAGCAGCGGCGATTGCAAAAGTTGCTGGATGTGCGCCGCGGCGTCGGATCGCGGCTCGGCCGGGTCAGTCAAGCTACTGAGCAACTGTTCAACCGAAGCGAGGGCGTCGTTCATGCGTATTATCCTTAAGAGCCAAAGCGGCAAGCTGCCAGAAAAAAAATCAGCCGCCGCGATTGAGATACACCAGGGCGCTATTGAGCAAGGTGGCGAAGCTCACCCAGGCCCAATACGGCAAGAGCAGCAAGCCCGCCGCAGGGGAAATGTGCCAAAACAAAAGCACCGTCGCGCCGATGGCCAGCCACATGGGCACGATCACCAGCAGTCCCCCGACCGGCCAGTGCGCCCCGAAAAACACCGGCGTCCAGGCGGCGTTGAGCACCCATTGAATCGCAAAAGCCAATAATGCCCAGCGCACAATCGCCAGTTCCCAGCCGCGCCGCCAGACGATAAACAGTGCAATCCCCATCATCAGATACAGCAGCGTCCACACCGGCCCGAAAATCCAGCCCGGCGGATTAAACCACGGTTTGCGCAAAGCTTGATACCACGGCGAGGAACCGGTGTCGGTACTCACAACGCCGATCGCCCCGGCGGCCTGGCAGAGCAGGATACACAAAAGCAGTTGCGCGGCATTTTTCCACATAATGTCTCCTAACGGCCCTTAACGTTGAGCTGTTCCAGCCAGTTGATCAGTGTGCGCACGCCCCAGCCGGTGGCACCTTTGCCGTACTGGGGCAAATCCTTTTCTGTGTCGGCCACGCCCGCGATGTCGATATGCGCCCAGGGCAATTTCTCATCGACAAAATAACTGAGAAACGCCCCGCCCTGCAGCGGCTGGCCGTCGCGGCCGGCGGAATTGACGATATCCGCCGCGTCGCTTTTAATCTGCTCGCGCTGCTCCTCGCCCAAGGGCAGACGCCACAGGTTCTCGCCGGATTTTTGGCCGGCTTTTTGTAACTGCTCAAAAAGCTCCGTATGTCGGGTCATCACCCCGGCGATCTGTTTGCCCAGCGCCACAATCACCCCGCCGGTGAGCGTGGCCAGATCCACCGCGGCGCGGGGATGATAATTTTCAATACCCCAGGCCAGACCGTCGGCCAGCACCAGCCGTCCCTCGGCGTCGGTGTTGGTTACTTCCACGGTTACCCCGTTGTGCATCCGCAGCACATCGCCGGGGCGATAGGCTTTGTGGCTCACATGGTTTTCCGCCGCCGCCAGCAGGCCCACCAGCGGCATGGGCAATTTCAACCGGGCCGCGGCGATCATGATGGCCAAAACCGTGGTGCCGCCGCATTTGTCATAAATCATTTTCCCCATTTTGTCGGCGGGTTTGATGGAGATGCCGCCGGTGTCAAAAGTAATGCTCTTGCCGACCAGCAGCACGGGGTCGGCGGTTTTGTTTTGTGCGGGGCGATATTCCAGCACGATCAGTCGAGGGGGAGTGTCGATGGAGCCGCCGCCCACCGCCAGCAGGCCGTTCATGTTCAATTTGGCCAATTGCCCTTCGCTCAGCACTTTGCAGCGCAGGCCGGGAGTTTGGCGGGCCAGTTCACCGGCGGCCTTGGCCAGCGATGGGGGGTTGATGATATTGGCCGGGCGGTTGGCCAGAGTGCGGGCTAGATTCTGCGCCTGGGCGATGACGCTGGCGCGGCGGACGGCGTTTTTGACCGCCGGGGAAATCGCGCCGCCGGCCAGCGCCAGACGCACGCTTTGCGTGGGCAACTGGTTTTCCTTGTCGGCGGGGGCGGCGGCGGTGCCTTTGAGTTCCTCAAAGCGATATGCGGCCAGAATCCACCCCTCGGCGATGGCCGCGGCGGCGTCGGCGGCGCTCACAGAATTAACGGCTGAATGAGAGTATACGCATACATGCGATAACTTGTATTTGCCACACAAGCGGCAAGCGGCCGCCGCCGCGTGGCGATAGCAATTGAGGTCCAACTTTGCACCGTCGCCCAGGCCGGCCAGTATCAGCCACTGGGGCTTACCCCCGCGGTTTTCCAGCAAGTGGGCGATGCTCTGGCGGGCTTTGCCCTTGGCGGGCCAGGCTGCAAACACCCGCTTGGCAACCGCCGCCACCGCAGCGGGCAAATCTCCGATCACGCCTTGCTTTTCAACCGCAAACGCCACCAGCGCCTGCGCATCAGCCGGCGCGGCGGTGCCCAAAAAGAGTTTCACTTCATCGCGATAACCCATATTTTCCATGTTGCCAACCTTTCACTAAATCAGTTCCATCCGTCAATTGCATAAGAGTAAATGTATGCTTTCCATCCCCACCCCGCCAGCGCCATCAGGATCGCCACCAAGGCGATTTTCCGCCAGGGCCAAAAAAACATCGGCTTCAAAACCCATTTGCCGCTGAATGCCTGGTACACCCCGCCGAGCGCGCCCAAGACCGCCAATAGCGCCAGAAAAAAACCCGCCGGCTGCACATACAGACTGGCCAGAAAATTGCCGCGAACAAACCAGGCGAAGCTGGTGGTCATGCCGCACGAGGCGCAGGGCCAGCCGTAGTACTGGAGAAAACCGCAGGGCTGAAAACCCAGGTAGGTATGCGAACCAAGTCCCGCCGGGTCGGGGCGAACAAAGACCCCAACCGCCAAACCCGCGATGCACGCCGCCGCCCCCAGCAGCGAGAGCCATCGCCAGTAGCCGCTGCAAGGCTCGCGTGCTGATTCGCCGGTGTCCGCGTCGCTCATGGGCGGATTGTAGCACGATCGTTCGGCGGGGCGATGCCATCAGCGGCAGCGGCGGCGGCGGGGGCACCGCGCAAGCGGCTTATTGGCCTTGGATGTTGTAGGCGTTGGCGCCGGCGGGTTCAGCGGCGCTCATTTTTCATCCAGCCCGACCGTTTGCAGATTCCACTCTTTGCCGCTGCGGCGCAATTTCCAGCAGGCCAGTTGATTGGCCTTAATGGCCGGCGGCTTGAGGGACTGGCCGCACCAAACCAGGCTGGGTCGAGCGTTTTTTCCGCCGCGTTCCTGCACCTGGATGATAAAACCGTCGCCGGCTTCGGCGCGCTTGATCGCCAACACTTGCACACTGGCGGGCTTGAGTTGTGCCAGCGATCCGCTGGCCGGCAGAGGCGGTTTTTGCTGCGCCGCCGCCGGCGGGATGGTCAGCGCCACCGGCGGGGTTTCCAGTTGCTCGGCCAGTCGCTGCAAATCCGGGCCACCGTCATTGATCAGGAAACGGAATTTCAGTTCCCCGGCATCCACCGCCGGCTGCCAGAGCTTGTCGGGCGCCTCCGTGGCCACATCATTGGCGTAGCGGCTAGCGCGGCAGACGGTGGCGCGCAATTCGCCGTCGGCGCAGTCGAATCCATACAGGCTGTCGGAGGCAAAGCCGAATCCCACCGGCTTGACGATGCGCACCCAGCGCCCGCCGGGCACTTCGCCCAGTTCGCCTCGCCGCACGGTAGCGCCGGGCACATCAAATTCCGCTTCACCGGCGACCGGAAAGATCAGTTTCAGCCGCGCTGAACGTTCGTTGAAAATGACCCGGGCTTGCACATCGACCGCCGCCCGCCCGCGGTAAAGCTGGATCGTCAAGTCTACATGGGAATGCAGTCCGGCCAGCCGAACCCACAGGGCACTGCGATGCGGGCCTTGCTCCAGAGTTTGAATCTGCGTGATGCGCCACTCCTCGCGCACGCGACTTAAATTCGTGCTGTCGCGGGCATCGTCCATCGCCCCCCATGAGCCGTAAGGATCATCGTAAAGCCGCACGCCCAGACCACGGGTGTGAAAGATCGGGCGCCCCTGGCGGGTGATCTTAATTTCATTGCCATCCAGCGCGGCGCGGACCTGGTAGATGCCGTTGTCCACCACCCCCGGTTCGGGATTGCCCGCCGCGTCGGCGGGGGCGGCGCACAGCTTGGGCGACTGCGTGTACCCCATGCGCAACAACGTCCAGCCCATGGGTGGAATCTTCACCTTGGCCACCGCCCGCTTGCGCCAGGGCAGATCCACCATGGAAGTATGCTCGGTTTGCACCAGTTGAAAATTCACAGGCTTTCCCGCCGCGGTGCTCAGCGTAACCGGAACCTCGTCGGCTTTGCCGCGATAGGCCCAGATGGGCCGGTAATCAAGATTGGTTTCCAACTCCATATATCCATCAAATGGATAATTGCATGGATTAAATAGCAGCAGGGCGTTGAGGGCCGGATCATCTCCCTTCGCCGGCGGCACGCGGCTGTCCAGCCGCCGGGCCAGAGAGTTCAGGGCGGCGAACTGTTTTTGCGCGGCTTGATGACGCGCCGCCCCCAGCCAGGCGAGTTGATCCTCGTATGCCCGCTCAATACTGGAGCCGGGCAGGATGTCGTGAAAACTATTGAATAAAATCGCGTCCCAGGTGTCGGTAAAATCGGCCGCCGCGCCGCCGCCGCAAGCCGCGACCGCCGCGTCGGTTTTCTCCGCGGCGCTGACCACCGCTTCGGTGGCGCGATAGGCATATTTGAATTTGGCGACCGAGGCGTAGCAGCCGCGCAAAGTGAAATTCAACTCGCCGCGCACCACCGGCACATTCTTTTCGTTCTGCTGGACTTCCTTCATCGCGGCCTGGAAAAAACCGCTCATGGTGGAAAAAACCACTTTCACCTCGGGGTGTTCCCCGGCCCAGCGGCGGATGTCGGCGATCTGACCACGGGTCGGACCGCCGCCATGATTTCCCAGGCCGTAGGGAACCAGCAGGTTCTTCCAGGGAAATTTGCCCGCCGCGCTCAGCATGGCATTGAGCCGGTCGGGCATTTCGCCTCGCTCCGCACCGTACCAGCCCGCCGCCGGCCGGCAAGCCAAAATGCGCGCGCCGCCGGGGCCTTGCCACCAGAAGAGCGGGCCATCAATGGCCACCAGGTTTTGCGCCGGGCGCGTAAAGACCAGATGCTCGATGCCCGCCGCGGCATAGATTTCCGGCAATCCCGCCGAGTGGCCGAAAGAATCGGCGGTCCAGGCAATTTTCACTTGTTTGCCGAAGCGATCGGCGAAGTAGCGCAGCCCGCGCATCAAATGCCGCGCAAAGGTTGCCGTCGCCGGCAAGTTGGTGTCCGGCTGAATCCACGTGCCGCCCACCACTTCCCAGCGCCCGGCCTTCACCTGTTTGGCGATGCGCTGGAACGTTTGCGGATCGGTGCGCTCGATATGATCGTAAATCGCCGCTTCACCGCGGGTGAAAGTCAATTCCGCATCCTGGTCCATCAGGTCTAAAATGGTCCGGCAGGTGATCAGCCCCTCATTGAGTCCCTCGCGCCAGTCCCAAAGCCAGACCGGGTCCAGGTGGGCGTTGCCGACAAGATGAAAAACGTATTGGCGCATAATTGCTTCTAATAAAATTGCATTGATAAAAAACCGCGCATTGCGTTTAGTAAACGCACTCCCTGGCGGCCTGGGCAAAGGCCAGCAGGTTAGCCGGGTCGCCGCGGAAAAAATGATCCGAGGGACTGACGATATATCCCGCGTGGTCGCGCGTGGCCTGGAAACACTCGAAAACCTGCCGCCGCGCCACCTCCGGCGAGCCGGTTTCAAATCCAGCGTTTTGATCGAATCCGCCGATGAAAAAGAGCTTTTCACCCACGTGCGCCGAGGCTTTGCCCAGGTCGCAATCTCCGCCCATACTCGGCGGCGTCATGGTTTCCAGTCCGTCGGCGCCGTTGAGCGTCACCAGGTCCAGCAGGGGCATGAACCCGCCGCAAAGGTGATAGACGATTTTCATACCCGTATAGGTGTGAATGGCCGCGTGCTGGCGAATGTCATACGGCAGACAAAACTCACGAAACATCGCCGGGCTGATGACCGTGCTGGAGCCGGCCCCGCCGCCGGTCTCCACCATGTCCGCCGGCGTTTTGGCCCACAGTTCCGTTACCCGCAAAGTCTTTTGCAAAATGCACTCCAGGGCGTGGTGTACATACTCCGGCTCATCCATCGCCAGCATGATCGCTTCCTCGGTGCCGACCAGGATGCAGAAACTTTGCCACGGGCTGCCCTGGCCGGCGCTAAACGGGTGGGAGCGCACAATCCCTTTGTCGCCCAGTTTTTCCCGCGCCCTTTGGATAGGCGAAAAATCCGCCGCAATCGGCATAGGCAAAAATTCGTTCCACAGTTCCAGATCGCGCCGGCTTTTGATCAGCACCTCGGTTTCCCATGGGGTGATGGCGCTGGCGGCCCCGGCGTGATGCAGCTCCCCCTTGGGCGTTTGGATCGTCTCTTCCCAGCAGCGGTTGCCGTCGCCGTCCATGCCCAAATCGCGGCGCTGGCAAATCCACTGGTTGGCCGAGGAGTCGGCGAAGTGATACACCGGCGATTCATAAATCGCGTAATCCATCCCGAATTTCTCAAAAGCCTGGTACCAATCCATGCTATTGAGATAGGTCTTCAAGTAATAATCCATCCACCCATGCACTAGGCAGGGCAGGCGATCGGGTCGGCCGTTGTTCAATGCCGTCAGTAAACGTTCGCGACTAGTCATAAAGGTATTGTGCGAGGGCAGCGCGGCATTGCAAGCCCAGCGGCGGATTAGGGCGACGCTTGCCCACCCAGCACCGGACGCAGTTCCAAGGGCGGCTGGCCCGGCCAGATTTCCTCGTGGATCGGCGGGCCGAGCCGCAAGTGGTAATAAGCGACCGACTCGGCTAGACGCACATCCCCCGCCTGCCACAAGACCAGCAGCGGCCACCCATCCGCTTCGGCAGCCATGGCCTCGGCGGCCTCAAAGGTATCGCGCCGGCTCTGATATGAGACGATGCGCCCCAACTTATACGGCGTGAGCACCACCGCCCCCGAAGGCAAATTGTGTTCCATCCACCGGCACATGTATCTCACCGGCACATAACGCCCCGCTTTATATTTTGTGGAAAAGTGATTGTGTTGTTCGACGATAAAATTCACCACCTTCACGGCATTGGGCACGGTTGCCAGCAGCAACAGCAGCATGAAAACCAAGTTTCCCCAATGGCTTGGCAGCCGATGATTCAGCCAGCACATGCCGCGCCAACCGCCGTAGATCATCAGTGGCAAAATCGGCAGAAAATATCGCTCTTCCGGGAAGATCGTCGCCATCATCAGCAACGTAACGGCCACCCACGCGCCCCACAAAACCCGCCGCCGCGACAGCCCCAGGCTCACAGCGATAATCCAGCCTGCCAGCAGCGTGTTCAATCCCGGCAACAGCGGCGTGGCGATGTAAGCGCGAACGATTTTGGATTCAAACAAGGCCTTGGCGTTAGCCCATAATTGCTGATGAAGCAGTGTGGTGATATTGCTGAAATGGCTGATGACCTGGTTTTCATATTCGCCCATGGCCCGCTGGCGCGTGCGCCGCGGGTCCAGCAAAAAAAAGCCGACGATGGCCAGCACCGCCGTCGCCGCCAGGGCCAGGCGGCGTTTGTGCAGCGTGCCGCGAAAAATCGCCCAGCCGAATGCCAGCAGAATCGCCCCGATCAATCCGATCATCACCGGCCGGGTGACGATCGTCAGCGCCAATCCCGCCACCAGCAAAATCCAGTTGCCAACCCATTGCCGCTTGCTCCAGCGGCTTTGGGTACGGTGAAAAACCGCTTCGTATCCGGCCAGCAACGACATCACCCCCAGCAAAAAGGGCATGTCGGTCATCAGGTAAAAACTGTAGGCGAAAAAAAGTTTGCTCCAGCCGACCCCCAGCGTCATCAAAACCGCCACGGCCCGGCCAGCGTGCAGATAAAAAAGCCGGTAAACCAGCGCCAAAGTCGCCAGACCAATCGCCAGCATCAAGCCGTTGGCCAGGCGTAAATTGTCCACCCCGCCGATCTTGAACACCCCGGCCAGCAGGTAGGGCAACCCCGGATACGCCAGCCGGTGCGGCGTGCCCTGGTAGCTATAGCCGTGTCCTTCGGCCAGATTGCGCGCCACCGATAGATACAAAGCGCTGTCCGGCTCGATGCGCCATTGACCATTAAATCCGGCCAGATACGCCAGCAGGGTCAGCGCCAGCAGCCAACGCCGGTTGGCATCAATCCAGTGCAGAAAACCATCGCACCAACGGTCGGATGGGTGCGGGCCAGGGCCAGGAGTTGTTGTCTGATCCATCTATGCGACCCGTCGGGGAAAACGACTCGCCGCTGTCAGGCGGACGGATGGGCAGTATAAACGCCGGCGGACTTTTCACCAGCGGCGGCGCCGGTTAGCGCCTCCACCAGTCCATTAATATCGTATTCTCGCGCTTGCACGTCCGCAGCCAGACCCAGTTCCCGCAAAGTCTGGCTGGTGATCGGACCAATGCTGGCCAGACGCACGCCTTGCAAACGCTTCGGATAATCCGCTCCCAGCAAAGTGGCCAGATTGCTGGCGGTGCTGGAACTGGTGAAAGTGATCCAGTTCAGCGATTTGTCTTCCAGTGCTTCCAGCAATTCAGGTGCAAGCGAATCGGCCGGGCGGGTTTCGTATACCGCCACATCATCCACTTTTGATGCCCCCGCTTCACGCAGGCGGTCGCACAAAAGCGGCCGGGCAATATCGGCGCGCAACAGCAAAAATTTTCGCCCCGCCACCTGCTTTTGGTCAATCAACGCTTGCGCCAGCGCCTCGGCGACAAATTCGCCGGGGCACAGTTCCACGCGCAGGGCCAGTTGCGTGCCAATCGCCTGTTGCGTCGCCGGGCCAATCGCCGCGATACGCGCCGCGCCAAAAATCCGCACATCCTTGCCCAATTCCTCCAGTCGCCGCCGCACCTGCGCCACCCCATTGGCGCTGGTGAAAATGATCCAGTCATATTCGCCGCCGCGACCCAGCGCCGCATCCACCTCCGACCAATCCCGCGGCGGATGCACTTGTATAGTGGGGGCCTCGATCACGCGGGCACCCAGTTCCGCCAGTTGCGCCGATAACGCGCTCGCCTGCTCGCGCGTGCGGGTTACCGCGATGGTTTGGCCAAACAGCGGCCGCGATTCAAACCAGTTCATTTTTGGCCGCAACGAGACGATTTTGCCCACGACGGTAATCGCCGGGGCCGTCAACTTCGCCTCCGCGACCTTTTGCGCCAGGTCCGATAATGTGCCCACCACCGTTTGCTGCAATGGCGTGGTTCCCCAGCGCACGGCGGCGGCGGGGGTCTTTTCGTCCATGCCGTTTTCCAACAAATTACCACAGATTCGCGGCAAGGCTTTCACGCCCATATAAAAAACCAGCGCCGGCAACCGCGCCAAAACAGCCCAGTCCACATCCATGCTGCCGGCGCCGACCGCTCGCGCCGCGGTGGCCGGATCACGAAATTCCTCCTCCTTTTCATGCCCGGTTACAAAAGTGATGGAGGAATTGTAATCGCGGTGGGTCAGCGGGATGCCGGCGTACGCCGCGGCCGCGATGCCCGAAGTGATGCCGGGAACCACTCCAAATTCGATCTTCGCCTCCGCCAAGGCTTCGCATTCTTCGCCGCCGCGCCCGAAAATGAACGGATCGCCCCCTTTGAGCCGCACCACGCGCTGTCCCAACCGCGCCAGTTCAATCAGCAGAGCATTAATCTGCTCCTGGGTGCGATAGTGCGCCGCGGCCTTTTTGCCCACATAATGCCGTTGGGCTTGGGGCGCCAGTTCCAATAGCCGCGGATTGGCCAGGTAATCGTAAACCACCGCGTCCGCTTGTCTTAGCAGCTCCGCGCCCCGCAACGTCAACAAGTCCGCCGCCCCGCAGCCCGCGCCAACCAGATCAACCCGCCCACGTTTACCCTTCATACCCCATAGCTTAGCCCTTTTTCCAAGATGGGTAAACTTTTCCGTCTGGCTGGCCGATGTAGTTATGGGAGCATAGGCGTTGATCCCGGGACTGTTGTTACAGGAGTTGAAAATGGTCGCATTATTAAAAATGCCCGCTGCCCAAACTGAATCCGCCGCGCCCCATTACAGCGGGCGCTTCGCAGACTCCGATCCCGCCGAGCGGCGGATGTTTCCCCGCAAGCCGGTGCGGATGGACGTTGCCGGCGTACGCATCGATCACACCTTGCCGGCGCGACGCCAGCCCAAGCTGCAATTGACCCTGCGCGACTTGTCCATGGGCGGCATGAGCGCGATTTCCGATATGCCCCTGGCCTGCGGCGAGCGCCTCAGCATCGTTTTCCCGGCCAATAATCGTCTGGGCGGGTGGGATGCCTTCGGACGGGTCATTCGCTGCGATGCCAGCAGCATGGGCTATCGCCTGGCGGTGGCGTTTGAAAATCTCCCGGCGGCGTAAATTGTTTTTTGCCTCTCCGCTTAACCCGCTGATTCTCGCGTAGTTGCGTTTGGCCTGCGCTAGAAGCTTTCCACGTATGTGCTTGTGATAAACGCATGGTAGTTCTATTGCTTTTTTCGCAGAGCGACTACAGGGTGTGGTGCCTGAAGTAGCATCTGCAGGTTTGAAGTAGTGCATAAATTGAATTAAAGAAATTCGCGTCAGTTTGCCCACCCATGGCCAGCAAGCTCAAACGCGCCCCCCTTAGTTTCTTCCGGTTTCGCATCGGCAAGCGAGCTTTTTTTCTTGACCATTCCGCGGCGTCGTCTATATTACACTGGCCTGTTCAGTTATTTTCTGAAGGACATCGCCTATTCTTCCGACCCGTTCCAAACTCGCTGCGGACCCCCCGCAAACCGACATCAAATACCGCGAGGCGGTGCAGCAACCTATCGACCTGAAACACTCCCAATTGCAATCTGTTCCCATGTTGCGCCGGCGGGTGGAAGATGTTCATCCCGTCATCCATCTCGCCCACCACATGGCCCAACCCAGTCGCAGTTCCACGCGCATCACCCTGGACTATGAACTGGGCCTGGTGATTAAAGGCAGCTACGACATTCACGATGCTTCCGACAGGTGTCTGACCGCAACTGAGGGCGATCTCTTTTGGATTACCCCTTTCGTGCCCCATACCCCGGCGTCCCGCCCCGGTCAGCCCTTTGAACACATAGCCTTTCACTTCGATCTCACCCAGGGAACCAGCGGGCCAGGGATCGATCTTGCAACCCGTCCTCCTTTCCGAGTCCAACTGGAAAACGGTCCAGAACTCCCCGAGCTGGCGGTGTTTAAAGCTCCGCCTCGGCTCTTGGGCCTGTTTTACGAATTTCCACTGATTACCCAGCCCCTGCAGGGCATCGAGGCCTTCTTCAACACTGTGCGGCTGATGCAAATTCTCGGCAGTGTCTTTCGCCACCTCGGACATTCCGACTCCGGCCCCAGCCGCAGCTCGCTGGCCCGGCGACTCGCTCCCGCCCTGGTTCTGGCCCAGCAACGATTTGCCGAAAAACTTTACATTGAAGACCTGGCCCAGCCCACCGGCTGGAGCGTCAGCCGATTCTCACACGTCTTTGTCCAAACGATGGGCGTAACCCCCCTGCAATACATACAGCAACTTCGTCTGCAACACGCCAAGGGCTTGCTGCGAGAGCCGGGGATGGGGATCAAGCAGATCGCGGCCCGCTGCGGATTCGACAATGCCTTCCACTTTTCCACCGCTTTTCGTAGCCACCAAGGCCTCACCCCCAGCGCCTACCGCGCCAAAATGCTCCTGGAAGCCTCCCCATAGCAGAATTCCGTATTGAATAGCCTCTTGGCGCATGGCCTACCCCCATTTTATGACGTATTGTATGAGTAAGAATCGGTCGGGAATTACCCCGTCCGATAATGCCACGGTCACCGTGGAGTAGGAGAATCTATGAAAGCATCACATGCTTTTGCGTCGGTTTTGCTGGCTTCAGCCTCCATGGCGCAGGCCGCTGTCGTCCTTTATTCCGACCCGCTCACTGGTACCGGGGATCTGAATGGCGTTACCGTAGCCACTTCGGTGACAAATGCTGGCGCCACCACCGGAGCGCAGTGGGTCGCCTATAGCACCAACAAAACCGCCAGCGGTGCCCAGTTCGCTGGTTCAAATAGTTTTTTCCTCCCATTTACGCCCACCTCGGGTAACGTATATACGTTCACCGCAACCCTTAACGCTACCAGTACTACTTGGACGGCCATTGGTTTTGCCAATGCTTCCACCAACGGCCTGTGGCACACCACTGGTGGAAGCAAGTATGCTTGGGCGTTAGACCGGAACGCTGGAGGTGGCGCACCTCAATTTTTCGGTGGCGCTGGAGCAACCAATGGCCAGACCTGGACCAGCACGGCCGATGGACTGCAGACGGTAGCGATCACCCTCGATACGACCACTAGTGGTGCGTGGAAAACCTTTGCCACGATCAGTGGGGTCAATTCCAACACTTATACCTATGGTGCCAATCCCTCCATCAGCTTTCTGGGATTTGGAACAAATGGTGGCAGCGGTACTGCGACCGTCAAGGATTTTAGCCTGACCGCCATCGTTCCCGAACCGGCCTCGCTGGGTGTGCTGGCCTTGGGAAGCCTGGGCTTGCTGGCCCGTCGGCGTCGCGTCTAATTTGTTGTTAATCTTCCGGGCAGCGAGGGGTCGATTTCGACCCCTCGCACTCCCGGTGTGAAAATGGACTTCGCGCCTTTTTGATTGGGCTGCCCCGAGCAATAGGGGTGGACTCCTTTTAGTCTGAAACCCGCCTGATTGATCCCATAACCTAACTTGAGTGCTCAGCGCGAATCCAATTGAGTAACCCGGTTTCGGATGATCCAACCGAGGTATTGTCCAAGACATTGTCATCAAGAACGGTGGCTCGCCTTGCCATTACCCGGCCAAAGACCTTGCACCAGAAATCCTCCCCAATGACCCCGCAACCGCCCTGCAATTTTCGCGCTTTTAAGTATGGCATGTTTGTTCATTACGGCGTGAAGTTGACCCGCAATCCAGACGGGAGCATTCCTGCGACCGGTGACCAGACTGCCGATGGCTTTGATGCCAAGAGCCTGGCGGAGGATCTGAAGCGGTTCGGGGTGGAATATGTGATCTTTACCGTCTGGCATGCCAATACCCACCTCCTATACCCATCGGCGGCCAGCGACCGCTGGTTCCCCGGTCATAGCGTCCAACGAGACCTGATCGGGGAAATGATCCAGGCGGTCAAAGCCCAGGGAATTGCCGTATTGCTCTACACCCACCCGCGCGATGGCCACGATTTCAGCGAACAAGATGCCATCGCCACCGGCTGGGGCGCTGCAGGGAAGCCTTTCACCCCCAACCCCAATCCTGCCACCTTTGATCGCAAGCGCTGGAATGATTTCATCAACGACATCTATGCTGAGATGTTAGACCGGTATGGTGCTGAAATTGTTGGCTTGTTTATTGACGAGGGAAGCGCCAAGGGCGATTCCGAAAGCGTCGTCGATTACCCCCGGCTCCGCAAGACGATCAAGAGTCGCAACCCTGAGCTGGTGATGATCCACAACTACTATGGCAATCTTTACAGTTGCGATATGGGCGAGAAGGAATATTGGAATTGGGGAGAATTTGCTTCCGCAGATGGCCGAACCTGGCCTTCCCACACCATGCCGGTGGCAACCGTCATTACTAAAAACTGGTGGGCCGAAGCGCCATTGGGAACTCCGGTGGTACGGTTTTCGGTTGAGGATCTGTATCGGTATACCGTGCTGCAGGCGGGAACCTGTATTGACGGCGGGGGGGTGCAATTTGCCGCCGGCCCTTACGTGGGCGGCGGGTGGGAAACCGGCGTGGCTGAAACCATGACCGCTCTGGCTCGGCTTATCGAGCCGGTGGCCTGCTCCATTAAAGGGACTTTTGCCAGCCACTCCTTCCCCACCGGGTCGGGAACGACCGTCAACAACATGACCTGGGGTGTGGCCACCCGATCGCAGGACGGCAAGCGGGAATATATCCATGTGCTCAAGGCGCCCCAAGGCTCGACACTTTCCCTTCCGTGTCCCACCTCCTGGGCAGAGTTCGTACACGCCACCATCGTGCCCACCGGCCGCCAAGTGTGCCTGATCCAAAACACCACCGGCGTACACCTCACCCTCCCGCCCGGCGAAACTTGGAATCCACTGGATACGGTTATTGAATTGACCTTGAAATAACTAACGGACCGAAATGACCAACGTGCCGGGGACTGATGGGCATGTAACCAACGGACCGTGGACTGCTGGGTCGGGCATCGCCATGCGCCTGCGCCGACCCTACCATCGCCGATCGCCCCGCGGCATCCCCATCATCAGGCAAAGGCCCGGCGCATCTGATCGCAATAGTATTGCACCAGTTCCCACTTGGCTTCCGGTGCGATGCGGTGATCGGGGCAGGGGATGTAACCGCCGATGTCCACCAGTTTGCGCAAGCGCACTACCTCGGCATCAATGGCGGCCTTGTCGTAGCCGAAGACCACTTTATTCATGCCGCCCACGCCGCGTAAATCCCGCCCATATTTTTCGCGCCAAGGCGTGATGCTGGCGTTCCACGTGCCCACTTCGATGGGGAACATGGTGTTGACGCCGTTTTTCACCCACGTGGGAATCAATGCGTCGATGCACCCGTCGCAATCCAGCGAAACAATGTCGATGCCGTATTGCTTGAGCAGGTCGGTAACCCGCCGATAGTACGGGCCGACTTTTTCATCAAATACCGACGGGGCCACCAGCGGGCCGTTTTTGAAGCAGATGTCTTCCCAGAAATGGCCGCTATCGAATTTGCCCCCGGCTTCCAGCGCATATTTCACGCTCCGGAAGGAGAGGTTGGCGATGGTGGCCAGAATCTCGTCAAACAGCGGCTCATCGTCCATCAGCAGATACGCCGAGCCTTCAGCGCCGACGATATTGCGGAAATAGCCGTAAAGCGAGCCGCAGAAGATGCCGTAGTTGTAGTCGCGCTGATCGGCGCGGAGAAACTCCAGCCCGCCCTGGTCCCAGCGCTTCATCACATCATCGCAGCGCACCCACGCCTCGCTAACCCGCCGGCTATCCCACTGGTAGCGTGGCAAATAATGCTCTTCCCAGCTTTTGCGGTCCTTAAGCGTGTGCTCGATCTCCGCGCGAATGGAGACCGCGCCGGCCACTTCCAGCTCGATCACCCCCTCGGAGTTCATCACATGCCGCGATCCATCCGCCAGCGTGCGCACCACCTGAAAATCAAATCCCGGAAATAGATGCGAGTTGGGGCCAAAATGCGTGGCCCAGGAAAAATCAAAACCCAGTTTACGCGAGATCATCGCGTCGGTGGGGTTGCCGTCCCCCCACTCGGCGGCTTCCCGCTGGGTCAGATGTCCCTCATCGGCCCATTTTTTCAGGGTCTCGTTCCAAAACCCGAAATGAACGATAGGCATGCGCTCGTAAGGCTGGTAATGCAAAATCGCGTGAACCAGCGCGCGGGGAGTCATTTTTTTCATAATTTTTTGGATAATACCAGTGTGTATTAGGAAAGCGGCGCGGCTACACCGTCATCACTTCCTTGGTTTTGGATTCGATCAAAGCATCGATTTTCGCTTCGTACTGTTTGGTTAACTCCTGGATTTGTTCGCGGGTCTTATCGCCTTCATCCTCGGTAAGAACGGCACCTTTTTGTTCGGTGTCGGCGATTTTGTTGGCGTCGCGGCGGGCGTTGCGCAAATGGATCTTGGCTTCCTCGGCGTGTTTTTTGCACTGGCCGACAAGCTGCAAGCGCCGCTCCTGGCTCAAGGCCGGCAACACCAGGCGAATTTGCTTGCCGTCGCTGTGCGGCGTCAGACCCAGATTGGCGTCGTTGATGGCCCGTTCGATGGACTTGAGGTCGCCTGGGCTGAAAGGTTTGATCAAAATCTGTGTCGCTTCCGGCACGCTCAGCGAGGCGATGGAGCGCAAATCGGTGGCCGAGCCGTAGTAGTCCACTTTCAGGTTTTCCACCAAGGCGGTGGAGGCCCGACCGGTGCGGATGGCGCGCATCTCGTGTTTGAGATGCTCGGTGGCTTTTTCCATGTGTTCTTCACAGTCCAGCAGGATGTCGTCGGCGGGCATGGTGCGCTCCTGAAAAAAAAAGTACAGCCAATTATTTGTAAGCAGTATAACAAGTGAACCGCCATGGGGATAGCGTTTGCCCGCGATGGCGGCGGCGGATATGATTCAGCCGAGGAGCCGCTTGATGGATACCCAAACGCTGTCAGACAATTTCCTTACCACCCAGTTGAAAAAAGTGGTCAATTGGGCGCGACGCAGCTCGCTGTGGCCGATGCCCTTTGCCACCGCTTGTTGCGGCATCGAACTGATGGCCACCGCCGCCAGCCGCTATGACCTGGCCCGCTTCGGTGCCGAGGCGATCCGTTTTTCGCCCCGGCAAAGCGATCTGTTGATCGTCGCCGGCCGGGTTACGCTCAAGGAAATGACCGTCTTACAGCACATTTACCAGCAGATGACCGAACCCAAATGGGTGATCTCCATGGGAGCCTGCGCCTGCACCGGCGGGGTGTTTGACGCTTACGCCACCATTCAGGGGATCGATCAATTCATGCCGGTGGATGTCTATGTTCCCGGCTGCCCGCCGCGGCCGGAGACGCTTTTGGAGGGGATCATGGCCATTCAGCGCATCATCGACCGCGACGGCCTGCCGCCCGCCGGGCCGCGCCAAGCCCTGGGGGTGGCGATCGCTCCGCCGCACGCGCTCAAGCCCCAGCCGGTGGGCCTGACGGTGGCGGGGAAAAACCTCGGATAACTGGCCGCGCCGCCCGCGGCGCTGGAAGCGCGATGAGCGACTGGGAAGAATACCAACACTTTCGCACCCGCGGCCTCGACGCCCACCGCGCCGGCAACGATTCGGCCGCCAAAATGTATCTGCTGCAAGCGGCCCGCTCCATGAGCGCCTTGGCCCGCAGGGCCGGCAATGAACCCTTGCGCCAGGCCCGGGCCGAGCATGCCCGAAGGCTGCTGCAGCGCGCCAGCGAACTTGATCAAAAGGCCCTGGCCGCGGCCGGAGAACCCGCGCCGCCACGCCAACCGGGGCAGTCGGCCTGGCAGGTCAAGGAAAAATCATCCATACGCTTTGACGATGTGGCGGGCATGGAGTCGGTGAAGGATTGGATCCGCCTCAAAATGCTCTACCCCTTTCAATTTCCCGATCTGGCCAAACAATTCGCCATCCGGCCCGGCGGCGGGGTGCTGCTCTATGGCCCGCCGGGAACCGGCAAAACCCTTTTGGCTCGAGCCGTCGCCGGCGAAATCGACGCCCCCTTTTTCGCCGTCTCGGCGGCGCAGATTCTCAGCAAATGGGTGGGCGAGGCCGAGCAAAATGTGCGCCAGCTCTTTCAGCAGGCCAAATCGCGCCCGCGGGCCGTGATGTTTTTCGATGAGGCCGAGGCCCTCGGCGGCCGTCGCGGCGAGGAATCCAGCGGCGTCATGCAGCGCGTCGTGGGCCAAATCCTCCAGGAGATGGAGGGATTCCATAGCGACGGGGCACGCAACGTGCTGGTCATGGCGGCGACCAATGTGCCCTGGCAAATGGACGAAGCCCTGCTGCGCCCGGGGCGCTTTGACCAGGCCGTCTATATTCCCCTGCCCGACGAGCCGGCCCGGCAACTGCTACTGGAAATCCACCTGCGATCCCGTCCCTTGGCCACAGATTTTGATGCAGCGCGCTGGGCCAAAGAACTCGACGGCTATTCCGGAGCGGATATTCGCGAATTATGCGACCGCGCCGCCGCCATCCCCTTTCTGCGGGCTGTGGGCGGACAAGAAATCCACCCCATCGATAACGCGGCGTTCGCCCAGGCCCGGGCGGGATTGCAACCCTCGGTCTCGCAGCAGACCCTACGCCGCTTTGAAAATTGGAAGATCAGTTAACCGGGCCGTGCCCATGGATTTTTGCACCAGTTCAGGAAATCAGCCTTCATGGCCAGTCAGAAACCATGTTTTCCGCTTAGAAACGATAAAGTGCAATAATATATGGCTCTTTGCGAAAGACGCTGGTAAACATACCTGCCATGTCCTAGAAACCACGTTCTGGGCGAAATATCGCATGTCCGAGCCTGGCAGCTTGGCATCCATCAGCGGATTCCGCGGAGAGCCAAATATATGGGCACACCCATTAACCGGCTCACGCCTAATGCCATTCAAATAAGCCATACCTCCTGCTACAATCGCACTATACTAGATATGTGTAAGTATTTGGTTGCGCCTCAGGCGGCGGGGCAGTCAATTGCCGTCAGCGACGTTTGCACGTACAACCATGCCGCCAATGGAAAGGGCCTTGCGACAACGTCTGACCTATGGGCCGCTGATGCTGGCGGCGCTCTGTCTGCTTTTGTGGATCGATCACTTGATCCAGGAGTGGACCACGCTGTGGCATCCGCCCTTTGGCGTCAGCGGGGTGGGGCTGCTGGCGGTGCTGCTGCTGATTTTGCCCGCCGCCACCTTGGAGCTGGCCCAACTTTTTAACATGGTGCAGGTGCGGCCGTATCGCTTTATCGCCGCGATCGGTTCAGGCTTATTGGCCCTTCACGCCTGGGGCCAGCAATTCGATGTGATGCGCAACATCGGCACCTCCTCCCTGGCCTTCATCATCGTTTTCGTCATGCTTTTCGCGGCGCTGCGCCGGGCATGGATGCGCCAGACCACCGACGCCATTCATCATATGGCCGGCACGGTTTTGTCCACCATGTACTTAGGCGGCCTGGGCTGGTTTTTGATGGCCCTGCGCGTCAAGCAGACCGCGCATATCCACGGCAGCACGCTTTTGATTTTGATGATCCTCCTGACCGTCAAGAGCACCGATATCGGCGCGTTTTTTGGCGGCCGCGCCTTGGGACGCCACAAACTCATCGTCTGGCTCAGCCCCGGAAAAACCTGGGAAGGTTTGATCTGCGGCGTGCTGACCGCCGGGGCGGTGGCGGTGATTTTCAGCCGCTTTATCGCCGAGCCACGCTTGTGGTGGAAATGGTTTATCTTCGGCATCGTCATCGGCGGCATCGGGCAGGTCGGCGATCTGCTCGAGAGCCTGATGAAACGCGATGCCGCCATGAAAGACAGCGGACAATTGATTCCCGGTTTCGGCGGCATGTTGGATGTAATCGACAGCCCGCTGCTGGCGGCCCCGTTTGCCTATCTGCTCTTCAGCTTATTTTAATGGCTCTCCGCGGAACCCGCTGATGGATGCCAAGCTGCCAAGCTCGGACATGTGATATTTCGCCCAGAACGTGGTTTCTAGGACATGGCAGGTATGTTTACCAGCGTCTTTCGCGGAGAGCCATTTTAATTTGCATTCTCACGGTATGGCCTTCTCCCGCCCCCACCTGCCGGCGCCCAGCGCCCTATCCCGGCATGATATTGACTGGGATATACGGCAAATTCATGGCGCTGAGGATGATGCCCATAACCATCCAAAACCCCGCCGCCAGCGATTCACCGACGATCAAGCCAAGGAAAAAAGGTTTGGCGCGCACAAACAGCCCGGCCCCGCCAAAGCGCACGATGAGCAGTTTAATCAGCCAGCCCAGAAAGATGCTGAACCACAAATGCGCCTGTGGAAAACTGCCGACCATCAGGTATCCAATCGGATGCAGCGGCCACCAGGCGTAGCGCAAGCGCAGAAACGACAACAGGCCGGTCAATGTCATCCCAAAACCCACATGTCCAAGCGGACTGTGGGCCAGCGGATAATTGCCCTGCTCATATTGCAAAGTTGGCCCAACCTGCTGCCAGGTGGGGTTGTCGCGAGCGCCCCAGGTATTAATCGGCGTCAAAGCGGCTCGATCGCGCGAGGAGGCGTAATGGTATTCGGTCCACAATGTGGAAGCGAAACTCACCGGGTAGCCCACGATCAGCGCCAAAAACAGGGCCAGTAAAATTCCCAGCCCGCGGCGGCGGTCGGCCTTGGTATCCTGGTGCGGTCCAAAGCGGGTGTTGTCGGCCAGCTTCAAGCCGTGCAGCGCGTACACACTGGTGGCCTCGCGGTAGTCGTAGTGGATGGTATGCAGCGTGGCCCCCAGATAAAAACTCTCCAGGGACACCGGGCGCATCCACCCATAACTGGCCGCCAGCGTCCACGGGCGGGTCAGCCCCACCATCAATTGACCATGCACCAATCCGGTTTCGGCAATGATCCGCGCAATGACCATGAAAAGCATCAGCAGTATCAGCACCAGCATGATCGCCGCCCCCACGCCGGCCCCGGCGGCCCAGAGCCAGCCGACCATTACCGCGGCGCACAGCACCAACCCCCAAAAGGCCAGCGGATACGCCAGATACCGCGCCTGCGGATCATCGCTTTTGCCCCGGCCAAAGGCGTGGGCGATCACCATCCTCCAGTGCCGCCGACCAATCCAGATCAAACTGGCGGCAAACGCCATGACCGCGCCGGTATGCTGGTCGTTAAGGCCGCGCAGCCACGGATCGCCGGTGAGGGTTCCTTGAATCATCTGCGCCACGCTTTGCAGCACATAGAAAAACCACAAGCTGAAGGCCACGGAGGACGTTATGAAATACGTCGCCCCCAGCACCGTAAAGAAGATGGCCGCATCCTTGATCTTATAGTCCAAATAGCTCCAGGGCGGCTGGGAAAACAGCGACCAGAAATTGTAGCTGATGGGAATGCGCGGCCAGTAGCGCGGCCAGTAATTGCCCAGCCCGTTCCATAAATGCAGCAAAAAAACCCCGGCGAAGGCATACCAGAAAACCGGGTTGCCCAGAATGGAATTGAACCAGCGCCCGGGGCGCGGCGCCTCCACCAGCGACATCTGGATTTGCGCCAGCGGGAAGGCCAGTCGCTCATTTTCAAACCACTGGCGGCGCACGATTGCCGCCAGGCAGAAGACCGCGCCGTACATCGCCCCTAAAAAAACGCCCCAGGCGGCGGCGGGAACCAGCCATGCCCGATACGGCGGCGACCCTTCGCCGTTCCAGCGCCCCAGGTATCCCAGCACCACCGGATCATTCATCCACCGCCGCGGCGACTGGCCGGCGAATGTCGGCCATAACCAGTGGGGCAATTGCAAATTTTCCAGCAGCTTGAGCGTCTGGCCGCTGGAGCGGGCCAGCCAGAAGGGCGTTACCAGCGTGGGTGGAAAATAACGCATCAGACCGCTGCTCGGCAGCGAGCAACTGATCAGCATCATCCCCATCGCCAGCGCCATCTCGCCGCTTCCCAGTGCCCATCGAGGAGCAAAGCGGCTCAGCGGCGCGTTGATCAGCACCGCGATCAGGAACATGATGAGGGTTACCGCCAGCGGCAGATAATTGCCGACCAGGAAGGTGTTATTCAGCGCGTAGTCGTTATAAGGCGTCAGCCCGCAAATCAGCACCACACCCCCCAGCCCCAGGGCCAGACTGCGCCAGCTAACGGCGGCGTTCTGATGGGGCAGATGGATCATGTGCTTAACATAAAATGTTTATGGCTCGCGCTCCAGACGTTGAGCCACCTTATAGCCCAGCATGCGGCTTTTCATCCAGCGAATGGCCAGCAGATCCCGGAAACTTTTGAACAGCCGATTCCACACCCCGTATTTGCTCTGACCATACAGCCGCGGATTGTTGCTTACGGGAATTTCCCCCACACTATACCCTTCCATCTTCAAGAGCGTGGGGATAAAGCGGTGCAGCCCGCGATACAGTTTCAGTTTGTCCACGCACTGGCGCTTGAAGCAGCGATAGGTGCAGCCGGCGTCGGAAATCTCCTCATTAGATAGTTTGTTGCGCACCCAGTTGGCGATACGGCTGGAGGCGACACGCACAAAAGAGTCGCCCTCGCCGCGGCTGGCCACGCGCGTGCCGCAAATGCAGTCCACGCCCTTTTCCATGGCCGCCAGAAACGCCGGAATATCCCCAGGATCGTTTTGCAAATCCGCGTCCATAGTCATGACATATTTCCCGCGGGCGCAGCGCAGCCCCGCGTCGGAGGCGGCGGTCTCCCCGCAGTTAAACGCGAATTTCACACCGCGCACCCGCCCGTCGGCACCCACCAGCTTTTCGATCTGTTGCCAGGAACCATCGCTGCTGGCGTCATCAACCAGGATGATTTCGCCGTCAATGTGGTGCTGCTCCAAGACCTTGACGATGGCCTCGTGCAGCAGCGGCAGGTTTTCCTGCTCGTTATAAACCGGGACGCAAATGCTCAGCAGCGGTTCCATGCGATTATGTGTGTAAATGGCTGTACCCATATATTTTTGCTCTCTACTCTTTCTGGCTCTACGCGAAAGACGCTGGTAAACCTACCCGCCATGCCCTGGAAACCACCTGCTGGGCGAAATATCGATGGTCCGAGCCTCTCAGCTTGGCAGCCATCAGCGGGTTCCGCGAAGGCACCTTTTCGAGTCGGGACACACAATTTCTCACTGGCCCGCAAGGCTGATTTCCTGACCCCTGCAAAAATCCGTGGCCGCGCCGGGGTAACCGGCTGTTTCTCATTGTCGTTACCGGCTAATTATAATTGTCGCCAATCAGGCGAGTGAATAAAAATGGCTCTCCGCGAAAGACGCTGGTAAACATACCTGCCATGTCCTAGAAACCACGTTCTGGGCGAAATATCGCATGTCCGAGCTTGGCAGCTTGGCATCCATCAGCGGGTTCCGCGGAGAGCCATAAAAGTTAAAGCTTCGTTGTCGCCGCCAGCGCCTCGCGGTCGCGGGCCCGCTTGTCGTAAATCAGCATCAGATTTCGGGTATACGGCACCACCGAGATGATATAGCCGGCGATACCCACCGAGTCCTGCTGCCGCAGAAAGTAGCACAGCTCCAGCATCGCCCCGGCCAGCGACAGCCACCAAAACGAGATCGGCATGCGCGATTCCTTGTGCTTCTCGGAATAAAGCCACTGCACCACCCAGCGCGATTGAAAGATCAGCAAACCCCCAAAGCCGATGATCTTCCAAAACAGCCAGTAATCCTGCAACGGCATGCGAAACCACCCGACCGGCAAGGCCTCGCTCGAACCGGCGGCCAGCGTGAAACAGGCATACATCAACAGCAATTCGCCCATAGCCCGGGCATCCTACCCGCAACCCGCCCCGCTGGGTAGCCAAGCCTTACACCGACCACAAAGAAAACCCCATCACTCGCCGCCAACGCAGACCCAGCATGATAAGCTGCTTCCGCGTCCTGGACTCGCCCCTGGACCCAATGCGCACCGCAAGGATAGCACGACGAAAAAACACACATAGATATATTGGGTTGAATGTGGAATGTTGAATGTGGAATGTTGAATGTGGAGTGTTGAATGTCGAATGTCGAATGTCGAATGTCGAATGTCGAATGTTAAATCTGGAGTGTTGAGTATTGAATTGGCAACCTTCCTCCCTCTCCCATGTACTCATGGGGGAGGGCCGGGGTGGGGGCTTCCTTTGGTCTTTGTACAGCATTCGGAGTCAGTGGTCCGTAGTCAGTAGCAAATGTTTCTGCAACGGACAACAGACAACGGACAACTGACCCAAGGGCCATACTCGGCCCGTACGCCGTTCAACCGACTACGCCCCTTTCACCTTCCTCACCATCTCCGCCGTAAATTCGTCCGTGCTCGCCTTGCCGCCCAAGTCCCCGGTGAGTACTTTCCCCTCCGCCAGAATCCCGTCATACGCCTCTTTAATCCGCCCGGCCACCTCCTCCTCATGAATATGATTCAGCATCATCACCCCGCTCATGATGCAGGCCAGCGGATTGGCGATCCCTTTGCCCGCGATATCCGGCGCCGAGCCATGCACCGCCTCAAACACCGCGCAGTCATCGCCGATATTGCTCCCCGGCACCACCCCCAGCCCGCCCACCAGCCCCGCGCACAAGTCGCTGACCACATCCCCATACAGATTCTCCATCAGCAGCACATCGATATGCGTCGGGTCCTGCACCAGTTTCATGCACCCGGCGTCGATGATCGTTTCCCGGTACTCGATATTGGGATATTCCTCCTCGTGGATACGCCGGGCGCACTTGAGAAACAGCCCGTCGCTCATCTTCATGATATTCGCCTTGTGGAAAACCGTGATCAGCTTGCGCCCGCGCCGCGTCGCGTAGCGAAACGCATAGCGGCTGATCCGCGTGCACGCCTGCTCGCTGGCCACTTTCAAGCTGGTTACCACCCCCGGCACCACTTCGTTTTCAATCCCGCTGTACAACCCCTCGGTATTCTCCCGCACGATCACCAAGTCCACATTCTCATACCGCGTCTTGATCCCCGGCAAGGAGCGCACCGGCCGCACCGCCGCGTACAAATTCAGCTTCTTGCGCAACTGCACATTCACCGACTGAAAACCCGTGCCCACCGGCGTGGTAATCGGACCCTTCAGCGCCACCTTATGCGCCGCGATCGCCGCCACCGTCCGCTGTGGCAAAACATTCTCAAATCCCTGCTCCAGCGCCGCCGTCCCCGCCGGCAGCACCACCCACTCCACATCCAACCCCGCCGCCTCCAGCACCCGCCGCGCCGAAGCGGTAACTTCCGGCCCGATGCCGTCCCCGGGAATCAATACAATCGTGTGCTTAGCCATAACAAAAACCTTCCCTGTTGTGCAAGACACGATTGTAGCCTCCCTTCCTCCAAATGTGCATCCACCCTGCAACCGCCCGGTTGAATGTAGAGCGTAGAATTTATAACCCTCCTCCCTCTC
>JBBQBE010000041.1:0-30454 GCA_038317225.1 Tepidisphaerales bacterium | reverse complement strand
CGGGCTTATCCCAGTAGACATGTCCAGGATTTCACCTGTTGTGTTCCACTGTGAAGGAACTAAAAGGGTCATAAGCCATTTTCGCCCATCGCAGCATAAATGCCACTGGATCTGCGGCAATAAGGGAACAAAGAGGAACTAAAAGGGTCATAAGCCATTTTCGCCCATCGCAGCATAAATGCCACTGGATCTGCGGCAATAAGGGAACAAAGGCTTATGACCCTTTTCCGGTGTCTTTTCCGGTGTAGCTGCGTCCCGGTTCATTTTTCTTCCTTCAGGGCGGCACCGTGGCTGGCAGATGGCGATCAGATCTCGCCCCGCAAGCCACGGTGCCCATGTTTCTTATCACGCGGCGGCAGTTGCCGATCAGCCGTTGGTGACTCGGGACCGTCGTCGAAGCATCAGAATGCCGGCTGTTCCGGCCACGGCCAGGAATGTCGGCTCCGGCACGTAGTTTCCCTGCACGTAATCCATGGCTGCGCCGTGCTCCGCCTCAGTCCCGCCAAAGTTGTACACGACCCAGAACGGCGCAGAATTGGCAATGCTTCCACTACTGCTTTGCAGTTCCGCCGGGAACATGTAGATGCCCGTGGGTGTCGAAGCAGACAATTCTGCATCCAGATGGAGATGGACGTCGCTGCTGGAGCCGAATGTCTTGATCGGCAGGGGATCCAGAGCCCCAGTCAATCCGGTCAGCGTCCGCGTGTGGCCGTACGTCACGTCGAGGCTCGCTGCCGCATCGGCCGGAACATAGCCGGTACCGGTCCATTGCTGTAACGCGCCGATAACCGTGAAATTGAGGGTGGAACTCAATGGCAATCCCGTGCCGGCAAGGGTCACTGTGCCGCCTGAAGTCAGGTAGCTGCCGTGGTCGCGGTTGATGCCAGGATCGTTGGTGCTGTTTGGGAACAGTGGATCTTCGCCCATTTCATAGCCAAACACTCGCATCTCCGGCGCCCAGTAGTTATAGGCAGTCGGGGACGTATCGGCGCCGGTGAACGGGTTAATGACCGAGGCGTGCGTCACGCCTTCGGTTACGATCTTGCCGCCCTGAACAACGGGGGACAGATCAAAGTGTACATCCGCGGCGGCCATAACCGTTGAGGCAGTGGCCAGCAGAACTGCAAAGAGAATAGGTTTCTGTGTCATTGTCATATCCTTAAATCATGTTGAAGGTATAAGCGCCCGCTTTGGAATACGGCAACATTGCCGCAACCGCGGGACGCCGTTTTGCGGATTGGCTAACGAGCCACCCGCGGGTCAAATCGATTCCAACTGGTGAGGTTGTCGCCTACGTCGCGAAAAACCTCGCTAAAACTAAGCGTTTCAGCATGACCATCAAGAAACGTCCAGTTTGCTCTGGCCTGGGGCGTTCCATAGGCGCCGCCGTGCGCGTTCGTCTGAAGCTGCTGGGCTGCCTTGAGGGCGGCCTGGGAACCCGTCCAGTTCTCCACATGGGGATGATCTGAACCGGCAAACTCGCCAACGTAAGCCATCTCGATGAACTGAATCGTTGCCGAAGAATTCTTGATCTGCGTTATCTTGACGTAGGGTCCGCCCCATGGGCACAGCTCAGGGTCAAGAAAGTCGTTGATGCCATAGCTGCTCTTGCGAAACTGATCTGTCGTGCCGGCGAGCGGGCTATTCCAGAACGGCGAATCGTCCGCCGGGCATCTCGCCACCAGCTTATTCTGGTAATACTGCTGCAACGTGTTGAACCAGGCGACCTCGGCGTGGCTATGCATTCCCCCGTGGGGAAAGCCGGCCGAAACGAGATATCCGTGGTTGTCATTGCAGTACATGACCTGAGCCATGGCCATGTTCCGCATATTCGACAAGCACTTGAGCGTATTGGCCGCCTGTCTCGCCTTTGAGAGAGAAGGCAGCAGGATTCCGATCAGAACGGCTATAATTCCGATAACGACCAGCAACTCGACGAGCGTGAAAGCTGCGCGCGGCTGCTCAATATGAGTGCGCATGATAAAGTCCTGATTTGTGTAATGAATGCCGGAAAATGCGCGAAGCAAACCCGGCGTTCAGGCTAAAACGTACGCGAGGCGAGTTTAGCAGGCAGGTGGACCGCGGCAGGTAATGGCAAAGCAGGAACGCTGGGCCAGCATGGGCTGGGCCAGCAGGGTCACGAATGCGATAAGTAGACCAAGGCAAACCAATAGCGGCACCCAGCCAGCCGGGAGCGCTGGAATGTGAAGCTGGGCGCAGATCAGGCAGTTGGAATCATCGTGATGGTGTTCTGCGGGTAGGGGCTCATGGGAGCCAAGGGCGGAGGCGACGGCCTGCCGATCCTCGCGCTCATGTTGGGCCTCATGGAGGTACTGGCCAGCGCCGCTTCCTATCAGCAGGAAACAGAGCAGGAGGATGCTTGATGCCCATCGCCGCAGCATGGAATGATATTAGCCTTTCATAGAACACTTGTCAAATGACGCTACTTAGCTGGGGACTAAAAGGGTCATAAGCCATTTTCGCCCGTCGTAGCATAAATGCGGCCATATCTGCGGCAATCAGAGAACAAAGGCTTATGACCCTTTTTCTTCTACTGCGGCAATCAGGGAACAAAGGCTTATGACCCTTTTTCTTCTACATGTCCCGTTCATTCAATGTGCCTCGAACCAGAGCACATGCTCCAGCAGTCGCCACACTTCGGTCCAAGACTGGCTCTGCGCAGAAGTGTGTACCTTCGCGTTGGAAATGGCGCTATCCAGGCGATCCATCAACTTGCAGTAATTCGCCTGCGCCTTTTTCTGAGGAAACTCCTGGCCGAATGCCGCTTTCCACTGCTTTTTCACTTCTTGAAGGACTGCGTCACATGTAACGAACATCTGCCCTGTACACATAAAATGCGAGAGAACCCAAACTTCAAAGCATGGCTGCGAAAGCAGCAGTTCGACGCCGCAGTTCTCGGCCTGTTCTCGAAGCGACGCGGTCAACGCATCGCTGGTTGGTTTCATCTCAAGGTCAATGATCGCCCATACCGTTGCGCCTTCACCGCCATCCGACAATTCGTTTTTTTGGTTGCAGGCGAATGCAATCACCCTTGCCGGGTCCCGTGGCTCGGACATTAGCTTGACTGTGCAATATTTCCTTAGTCGTGTGCGTACCTCGGCGAAATAAGCCGGCGCAGTCTTTGCATCATCGCAAACGATCAGGACGATCGGCAATGTATCGCGGATTTGCTGCGGTCGTTTGGCACCAAACCTGGCCATGTGATTACTCCGGGAAACGACCGACTGCCGGGATCGCGCCATAGCGCCCTTCAAGATAGCGTTTGCGCAGATTCAGGTTGTTCCGCTCCCTGAATTCGGCAACAGAGTAGAGTCTGGCCGACCCGTCACTCGCCTTCTCGGTCAGGTAGAGTTGATCTCGTCTCAGTGGAGCGAACTTCGCTTCCGCATCCATCAGAAGCGTTTCGTGCGTCACAAAAATCAACTGCCCCCGAGCGTCTTGGTGTGGCATTTGGCAATTGAAATGGTTGATCAAGCCTTTGAACACCGTTGGATGCAGTGAAGCGTCCAACTCATCGGCAAATGCCGCCCGCGGCCGCTGGTCGTGCGCGAGGTCAAACAGCAATGGAGCAATATCAACAAGCCGCCGAGTTCCGAGCGATTCCCGATGGAACGCGATCGGACCCGATTCCGAGCCAAAGGTATGAATGAGCGACAGACGATAGTCGGTTTCAATCCGCTCAGTAATACCCTCTGAGCCGCCACCTTCATCCTCCTCTGTATCCGCCTCCACATGAACGACGACTTTTACCTCTTCTGTACGTACTTCAGATACGCCCAAATCCGCTGCTTTCAGGTGGCTAAGAAGCCAACTCGCAAACAGGGGCTCTTCGCGCACGCGTTTGGCGACAGCATTGCTTCGCTCGAAATACCACGCTGGCGATGCCCCATCGAAACTACCGAGCAAGCGGCGAAACCCGGGGGCGATCCCGCGCGCCAGTGACGGCATTAAGCGATCAGCGAGCGAAAGAAGCAGCTTGTTTGGGCCAAAGTCTTTGGCCAGTAGTTTGAAACTCTCCTGGTCCTTCCACATTCCCTCGACATCCTGCCCACTTCGCTTGAAAAGGGTTACACGAGAGCCACCGACCCATCGTTCAAGGTGCTCAAACGTGAATGCCTTGCGATCAAACTTGATTTCGTAGTCATAGACATGCCCATCAATGATGGCCTTCATTCCCAGGCGCGACGGCTTCTTTGCCGATAGGCCCAAGGCGAAGGGTTCATAATAGGCAAGCGTATCATCGGAACGTAAGCGGCGACTGCCAGCAATCGCACCGCGAAGTGCGCTTGCGGCGCGCAAGACGGTTGATTTACCGGAAGCATTCGGACCATAAATAGCTGCTGATCGAAGGAGTTTCAGCGGCTCTGGATCGCCCTTGATGCTAACGTCAATCGTGCCGCGCTTGGAGTCCGGATCGATGTCCGTGGCCAGCATCGACAGTCGAAACTCCTCTCGGAAGCAGCCGAAATTTTCGCCAAAAAACTCTATCAGCACAGTCGTGGCCTCCCGCGCAGGAAGTCTGCGCACCGCATGTTACGCTATATCGGTTCGTCATTCCAGCGTCTTAAGTTTTGCCTGTCATACCGCAGTTGTAATGTCCGGGCGTATCCAAGCTGAAATGTCCAGAGTAGGACGTGTTGTGTTCCACCGTGTGGCTGGAGAAAAACCGGATTTCGATGTCCAGCGGGAACGTGATGTGTTGCATGTGTTGCAGGTGATGTCTTTGGTTCGTTGGGGGAGTGGACGCGGGCCCAGGCGACGAAGCTTTTGGGTCGGTCTGATCCGCAGGTTCGCCGACCGCTTCGTCGGCTGAAAAATGTAGGCGGGAGGGGAATATATTTTTATCGCGATTTCGGCGGCGCGATGGCCGAGGGCCGGCGGAGGGTTGAGGTGGCGAATCTGCCGCATCCGCCGCATCTGCCGCATCCGCGCCAGACGTAAGCGCAAGCAAAGACCGTTCTCGCCGAGTGGGTGCTCGGCGGTCTTAGGTAGAGCGGTGGCTTTGCGCTGGGGAGCTACTTTGCAAGCTCCGGCGGCGCGTCAATTAGCGCGTGGCGGCGGGGGTGTTAAAGTGCAGCAGCGGGCCGTCGGGGGTATCAAATAAAAGCAAAATGCCGACCCACACTTGCCCGACGACAACTACCAGCAATAGTCCCCAAAATATCCCGGCCAACAAGCGGCGGCGCGGGATCAGGCGCAGCAGTAGCGCCAACATCAGCGTCAGGACCACAAAAGCGACGGCGAAAACCACGTGGGCCACCAAGCGATACTGCCGGATGTCCAGGTCGTGTTGCAACTGGTTAATCAGTTGGGTGAAGGGCCAATCGCCGGCCGCCCAGATTCCCCCGGCGATGCTGAGGATGCCAAGTACGCACGCCACCAGCCAAAAACGCGCCGGATACACCATCGGCGGCGGGGTGTGCAATGCGGATTCCAGCGGCGGTTTACATTGCAGCGCCTGGGCGATGGGATCGTTTAACGACGAAGAGGCCGCGGCGGCGGGCGCGACCTGCGTTTCGGCTTCCACTTCCAAATGCCCACGGCGGATGGATAGCCCGATGGAGACCAGCGCCACCGCCACCGCCAGGCCCGCGCCGATCAAATGCGCCTGCATGGGCGGAACATAATATTCGAGTTTTTCCATCCACGTCCGGCGCGCGGGCGCGACGGGTCGAAGGGTCGGCGGCACAACGATCGCCCGTTGTGTGGCCGGCGCGGTGGCGGACAAAACCGCGGGCGCGTGAGCGGGCGACGGCGTTGTGCGGCTCATTTGCACCGCCACGCCCTGGCCGTAGACCGCCTCGCCGGCGTGCCAGGCGGCGGTGGCGAATAAGCCCAGACCCGCCAGTCCTCCCAGCAGCAGCGGCACATACAATCGCCGCCGCCACATTTCCCCGGCGGCCATGTACGCGATAACCACAATCAACAGCAGCCCCGTGGCCCAGGCCGCAAGGGTTGCATGGTCGCTCATCAATTCCCACTGTGTTGCCGTCCAATCGCTGCCTTGGCTGACAACCGACCAGGTATCGTCCGGGCCGCTACGGGGGTTGACCACATCGCGAAAAGCATACAGACCGCTGGTAGCCGCTGGCACCGCGCCCAATACGCCCAGTAGAATCATCCAGCGGCCGGCCACCCGCAGTCCAGCGCTGCGCCACAGGAAGCTGAATAATTCAATGAGAAAACCCACGCCCAGCAAGCCCAGCGGCAAGTGGATCAAAAGGACATGCCAATTGGGATTGATAAATTGTTCGCCCACGGATTGCTCCTTGTGTGTATGCCGTACCCACGCAGCATACCCCTGCGCGGGCGAAACTGTCCAGCCGGCAAAGACAGTGCGCCAATGAAGTTGCGCGCCCAAAATCAGCGTACGGCGTCGCGCCAGAAATATTCCGGGCCGATCGGCGCGGCCGCAAGTTCGCCCGGCGGTATCCATTCCATCCGCAGCCGAGCGGTGCCGCTATGGTCGAAGTAGCGCAGCAGCAGGCGATGGCAACCGCCGGCGAGACTGATGCGCTGGCGGCAGCCGCCGCGGGAGCGCGCGTTGCCTTGCTGTTCCATGATGGTTTGTCCGTCCAGTTGCAAGGTAAATCCTTCGTTGGCGCTGAGGACAAAAGTGTAATTGCCATCGCGGGGCACCAGCAGGTAGCCGCGACATTCCAGCGAAAAATCATCTTTGGGCAAGCGGGCGTCGGGGCTATTCATGCCCCAGTCAAAATCGATGGTGTTGTCGGTGCGCTGGCCGGCAAGGTGGGTGAAATCCGCCGCCGCGTATAACAGGGTATCCAGTCCCGGTCGATAGCCGCGGTCCAGCAGCCGCAGGCGTCGCTGTTCACTGATGCGTTTGAGGGCCAGTTGCCGCGGCAGACCCAGGCTGGGTTCCAGTGCGATTTGATACCAGTGGACGGCGCGGCCGCGAAGGGCATCGGCCGCGGCGGCGTCGATGCGGCTTTGCGACAATTGCCACCAGCGATGGCCCAGTTCCATTTGCGCCTGCCATTCTTCAGCACCCGCTCGATCCAGTGATGCCGCTTCACTCCACGGCGCGGCGGCATGTTCCCATAACTCGTCGGCTTTGGCCCAATCGTCCAGACAGACCGCTTGTAGCAAACCCAGTTGAAAAAAATCATCCGCGGTGGCTTGGCCGGTTTGTTGTCGCTGCCGGGCCGCATCCAGTTGCCCGCGACGGGTGAGCCATTGTTGATGCTCCCGCTGACGCTGGGCGCTTTGGTTTAACAAATGGGCGCTGCGCGCCCGCTGGGCGGCGGCGGCGGCAATCTGATCCAGCGCCGGCGGAACCTCTGGCTGATCGCGCCGCATGGCGTCGTCGGCCAGGATGCGGCAAACTTCCACCAATGCTTCCACATCAGCCAACTTGCGGCACGTTTGACCCAGGCGCGCCAAGTCGCTTGGCAATGATTGGCGTGATTGCGACCCGCCCAATTCCGCTTCCCAGCAGCGCAGAAAAGTCAGCGGATCAGCGCCGCTAGCCGCGCACTGCCCAGCCTGGCGCAGCAGCGCCAAACCCAGCGGCGATTGTGGCCCCGCGGCCATCGCCTCATCCAGCAGCCGCCGAGCCAGTTGGCGCTGGCAGTCCGCATCGGTTTGCCGCAATTGCGCGCCATACAAATCGCTTAGCAATTGCTCGGGGGATAATGCCGCCCAATGGGTGGTGGCGGGTGGAGTCGGATTGGTTTGGCCAACAAGGGAGGCGCCCATCCACCAAGGCACAAGAATAAAGCAGGTGATCCGCCAGAAATACATGAGGAACTCTTGTTTGTTGGAGGCAATGTAAAGCACCAGCGGCCGGATGTCAGGGGTAAAAATGGAAAAATTTTTGTATAATACGCCGCCGCCGATGTTTTTTTGACTCAACTTTTATCGCCGGGGCGGGTATTTATAGTCGTTATGCGCGTTGAAGACTTGAAAAGATGGCATTGGGTGTTGATCGCGATCCTGGTGGGTGCCGCGATGTCGTACATTCGCTTAGGCACGGTGGATGCGATGGGTGAGGGGCGCAGCAGCAGCCTTTGGCAGTTTGAGCAGAAATTGCGTCAGCCGCCGGTGAAGGGCCATGCCTGGTTGCGGAATATTGTGGTGTATCCACCCCTGCAAAGCGGCATTTCGCAGATGGGAAGGGACGGCAAACCGCATTTTCCCATCAAGCGCCGCGTTACTTTTGATCTGCTGGAACCGCTGCGCGATGGTTCGGGAATGGCCTATCGCTCCTATCAACTTTATGTGGATGATCCGTATACCCGGCCGATTAACGGCATGCGGCTTGGCGAGCCTAAGGGAACGGTGCTGGATCGCCTGGCCGAAGCCAAGGCCGCCAATGGCGTGCAGTATCGTTACGCCTGGTGGATGGTGCCCAAGTGGTCGTATGTCTTATGGATTGGCGGATGCGTAGTGGCGATCGGCGGAGTATGGCCGACGCTTTTGAATTTGCTCATCGGTGCGGGCTGGGGCCGTCCGCCGCAGGAAAAGGAGGCGCCCAAACGGGCCTATTCCTCCACGCCGGAGCCGGTGGAAAATGCCAAACGCTCGCCGAGCGATTTTTCACAGGAGGATTTGAACCGGCTGGACGAGATGGAGAAGGATTTGGCAGGGTTCATGCAAAATAACCAGGACCAGGACATTGAGCAGGAGAATCAAGAGGCCGAAATCCGCGTGTTGAATGCCGGGCCGCTGGAGAGCGCCACGGGGCAGCAGGGTGAAGAACAACCCAAATCCTACGCCGGGGAATTTTATCCCACCATTGCCCACGCACCCAAAAATTCAGAGGAAAAGAAGGAATAAAATCGCCACGACTGTCCGGGTGTGCCCATATATTTTTGCACTCCACCGTATGTAAGCGGTAAACACGGTTTCTCAATGCCTATGAAGGCTGATTTCCTGAACCGGTACAAAAATCCGTGGGCAGGCCCGCATAAAATCCCCCGGACTATTCGCCGGCTCTGCGCTCCATTCGACCCTGCAAGCCTGCCGGGCGTACAATGGATGCCCGTCGTCCGGTCGCGGCGCTGGCGGGGAGATGCCCGTCGTCCGGTCGCGGCGCGGGCGGGGGAAATTTGGGAGCTGTGGATGATTGATATCAGCGTTTTGTATGGCGGGCTGGAAACGCCCAGCACCCCGCATCGTTACGGACAGGCGATCACGCAGATCGATCCGCCGGAGCATCAGCGCATGGCCGTGGCCCGCAGCGCCGCCGGCCGGCGTCCGATTGTGGTGTGGAACCTGACGCGCACCTGCAACTTAAAATGCGTTCACTGCTATACCGCCTCGGAGTCGCAAGCCTACGCCGGGGAATTGACCACGTCGCAGGCCCAGGTGGTACTAGATGATCTGGCCGACTATCGCGTGCCGGCGGTGCTTTTTTCCGGCGGCGAACCGCTGGTGCGTCCAGATTTGTTTGAACTGGCGGCACATGCCCGCCAGCGCGGCTTGCATGTGGTGTTGTCCACCAATGGCACGTTGATCGATGCGGCAACGGCGGCGCGGCTTAAGGCCCTGAATTTTGCTTATGTCGGTATCAGCCTGGACAGCGCTTCGCCGGAAATACATGATCAATTTCGCGGTGTGCAAGGGGCGTTTTCCCGGACCATGAAGGGCTTTGCCCATTGCGTGGCGGCCGGGCAGAAAGTGGGCCTGCGCTTGACGCTGACCCGCCAAACCTGCCGCGATATTGACCAGATATTTGATTTTATCGAGGCCCAGGGAATCGACCGGGCGTGCTTTTATCATTTGTGTCCCGCTGGCCGCGGCGCGGCTTTGCCGGAGATGGAACCGGCCGAGGCGCGGCGGGCGATGGACACGATCATTACCCGCAGCGGACGGTTGGCCGCAGGCAAAAAGCGTGTGGAAATTCTAACCGTGGATAATCCCTGCGACGGGCCATACCTGTATTTGCGGATGCTGCGGGAAAGCCACCCGCGGGCTGGGCAGGTTTTGCGCATGCTCGCCTGGAACGGCGGGGGCCGCTACTCCAGCGGGGTGGGGATCGGCAACATCGACTTTTTCGGCAACGTGCACGCCGACCAGTTTTCCATGGGGCGCAGTTTCGGCAATGTGCTGCAAACGCCCTTTTCGCGCATCTGGTCGGAGGCGACCGATCCGGTGCTGGCGGGATTGAAAAACCGCCTGGAACTGCTCAAGGGCCGATGCGCTGCCTGCCGGTTCAAAAACGTCTGCGGCGGCGGCCTGCGCGCTCGGGCCGAGGCCGTCAGTGGCGACCCCTGGGCCGCGGACCCCGGATGCTACTTAACCGACCAGGAAATCACCGGCCCCGCCGTAACCATCGAGCCTGGGTAAACAATTGGTCGTTACCAGAGTGCCGCCGGCCTTGTCGCGCGGTAACGCCTGTATCGAGGGGGGCTGTCAAGTTCGGCGACGGCGAATTGTCTTTGCGAGGCAAGAGCATAAGCTCCGGGGTGGCTCTATCGCTCCCGCACAGACTGCAAGAGACAATAAGGAAGCCCTCACCCGGCCTCTCCCATGAGTACATAGGAGAGGTGATTTTTTGTAAGGTTGGCTAAGGGGAGGGCTCTTTCGCTCCCGCACAGACTGCGGAAGGCAATAAGGAAGCCCTCACCCGGCCTCTCCCATGATTACATAGGAGAGGAGATATGTTGACAGGTTGGCGAAGGGGAGGGCATTGTCGCATGGTTACAGGGGCGGGAAGATATTGTGTTGGCGGGTGGCTCTATCACCCCTGCTCAGACTGCGGAAGACAATAAGGAAGCCCTCACCCGGCCTCTCCCATGATTACATAGGAGAGGAGATATTTTGTCAGGTTGGCGAAGGGGAGGGCATTGTCGCAAGGTTACATGGGCGGGGAGATATTGTGCTGGCAGGGTGGCTCTATCACCCCTGCTCGGACTGCGGAAGACAATAAGGAAGCCCTCACCCGGCCTCTCCCATGATTACATAGGAGAGGAGATATAATTTAGATTGGAATAGGAGATGGGTCTGCGCTGGGGGCGACTCGCTTGCATTTGTGTGAGGGGAAATTATTCTGTTTTCAATTCTTAGTGAAAGTCGCGGTCATGGCGCACAACCGTAGTTTGGACGAGACCCAGTTGCTCAAGGCGCAAGACCTGTTCATCGGGCGCTGGGGAGAGATGGGCCAGACTTGGGGGATCAACCGCACTATGGCGGAAATTCACGCCCTGTTGTACATCGCCGTTGAGCCATTGTGCATGGACCAGGTGATGCAGCGCTTGAACATCAGCCGGGGCAACGCGTCGATGAGCCTGCGGGCGCTGTGCGACTGGGGGGTGATCCGCAAGGTGTCCCGACCGGGGCGGCGGCGACAGTTCTACGAGAGTTTGCCCGATGTGTGGGAACTGTTCAGCATCATTATCTCCGAGCGCAAACGCCGCGAAATGGACCCGGCCCTGGAGACGATCCGCCAGTGCCGCGCGATGCTCAGCGGCGCTAAGGGTCAAAAGACGCCGGCGACGATCGCCGCGGCCTTGGCGCGGCTGGGGGAGATGGAGCAGTTCATGGAGGTGACCAACGCGATTTTCCAGCAGTTTATTGGCAACAATGGCGCGGGTTTGACGCAGGTGGCCAGCGTGCTGCTCCAGTCCAGCGGACGGGAAGGATAAGCCGGCGAAAGGTGCGCCGGCGACGATTTTATGCTCAGCTATATATTGCGGCGAATCCTGCTGATTTTTCCAACCCTGCTGGGGATCACGGCGGTGGTCTTTTTTGTCATGGCTTTTTCTCCTGGCGGGGTGGGCGGGCCGCTGCTCAACGCCGAGGGGGGAATGAAATCCGAGGAAGCACGGGTGCGGCGGGAATATTACAATCGCCGCTACGGCCTGGACCTGCCCAAGCCGGTGCAATATCTGCGCTGGTTGAATCACATCTCGCCCGTGGGGCGCGTAACCGACGAAAACGGCGTGATGGGCCGATGGGCCATCAAATGGCCGGACCTGGGGCGGAGTTTTGCCCGCGGGCGGCCGGTGTCGGACCTGATTCTGGAGGCCGTGCCGATCACGCTGCTGTTGAACGTGCTGGAGTTGCCGATCATGTACGGCATCGGCATCGTCAGCGGTTTGTACGCGGCGCGGCATCGCGGCAAATGGTTTGATGTCGGCTCCAGCAGTTTGTTTTTGGGGCTGTGGTCGATTCCGGTCATGCTGGCCGGGGTGCTATGTATCGGGTTTCTGGCAAACCGCGAATATTTCTACTGGTTTCCCGCGGCGGGATTGCACGATTTGCGCGCCGAGCAGATGGCGTTTTTGCCCGGTTTCGTCAGCGGCGAATTTCAGCGCGGGTGGCTGCTGGATATGGCCTGGCACCTGGTGCTGCCGATGATCTGCTACAGCTATGGCGGGTTTGCGGTACTGAGCAAATTGACCCGCGCTTCCACGCTGGAGAATTTTTCGGCCGATTATGTACGCACCGCGCGGGCCAAAGGGGTTGACGAGCGCAGTGTGCTGTTTCGCCACGTGCTGGCCAACAGCATCCTGCCGCTGATTACCGTGTCGGCCAGCATCCTGCCGGGATTGCTGGCCGGGTCGGTGGTGATTGAAACCATCTTTTCCATCAACGGCATGGGCAAATTGATGGTGGACGCAGTACGCGTGCGCGATCGGGAATTAATTTTGGCCGAAACGCTGATCGGCGGGCTGCTGGGTTTACTAAGCCTGCTGCTGGCGGATATCTGTTACGCGGCGGCGGACCCGCGCGTCAGTTACGAATAATCGAGGCGCTGGTGATGGCAACAGCCGACGATGAATTTTCTCTTCTCCCGGCCGGCGGGACTATCGCCGTGATCGAGCCGCTTGCGCCCGAAGCGGCGCCGGAGAGTTTCAGCGCGCAAATGGCCCGGCAGGTGTGGCGGCGCTGGTCGGCCAAGCTGGGTTTGGCGTGGATCGCGGTGCTGGCGTTTTGCGCGATCTTCGCGCCATTTCTGGCCAACAGCCACCCTTTATTGATGCGCGGTTCGTCGGGGTGGCAAAGCCCGTTGCTAAGCTCGTTGTCGGCGACGGATGTTTTATTGCTGCTTTTGCTGGTCGCGGCCATGGCGCTGGTGCCGATAAAATCGCTGAACTGGGCGCGGAAGCTGCGACTGCTGGCGTGGGTAGGGCTGCTGTTGTCGCCGGCGCTCTTCTGGCCGGATTTGATCGACTCCTGGCACAGCGGACGGGAGATTCAATGGCCCTGGGGCCGGGCGGCGGCGCTGGGATTTTTGTCGGCGGTGGCGGCGGCGGATTTGTTTTTCATCGTTTGGCTGCCGCTGCGAGCCGTCGGCGGCAAGCGGGCCTGGGGCTGGGTACTGGCGGGGTGTTTGCCGCTGATGGTGGTATTTGCGATTTATCCCGTGCGCCCGCCGCAAATCGTGGTGTATGAGCGCTATCGCGAGGCCCAGGCCGCAAAGTTGATTCACAGTGTTTGGTGGGCGCCGATTCCCTATTCGCCCAATGACAACCAGCGCGACAAGTCCGCGCAGTTCATGCGCCCGCCGGGCCTGGGGCACTGGATGGGCACCGAGGAGCAGGGGGCCGACGTGATGGCGCGGATGATCTGGGCCTCGCGGATCGCCTTGTCGATCGGGTTTATCTCCGTGGGCATTGCGGTGTTCATCGGCGTGGTGGTCGGGGGGATCATGGGATTCTTCGCCGGCAAAATCGACATTCTGGGCATGCGGCTGATCGAGATCTTCGACGCGGTGCCGACGCTGTTTTTGCTCATCAGTTTCGTGGCGTTTTTCGGGCGCAACTTATACGTGATGATGGCGATCATCGGCTGCACTTCCTGGGTGGGCCATGCGCGGTTCATCCGGGCGCAATTCCTCAAACTGCGCCGGCAGGATTTTGTGCAGGCGGCGCTGGCGGCGGGCTTGCCTTTGCGGCGGGTGCTCTTCGGGCACATGCTGCCCAACGGCATCAGCCCGGTGCTGGTTTCGGCGACCTTCGGCGTGGCCGGCGCGGTGCTGGCCGAAAGTACGCTGAGTTTTTTGAACCTGGGGTTAGTGGATCAGCCCAGTTGGGGACAGATGATGAACCAGGCCTTGGGCGAAGCCGGCACCTTTCGCTGGTGGGTGGCGCTCTATCCGGGCCTGGCGATTTTTTTAACGGTTTTTGCCTACAACCTTGTCGGCGAAGCATTGCGTGATGCCCTGGACCCGCGCTTGCGATAAACCGCAACGGCCGGGATGATGCCCCTGGCCGGGAATTGGACTATGCCTGACATGCAGCCGACCCATATCGCCAAAGAAACGCCGCTGCTGGAGATGCGCGGCTTGACGGTTGGATTTGACACGCCGCGGGGGCTGGTGGTTCCGGTGAGCCAGGTGCACTGGAGCCTCTTTGAGCGGCAAACGCTGGCGGTGGTGGGGGAGAGCGGCTGCGGAAAATCCGTCAGCGCCATGAGCATCCTCAGGTTGCTGCCGATGCCGCCGGGACGATTTCTCCAAGGAAGCATTCTCTATCGCGGCGTTGATTTACTCAGCCAAAGCGAAGCGCAGATGCGGCGGATTCGCGGCGGGCAAATCGCCATGATTTTCCAGGAGCCGATGACCAGCCTTAATCCGGTATACAACATCGGCGAGCAGATCATGGAAGCGATCATGCTGCATCAGCATGTGGCCGCGGCCGAAGCGCGCCTGCGGGCGGCGGCGGCGCTGGAGGATGTGGGGATCAGCGACGCGGCGAGGCGGCTGCGGGATTTTCCCCACCAGCTTTCCGGCGGGATGCGCCAGCGGGTGATGATCGCCATGGCCCTGGCCTGCCAGCCGAAAATTCTCATCGCCGATGAACCGACGACGGCGCTGGATGTAACCATTCAGGCGCAAATCCTGGAGTTGCTGCGCAAGCTGCGGCGCGAGGCGGGGATGGCGATTTTACTCATCACCCACGACCTGGGCGTGGTGGCGGAAAACGCCGACGTGGTGGCGGTGATGTACGCCGGACGTGTGGTGGAATACGCGGCGGTGGAAGATTTATTTTACCACGGCTTGCATCCCTACACGCAAGGGTTGTTTCGCTCCATCCCGCGGCTGGAGGGCAAGCGCCAGCGTCTGGAAACCATCGCCGGCACGGTTCCCAACCCGGCGCATTTTCCCAGCGGGTGCATCTTTCATCCGCGCTGCCCGCGGCGAAACGGCGATCCGCTGTGCGCGGCCGAGGAGCCGCCGCTGCGCCAGGTGCGGCCGGGGCACTGGTGCGCTTGTTATCACGTGGAAGGCTACGCGCAAGCGCCGCAAACGGTTCCGCAACTAAGCGACCGGCGCGTGGAGGCCGAAGCAGCCCCGGAGCCGATCCTATGAGCCAGGTCGAGCCGCTCTTGCGGGTGAAAAATCTCCAGACGCATTTTCCCATCCGCCGGGGTCTGCTGTCGCGCGTGGTGGGGCAGGTCAAGGCGGTGGAGCAGGTGAGTTTTGATATATACCCCGGCAAAACCCTGGGGCTGGTGGGCGAAAGCGGCTGCGGCAAGACCACGGTGGGACGCACGATTCTGCGCCTGGTGCCGGCCACGGGCGGGCAGGTGCAATTCAAGGGCGACGATTTTTTTGCCCATCGCGGCAAGGCCCTGCGGCGGTTGCGAAAGCACATGCAGATTGTTTTTCAAGACCCGCAAAGTTCGCTCAATCCGCGCATGAGCGTGGGTGATATTCTGGCCGAGCCGATCGTGGCGCATGGTCTGGCGCGCGGGCCACAGGTGCGGCGCAAGGTGGCCGGGCTGCTGGAGCGGGTGGGGCTGGACGCTGCCTATGCGCGGCGCTATCCGCATGAATTTTCCGGCGGTCAGCGCCAGCGCATCGGCATCGCCCGGGCCTTGAGCGTGGACCCGGAACTGATCGTGTGCGATGAGCCGGTCAGCGCTTTGGATGTGTCGATTCAGTCGCAGATTCTCAATCTGCTCTCGGACTTGCAGCAGGAGCGCGGGATCGCGTTTTTGTTTATCGCCCACAATCTGGCGGTGGTGAAACATTTTTCCCACGATGTGGCGGTGATGTATCTGGGGCGGATCGTGGAGCAGGCGCCGGCCGAGAGTTTGTATGATTCGCCGCTGCATCCGTATACCGTGGCCTTGCTCAGCGCCGCCCCGGAACCGGATCCGCGTCCGCGGCTGGGGCGGATCGTGCTGCCGGGGGAAGTGCCCTCGCCGGCCAATCCGCCGTCGGGTTGCGCGTTTCATCCGCGCTGCCCGCGGGCGCGCTGGTGTGCTAAAAGCGCGCCCGAAGGACAGGTGGCCACCATCAGCGTCGCCGGCCGCCCGGTGCGAATGATGCGCCAGTGTGTCCAGGAGCAACCACCCTTGGAGCCAAAGCGCCCCGGGCACCTGGCCGCCTGCTGGTTCAGCGATATACGGGAGTGATTTTTATGAACGCCGACGACCGCACCTGCACCCCACCCGACGCCCCGGCCGCTTGCGCCGCGCCCGCCGACGCCCCGTCCGCTTGCGCCGCGCCCGCCGCCGCTCCGCCCACTTGCGCCTCGTCCGCCGCCGCTCCGCCCACTTGCGCCTCGTCCGCCGACGCCCCGGCCGCTTTCGCCGCGCCCACCGTCGCCGCGCTCGCTTGCGCCTCGTCCGCCGACGCCCCGGCCACTTACGTCTCGTCCGCCGACGCCCCGCCCACTTGCGCCGCGCCCGCCGCCGCTGCGCCGCGGCCCACGCCCTGGATTGGATTGTTTGTCGCCGCCGCGGCGCTGGTGTTGTTTATTTTGTTCTTTGACGCTGTGAGTACCGTATTGTTGGGGGTGATGGCCGCGGCGGTGGTTGCCAGTACGCTCAATCCGCTTTTACGCCACGTACCCGGCCCCCGCGGTTCCTCGGCGGCGCTGCTGGGCTTGGGATTGATCGCCACGGTGCTGGCGGTGCTGCTGGCGCTTTCCTGGCCGCTGGCCGGACCTATTTCCCGGCAGGTGGAAAGCTGGCCCCAGACGCGCGTCAAGGTCAATGAATATCTGCAAAGCTGGAGCAACCAGCTTGGCCTGGCCGAAGCGCCGACGATGGAAAAATTCGCCGGCAGCATCGGCCGTTTTTTCGCCGGCGAAGGCGGCCAGCGGCTTTTTTCACGCAGCGCCGATGTGTCGCTGGCCATTTTTATCTGGCTGGCGTTCATCTTCATCGGCTCGATCTTTTTTCTGGCCGATCCGCACGACCGCCTGCTCAGCCCGGCCCTGGAGGTGGTGCCGCCGGGGTGGCGCGGGCGCGTGCAAACCATTCTGGATGAGCTGGGGCCTAAGTATCGCCGCTGGGTGAGCGGCACCTTTTTGAGCATGTGCATCGTCTTTACCGCCTCGGCCACGGGCTACGCGATTATCGGCCTGGATTTAGCCTTGCCGCTGGCGCTGCTGGCCGGGCTGTGCGAGATTGTGCCAACGGTCGGGCCGGCGGTGGCCTGCATCATCGCCACGCTGTTTGCCGCGGCCACCGCGCCGCCGGGATATTCCGGTCGCCAGGTGGTAGGGGTGCTATCGGTGTACGTGGTGATCCAGAGCATCGAGGCGTATGTGATCCTGCCGATGATCATGCGCGGGGCGGTGAAGATTCACCCGGCGGTAACCCTGTTCACGGTGGTATTGTGGGGCAAGATTTTCGGCGTTCCGGGGCTGATGCTGGCGATCCCCATCAACCTGACCCTGGCCAGCGTCGTGGAGCATCTCTACGTCAAGCCGCGCCAGCGGCGGCAAATGCAAATGGCCAGCGGCCAAGGTTAAAACGGTGCCTCGCGGCCGCCCGCTTTCAGCGGCTTTCCTGTTCCATCAGCACATTGTCATAGCGCAAGATCGTTCCCTTGGCCCGTTCCAGCGAGGCGATGGAGTTGTTGTAATTGCTCAAGGCCTGGGCTTCGGCGCGTTCGGCGTCGGCGAGTTTGCCCTGGGTGTCCAGTTTCAACTGCACAAACGTCGGCGTGAGCGGCTCATTGTTGCGCTCGCGCAGCTCGATGGCATACAGCGCATCGGCGGCGGCGAAGCGCGCCTGGCGCGTGCTGACCATCTCATCCCAGGTGGTTTGCACTTCGCGCTGGGCGGTTTTGACATCCAGGGTGATCTGCTCGACCAGCGCCCGGTACTGGTCGATAGCCTGCTGGCGCTGCAGCATGGCCCGGCTATGGATGGCGCGGGCTTCGCGGTTGCCCAGGGGGATTTCAAATTGCAGGCCCAGTTTGTAATCAATGTGGCCAAATTCATTGACCCGATCCTGCGCCGGACCCCAATCGTCGCCGACGCCGCCGGGGCCGATCGAGCCGACGAGGTTTAACTGCGGCATCAAGTTGTTCTTGGCCACGCGCGCCACCACCGCCGCGGAATTGATCCGCAATTGCTGCTGGGCCAGGTCAAAACGATTGGCCAGGGCGGTATTCACCTGGTCGGCCAGGTCAAAATGAATCGGCTGCTCGATGGGCTGGTTGGCCGGCAGAATGAGCACCGCCGAAGCCACGGGCATATCCGGGTCGTTCATCAGGCGCTTGATACGATCGGACAGATCGCGCACCTGCGCCTTGGCCCGCACCAGCGTGGCCCGGCGGCTCTCGACGGCGGCGTTGGCCTGGGAGGTTTGCACGCGCGTGGTGTCCTGCAAATTGCGCCGCGCCAAAATATCGGCGGTGTCCATGGTGCGCCCCAGCAAACGCTCCTGGATCTGCACATCGCGCTCGGCCAGCACCAGTTGCCAGTAGGTCTTTTCCAAATCCGCGACGTTCTCCTCCAGCGCCTTGCGGAAATCCAGCAGGCTGATTCGCTGGTTGTTGCGGGCCACGGTGATCCGCGCCCGGTTTACTTCCGTACCGAAATTTCGCAATAGTGGCTGGGTTACTTCCAGAATGATGGAATTTTCATAATACGGGTTGATGGCGTTGCGCAGCGGTTCGATATCCACGCGCGAAGTCTGGTAGCGCAACTCCGCCTTGCCGCCGGTGCTCAGGTTTTGCCGCACGCCGCCCTGAAAACTCAAAATATTTTCGTTGTCGTAGCTGATGTCGCCAGCGGTGGGATTGAAGGGGTTCAGCAGCGTGCCGGCGGTCATGCGGTCGATGCGCTGAATCTGCGGCCCGGCGAAGAGGACCGGATCAAACTGTGCCTGGGCCTCGACCACGCGATTTTGGTCGATCGCCGGTTGATAACCCGCTACGCGCACGTCCAAGCTGTTGACCACGGCGCGCTGAATGATCTCCTGCAAGGTCAAACGCTGCACCGGCTCGGTGGCCAGGGCCGGGCCGGTGGCCGGAGCCATCGGGGCCGGGCGCTTGGCCGGGGCGGTGGAGGAGGAATCTAAAAAAGGACTTTCCAGCGTGGTGGGCAGGGGGCGCATGGGCCGGGCCGCGGCCTGGGCCGCTTGATCTTTTTCCGGCTGCTGAAAACTTTGGGGATCAAAGGGTGCCGGGTCCGAAGCGCATCCCGCCACTGCCAGAGCAAGCAGTGCCGCCGAACCGCAAACAAATTTCTTGTGCATCAGTGCCATCCTTGGAGTAGGTGGGGGCATTATAGCGCCCCGGCCAAGCAACGCAAAAAGTGGGAGGCAACATTGAGAAAAAAAATGTTCACATTACTTTCAATCCATGCCCGACGCATCCACCAGCGCATCCGCCGATGCCACCAGAGCATCCGCCGACGCCACCAGCGCATCCGCCGACGCCACCAGCGCATCCGCCGACGCCACCAGCGCATCCGCCGATGCCACCAGAGCATCCGCCGACGCCACCTGCGCATCCACCGACGCCACCAGAGCATCCGCCGACGCCACCTGCGCATCCACCGATGCCACCAGCGCATCCGCCGACGCCTCCACGGCCAAGCTGCTGACCGCCGCGGCCCCGGCGGCCATCGCGGTCGTGCGCATCGCCGGGCCGCGGGTCGCGCCGTTTTTGCAAAACCATTTTGACGGCAATGCGAGGGTCGGCAAGGCCGTTCATGGGACGCTGCGCCACGGGCAAAGTGTGCTGGACGATCCGGTGATCACATTGCTGGACCCGCTGCGGGCGGATTTGTATCTGCACGGCGGGCCGTGGATCGTGCAATCGGTGCTGCGGCTGCTCAAGCGCCGGGGGTTTACCATCAGCGCCGCGTCCACGGCGGGCCGTGTCAGTGCCGCGTCCGCGGCGGGGCCGGTCAGCGCTGCGTCCGCGGCGGGCTCGGTCAGCGCTGCGTCCGCGGCGGGCCGTGTCAGCGCCGGCGATACCACTGCAATCGCATGGGGCGGTTATTGCTCTTTGCCCCGCGAATTGCCTGGGGAGGGCCGCGGTGGGGAGTATGGGAATCTGTTGGAAAAACCGGCCATTTCCACGCTCGGCCCTCCTCCTCATCCTCTACCTGAGTACCGGGCATGGGGACAATCCGCCAAAGGCGCTTGCGCTGACGAAGATTCAAGTATCTACGAAGGTCAAACAACCCTGGAACGTCAGCTATGGCGCGACTGCGCCCAAGCCACCACGCCCCTGGCCCTGCGCTGGCTGCTGATGCAACCGAGCTTGTGGAAACAAGCGATTGAAAAAAGTTTTGACCGCGCCACCGCCGCAAGCTGGCGCGATGACCCCACTTTGACCCGCTTGCTCAATCGGCCGCGGGTAGTACTGGTCGGCCCGGCCAATGTCGGCAAAAGCACGCTGGCCAACACGCTTTGGGGCCGGCGGCGCAGCATTGTCGCCGACCTGCCCGGCACCACGCGCGACTGGGTGGCCGATCAGGCCGAACTCGATGGGCTGGCGGTGGAATTGATCGACACCCCGGGTCTGCGCCTGGCCGCCGGCGGGATTGAACGGCGGGCCATCGAGTTGAGCCGCCCGATCATCGAGCGCGCCGATGTCGTGGTGCTGGTGCTGGACGCCACAGCGCCGCTGGAGACGCAGTTGCCGCTGGCGGGGGAATTTGCCCATGCCGTGGCGGTAGTCAACAAAAGCGATCTTGCGCCCGCGTGGCCCGCCGGCGCGGTGAAAGGCGCGTTATGGATCGACGCCCTGCACGGATCGAATATCGCCGCGCTGATCGGCGCGGTGCATGAAAAACTGGGTTGTCGGGATTTAAGACGCCCGCGGGTCGCTTGCTGGACCGACGGGCAGCGCGATTGGCTGGATCGCTCGATCGCGCGCCACGGCTGGCAGTCGCTCCAGGCCGATTAGCCGGCGTGCTGGTTTTCCCAGCGCTCGATTTGTCCATCAAAATATTGCACGCGCGTCTTTTTAAATTCGCGCATGGAATACAGCGCCGCGTAATCGGCGATGGCGGTTTCCTGGGCGATGGTTTGCAATACCCGGTCGCATTGATCTTTCTTTGGCGCGTGCACCATGGTGAAAATGCTGTACGGCCAGTCCTCATAAGTGGGCCGCAGGTAACAGTGCGAAACCGCCGCGAATCCCGCGGCGATAGTTCCAAACGCCTCCTGCCGCTCCGGCGGAACATTCCACACCCCCATGCCGTTGGCGGCGAATCCCGCCTCGCGGTGATGCAGCACCGCGCTGAAGCGGCGCATGCGCTTTTGCGCCTGGTACTGGCGGGCCGCATCCAGCAATCGCTCCAGCGAAACCCCCGCTTGCGCGGCCCATTGATCATAGGGCCGGCTGAGCAGCGGCAAATCCTGCTGCAAAACGCGGATCATCCGCTGATCATCCGGCGTAACCGCGTAGCTCATCGCCTCCCGACGCTCGGATTCACCAAATCGCGGCGGCTGCCCGCGGGCGGTCAAGTCCTCACCGCCGAGGTTCAGTTTCACTCCGATTTTATACAGCTTGAGCGTGGGCATCAGCCGCGTTTGGGCCGCGCCGCTCAAGTCGTGCAGCTTTTGCACGGTCTTTTCCAGCCCCAATGCGCTGTTCGGCGGCACGGCCACGGTGTACCACAGGTTGTACGGGTGATTGCGCTGGTAATTATGCGTAACTCCCGGATGGGTGTTGATCGCCGCGGCGGCGCGGGCCAGGTCCGCCGCCTCGATCCGCGCCGCCACCAGCGAACTGGCATAGCCCAGGGCCTTGGTATCAAAAATAGCACTGATCTGGCGGATGATCGCATGCGGCGGGGTCTTGAGTTTTTCGATGCGCTCCAGCAATTCTTTTTCGCTGGTATGCAATTCCGCCGCCAATTCCGCAAACGGCTGGGCCGTCAGCGGCACCGAGTCCTGCAAACGGTTGAGAAGTTGTTGATCCAGTTCATCCAAATGTCGCGCCATGCCGGTTCCCGCAATGAAAGTAATGCAAAATAATCTTGCCGCATCATAGGCCCGCGCCCCGGCTGCTGCCTACCGCGGCGGCAAGATTCAGCCTGTGCCGCCTGCCTCGCTATTTGTAAACTACAGACCATGAGCAACGACACCACACCCCTGGGCGGCAGAACTTTTTTGATCACCGGCGCTTCCAGTGGCATCGGCCGGGCCACCGCCCGGCGAATCGCCGAGGCGGGGGGGAAAGTGGTGATCTGTGCCCGGCGAATGGAGCGGCTCAATGAACTGGCCGGGGAATTGGGCGGCCCCGCGCGCTGCCTGCCCGTCGCCGCCGATGTCTCCAAGAGCGAACAAATCGATCAACTGGTGGAAAAGGCCCAGGCGTTTGCCGGAACCGATGGCCTGGCTGGCGTGATCGTCAATGCTGGCCACGGCCTGGCCGGCGGGGTGCTGGAATCGGATCGGCGGCGATGGGAAGAGATGTACCAGCTCAATGTGCTGGGCGCAGCCCACTTAATGCGCTCCGCCGCGCAGTTAATGCTCCCGCGCCAGCGAGGGGATATCGTGGTCATCGGTTCGGTGGTGGGGGTGCATATCTCGCCATTTTCGGCGTTTTACGGCTCCACCAAATTCGCCATCACGGCCATCGCCGAAGGGCTGCGCCGCGAAGTGGCGCGGCGCGGAGTGCGCGTGAGCGTGGTCAAGCCGGGCATCGTGGAATCGGAATTTCAGGAAGTGGCCGGATATCAAGCCGATGAGTTTGGCAAATCCGCCGCCCAATATGGCCAGTGGCTGGCGCCGGACGACATCGCCCGCCCCATCGTTTTTATACTCAGTCAGCCGCGGCATGTTCATATTAACGACATCATGATCCGCCCGACCGGGCAGGATTATCCATGATGGATGGTTTGCCCGCTGGCCCCTGCCAAATCGCGCGCCACCCACTGCTGAACCGAGCTGCCGCCCAGTTCCAGCTTTCCCTGGCCTATTGTGTGACCAAACGCTGCGCGGCCATATTCCTGTGTCATATTGCTCCAGAGCGCGTCCAAGTCGTTCGTAGCGGTTGGCCAAGAGCCGTGCGCGTCGGCATGTGGAAAACCCTCCGCTCACACAGAGCCTGTGAATAAATTGATTTTGACCCTCGATATTGGCGCAGAAACGCCATTATCTGGTCGAGAAGCGTGATTCTTTCACAAACTCTCACGGGTGTGGATTTTCTACACGCCACGTTGGGTTTGGCAATGCTCTAGCCCAACGCCGCGCGGCCCTGATCGGCGCTTTCCATTCCAACTTGTCGGCTGGGCACGCCGCACGCGCGGGCGTGTTACCGCTCCATATTTTCATACAGCGCGCAGTGCCCACTGACACCGCGGCGGATCAACCCGCCGCCAAACAGCGCCAACAGCGCACCGGGAATGGTGCGCCGCACCAGCCCGGTGTAGATCAATAAACCGCCCACCACGCCGGAAACCCAGCGCTCGGTTGATCCCACATTGACCGACTGGCGACGATTTGGCCGGTCCAGTTCCGGCCCGGTAAACCGCCGCAACCCTTGCGGCGCCTGCCGCAACGTCTGCCGCACTGCCTGGGTATCGAGTTTATGCTGTCGCCGCTCTTTTTGCTGGGGGGTCATGGTCCTGTTCCTTTTAAGTTGCGTTACTCATGGCAAACAGGATGCCATAGCACGCACGTGGCAGCATTTGGAATTTGATTGTGGATCGTGGATTGTTGGAATTTGATTGAGGATTGTTGAGAAATGCAAATACAAAAAGGAAGCCCCCACCCTGGCCCTCCCCCATGAGTACAGAGGAGAGGGGAGTAGGAGTTAAACATTCAACATTCAACACTCAACACTCAACGCTCAACGCTCAACGCTCAACGCTCAACGCTCAACGCTCAACGCTCAACGCTCAACACTCAACATTCAACACTCAACAATCAACAATCAACAATCAACATTCAACCCCCACCGCGCATAGGCAGTTGCCCCGGTCTTTTTGGATCGCGCCGCCGCGCTACTGGCTCAAGTATCCTCACGGCGGTATTGTATATGTGCGCATGAACCACACCTCCTTAAGTATCTCGGAATTGATCGACGATCGCGGCCGCCTGCTGGCCGGGTTGATTTTCCGCCATGCGCCCATCAGCCGTTGGGAGCTGCATCAGCGCACGGGCCTGCATCCGTATCTGGTGGGCCGCTCGGTGGGCACGCTCTTGGGCATGGGCATCGTGTGCGAAGGGGATGTAACCCGCGCCAAGGCCGGCCGGCCGCGCATCCCCCTGCGCATCGACCCCTCGTCGCGCCACATCGTGGGCCTGGGCCTCTCGCCGGGACGCATCCGCATCGGCATGGTCAATCTTCTGGGCCAGCCGGTGGGCCAGGAGCGGGAGCGGCAATGTCCGCCCGATCAGCTCATCAGCCAAAGCGCCCAGATGCTCGGTAAACTCATCGGCGAGCAGACGCTGGCCGTCGCCGCCGCCATCCCCGGCTTTTTGGAACCTAAGGAAAATCTGCTTTTGCTCAGCAGCATCGCCGACGCCGAACCGCATGGCCCGGCTGGCCAGTCGCTTTTGCCACTGCACCAGGCGGCGGGCGACCGGCCGCTTTTGCTGGACAATGACATGCACGCGTTGGCCCAGCGCTGGCGCTTGAGCCAGGAACCCGACGCCGAGCAGGTCTTGCTGGTGGCCCTGGACGATGGAAGACTGGGCGCATCGCTTTTGGTCGGCGGCCGGCCGGTGCCCGGCTGCCTGATCGGTGCCCATGAGCTGGGCCACACGCGCTTGCCCATCCAAACCGAGCGCTGTTTCTGCGGGGGCGTCGGCTGCCTGGAACGCATCTTCAGCACCACGCATCTGCGCAGCCTCGGCGCCAAAGGCCAAACGCTTTACCAAGCGCTGGAAACCGACCTGCCAGCCGACGCGCCGGGTGCGCAACTGCTGGACGCTTTGGCCAGCTCGCTGGTCAACGCCATTCACCTGCTGCTGCCGGCCAAGGTGGTGATCGTCGGGCCATTTTCCGCTCTGGAGCCGTTTAAGGCGGCATTGCGACAGCGGCTTATCCCGCAACTGATGCCGCCCTTGCGCAGCCGCATCGTTCTGGAGTTCTGGCCCGAACCCTGCGTGCAATCAGCCCACACCGCCGCCTACCTGGCGTTGGCGCAGTTGTATGATGTCTAAGGGTGGAAAAAGTCCGTAGTCCGTTGAACGGGCCGAGTACGGCCCTTTGGTCCGTAGCAAAATGCTTGGCTGTCTATGTATTTACTACTGACTACTGACCACTGACCACTGACTACTGACTCTACATAACGGACTACGGACTAAAGCGTTTTACGCCACGATCGCATCCTGCCAGACCGGTAGTCCCACCGCGTGCTGCATGATCTGCAAGCGCACCAGAATTTCGCCCATGGTCGCCGGGCGCTTCAGCGGATTGGTGCGCACGCATTCCATGATGAGATTGGAGAGCGGCTCGGGAACCTGCGGCACCAGCGTATGCGGGGCGGCGATCTGGTCGTCGAGCAGAAAGCTGTTTTCCCCTTTTTGCAGGGTAAAGAGCGTCGGCAGTTTGCGGCTGGTCAGGACCCAGTAAAAAGTAGCACCGAAATTAAAAATATCCGTGCGCTGGGTAACCGGCTTGCACTTGACCTGCTCGGGGGCGATGTAATCCGGCGTGCCTTGAATGCGCTGCTTGGCCGTGCCCATTGGGCAGGCCTGGCCCAGGTCGATGATTTTGATCTGACCGTCGTAGTTGATCAGGATATTGTTGGGTTTTAAGTCGCAGTGGACAAACCCGCTGGAATGCATCGCCTGCATGGCGTCGGCGGTTTGTAAAAAGCAGTCCACCGCCGCCGCAATCGGCAGGGTGCTGATCCGGTCCAGCGGCATGCCGTCAAACAGGTCCAGAATCAGCGCCGCCTCGGTGATTTTGCGCAGCAGCGACCGATTGAGTTTTAAGTCGATCGCGCGCCGCAGCCCCGGATGATTGACCTGCCGGCCGATCTGGTATTCATTTTCCAACTGCTCAACGAAGCGCTGATCGCGCGCGGTTTGCGGCACCACGTGCTTCATCGCGTAAAGCTGATGGGTATCGGGGTGGGAAACGGCATACAGCGTACTGCCGGCCCCGCGGCCGATGCCATCGAGTATTTCGTACCCAAATAATTCCTTCGGTTGGGCAAGCTGAGTCAGAGTGTTATTCATGAAATAAGGTCGTCCTGCCGGCGGTCAATACCGCCAATATCTACTATATACGCCGGATATGCGCTTCTATTTAAATTATTTTTACCTGGGGAGTCGATGGACGGCGGTGCGGGGGTGAATCTGGGCGCTTTATGCCGCCGGTGCGGCAGTTGCGGCTCCCGTGCCGGCACCCACACCCCAAATCCTGGGAATGCCCAGCCGCAAGCCTGGCAAGGCCGCGGCAGGGTTCAGCGCGCTCTACATTCTGCCAACGCCGCGCACTAACTCGGCGCGAATTGCAGTTCACTCTACGCGCTGACGACCTGCTCGCTCTTGCACAGCCATGGCGAAAAACCCTTCAGCGCTTTTTAGTCGAGCGCATCTCCGATGCCCTAAGCGGCTTGACGCGGCGCTGGGCCGCGGCGGCGCGGTGAGCGATCTGCTCCCACAACTGAGCAGGATCCTCCGCAGCCTGTTTCCAGAATTGCCGGCGCAGGCGGTGCAACTGGCTCACCACTGGATCGCCGGTGATGGTTTTTTTCATCGTCCCACCGCATAGCTGACCACGCTGGTCTGGACGTACACCGTCGGCTTCATGCCAATAATTATAAGACTCAACCCGCAACCGGGCCAGCATGAATCGCCGGGAGCAGGGCGCGGCGATTTGCTCCAGCGTGCGAACAATGCGGCAGCTCGCGGCGACTCGCGGCAATCCCGGCTTACGCCTTGGCCCAAATCTTGGTCTTGAAATCCGTCAAAATCTGCTTGAGCCGGGTCTCCAGTTCGCTGGTCAATTCCTTCTTCTCCGCCAGCGTTTGGCGAAAATCACCGGCCGCGCTGTCGATATACTTGAGCAGCTCATCCTGGAATTCGCCCACGCGGTGCAGGGTTACATCATCCAAATAGCCCTGGGTGCCGGCGTAGATAATGATCACTTCCAGTTCAATGGGCATCGGGCGGTACTGGGGCTGCTTGAGCAGTTCCACCAGCCGGGCACCCCGGTCCAGTTGCCGCTGCGTGGCCTTGTCCAGTTCCGTGCCCAGTTGCGCAAAAGCCTCCAATTCGCGGTAGGCCGCCAGGTCCAGCCGCAGCGAGCCGGCCACCTTTTTCATGCTCTTGGTCTGGGCGTTGCCGCCGACGCGGCTGACGGAGATGCCCACGTTGATCGCCGGACGCACGCCGGCGAAGAACAAATCCGGCTCCAGGTAAATCTGACCGTCGGTAATGGAGATCACGTTGGTGGGGATATAGGCCGACACTTCCCCTTCCTGGGTTTCGATGATCGGCAGGGCCGTCAGCGAGCCGCCGCCGTTTTCGTCGCTGAGCTTCACCGCCCGCTCCAGCAGTCGGCTGTGCAGATAAAACACGTCGCCGGGATAGGCCTCGCGTCCGGGCGGACGGCGCAGCAATAGCGACAACTGCCGGTAGGCCACGGCCTGCTTAGACAGGTCATCGTAGACGCACAAGGTCGCCTGGCCTTTCCACATGAAATACTCGGCCATGGCGCAGCCGGCGTAGGGGGCGATGTACTGCAAAGGGGCCGGGTCGGCGGCCCCGGCGAGGATGACCGTGGTGTATTCCATCGCCCCGTGGCGGCGCAGGGTCTCGACCACCGAGGCCACCTGCGATTCCTTCTGGCCGATGGCCACGTAAAAACATTTCACGCCCGCGCCTTTCTGGGCGATGATGGCGTCGATGGCGATGGCGGTCTTGCCGGTTTTGCGGTCGCCGATGATCAATTCGCGCTGCCCGCGGCCGATGGGGATCATCGAGTCGATCGCCTTGATGCCGGTTTGCAGCGGTTCTTTAACCGGCTGGCGGTCGGCGATGCCCGGGGCCACGATATCCATTTTGCGCGTCTGGGTGGTGGCGATGGGCGGGCCGCCGTCCAGCACCTTGCCCAGCGGGTCCACCACTCGCCCGATCACTCCCTCGCCCACCGGCACTTCCAGCAGCCGACCGGTGCTCTTGACCTGCTCGCCCTCCTTGATCTCCAGGTAGTTGCCGAAGACCACCGCGCCGATGCTCTCCTCCTCCAGGTTGAACACCTGGCCCATGGCCCCGCCCTCGAAGCTGAGCAGCTCCCCGGCCATGGCGTTGCGCAGTCCGTAAATGCGGGCGATGCCGTCGCCCACCTCGATAACCGTCCCCACCTCATTGACCTGCAACTGCTGGTCAAATCCGGCGATCTCCTGTTTCAATACACTGGTAATTTCCGCCACATTGATGGCCATAAACTCTCCGTAAAAATTTCTATGTTACTCTTACTCTCACAAAACCCTATCGGCGTCCGTAGTCCGTTGTATGGCGGGAGTACCCGCCCTTTAGTCAGTAGTCAGTTGTCAGTTGTCAGTTGTCCGTAGCAAATGCTACTGACCACGGACTACTGACCACTGACTCTCCATAACTGACCACGGACTACGGACCACTGACTTTGCATAACTGACTCTCTATCCCCTCCACCAATGTACTCATTGGGGGAGGGTAAGGGTGGGGGCATCCTCACACCCAGCCCCCCACCCTAGCCCTCCCCCCGGATTACCGGGGAGAGGGGATTATTCCATGGCCTACGCGGATCGCTAATCACCGACACCTTTAGTCCGTTGTCAGTTGTACGGGCGGAGTACCCGCCCTTTAGTCAGTAGTCAGTTGTCCGTAGCAAATGCTACTGACCACGGACTACGGACCACTGACTCTCCATAACTGACTACGGACTACGGACCACTGACTCGTGAATATCACTCAAATCGCGGGGCGGCGGCCAGCATTTGCCGCTTGAGCGCCTGCAATTGCGTCAAGACCGAGGCGTCGATCAATTGATCGCCCACGCGGGCGACCAAGCCGCCGACAATCGCCGGGTCCACGCGCTGACTCACCATCGCCGTGCGCTTCCAGGCGGCGCCGAGCTTTTCGGCGATCTGTTGCAACCGTGCCTCATCCAGTTCGTGGGCGACGGTAAGCCGCACCTGGACCTCCCCGCGGCTTTGGCGAACCAGCTCGTCAAACGCCGCGGCGATTTGCGGCAACAGACCCAGCCGCCCTTTGCGATTCAGCACCCCCAGAAAATTCCACAGCAGCGGGTCCACCCGCGGCCGCAAGGCCCGCTCCAAGGCCTCCAGCCGGGCCTGGGTATCCAGCGTGGGGTTTTCCATGAAGCGGCGCAAAACCGGCGACTCGGCGATCGCCTGAGCCAAGAGCGCCAGCTCCTGACGCAGCCGCGGGGCCGCGTCGCCGGCCAGTTCCAATAGAGCCTGGGCGTAAGACAGGGCCACAGGAGAATGATGAATGATACGCGACATTGTTTTCCTATCTTTCCTTGTCCCGCAGGACCGGACTCTTTAGTCCGTAGTCAGTTATACGGGCGGAGTACAGCCCTTTGGTCCGTAGTAAAATGCTTGGCCATCTATGTATTTGCTACGGACAACGGACAACTGACTACTGACCTCCTCCACATTCCACCCTAATTTTTCAAACTGCGCATCTGCCGCATCTGTTCCACCGAGGCGTTGACCAGTTCGCGTTGATCCTCGACGTTGAGATTGCGGCGGAGGATTTTTTCCGCGGCGCTGGTCGCCAGTTCCGCCGCCTGCCGGTAGATCTCGCCGATCGCCTGGTTCTTGGCCGCCTCGATCTCCTGTTGGGCTTTTTCCTTGATCTCCTGGCCCTCCTGCTGGGCGTGCAGGCGGATGCCGCCGGCGATGCGCTCGCCGTCGGCCGATGCCTGGGCAATCAGTTGCCGCACGCGCTCCTCGGCCTGGGCCAATTGCTGATTGTACTGGGCGAGGGTCTGCTGGGCGGCGAGCCGGGTCTTCTCCGCCTCGGCGATATCCTGGCGGATGCGCCCCTCGCGGGCCTTGAGTCCGGCCAAAACCCCTTTCCAGGCCGTGGGGTAGAGTACCGCCAACAGCACCAGGAAAATGACCAGCACCCATACGGCGGTGGCGGCGTCAAACTCGATGACCTGATGCTCGCGCCCATGGCCGGCGGCGGGCTCGCCGTCTGGCGCATGAACCTCGGTTTCCCCGCGCGCGCCGACGCCCGGACTTGCGGCGGGGGTGTGCGGCTGGGCTAAAGCCGCGCCGCACAGAAAAAGAACGCCGGCCAGTGCCCCGATTGGTTTCATCGCAATCCTCATCATTTT
>JBBQBE010000040.1:0-30782 GCA_038317225.1 Tepidisphaerales bacterium | reverse complement strand
GGACGGGGGTTCAATTCCCCCCGCCTCCAATTTGCAGCCGCATTCCCACGGGAGTGCGGCTCTTTTTTCACGTAGAGGCATGGGATGGCCCGCTTGATCCCCCTGGGAAAATGCCGAGGCGAGGTCGATTGGTTGATGTTTACGGCGCGGCTTGCACGATGCGGTTTTTCCCGCTGTCTTTCGCCTGGTACAAAGCCGCATCGGCCAGGGCCACCAGTTGGTCGCCGTGGGCCGGGTGATTCTGGCCGGCCGAGGCGATGCCCATGCTCATGCAGACGCCCTGGGGGCGCTTGAGCAGTTCGGCGCTGGTCTTGAAATAATCCTCGCGGATGCGCTGGGCGACAATCGCCGCATCCTGCGCCGAGGCGTGGGGGAGCAGCAAAACAAATTCGTCGCCGCCGTAGCGTGCCGCCACGTCCATTTGTCGCAAGTTGGCGTGGATGCTGCGTCCGGCCAAAACCAGCAGTTGATCGCCCACCTGGTGGCCAAATCCGTCATTGAGTTGCTTGTAGCCGTCCAGGTCGATCATGACACAGGCGAGGTCTTTATCGTAGCGGAGGGTTTCGGCGAACAGTTGCTCCAGCACGCGGGCGAAATGCCGGCGGTTGTACAATTCGGTCAGCGGATCGGTGGCCGCCATGGTCTGCACTTTTTGCAGGGAATGTTCGAGCTGGGCGTTTTTCTCGCGCAGCTCCAGCAGGGTGATTTCCAGTTCACGGCGCAGGCTTTCATTTTCCTGCTTGACCTTGGCGACGGTGAGGTTTTTTTCCACCACCAGCGGCAGGGTAAACAGGTAATCGCCCACCTTCACCACGTAGTCGATCGCGCCTTGGCGCACGGCGTTGGCCGCGGTCTGCACGACGTTTTCGCCGGTTACCATGATGACCGGGGTGCAGCACTGGCGGCGGATCTGCTCCAGCAGCTCGACGCCGCTGCCATCGGGGAGATTAAAATCGGTGAGGATCAGGTCAAAGTCGCCCAAGTTTTGCCGCAGGGCCTCGGCGCAGGTTCCGACACCCAGGGTGCAGCCTGGTCCAAAGTGCAGTTCCAGGGTTTCGCGCATCAGCTCCCGCTGGTCCAGATCGTCTTCGATGATCAGCAGTTTCACGCGGTTCACATCAACCTCGACGTTGTAAGCTCTTGGCCGGCCGCTTTGCCCTCGTTGGGAAAAGTGCGGCCATAAGGGACATACGATACGTTTTCACACCCGGCAAACCGGGGGTTGGTGGCCGGGAATCTGGTGAACGCTCAGCCAGTAATAGGCGCTGGCCTGCACCGTGGATAAAAACGCCTGGGCGTCGGCGGGCTTGAGGGTGTAGCTATTGGCACCGTTGCGTGCCGCCATGCGCATTTGCCCCTCGTCGCTCACGCCGGTCATCATCACTACCGGCAATTCCTTAAACTCTTCCAGCGCACGGATCGCGCGCAATACTTCCTGGCCGTTCATGCCCGGCATTTCCAGGTCCAGGTACATCAAATCCGGCTGGTTGGCGGCGGAAAATTCCCCGCGGCGCTGAAGGTAATCCATCGCCTCCAGGCCGTTGGAGACTTCGCTGATTTGCGGTGCCGGCTGGCAGCTTTCCAGCGCATCGCGCAGCAGCAGCCGGCAATCCGGGTCATCATCCACCAGCAAAATATGCAAGGGCGCCTGGCCCCGCGGAAGCAATGCGGAGTTCATACAACACTCTCCGTAAGTAAATTCCCATGTTGCGATTGACTCATCAGCGACGGCACATGGCGGCCGGCGATGATAAAATAAAAACAGCTTCCCTCACCCGGCGTGCTTTGCACGCGGATGTCCCCGCCGTACATGCGCACGATGGTTTTAACTCCGGCCAGTCCGACGCCTTTGCCAGCGATATTGCCCTGGAGGCTGTTGCGTCCGCGGCGGAAGACCACGAAGATCTTCTCCATATCTTCCGGGTCGATTCCCATGCCGTTGTCGCGCACAAAAAACTCCGCGCCATTGGTGTCCAGCTCGCAGCCAATCTCGATGCGCCGGGCCCGGCCGGCAACGGGCGGGCCGATGTACTTGATGGCGTTGTCGATCAGGTTTTGAAACACCTGGCGAATTCGCGATTTTTCCGCCAGCAGCACCGGCAGCGGCGTCAAGACCGACAGGTCAATTTCTTTTTCCCGCAGGTCGTTTTCAAATACATCCGCCAAGTCGGCCACCAAGGCGGCGGTCTCGATGTTCTCCATTTTTTGGCGGCGGGTTTTGATACGCGACAATTCCAATAGCTCGGCGATCAGATCGCTTTCCATCTCCACGTTCTTTTGAATGCGTTGCAGGCGGTGGGTGATATCCTCGTCAAACGACGCCCCGTGTTTGAGCAGCAGCATGGAGGCCATGCCGGCGATATTGCGCAGCGGGGCATTGAGATCGTGGGAGACGGCGCGAATGAAATCATCTTTTTCGGCGATCTCCGCGGATAGTTTTTCGTTGACTTGAACCAGTTCACCGGTGCGCTGCTTGACGCTGGCTTCCAGGCCGCGGTTGGTCTGTTCAAGCTGACGCTGCTGCATTTTCACGCGGTGAACCATGTCGTTGAAGGACCGGGCCAGTGTTCCGATCAGATCAGGGCGATTGATCGCCACCGCCGCATCCAGATCGCCGCCGGCGATGCGCTGCGTGGCATCTACTAACTGGCGGATGGGGAAGAAAATGCGGCGTACCAGCAGGTAGGCCAGTGGCAAAGAGAGCAGGCCCAGCGCCGTCCCCCAGAGCAGTACCGAGGAGGTGATGGCGCGAATCTGGGCGCGTTCCTGGGTTTCACTGATGGCCACCGATACGTAGCCGACCAGTTGCGTGGAGCTTTCAGCCGTGGCCTGGGCACCGAGGCCGCGGGTATGCAGCACCGGCGCCGTTACCTGCACATATGCACCCAGCAAGGGCGAGCGGCGCTGTTGCACCAGCATCAAAGCGCGCACATCTTGCTCGGCGCCGGGCGTACTATCGGGCCGCAGATCGGGATCGCGGCTGGCCAGCGAAAGGGTATTGCCCGCGGCGCTGCGCCACTGCACATACAAAATATTGCGGCTTTTGATCAAATCCTGGCCGATGTGGGTCAGTTCCGCGCCATCGCCATTGGCCAGCGGCGATTTACCCGCCAGGGCGAGTGTATAGGCGATCTGCCGGGCCTGTTCGCCGATCACGCCCGATAATTGATCCTGGCTTTTGGTGATAAACAGTGTGCAACTGACGATCAGCGAGAGGAATAGCAAAGCCATGAAGCTGAAAACCAGCTTGCCTTGCAAACCCATCCGGGCGCTGCATCTGCGCAGGAAGGGGGCTTGGGCTTCCCAATAGCGCTGGTGCGCTTGATAATCCTCAAGTTGGCTCGATGGCGCTGCCATAGGTTGCGTGCCGACATTGCGGCTCTTTATTGGCTATCGGTTGACCGGGCCAGGGGGTTAAGCGCTGCCGCGGGCAATAGTGCCAGCCGAGCCGAGGCACTGACGCGGGTTTTGCGCAACTTTTTGGCTATCGGTTGACCGGGCCGGGGGGTTAAGCGCCGCCGCGGGCAATAGTGCCGGCCGGGCCGAGGCACTGACGCGGGTTTTGCGAAACTTTTGTGTTGCCGACGTGTGCTGTATAGTGTAGCGCTCTTCAGTGGCGGCGGCGATCAACCGATCAAACCAGCGGCGGCGGGCTTTTTCCGCCCGATGAGCGAACCGGGCCGCTTGGACTTCGTATCACTTGGGTTGATAGGCCCATCGAGCAAAAGGGAGCTAATTCTGAGTCAGTCCTTGAGCTATATCGTCGAGCCACTGCCGCTGGAGCATCGTCGCGTCGCGGGTTTGAGCCTGCTGGCGTGGGTGAAAATCCTGCTGGTGGCGATTTTGTTCGCCGCCACCTTTCGCTTCAGCTTCATGCGTTTGTGGGCCAAAACCAACCCTTTGAGCGGGGAACCGAACTGGGGCCACTCCACGATAGTGCCGCTGATCGGGCTTTATTATCTTTATACCAACCGCGAGGCGCTGCTGGCGGCCAAGGTCAAACCGACCTGGCACGGAGTGGCGGCGCTTCTAACCGGGCTGCTGATCTTCGCCTACGGCATTTTTCCCGGCTACAACGATTACATTAAAGATGTCGGCATGGTGGTAACGCTGTTTGGCGTGGTGCTGGCGCTGTGCGGTTGGGAGGTGATGAAAATCGCCTGGTTCCCCATCGCCTTTTTGTTTTGCGCCATCCCCTGGCCGGGGCTGGTCTATAGCTGGATCGCTTCGCCGCTGCAACACCTGGCGGCCAAAGTGGCGGTGGGGGCGCTGAGTTTTACCGGCGTGATCGCCCGCAACGAGGGAACCAAAATCCTCATGGAGGGGGCCGACGGGCAGATGCGCACGCTGGAAGTCGCCCAGGCATGCGCGGGGCTGCGCTCGCTGATGACTTTTATATCCGTCGGAGCGGCGGTGGCGTTTTTGTCCGTCCGTCCGTTGTGGCAGAAGATCATTATCACACTTTCGGCCATCCCCATCGCCATTGGATGCAATGTGATGCGCGTGGCCGGGCAGGGATTGCTGGATCGTTATGTCAGCCAGCAGTTTTCCGAGAGCTTTGCCCACCAGTTTGTTGGACTGATTATGCTAATGCCGGCGTTTTTCCTGATTTTGCTGGTCGGATGGGTACTTGACCGCATATTTGTCGAGGAAGTGGATGCGGCGGACGCGGCCGATGCCAGGTTGGTGCAGCGGGGTTCGCCGATGCCCGCGGCGATCGAGCCTGTAACCCAGGCGACACCAAGGCAGCAAGCAACCGAGTCTGTAACCCAGGCAACCCAAGCGCCTGAGGCTGAGCGGTCGACCCAGTCGCCGCGGGCGATACACCTGCCGCCGCCGCCGGCCACGTCGGTGCGGCGTCGAATGCCGGGGGGGGATATATGAAACAGTTTATGGAATTGCTGAAACGAGCATTCCGGTCGCGCATGTTTACCGTGGTGGCGGTGTTGCTGTTTGTCAGCGCCATCGGGCTGAACGGCGCCACCAAGTGGATGGAGCTGACTTTTCGCAAAGTGCCGGTGGAGCCGGCCCGGCGGCTGGACCTGGTGGCGGCGACAATCGGCGGCTGGCGGCAGGTCTCCCAGGATCAGCCCTTGGAAGCCGACATGCAGGAGGCGCTGGGAACGCAGCGCTACATCTTCCGCGACTATGTGGACGTGTCGGTGCTGGGGCGCGACACGCTGGACGATTGGATGAGCAAGCCGGTTTTGGAGCGCCGGCAGAAACTGGCGCGTTTTGAGCAGGAGCATCCCGAGGCGGTGGTTCACTTTGCCCTGACGTATTACACCGGGCTGGTGGACACGGTGGCGCATATTCCCGAGCGCTGCTATGTGGCCGGCGGTTTTGAGCCGGCGGCCAGCAAGGAAGAGGATTGGCCGATCATGGCCACGCCGGTGCCGGTGCGCTACATCAGTTTTGAGGATGTAACCGGGTTTAATTCCAGCATCGCGCGCAATGTGGTCTATTTTTTTAATGTCAATGGCGAATTCACCTCCAGCAATATCACGGTGCGGCGACGGCTGCAAAACCTGCTGGTTCGCCATGGTTTTTACGCCAAGGTCGAGGCCATGTGCCTGGCCAAGGATCGGGCCAAAGCCCAGCGCACGCTGGCGGCGTTTTTGACCGCCGCGATGCCCGAGGTGATGCTCTGTCTGCCGGATTTTCAGAAAGTGGAGAGCGGCCAGGCGACGGCGTCGGCCAAGTGAGCCGGTTCAAGTGATTTTTAAAAGTGGAAAGCGATTCTTATGGCCAGCAAACGCAAAGTTAATACCAAGTTTCTGATCGGGTTCACGGTCGTCATCATCGGTCTGCTGGTGGCGGGGGTGGTGGCCAAGAAGGTGTTTTTCCGCAAGAACCCCGACAAGTATTTGAAAATGGCCCAGCAGAGCATGCAGGCCAAGGATTATCCCGAGGCGATCAAGAACTTTAACACCGCGGCGACGCTGCGTCCGTCGGATCCGGCGATCTTTATTGCCATGGGCGACGCTCTGAACTTATACACCGCCCAAAGCCCCGAATCGGCAGGCAAGGACCAGGCGGCGTGGCGGCGGGCCTTGGAGATCGACCCGCGCTACATGCCCGCGCTGGAGCGGTTGCTGGCGTCGGTGCGGCAATGGGCGGAGGTGATCCCCAGCGCCGAGAACTTTGAGCGCGTGGAGGATATGGCGCAGAAGATGGTGTCGGCCCAGCCCGATAACCTGGAAGCCCAGGCCTCGCTGCATATGGCGACGGTGCAGAAATGGCTGGCGGGGCGCGATATCGAGTGGAGCGATATCGAAAAGCAGGTGGCGGCGTTGAAGCAACTTGAGCCGAAGTTGCCGGGCAACCGGCGTATCCCATCGATGATCGCCCGGGCGTACATCAACCGCGGCTCCCAGTTGTACCAGCGCAGCAGTTTTGCCCAGGCCAATGAAATGTTCAAACAGGCGGGAGAGGTTTTCCCGCCGCTACTGGCCAAGGAACCCAAGGACGCGGAACTGAATTTCCAGGCGTCTCAAGTGGCGCTGCTGCTGATGCAACGGGCAACAGAGCAGAAGACGCGCGACTCGTACAAGAAGTTATTGGAACAGTCCTCGCAGACAGCGCTGGAAGCGGTCAAACCGCAGGATGCCATATACATTGACGTCTATTCGCAGGCGGCGCAACTGGCGGCCATGACCGGCCAGCCGGAGCGGGCTATCGCGCTGTATCAGGAAGCGCTCAAACAGCGCCCGGATGAATACATGCTCAAATTGGTGCTGGCGCGGCTGCTCAGTGCCGACACGGACAAGCGACAGGATGCCATCCAGCTTTTGGACAGCCCCTTTACTCCCACCGCGTCCAGCGTGGGTGTGCGCAGTTTGATGCTCTCACAACTGGAACTGCAGCGTTTGGTCCAGCTTACGGACTTGCGGCTGGATGCGGCGGCGGCGACCAGTGCGCCCGAAGCGCGCAAAGCGCTGATGGACGGTGCCAAAGAAACCATGTCGCGCGTTTTTGACCGCATTGGCGAAATGCCCGAATCGTTGAAGCTGCGGGGCAAATATCAGCAAATGCTGGGACAGTATCCCGAAGCGATTCAGACGCTGACCAAAGCCAAGGATATATTGGCTACGCAAGGCAAGCCAAAAGACGATGAGATGCTCTTTTTGCTGGCGCGGGCTTGTCTTAGCGCCAACCAGACCGGCCAGGCCAAGAGCCTGCTCAATGAGTTGGTGGAGCGGCATGATCGCTTCCTGCCCGGTCGCTTGATGCTGGCCCAGGTGTTGTTGCGCGAAGGTAATACCGACGAAGCGGCCAAGCAGGTCGATGTACTGGAAAAAATCGCGCCCAACGATCCGCAGATATTGCAACTGCGTCTGGCCACGCTCGATGCGGCCAAGGATAAGGCCAAGGTTAAGGAATATTACGAGCGTTTGCCGGAACAGACGCGCGAGCAGGCGATGAATAAGGCGCGCACGTCGATGGCTCTGAATAATAGCGCCGAGGCTGAGCGGCTGCTGGTGGCGTGGAACGCCAAGGATCCGGCCGACAGCGAAGTGGCCCAAACACTGGCGCGGTTTTACGCCGGTTCGGATCGCAAGACCCAGGCAATGGCGGTGTTGTCCGCGGCGCTCAAGAGCCATCCCGATGACGGGGGGTTGAAGATCACCCTGGCGGAAATCGAAGGCAAGGGAGCCCAGGTGGTTACGCAGCTCGTGGAGCAGGAGATCGCGCGGATTCCTGATGAGTTCACCCGTGAAATGCGCTATTTCCGCTTGTCGCTTTCACAAAATAAGCGCCCCGAGGCCAAGGCGCATCTGGACGCGGCGCTGAAACTCAAACCCGATAGTTCCGATGCCTTGGAAGCGGCGTTTCAACTGGCGCTAGCCGACAGGAATTTCGACGAGGCTGCAAAATATCTGGAACCGCTGGTTCGCACCGGGTCCGACAAGGCCGACGGAACTTTGTATAAATTCCGCTTCGCCATGGCCAAGGGCGACACTTCCGCGGCCATCAATCTGGCCCGCGATTTGACTACCAAGATGCCGGAGTTTTCCATGAGCTGGCTTTCGCTGGCCCAGGCCCTCCAGGCATCCAGCCAGTATGAGGAGGCCCGCGCCGCCTTCGGCCGGGCGCTGGATAAGCAGAGCGACAACGCCGATGCTTATCGCGGGCTGATCGAAAGTTGTTATTCGCTCAGTCGCATCGACGAAGCCCGCCAGAAGATCACCCTGGCGCGCAAAATGTTTCCGCAAAGCGGCTATTTCCAGGAAGCGGAGATCAATCATGAATTGAATTACGGCGACCCGCTCAAAGCCCTGCCCATGCGGCAAGCGGCGGCGGAAGCCAATCCCAATGATCCGAGCGCGCTGGCCCGCTTGGGCCAGGCATACCTGCGCGTCGCCCAGGTGAAGAATTTTGAGAAAGACCCGGCGGGAATGAAGCAGTACGCCGCCAAAGCCCGCGACACCTTTATTCAAGGCAAGAACAAGTGGCCCGATGAGCGGCCGTTTTACGCGCTGTTGGCCGATGTGGCTTTGTTTACCAAAGATGTGGCAACCGGTGAAGAGGCCCTGAAAGAATTTGCCGCGCGGGATGCGTGGAAATCCAAGCCCGAGCCGTATTTGCTGCTGGCGGAGTTTTACCAGCGCGGCGGGCAGGGTGAGAAAGCCGAAGCGCCTTTGCGCAGCGCCTGGGCCAGCAGCAACAACAATGTGGATGTGCAATCGCGCCTGGCTCAATATTTGGTGGCCACTCAGCGCTTTGACGAAGCGTTAAAACTGTTGGAGACCAACTCCCAGGATTTGCGCATCGCCAAGCAGAAGATCGACGTGCTGTTCGCCGCCGGCAAAAATGCTTTAGCGGAAAAGGAATTGGTCGGGCTGTTGGAGAAGAATCCCAAGGATGTGCAGTTGCTTAACGCCATGGCGTATCTGCACCTGAATTCCGGGGATTTTAACGCGGCGATCAACCGCGCCAACCAAGTGCTGGCGATTCAGCCGGCCAACACGCAGGCGTTGCTATACCGCGGCATGTCGCGTCTGCGGCAGGGCGTGCCCGATCCCGATTCGGCACTGCGCGACCTGATCTTGGTGCGTCAGCAGTTCCCCGATAACGTGGAATATCGTCAGCAGGTCGCCGAAGCCTACCGCATGAAAAACGACCCGGACAACGCCATCGCCGAATTAGAACCAGCGCTGAAGCAGAACCCGGATAACAAACTGTTGCGTCAAAAACTGGTCGATCTGTACAGCGGCCAGCGCCCGGCGCGTTGGGATATGGTTGAGCGCTTGATCAGCCAGGCCCGCACCGCCGACCCTAAGGATGTCGATTGGCTTTACGCCGAAGGTCGCATTTGGGCCGCCCGCGGCGACAAGACCAAGGCGCTGGAGCGCTTGAAGTCGGCCGTGGCCGCCGCGCCGACCAACGCCAATTATGTCCGCGCCTACTTGTCGGTCCTGTTGGACGGCAAAAACTACACGCAACTGCTGGCGGAAACCGACCGCATGTTGGCGGGGGATCTAAAAGATGCCTGGTGGGTCCGCCAGTATCGCGCCCGGGCCTTGCGGGCGCAGAATAAGAAGGACTTGGCGATTAACGAATACGAACTGGCCTTGCGCATCACCGACGCGGCCAAAGATGATGCCGGCAGCGCCCAGTTGATCCAGGATTTGACTGGTGAAATCGGCGTTCCAGAGGCTTTGAAGATCGTGCTGCCGCGGGCGCAAAATGACGCAAGCTGGCAGATTCTGGCCGCGTTCCTTTATCACTCGATCAAGGATGACGCCAGCGCCATCACCATGATTGAAAAGAGCTTGGCGATGTTGGACCAGCTTTCGCCGGCCCAGCAGGATCGCGTGTTGCACGTGGCGGGTATTATCTACCTGATGGCCTCGCCCAAGCCCCAAGTGGCCAAGGCGGAAAAAATCTATACCAAGCTGCTGGATCGTTTCCCCGATGATGTGGCCAGTTTGAATAATCTGGCGTGTCTGCTGGCCGAATACGGCGATCCACCCCAGCCGCAAAAGGCGTTGCAGTACAGCCAGCGGGCCTATGACATCATGCAGAAGTCCGGCGTTATCCAGCCGTATATTATGGATACCCACGGCTGGGTGTTGACGCTGAACGGACGGACCCAGGAAGGGATTATCCTGCTCAAGCAGGTGATCGAACGCCGCCGGCTGGTGGATTCGTATTACCACCTGGGTTATGCGCTTTTGAAGAACAATCTGCCGCAGGATGCGCTGATACAGTTGCAGACGGCCCGGGAGTTGGTCTCGGAGATGGAGCGCACCCAGCAGGAAGTGGACCCCACGCTCAAGGCCCGCATTGAAAAGGCCCTGAGCGAGGCCCGTTTGGCCGGTCAGACGTTGCCGGGCTTGAGCGATAAACGTTGAGTGCGAAGGAATTTTCTTGGTTCTTATCCATTGTTGCGATACGCTGTCGGCGACATTGGAGTTGACATCCAGAGGTTTTGAATATGACAACGCTTCCGCAAACCACGTCCATGCGACTTCCCACTCATGTGCCGGGAGGCGCGTTGGCCCAGCCAATGACGCCGATGCCGGTGGCCGCCGCCGGCGGGCAGATGACCGGGGCTGACGCCTGGCGCGTGATCCGGGCTAATTTATGGATCATCATTGCTTCGGTGATCGTCGCCGGCATTGGCGGCTATTTCCTCAATATGTACCTGGCGGCCAACTACCCCAAGTTCACCAGCACCGGACTGATTCAGGTGAATCCCAATCCGATTGTAAACCTGCTCAAGCAGGACCAGCAGCTTTTGCCCGACCGCAATACCGTTGAACTGGAACAGCGCTCGCAGGCGCAATTGCTCAAGCATGAGCGCACGTTCAGCGATTTGCTCAGCCGCGTGGACAATGCGGTTCGTGAAACCAGTTGGTTTCGCCAGTTCAAAGGAGACACCAAGAAAGCCAAGGCCGACTTGATGGATCATTTGTCGGTCAGCCCCATCACCGATACCAAGCTGATTGCCGTGTCCTTTTCCGATCCCGATCCGGCCTCCTGCCGCACGGTGGTTTATGAATTGGTCGAGCAGCATATCCGCAACCAAAGCGACGCGATCCGCACGCAAACCATCAATCGTGTTAACACGCTGGGTCAGCTTCGCCAACGCTATGAAGGGCGCAGAAACGATCTGAGCAACGAATTGCGCGACAAGGCGGCGCGTTTGAGCATCGACGGCATGGGTATTCCCGGCCACCTCAACGCCAAGGAGCAGGAACTAGCGGACTTGATTCGCACGCAGTTGGAATATCAGAACGTGGCTAACATGGCCCGCAACAGCTATGAAAGCGTGCAGGCGCAGTTGCAGCGGGGCGAGGATCCCGCGGAAGTCGATGAAGTGCTCAACCGCGATCAGCAGATTTACACGCTGCGGCAGATGGTGGATGGGTTGGATGCCTCGCTGGCGGAAATGGGCAAGCTGGGTCCGACGCATCCGCGCGTGGTGGAGATGCAGGCCCGCCGTGATACCTTCAAGAAGAAACTGGACGATGCCCGCGCCGAATTGGGTGCCCGCACCCGCGCCAATTATTTGGACAAGCTCCGTTCGTCGGCGGCATTGAGCCAGCAGCAGTTGGATGCCGTCACCGGACGGATTAATGAGATCAAAAAGGAATTGTCCACGTTGACCAATGACATGGCGCTATACCTGACCAAGAAGGACGAGGAGCAGGCCGTCCGCGAGGTGCTTAAGCAAATTGACGACCAGATGTATGCGATGAGTCAGAACACCAGCCGCGCCGAACAAAACGTGGTTTCCTGGAGCAATCAGCCTGAGCAGCCGGATCAACCCAGCTTTCCCAAGCTGCCGGTTACCATGGCCTTGGCAGTGATGCTGGGGCTGGGCTTAAGCCTGGGTGTGGCCTTCCTGCGGGAAATGATGGACACGACCGTGCGCTCGCCGCGGGATATCGCGCGGGTGGGGCAGATGAATGTGCTGGGTGTGGTGGCCGACGCCGCCGACGACCCCGAAGCCTCCGGTTCGCGGCTGGAACTGGCGATTTTTGAATCGCCGCACTCGATGCTCGCCGAGCAGTTCCGCCAGATTCGCGCCCGCCTGGCCCATGCCACCAGCATGGAAACCACGCGCAGCATTGTGGTTACCAGCCCCTCGCCCCAGGACGGCAAGACCACCGTCGCGGCCAACCTGGCCGCCGGTTTGGCCCTCAATGGTCGGCGCGTGCTGCTGGTGGACGCCAATTTCCGCCGGCCTTCGGTGGGCAAGGTTTTTGCCGTGGCCGACGCCGGCGGCGGGTTTGCCGATGCCCTGGTCAACAGTGCGAATTTCGCCGCCTCCGTACAGGAAACGGCCGTGCCCAATTTGCTGGTGATGAACGCCGGCAAGCGGCCCGACAACGCCACCGAACTTTTGGAAAGCCAGTTGTTGGCCAGCTTCATCGAGCGGGCGCTGGAGGAATTTGACCAGGTGATCTTCGACAGCGGGCCGATCCTGCTGGTCAGCGAAACCGTGGCCCTGGCCAGCCGCGTGGATGGTGTGATAAGCGTCGTTCGCGCCCAGGCCAACAGCCGCGGCCTCTTGCAGCGTATGCGTGAAACATTGCGTCAGGTGCGTGCCGAGCATCTGGGCGTGGTGCTCAATGGCGTGCGTTCCCAGGGCGGCGGCTATTACGGGCGGGCCATCAAGGCCTACTACGACTATCAGCAAGTTTGACGCTTGGGGCCGCGGGCGTCAGAGTTTACCAGCGATCACCGCGCCCGCTGCGGGTGGATTTGCCGACACGATTACATGACTTCCCTGCCGCAAAATGCCCAGGCACTGCCGGCGCGGCGGGTGGAATTCACACCTGCCGTCGCCGTGGAGGAACACACTTCGCCGGCCGCGCCGCTGAAGCGCGTGTTGTATCGCTCCTTATGGCTGATTTTGCTGGTGTGGTTTACCTGCGTCGCGGTGGGCATCGGGTTGTATGTCGTCCTCGGCAGCCTGTATCCGCGTTATACCGCCAAGGCGTTGCTGGATATCCGCATGGATCCGGTGAGCCACCTGCTTCGACCGATCTACACGGCGGCCAATCAAACCGCCATTGAGTTGGAACAGTCCACGCAGATCCGTCTGCTGCGCGATCCATCGCTGCTGGAGGAGGTTTTGCAAAAAAGCGCTGAACTGCGCGGCACGCAGTGGTATCAGTCGTTGCCGGCCGGCTCGCGGGGGGTGAGCGAATTGGCGGGCGAGTTTTCCGTGAGCGCGGTGCAGCAAACCCGGCAAATCAGCGTTGCGATGACCTGCGCCTCGCCAGATGAGGCCAAGCAAATCCTGGAGATTATTGTTAATCGCCATTTGCAGCGCGAAGCGCGCCAAGGCACAGAAGTATTGGTGGGGCGGCAGACCGCGCTGAATACCCTGCGTTTGCAATGGGAATTTCGCTTGTTGCAGGTGCGCGAGGAATTGAAGCTGTATACCGATAGAGCGGAGCGCGCCGGCGGCAGCATGGATCAGAGCGTCGATGCGGTGGAAGCGGAACTGCGCGAACTGACCCAACTGCGGTCCAAGCTGCAGGAAGAATCACAAATGGCCGCCGCCAACGCCGCCAGTTTGCAGGACCCAACCCAGCAAAACCAGATGGAGCCGCAGTTGATGGCGCAGGTACAGCGCGATCCGGCGGTTGCTTCGCTCAAGGCTGCCGTGGCGCAAGTGGAAAACGAATTGATCGCCGTCGGGGCGATGGGAACCCGTCATCCGAAATACCAGGCCTTGGTCAACCGGAAAAACGCACTAACCGCGCAGTTGCGCCAGGCCAGCGATGGGCGCTTGGCCGCTTTGACTCAAAGCATGGTGGAGGAGGCCAACCAGCGCGCCGCGGCGCTGAAGGACACCTACGAAAAAGTGGCCAACCGCATTTTGGATTTGAACTCTCGCCGCGGCGGCTATCAGCGGGAAAACGCCGGCTATCTTGGTCTGCGTCAACAGGAGAGCAAGATTCTCGATTCGCTGTACGCCATTGAACGGGAATTGTCGGTGTTGCAGCAATCGGTCACCGGCGAAGACCCCGCCACGCCGGTGGTGCGCAAGCCGGGGCAATTGATCGTCGGCTGGTCCACCAAGCCCGAATCGCCCCGCAGTCGCTCCTTTCCGCAGTTGCCGGTTTTTTTGGCCGGATCATTCGCGCTGGGGCTGATGGCGGGGGTGGGGGCGGCGTTTTTGCGTGATGTGATGGACAACTCCATCCGCTCGCCGCGCGATGTGCAGCGCGTGGGGCACTTGAATCTATTGGGAGTGATCTGTGAAGCGGAGGATGATCCGCAGGCGGCGCAGTCGCCGGCGGAACTGGCGATCTTTTCGGCGCCGCACTCGCTGATGGCCGAGCAGATTCGCCAAATTCGCGCCCGCCTGACGCATCTGACGCGCATGGAGATCACCCGCAGCCTGCTGATAACCAGCCCCGGGCAAGGGGACGGCAAATCCACCGTGGCGGCCAATCTGGCCGCGGCCCTGGCTATCAACGGGCGTAGGATACTGCTTATCGACGCGAATTTTCGTCGCCCCACGCTGGCCAACATATTTAATGTCTCCGATGACCCCGGCGGATTTGCCGACGCGCTGCTTGATCCGCGGCAGGCCGACGATTTGCTGCGGCCAACGCCGGTGCCCAACTTGTGGTTCATGGCCGCCGGCAAGCGGCCGGCCAACGCCGCTGAATTATTGGAAAGCCCGCTTTTAGGACGACTGATGGACCAGTTGCTTCAGCGGTTTGACCAGGTGATCTTTGACAGCGGGCCGATTTTGCTGGTGAGTGAAACCGTGGCGCTGGCCAGCCACGTCGATGGCGTGGTCAGCGTGGTGCGGGCCCAGGCCAACAGCCGCGATTTGCTGCTGCGCATGCGCGATGCGCTGAGTCAACTTCCCGTGGCCCATCTGGGAGTGATTCTCAACGGGGTGCGGGTGCATGCCTCCGGCTACTATGGCCGGGCCATTAAGGCGTATTACCAATATCAACAAACCTCCGTATAGCGGGAATATTTACCTGTCAAGTTAAGTCGCCTTCGCATCCATCCGATGTGCCTAAAGAGGTGGATGTATGAGTACAGCAATGACGGCCGAAACTCTGACAATTCCCGCTGACGCGTGCGCCTGCGAAGCGGCGCCCGCCACCCAGCCCCAGGAACCGGCGCGCAGCGTCGTGGACCGGCGCATGGGTCTGGATCGGCGCCAACTCAGCCGCGAGCAGTCCAGTTACACCGGTCCCGAGCGGCGTAGCGGCCCACGGCGAACCCACCTGGAGCGCCGTCGCGGCGCGGGGATTCGCCTGAGCGAGGATCGCCGCAGCGCCGAGGAAGGGGAGATGACCCCTGGCCAGTTTGAGTTTGTCATGGCCATTGAAACCTACAAAAAGGTGAACAAAAAAATGTTCCCCACCTGGACCGAGGTGCTGGAGGTGATGCACAAGCTGGGCTACCGCAAGGTAGTCAATCGGCAAGTGAATCTGGATGTGCCCGAAGCGCCGCTGGAAGATTTCCCCGCGTAAAATATCCCTTTTTGCCTATGTAAAATGCGGAAGCCGCACCCAGCCGCCCCGGTTTAGTGCCGGGGCGGCCCGCTGGTATGGCTGGCAAGCAAAATCGTCCCCGCTCTTGAAAAGCCCATATAAGGCAGATACAACCCTGCCGTCAGCGCTGGTTCGCAGCGCTGACGGGAAGGTTGTTTTGAAATTTAATCTGCTGGATAAAATCGAATCGATCACCGCCGAGCGTTTGACGGCGCGCAAGCAGGTTTCGCTGGCCGAGGAATATTTGGCCGATCATTTCCCCACCTTCCCGGTGCTGCCGGGCGTGATGATGCTGGAGGCGATGACCCAGGCCTGCGGCTGGCTGCTGCACCACCGCGGCGGATTTGCCTGCTCGATGACGATCCTCAAGGAAGCCAAAAATGTGAAATACGCCCATTTCCTCTCGCCGGGGCAAAGCCTGGTGGTGGATGTGCAATGGGTCAAATCAACCGACGCCGGCGCCATCTTCAAGGCCGCCGGCACGGTGGACGAACAGCCCGCCGTTACGGCGCGGCTGGAACTGGCGTATTTTAATTTAGCACAGCGCGATTCGGCTTACGCGCCCACCGATGCGGCGCTGATCGAGCATCACAAACGGCGCTGGCAATTGCTTAACCTTCAAAATCGGGAACAAAGTCTGTAAGATCAGCGCTTTGAATAAAGTACTTCTACCTGGAGCATTCTCATGGCGATGACGCGCGACGAAATATACGGCAAGGTGCGGGATGTTTTGGTTGATGCCTTGGGCGTTGACGAGGAGGATGTCAAGCCCAGCGCCACCCTGCGCGGCGACCTGGGCGCTGAAAGCATCGATTTTCTGGATATCGCCTTTCGCCTGGAAAAAGCCTTCGGCATCAAGATTCCGCGCGGCGAAATGTTCCCGGAGGATCTATTGACCAACGTGCAGTACGTGCAAAATGGCCGCATCACGCCCGAGGGCATGGCGCAGCTTAAACAGCGCATGCCGCACATGGACTTTGCGGAATTGGAAAAAGACCCGGACATCAACAAGATGCAGTTCACCGTCGATACCGTGGTGAATTATATTGAGAATAAAATTAAGTAGAAGGATCAGGAGTCAGTAGTCAGTGGCTCAGTTGAGTGTTGAATGTGGAATGTTGAATTGGTTCTCCACAATCAACAATCGACATTCATCTTTGCAACTGACCACTGACTACTGACAACGGACCAATACGTTATGCGTTGGATCTGGATCGACAAATTTGTGGGTTTCACGCCCGGCGTTTCCGCCGCGGCGGTGAAGAATGTATCTTTGGCCGAGGAGCATTTGCACGATTTGTATCCCGATTTTCCCATCATGCCCCATTCGCTGATTATCGAGGGCATGGCCCAGACCGCCGGCATTCTCGTCGGCGAAGCGCGGCGGTTTGCCGAAAAGGTGATTTTGGCCAAGGTGGGCAAAGCGCTATTTCATCACTTGGTGCTGCCCGGCGATCAATTACTCTTTGAGGCGACGATCCAGCAATTATCCGAGGCCGGGGCATCGATCAGCGGTACCGTCAAGGTCGGCCAGCGCTTGATCGCCGAGATTGAATTGATGTTCAGCCACATCGACCAGAATATGGCCGGCATGCAATTTCCCCAGCACAATTTCGTCTTCACCGACCAGTTTGTGCAACTGCTGGAAAATTATCGCCGCGATAGCGGCGTCGCAATTTAGCCGCCAGCGCCATGGCCCTCGATTCACCAGGTAATCCGATCCTCGCGTCTCATCGGCTGGCAGTGGCGCTGATTTGTCCGCAAATTGCTCCCAATACCGGCAATATCGCGCGGCTATGCGTGGCCGCGGGCACCGCTTTGCACCTGGTGCGTCCGCTGGGGTTTGTGCTTAGCGACAAGCAACTTCGCCGCAGCGCGATGGACTATTGGCCGCGGCTGCGATTGACGGTGCATGACGATCTGGCCGCTTTCCTGCAAGCGATGAACCAATCCCGCTTATGGTTCTTTTCCAGCAAAGCCGGGCGCACGCTCTGGCAGGCTCAAATGCACGATGGCGATTGCCTGGTTTTTGGCAGCGAAACCGCCGGACTCAATCCCCGGCTTTGGGAGCATGCGCCCGATCAGGCCGTGCGCATCCCCCAAGCCTCCGGCGAGCGTTGTCTGAATCTTTCGACGGCAGCGGGGATCGGATTGTATGAAGCCCTTAGGCAAATCGGTTTCCGCGGCGGGAATAGTCCCCCTTTACAATAATTGCGCACTTCGCCCGCTTTTTGATTGTCGCCGCCGCAAGCGGGTGGTATGGTACTGTTGTAATTCAAAGGCTTTTCACCTCAGGAGCCGGCTATGAGCGATACCAGCGTCCTTGCCGCGGAAATAGCGTTGATTGATGATCCGCACGCCCGCCGCGCCCTGCGCGCGTTGCACCAGGAAATGTGCCAGGCCATCCGCGCCCAGCAATTGCATATCGAAGCATTGCTGGACATGTTGACCGATAAGCACGCCAGCACCCTGGTCGATTTTAAGCGAGCGCTGTTGCGGCTCCAACAACACGGCGAGCGCGCCCAGCGCATCGAAGAGGCGATCGCCACTCCCCAGGCCCCCTCGCCCCAGCCGCCCGCGCCGCCGCGGCCGGTTCGCACAGATCCAACACTGTTGGAAACCGACGACGATGATTCGGGCGTACATCGCCGCGTCTATCGCTTGTAGTGGTTTTAGAGCTTTCCCATGCCGTTGGTAGCGGGTGGGAAAGAGCCGCGCGTCGCACGCGGAAAACCCTCCGCTCGTACACCAGTGTGGCTCCTGTTCACGGCACGTTTGGTGTGAGAACGCTCTTGCCTGATGATATCGCGGCGGTTTATTCCGCGTAGCGCAATTGATCGGTCGCATCCAGCCAGATTGTAAGAATGTGGTTACCGCCGCCACGTTCAAATGGCAGGCGTATCATCGCGGGGTGATTGATGTCCGACAGGGCGGGATATAGTTTGTCGGCCTCCAGATAATACGGCGGCGGGGCATCCAGTTCCCGCCCGCCCTGATCCAGCGCGATCACCCGCGGCCACAGGCGCCACTGACCCGCCGTGGTGCCGGCGGCGACTTCAATGACTACCAGTCGCGGCTTATCGGCCTGCGCGGCTCGGCGGTGCAGATAAAGCAGTCCCGCGCCGCCGAGGGTTGCTTGATTGAGTGATTCATAATACCGCGGCCAGGGAGATGCCGTTGTGGCAATGGTTGCTTTGCCGTCTTTCCACTGAACCACCGGCTGGGTGCTGGGGTTTTGCCAGTTAAGACATTGCTGCCGCCAGTAAATCCGCTGGGCCCAGCGCACCGAACGGACGGCCCACGGCCAAGCGCTGGCCAGGGCCAAAAGTACGGTGAGCCACAAAATCCAGCGCCGCCAGCGCGCCGCCGCCGCCGCGGCGCGATCGTAGCTAAGCAAAAAAGGCTGGGGATGTTGCGGCGGCGGGGGCGGCGGCGGGGGGAGATCGTTCATCGACGAGCTACTCCAAAGCCACGATTTTTTTCACCCGCCGCACCAATCGCGGCATGTCGTATGCTTTACTCAATTCAATAGGCACAAACACCCCCTGGTTGTGGTCGGAGGCGATAATTAAGTGCCGATCGCCGTTGACGCCGAAGCCCGAATCTTGAGGCTGATGCCCGGTAACGATCAGGCTGGCGCCAATTTGATCGGCGAACAGGTCCACCGCCGCCGGGGTCATGTTGCGTCCCCAGATAAGCTGGTAAACCGGGCCGGTTCGCCGCCGATAATCCGGGCCACTGAGCGGTCGCTTGAAAATGGTGTAATCAAACCCCGCCACCTCCGCATCGGTCGGCAGCGAATGGCAGAAAAACATGGCGTTGGGAGCGCGGGCCGCCAGCGGCAGCGACAACAAAAATTCCGTGATCGCCACCTGCACATTGCTCGCCTGGGCACCAAAATCACGTTTCACGCCGGCGTTGAACGCCTCGCAAACGCTTAAGCCCGCTTTCATAATTCCTTCGCCATGAATCTGCGCCAGGTCATGATTGGCCAGTAAAAAATGTACCTGGTTGGGAAAGTCGCACTTCAGCACCGCCGCCTGATAGAGCATCGACCAGCTATCCTCGGCCCCATTTTCATCGTAATGGTCGCCGTGAATCAGCTCATGGAGAATCAAATGCCGCTGCGGATGATTGGCCAGATCCGCGTGTTTGACGATCTTTTGGAAATTGCGGCGATGATCGTGCATATCGCCGGTCATCCACAATTCGCCCTGCTCGGGAAGCAAGACCACCTGGTTGTCCCGCAGTGGACAAAGCTGGTTCTCCTCGGTGGCGCACTGCAAAGCCTCGATAACCTGTTCGGCGCTGGGAAGCATACGGCATCTTGGTATCCCCAACCCGCGTTGGCGTCAATGGCTGGGAGATGTTCACGGGTATCTTGCCGCGAATCTGGCGGCGGGTTCATGTTGCTTGACCTGGCACTTGGTGGCGGGCATACTTGCATAGGGCTACAGGGCAGTTGGGGGTTACGCCATGACAAGCATTTACACTTACTGCGCGGTGATCGGCGGGACGCTTTTTTTAACCCAGTTTTTGCTGGGGTTACTGGGCTTGGGTGGACACCACGATTTTGACTCCCATGATGTGTCGGTGGACCACGACGCCCAGATGGGCCACGATGCCAACTGGTTCGCGGGAGTTTTGACGTTTCGTTCGCTGGTGGCGGCGTTGACGGCATTTGGTCTGGGCGGGCTGGCGGCCGACGCAGGGCACTTTTCCGCTACGGCGGCGCTGGCATGGGGGCTGGGTTGCGGTTTGGCGGCGCTGCTGCTGGTAGCGCAGATGATGCGGCTGATCAGCCGCCTGCGCGACGATGGCACGCTCCGCCTGGCCGGCGCCGTTGGCCGCGGCGGCACGGTTTATCTCACCATCCCCGGCAACAAAAGCGGGCTGGGGAAGATCACCCTCACCCTGCAAAACCGCACGGTGGAGTGCCAGGCCGTTACCTTTCAGGGTCAACTGCCCACCGGCTCCAAGGTGCGGGTGGTCAGCGTCGTCAGCGGCGACACGGTGGAAGTGGTCGCCCAACCGGAATGCGGGCCGGCATCGGATGTGCCGGTATCGGATGTGTCGGCATCGGATGTGCCGGACTAATCGAACTTTTATAGGTAAATCACTATGAACATTCTTGACCCTATCGCCCAGGCCGCCGACGCCGGCAACATGCTGGCGCTTTTGGCCGTCTTCGTCGCTTTGTTGTTTGTCAGCTTCATCATCCTGCTGGTCAAACGCTATAAGCGCTGCCCGTCCAACCGCGTGCTGGTGATCTTCGGTAAAGTCGGCGGCGGCGACAGCGCCCGCTGTATCCACGGCGGGGCGGCGTTCGTCTGGCCATTGATCCAGGATCACGGCTATCTGACGCTGGAGCCGATCCAGATCGAAATTCCCCTGCGCGACGCTTTGTCCATGGAGAATATCCGCGTCAGTGTCCCCAGCATCTTCACCGTGGCCATTGGCACGGAAGCGGCTTTGATGCAAAACGCCGCCATCCGCCTGTTGGGACTCAACCAGATGCAGGTCAAGCAGCAGGCCCAGGACATTATCTTCGGCCAGTTGCGTCAGGTGATCGCCTCCATGCGCATCGAGGATATCAACCGCGACCGCGAGGCGTTTTTGCGCAACATCCAGCATTCGCTGGAGCCGGAGCTGCGCAAAATCGGCCTGGTGCTGATCAACGTGAATATCACCGATATCAACGATGAATCGGGTTACATCCAGGCGATCGGCAAAAAGGCCGCCAGCCAGGCCGTGCAGCAGGCGCGCGGCGATGTGGCCGAACAGGAAAAACTCGGCGAGGTGCGCGTGGCCGAGGCCGAACGCGAAAAGATGGTGCAGGTGGCCAACGCCAACAAGACGCGCGAGATCGGTGTGCGCGAAGCGCAGCGCGAGCAGGCGGTGCGCGTGGCGCAACTGGAAAAGGAACAGAAGGTCGGCGAGCAAACCGCCGGCTACGAACGGGAAATGCAAGTGAAAATGGCCGAGCGCGATATGCGCGTCAGCGTGTCCGACGCCAACGCCAAGGCCATCGCCGGCGAAGCCACCGCCCAAGCGGAAATCGCCAGCACCCATGCCCATTTGCAGGTCAAGCAGGCCGAGGCCTATCAAATGGGCGAAACCCGCAAACGCGAATCGGAAGCCGCAGTGATGGAAGCGCAGAACCGCGCCATGGCCAAGGCCGCTTTGGCCGAGGCGGAAATGGTCGAGGCCCAGCGCCGCTCGGAATTGGAAGCACCGGCCAAGGCCCGCAAGGCCCAGATTATCGTTGAAGCCGAGGCCGAGGCGGAAAAACGCCGCATCGAGGCCGAGGGGCAGGCGTCGGCCATCTTCGCCCGCTTGCAGGCCGAGGCCAAAGGCCAGTATGAAATGCTTGCCCGCAAAGGCGAGGGCCTGGAGCGCATCATCACCGCCTGCGGCGGGGCCAAGCAGGCGTTTGAACTGCTGATGCTCGAACACCTTGACACGCTGGCGCAAACCGCCGCCACAGCCATCAGCAATATCCGCTTTGACAAGGTGGTGGTCTGGGAAAACGGCCAAGGCAATGGCAGCACCTCCAATTTTTTGCAAAGCATGTCGCGTACGCTTCCGCCGATGTTGCAGGTGATGAAGGATATTGGCGGCATTGAGCTTCCCGAAATCCTGGTCAAAATCGCCGGCGAAGCCCAGCGACCCCAAACCCCGGCGACGGAGCCGGATGGCCCGACCCAGCGGCCGCCGGCCGACCGCAAAGCGCCCTAAGAGCTGGGCCTCTATGCGTCGGCCCGCTGGGCTATCGCCGCCGGTTTGACGCCGGGCGCGTCACCGCCGTCCGCGAAACCTTCGCCGCCTGGCGAAAAAACAATCTGCCGCAACGCAAAATCGTCATCGATGGAGAAAAGAGCGTATCCCTGGCCAGTGGGCTGAAGGACGCCAAGCGGCATTTTTTACTGGCGGCCTTGCGGCAAAACCTGCGGATCAGCAGGTGATTGTCGCGCGGGCGCAATTCGTGATTTTCACAGGGAGTCGTCGCTGCACAGCCGGCACGTGGAGTCGGTGATTGCCGCGCGGGCGTGATTCGCCATTTTTCCAAGTAGTCGTCGCGGGGCAGCCGGCGCATTGAGTCAGTGATTGTCGCGCGGGCGCAATTCGTGAATTTCACAGGGAGGCGTCGCGGCACAGCCCGCCCATTAAGCCGGTGATTGTCGCGTGGGCGCAATTCGCTATCTTCGCCACTAAGGCGTCGCGGGGCAGCCGGGGCATTGAGCCGGTAATTGTCGCCCGTGCGCAATTCGCCATTTTCACGAAGTAAGCGTCGCGAGACAGCCCGCCCACTAAACCAGTTACTGGCCCGCCACCGCTTAAAAAATCATCGCGGCCTTGTGAAACGCCCGTCGCCTGGGTTACAATTGCCCGCGTGAGCAACGCGGGTATTTTCCGCGACCACACGCGGGCGTAATTCAGTGGTAGAATGCAGCCTTCCCAAGGCTGACGTCGTGGGTTCGAATCCCATCGCCCGCTTTCCCCAACACATATGACGATCCGTGGCTATATTGGAAATTGCCCGCGTTTTGCGAGTCACAACCCGCTTCGCACCGACCTCGTTCTAATTCCATATTGAACACACTTGGACACACTTTGACACTGCGCGCTCCCCCGTTTGCTACCCCCAAGTGGATATTCCCGCGGCCGGTGAAGAATCGCCTCGCCGCACTGAGCTGCAATGTGGGGGCAACCAAATATCTAGAGCATAGATGAGCGGATTATGATCGCCGCGGCATTGCGTCGTGATGCGGTTTTTCGCCGCGTGCGACACAATGTGTTTTCTGCCCCGCTGCATCTTAAAGCCCGGCTCGACTCTCGCCATTGGTTAATCCACGTGCTTTTGCCGACAAGCCTCATAGCCTATCCGGGGTTCGCGAGCTATCTCAAAAAATGATTGAGGCCTTGTGACGTTCCCCACCTATTGCCAGAAACATAATCCGCAATCGAGTCTGTCTCTCGCGCAGTTTATTTGGCAAGAATGGCGCGCGGAACACGCATAGGCAGGTATAGCCGATTCAATGAAGATCGCTTGTTAACTGATCCATTACCCGCATAGAAGATGTGTTGGCGATGATAGGAGATTGCGGATTGATCTGGAACGAAGCGGCAAGGAAGTCGCAATTTGCGGCCTTCCAGTTCCAGCAACGCCTGGCGCTGAAACGTGGGCGGGACGCCAACCTGTAATCGGCGAGAGATTACCAACCGCAGTTGCTCGTCAAACGTGATCAGTCCCCGGTCGAACGCGCGGTCGTAGAGCGCATTCAGGGCAATACCGTTGCGCGGGTCAGCACGTCGTCCTGTATTCACCTTCCAAGGAATGATATGGCTGGCATTCAGTAGTTCGGGAACTGCGATGTCCGATAGAGCACAACGGTATTCGTAGCTTGCCAGCACGGCGGCGCGGAAGAACGCCTGCACCCGGCGCGTTCGCACGGTTCGCGCTACTTCCGTGGGGCCATCGGGCAGGTCTAATTCAGTTTCCAGCGGCGGGGCGTCCCACCCGGTCAGGCTCGCATATGTTGCTTCGGCTTCGGCGGCAACGGCCTCGGGGTTCTCTTGGAAAGCCTCCCACAATTCGCGATCGCCTCTGCTGACGTTACCCAGCGCCGAGATGTTCCGCGCTCGCTGAACCGGATCGAGGCTGGCAAAGTTACACGCCTTCATACCTACCGCCGATGACGTGCGCCCCAGCGTCCGCGCTAGCTCGATTATCTCCGGGTTGTGCTGATGCAGTTTGCCGAAGGGCGTGTGGCAATAGAGCCGGAAGGCTACAAGCAGTTCATCCCGCGACCAGGGAATCCGCGTGGGCATGGCTCATATCATGCGAGCAAGGCCCTTATCACTCAAGTGTCGGCAATTGCTCAGGATCAACCAGCAGGGCAATGGACCTGGCCGCTCCCGGCTGGCGCTTGATCAAGCCCTTGCTCGTCAGCATTACGACCATATGGTGCGCCGATGGAGGCGCAATGCGAAAATGCCGGGCGATATCCGCTTCCGCCGGAGGTTGTCGATTCAGCTTTATGTACAAGTGGATGAATGCCAGTACCTGTCCCTGCCGTCGCGTCCAACGGGATTTCAGCCCACTTGACGGCGGCTGATCCAAACTCGCCGGCGGCGTGACTGCGATTTCCCGCCCCGCTTTAGGACAAAAAACCGCCACGAACTCGCCTTTGTGGAAGATAGCCACGTGGCGATCATGATCACCATCACTAAGGCCTTGGCGTCTACGATAGCTAAGCCGCTTGATAATCAATTTCCTTGGGCATGGATGTCTCCACCTAAATCAGTCGCAGCAATGGGTTTTTCCCAATACACAAATACCACACGCCTCGTCAGTTACATTGCCAAAATCAGCCGTTGAATCCCCATGAAGGAGCCGCCAGTATAGGGGCGGGCGTCATTGCACGCCATGAAATTAGTGATTGTGAGTCATGCCCAATCGTTGCGGGTGTATTGCGCCCGTGTTGCGCCCGTTTTCACAGTTGCCCCGCGCTGCTAAAATAGCCGCATATGGCAAAACGTGATTTTTACGAAGTGCTGGGGCTTTCGCGCGGCGCTGCGGCGGATGAAATTCGCAAGGCGCACCGCAAGCTGGTGCGCCAGTACCATCCCGATGTGAACAAGAACAACGCCGCCGCCACCGAGAAGTTTAAGGAGGTGCAGGAGGCGTATGATGTATTAAGCGACGCGGCCAAACGGCAGAATTATGACCAGTTTGGCCACGCCGGCGTCGGCGGCCAGCCCGGCGGGCATGCCGGCGGCGGCGATCCCTTCGAGGCGTTTCGCCGCGCCCAGGCCGGCCGTGGTGGGGCCGCCTGGCAGGCCGGGCCTAATGTCTCGGTGGAGGATTTTGACGTTGGCGGCGGGAATTACGGCGATATTTTCGAGCAGCTTTTCGGAGGTCGAGGCGGGCCGACCGCCGGGCGAGCCGCCGGTCGCGGCCGGGCCCGGCCCGAAGCACGCCGCGGCCAGGATTTGGAACATGCCTTGACGCTCACCTTCGAGCAGGCCGCGCGCGGGGCCGCCATTCCCTTGCAGATTCATCAAAATGGCAGGGTGGAGACCATCGAGGTGAAAATCCCACCCGGAGTCAAGGAGGGCAGCCGCGTGCGACTGAAAGGCCGCGGACATCCCGGCCCGGCTGGTAACGGCGACTTGTTCATCATCACCAACGTCGCGTCGCACCGCTATTTCCGCCGCGATGGATTGGATGTGGTGCTGGATGTGCCCGTCAGTCTGTACGAAGCGCTTTTGGGCGCAAAAATCGAAGTGCCCACCCTGGGCGGCAAAGTAACCATCACCATTCCCCCCGGCACCAGCGGCGGGGCCAAGCTGCGCTTGCCGGGTCGCGGTGTCGAACGCGGCGAGCAGAAGGGCGATCAGTTGTGCGTCATTCGCATCAAGGTTCCCCGGCAACTGGATGACTCGGATAAACAACTGATCCAAAAGCTGGTTGAAAAATATCCGGTGCCTGCACGAGCCGACGTGGATTGGTAATTGACAACATCCGTTTATCGCGGCGGCAGATGCAGTTTTTCTATGATCTGTTGCACAATTGCTTCGCTCCGCTCAATGCGCGCCTCCAGCCGCACCACGCCGATCGGCAGCGGGGCCGCCAGGCCTTGCAACTTCACGCCGTCCTTTTCCGTGGTCAGCAAATAGGTTGCGCCCACCTCGCGCGCCTCGGCGCACAGCATCGCGATTTCAATGGCGCTATAGGCATGGTGATCGCCAAATGCGGTAAAACCCGCCAGATCGATTGGCGTCGCCAGAAGCTGATCGCGAAAACTCTCCGGGTCGCCGATCCCGCAAAAGGCCCAGCAACGCCCGTGCGGCAGCGATGACATCGGCCGCAAAGCGTTTTGCCCCAGCGGCATATATCCGACATGCTCATGACGAGCCTGGTCGATGCGCGCGGCGGGGGCATATTGGGCGATGGTTTGACGCACAATGTCCAGAAGCCTGGGGATCGCCTGTCCACAATGCGTTAAAAGCACCGCATCGGCGCGCGCCAGCCCCTCCAGTGGCTCGCGCAGCAGACCGCGCGGGTGAACATGCCCATAGCCCCACGGTTGGGCGGCGTTCACCAGCACCCAGTCAAACTGGCGGCGCAAACGCCGATGCTGAAACCCATCGTCGAGGATAAACAAATGCGTGCCCGGCCGTTCCGCCAGAGCTTGGCGCGCCCCGGCCAGACGATCAGGATTGGCATACACGCCCACCGGCGGCAGGGCGGCATCCTCCGCCAAGCGTTCGGTCAACCACTGCGCTTCATCGCTTTGTCCCCGGCTGTTTTGCTTATAGCCGCGTAACAAAATCGCCGGCTGATAGCCGAGGTGGCGCAACTGCTGGGCCAGCCAGTAAACCACCGGCGTCTTGCCGGTGCCGCCGGCGGTCAGGTTGCCCACACTTACCACTGGCCGGCCGGCGTCATGCACTTTGAACCAGCCGCGCGCGTAGCCGTGATTGCGCAGGCGCATCATCGCGCTGTATCCGGTTTCTCCAATGCGCAACACCCCGCGAACCGCCGCCGCGGCCGTCGAGCGATTTGCCCCGCTGAGAATTTTTACCCCGCTGCTGCGCCAGTCCATGTATAAACCACTTGCCGCTCGGCAAATTTTGCCGTTTCCTGATTGGCTTGACAAGAGCATAATGGAATTATGCCCACGGTGTTGATTGTCGATGATGAGTTGTCCATCCGCCAGACCCTGGGCAAGCTGTTGCGCTGCCACGGGTATCAAACACTTCTGGCGGCCGACGCTTATTGTGCCATGGGCATGGCGCAAAAAAACTGCCCGGATCTGATTTTACTGGATGTGCAGATTCCGCCGATGGACGGGCTGACATTTTTAATGCTTTTGCGCCAGGAGCCGCGCGTGCATGAGATTCCCGTTATTTTGCTGACGGGTTTGAGCGACGACAACACCGTCAACCGCGCCAAGGATCTGGGGGTCAAGGCGCATCTGGTCAAGGGAATGTATCGCCCCGACGAACTGCTGGCGACGATCATCCGCGTGTTGCAAGTCGACGTGCTGCAAAGCGATCCGCCGCCTTCGGCTTGACAGTGCCTCGACGCTCCCTGAATAATACCCGCAACGATGAACCAATCGCCCGCACCCGGACAACTCCAAAGCCTCAGCGACGCGGAGGCGGTGCGTCTACTGGCGGGCGGGAAACTGGTTATTTTACCCACCGAAACGGTTTACGGCCTGGCGGGGCGGCTGGATTTACCGCAAGCTTTGCGCCGGCTGTTGGATTGCCGGTCCACCACCAGCGAGGGGGCGCTTGCCATTCACCTGAGCGATGCCGAGGCCGCCCAACAGTTCATTGATCCGCCCAGCCTGTATTTACGCCGAATGATGCGGCGGCTGTGGCCGGGGCCGCTGTCGCTGGCCGTGCCGGTCAGCGGCCAGCGGCGGGCTGAAGTGGCAGGGCGATTCAAACTGGATGAATCATTGCTGTTTGAGGATGGGCATATCACTCTGCGCTGCCCGGAGACGGCCATCACGCGCCGGATTTTGTCCCAAACGGTCGGGCCGGTGGGGATGATCTCCGCCGGCGATGCCGCCGATACAAGACAACTGGCTCCATCCTGGCTGGAGGCGGCCGGGGGGGTTGTCGATGCCGGGGCGGCACGATACAGCACCCCTTCGACCATGCTGCGGGTCAACTTGGCAGGTTATGAAATTATTCGCCAGGGCGTATGGGATCGCCGCATGATTGATAAAAAATTGCACACCACGATTTTATTCGTCTGTTCGGGCAACACCTGCCGTTCGCCGATGGCCGAGGCTTTGACTAAATACCTGCTGGCAAAAAAAATAGCTGTGGCGGGCAACGCTTTGGAACAAAACGGGTATACTATTCACTCGGCGGGAATCATGGCTTACCCCGGAAGCGCGCCAACGCCTGAGGCTGTCGAGGCTGTGGGGGCGCTGGGCGGGGATCTATCCGGGCATCGCGCCCGCCCTTTGAACATCGAACTGGTCAACCAGGCGGACCTGATATACGTCATGGGACGCGGCCATCAGCGGGCCATCGCCCAGTTGGCACCCGCGGCTGGCGATAAGGTGTCGCTGCTGGATCCAGCCGGCGACATCGACGACCCGATTGGCGGCGACCAGCGCTTGTACAGCCAAGTGGCCCTGCATTTGCAGGAATTGATAGAGCAACGGTTGACGGAACAGGCGTTGCTATAGGACAATGACCGGTACTTGCACCTGAGGTCATCTATGAAAATCGCCGTGGCATGTGATCACCGTGGCTACGAAGCCAAGCGCAAAGTGGTGCCTCTATTGAAAAAGATGGGCCATGAAGTGAAGGATTACGGCTGCGACGGCATGGCCGCGTGCGATTACCCGGACTACGCCGTGCCTGTGGCCCGCGCTGTGGCCGAGGGGCGCTACGATGTGGGCGTGCTGCTGGACGGTAGCGGCATCGGCATGAGCGTGGCGGCCAATAAAGTGCCGGGCATCCGCGCCGCCCTGGTGCATGATGAACTGACGGCCCGACTGTCCCGCGAGTACAACCATTGCAATATTTTGTGCCTGGGGACCGATTTGCTCAGCGATGAGCATATGCGGCTGATTGTGGAAATTTTTCTCACCACGCCCTATGGCGAAGGACGCCATATCCGCCGTGTGGCCAAGATCAAGCAATTGGAGCAGGAATCAGGGATGCATCAGCGGCCCAGCGCCATCAACGCCGCCGCCGCCACGCCTCCAGCGGCTGCGGCGCATACCCACGTGATCCACGCCCAGGCGCATCGGGCCTAAGCGGGTCTTATCGATGCCAAGCCGTGTTCCTTCAAGCGCCGTGCGCTAGCGCGGTTTCTTATTTTCCGCCGACTCAAATAATGGATTGGTGATGGCGATTTTGCCATGTACCTTTTCACTGCCGCCACCGGCGGCCGGTTGGGCAGCGCCGCCGCGCGCGGGCGTGGCAGCCGTGGCGGTCGTGGCAGAAGTTGCGGAAGTTCCGGGGTTGGCGGGATTGCTGTCCGGCGCGGCCACATCCGGGCGATACATGCGGCAATCAAACGCCTTCATGTATTCGGTCCATTTCCCTTCCCCCACCTTGCCTTCGCCGCGAGTGGCCGCCAGGGCCATCATTAGTTTGGCATCGAGATTTTCTATGGCGTGTACCGCCAGGGCTTCCGGGGTGGCCGGCACCTTCACGGCCCCGAATTCCACCTGTCCGTGGTGGCTGAGAATAATATGTTGCAGCACCTCGATCAGCGGGCGGGGAATCGGCTCGCCCAGTTTATCGGCCGCCGCGCGGGCTTTTTCCTCCAGCCACATGGCGCTTTTAACGATGTGGCCCACCAGTTGCCCGCCGTCGGTGTAGGAGAACGCGCAGTCGTAGGACAGTTCCCAGGTCTTGGCGATGTCGTGCAGAAAGATGCCGGCCAACACCAGGTCGCGGTTGAGGCCCGGATAAAACCGAATCATCGCGTCGGCCACTTCCATGGCGTTGAGCGTGTGTTCCAGCAATCCGCCGATGAAGGAATGGTGAAAACTCATGGCGGCGGGGGCCTTGGCCAGATTGTTCATCAGTTCCTCATCGTCCAGGTAGGCTTGGATGATCGCCCCCAGGTGCCGGTTGCGCATGGACTGGCAGAGGGCGAAAAGCCGCTGGATCATCTGGTCGATATCTTTGGTCGTATGGGGGATCAGGTCCGACAGATCGAACGTGCCGGCGGCGGGTTGAATCTGCTCGATGATGAACTGAAGATTATTCTGGTAATTTTCCACGCGTCCGCGCACGCGGGCGAATCCGCCATCGGGAATCAGGTTAAACAGCTCGCGGGTGGCGTTCCAGATCCGGGCCGTTACCTGGCCGCTGCGGTCGGAGATAAACGCCTTGATAAAATATTTACCGGTGGAGGTGGCGGAAAATTGCTTTCCGGTTACCACAAACACGTCTTCCAGCACGTCGCCGGGCTGGCAATCATTCAAATAAATACGTCGCATGAATTCATTCCGTCAGTAGCCCCACCTTCACACAATAAGCTATGGCATCGCGGCAAAAGCGTCAAATACGAGAGAGTCGCCGCCCGCCCGACAACCGTAGGGGAATTGTTCGCAAAATCTTGATGAATGTCTTACCCAAGTTGTAATGCCCGGCCTTATCCAAGTAGAAATGTCCGGGTGTGGACGTGTTGTGCTCCACTGTGTGCATGGGCTGGGTTAAGGCGACACTCGACAATACGGCGGTCTGTCAAGCGACAATTATTCTTACCCGTCAACGACAATTAGAATTCCCCATGACCAT
>JBBQBE010000039.1:0-32155 GCA_038317225.1 Tepidisphaerales bacterium | reverse complement strand
TTTTCCCGTGATGCGCTGGTAGCCCAGCCACGCCACCCATCGTTGCGCCGGATCGCCGGAGCTTTGCATGGCGGTTTGCAGCGTGCCAGTGAAGCGCGGTAGTTGCAGATTGGCCATCGCCTTGATCGCTTCAAATTTTGTGTCGTGCGATTCAAACATGCCGTTATAAACCTGTTCTAATACATCCACCGCCGGATCATTGGCCTGGGCCAATACACCGATGCACCACACGCAGGCCGTGCGCTCCGGCGAATACGCCGTTTTCGCATCCTGCGCCAGCACTGTCTGGCAAACCGGCAACACAAGCCGTTGGCCTAGTCGTCCGCAGGCAACCACCGCATCCACGATGGCTTCCGCCCGCGCTTTGTCGGCAAAGGCGGTGGCGGAGAGTTGTCCGCCCATCCGGGCCACTTCCAGCGCCGCCTCGGCCGCACTCTTGTCGCCGATTTGGCCAAGGGAACGAATGGCTTGGCCCACCAGTTTCCAGTCGGTTGCGCCTGCTTTGACAACCGCCAGTTCGATATGCCGTTTGATCGCCGCATTGCTGCGCATCTGACCGAGCAAATAGGAGCCATCTTCACGACGCCGGGGATTGGCGTTATTGAGCAGCGCTACAGCGACATCAACACACGCCTGTCGCGCCGGCGTTTGATCTTCAACCACAAGCGCTTGCAAGGTTTGGCGGTGCAGCGGCGGATAGTCCACGTCCAGTTGCTCGGCCAGTAGCGCCGCGTCGGCGGCCTGGAGTTGATTGCCTAGCAAATCCACCGCCGCCTGGCGCACGGCGGGGTCGGCATCTTGGAGCATGGGGCGGGCCAGTTCGTGTTGCCGCGCGATCTCCACCACATCGGCCAGGGCTTGGAGGGCCGCACGGCGCACGGCGGGGCGGGCATAACTGATGTATTTTTCAACTTCGCCGCTTTGTGTGGCGGCTTTCATCCGGCCCAGCGCCGCCAATGCGGCCACTTGCTGGGGCACTGACGCGGCCAGAGCCTTCACCGCCGCTTGGACAGCGGCGGGGCCGCCCAGACGACCCAGCGCCTCCAGCGCCGCCGGCCGCATATATTCCGGCCACTTTTCCCACTGCGCCGCGATTACCTCGGCCGCCGGTTGACCGCGCACGCTTTGCAGCAATGCGACGATGACCTGCTCATCGCGCTCGTTTTGGAGCAGTTGTGTCAGGACAGCTTGATGCTTTTGATCCAATTTTCCCAAGGCGACCGCGGCTGCGGCGCGCACCGCCGGATTATCATCTTTTAATAATTCCACCACGGGATTATTGAGCGCTGCAACGGCTAATATGCCCGCCGCCCGCGCCGCGGCGGCGCGGACCATGATATCGGGGTCTTCGGTGGCCAAGGCAATCGCCGACGCCGCCTCTGGACGGCCGCACCGAGCCAGTTCATCAAGCATTTGCACCGCCACACTGGCCACCGGACGTTTGGCCAGCATGTCCATCATCAAGCGCACGGTGGCGGGCGAATTATAATTGACCAACGTGGCGGGCGGGTACGGCAAATTCGCCTTGCCAAAATCCAGCGGCCGGGTGGTTGGTTGAGTTTGCGCCGCGCTCAAGGCGGCCAGGTTTATGAGACACGCGGCCACCAGAAGGGAGCGGGAGATAAATGGATTTTGTTGACTCATGCGTGTTACTCTCATCCTCGTCGCAGTAGAACCTTTAATCGCAGCCAACTGATGATCAGCAGGGCTACACACAGCCCGCCCATCAGCCACAGATGCGGGAAAAAGAGGGCGGCGATTTGCGGATCGGAATCGGGCAACTGATTCATTGCCATCACCAACGGACTGACAAACGCGATCCACTTGGCCCAGCGCACCGGCATCATTTGCGCCCCGCCCGCCCACCAGCCCAGTAGCGGCAAAACCATCACCGCGCTGGCGATCAGGTAAGCACTCACGGTGGCCCGCGCTGTCTGATTCACAAAAGTTGAGCAGCACAAACCCAGCACGCAGTAGAGCAGCACGGCCATCAGCACGATGGGCTGGACGTTTTCAAATCGCGGCAGATACGAGGGCTGAATGAAGCATAAAGCGCCATATGCCGGCAGCATCGCCAAAATCGGCAGCATGGCCGGCGGCAGCGCGGGGAGAAATTTTCCCCAGAAAATACTGCCCGCCTTCAGGGGTGTCATACGCAGAATTTCAAAGGTGCCGCTCTCCAATTCCCCGCTGACCGAAGCGCTGCCGAACGACGGCGTAACCAGCAGCACTACGCCCAGTTGATAAGCGATCAGCACTTGCGAGACGTACTTGAGCAAGTCCTGGTATTCACTGCCGCCGTAGATCGCCATCGCCGACAAAGCCAGTGATAAAAACAGCGAGCTGTAGAAGAGCCGGATCATCCAGCGCCCGCTGCGCAGGCTGCTGGTGCGTCGCTCTTTGCCCAGCACGGGATTGATTCGACCCAGCGGCGCGCGGCGCTTTTTGGGATCGATCAGAAACATGATTTTGCGTCCCAGCGAGCGCTGGACATCGACGCCGCCACCAAGAGCAGCCATTTTTTCCGATTGCGATGGTGGTTTGCGCAATTTCCATACGATCACGGCAAAACAAATGCCGATCAGCGCTATCGACGAGGGAATAAAAACGGCCCAGATGGGCCATAGGCCCCGATCAACGCCGCCTAAGTCGTTTAGCCCCGGACGCAGCAGTGAGAGGGCCGCGGCCACGGGGCTGACCGCCTGGGCGTAATGCAGTAACTTCATCGTCAGGCCCGACTGGCTTTGCAGCATGATCGCGGCGGGAACCATCACTCCCCCGCAGATCAGCAGGGCCGCGGCGTAGGCGACGGTCAGCGCCGTGGCGCTCTGGCGCGCCAGCGCGCTGATGGTCAGGGAGATCATCGCCAGCAGCATCGCGCCCAAAATGAGAATCAGGTAGCACCACAGCAGCAGATCGGCCCGAACGTCGCCCCGCCAGCTTAATAGAGCTAGAAAAGGCAGCCCGCTGATCAGCAGCAGCAGGGGAAAGGCAATGGCGATACCCACCTTGCCGCCGATGATCTGCGCGGGGCTGAGACGCGAGGCGTAAAGCATTTCCAGCGTGTTGGCCTCGCGCTCGCCGCTGAGGGCGATGGAGGCCAGCCCCGGCACGAATAGCACCAGCAGGGCGATTTGACCAATGACCAAACCGGCGAGCATTTGATCCTGCGCCGGCACCACCGCCTGCGCCGCCAGATGAACCGTTCCGCCCAGCACGCCGCCTTGGGGCCAACTGGCCAGCATCATTGCCGCCAGCAGCACCACGAACAATGCTTGAATCGCCGCGGTACGCCGCAGCCGCAAAAGTCCCAGTAAATCTTTTCGCAGTACCGGATTCATGTTGAACAAAATCTTTCCAGCCCGCCGGCCCTTACTTGGTCAGACTCATAAACACATCTTCCAGATCGGCGGGCACTTCATGGAAATTGATCACGCCGATACCGCGCTGCAACAGCAACCGCAGCGACTGGGCCAACTGACTTTCGTCAGCCTGCACTTCATAGCGCAGCTTGCCGCCGTCGCCGCCCTCCACTTCCTTCCATTCGCCCGGCGCGTCCAAAAGCGCCTTGCGGGCCGCGCCCTGATCGCCCAGCACAGCCAGTTCCATCAAGCGCGACTGGCGCACCGTGCGCATAATCTCTTGCACCGGCCCCCAGGCGATCATCTTTCCCTTGGACAGGATGCCCACCGTATCGCACACATCGCCCAGTTCCGGCAGGATGTGGCTGGAGACCAGCACCGCCTTTCCCAGTTTCGCCAGGTCGCGCAGCAGGTGGCGCATCTGGATGCGCGCCCGTGGATCGATGGTAGCCGCCGGTTCATCGAGAATCAGCACCTGGGGATCGTGCAATAGCGTCTTGGCGATGCCCACGCGCTGTTTCATGCCGCGCGACAGCTCGCCCATTAATTTATCGCGAAATTCCTCGGCATTGGCGATTTGCAGGCAACGGTCGATGCGCGCGCTTCTTGCTTTGGGCGCGATGCGATAGGCGGCGGCGAAAAAATCCAGATACTCCCACACCCGCAGCGTGGGATAGACGCCGAAATTATCAGGCAGATATCCCACCATGCGCTTGATCAAGTCCTTGTTGCCGGTAACGTCCTGGCCGCCGACAATCGCCTTGCCGCTGGTGGGTTCCAGCAGACCGCAGAGAATTCGGAAAGTGGTGGTTTTCCCCGCGCCGTTGGGGCCGATGTAACCAAACACTTCGCCGGGGCGCACCGTCAAATCCAGGTGGTCCAGCGCGACAAAATCGCCAAAGCGGCGCGTGAGGCCCTGGGTTATCAAAATCGGTGTTGAATCACTCATGTCATCTTTCCTTCTAGAATTTGAACACAGCGCCGCCACGCGCTCACCGCGCCACCCCTTGCAATTGCACGTTGAATGAAGTGAATTTCCACTGTGGTGCCAGAACCGCGCCGCCCGTGCCACTGGGCTGCACCTGCAATTCCAGCCACAGCGTGCCCTGTTCATCAACATCGCCGGGCTGGCAAATAATCGTCACCGATCGACGGCCCAGCACGTTATTCCATTGCGCCAGCGGCTCTTGGCCGACGGAACCGCCCACATGGTGCAGTGAGACATTGAAGTCGGTTGCTTCCAGGTCCACCTCGATGGTGGCGCTGCGCACCAGCAGCTTGCCAATCTGCGCCGGGGGACGAAAGCCGATGGTCCACGTGCCGGCCATTTGTGTCTGCTGCCACTGGGCCTTGGAATAATCATATGGGAGGCCCAGATTTTCCTTCAGCACTATACGATTAAACGGCCCGTCCACGCGCACCGGCGAGCCGGCGACGCTGGGCCGCAAATGCAAGGTAAATCGAACGATACGCTGCTGCACTTGCGTTGGCTGGAACTGGCCGGCCACGATAAGGGGCTGCGCTATGGGGTTATCCGCGAAAGCGATGATTGAATGAGCCGCTGGCTCGGTCGATTGACGCTGTACGGATTGAGCGTTTTGCAAAAGAGCTTGCACGATCATGCCGCGCTGCTGAGTGCTTTGGCTGGTCAGCAGCCCGCCGGAGGTGTAATCGCCGGGCGGGTTGGCGTCGGTAGCGCTGAGTGTGGCGGTGGTTGCTCCGGCGGCGAACGCGGGCAGGCGCAAAAGTGATTTATTCCACACCAGCAACCCGGACTGTAGGTTCACTCCCAGTTGATTTTCAACGGTGAGTTGCAGGCCATCAGCGGTGAATTGCCCGTGAGCCGTCGCGTTTTTGCCAGCGGGTATGGCGGCTTGCGCGTCCCAGGCCAGCGCGATGCGTTCCACGTGCGCTTGGGCGCTGGGCGCCAGCGTGGGCAATTGTTGCAATACCGGTGGCTGCGGTTCATAGGACACCCACGGCCGCATCGCCGTGCGCTCGTCGGCGGCCATGACCGTCAAGTCATCCATTTCCCGTCCATAAAACGCCGAGGTTTGCTCCAGTCGCCCACCGCCGTCACCTAAATCCAATAGCGAAAGGGAAACTTGCGCAAGCTGTTGGTTGCTTTGGCGAAAAAGCGTCAAGGCCAGCAGTCCCACCGTTAGCAATATCGCCGCCGCCACCGACCAGACAAACGCCCGCGGCCGCCCCGGCCCGCGCCATACGGCTTGAACCAGCAGCACCACCAGCACATATGCGGCGCATACTCCCGCGGCCCATCCCCAGGCGATGGTCTTTTGTCCCGACAAGGCCGTTAATACTTCGGCGCGGCGCTGCGATAGCTGCGTACCACTCCAACCCACCGCCGGTTGATCCAGATTCAGCGCGGTGCGCCAAAGCTGGCGGGTGGAGGACTGCTTGGCGTCCATTGCCCCGGCGGGAAAACTCGTGAATATGACACGTCCCAGGCCCAGGGGTCGATAGGCCGCGTGAACCAAATCGGCGTCCGCGGCCACAACGATTCCACCCGGTGCCGCGGTCGCTTCGCAAATTTCCACTGGGGATTTAAATACCTGGGCCGCGCCGCCGCTTGGAGTGGAAAATTGCCGCGCATAACGCTGGCCGATCAGTTGCACCGGCAGATAAGGCGCCAGCCAACAAGTGGACCATTTTTGCGCCAAAGCGGGGTCGGCCAGCAGCAACATGCCGCCCATGCGCACATAATCCAGTAGCGCCTGTTGCTGCATGGGGTCCAGCGCATCAGGCCCGCCGTCGCCAAGGATCACCAGCGCGCAGCAGGCATAGCCCGCCGCCCGCCGCGGCGCGTCGGCGGCACTAACGGCACTGGTCAACATGCGGGCTTCGCGTACCGCTTGAATCGCGTCGGAAATCTCATTGGCGTCGCGCTGATCCTCGTCGGTCATGGCGTCCGAGCCGTCAGACGTATTGAGCATCAGCACCAGCCCCGCGGCGCGGTCGGCATCGTTGCCATCCAGTTGCACCAGGGGGCGGGCCAGCATCTCCACCCGGGCTTTTTCCGCTCCCTGGTTATCGCGAAGAGAAGCCATTAGCAGCGGCGGCACTTTGCCGTCGGTTTTGAGGGCCTGCTCAACACCTGCAGTAAACCACCCCATGGCCAGCAAGCGGGCCTCGCAATGGGGCGGCAGGAACATCGGCACGCGCACTTCCACCGCCTGCTCTTTTTTGTTAAAGGGCAAACGCACCTGTCCATCCAGTGCGGCGGCGGAGCGGTTGGACGCGGTGAGGCGCATGGGCACAAATTGCCCGGTTGGAAAATAGGGGCCGTATAACAATGTGGCACTTACGCTGTATGTGTCGCTCTGAGCGCTGGCGGCCAGCGGCCAGAGGAACAGCAGCGAAAAAGTTAATAATTTTATGATGCAGCGTGTCATCAAAATAGAGGCCTCCCGCCATGGGAATTTGTTAATAACTTTGTTGTGCCGGCAGTGTACTCAACGGCAATGAATTGTGCGGCAGATCGAGTGTGGATTCAACAGCGCGGAGTTACAAAATAAGAAGACAGCGGCAGTTACGCACGCTGTCTTCCGGAGGGGAGAAAATGCGCCGGGGCGCTTGCTTACCTGTATTACCTAAGTTGACATCTTTCCAGAATTACCTGGTTTGTCAAATCAGATAGCTTATTTCAACAGTTAAAGTATCGACGCTCTGTTGTTTTACACTTGATAAAAAAACAGATTTAATCATCGCCCGCCCACATTCTGAGCAAATGGTGCTATCGAGCGGCGGGAATGGTCGCCGCCAGCGTCGCATCGGCGGGCGTTTCCGGCACCGTGGCGCAGATACGGTTGACGCGCACCGCGCGCTTCTCGCGGAAACGGCCCAGTTGCCCGAAAAATTTGTTTTTTCCTTCGATCTGCATCACCACGTTGCTGGTGTGAGGGGTGTCGGTGGTAATCAGGTCGCCGACCTGCAAATTCATTAAATCGTGCAGACGAATGGTGGTGTTCGCAAGGATGGTGCGCATCTGCACCTTGGCGGTTTGCAGATTGCCTTTGAGCTTGCGAACAAAATCCTCCTGGCTTCCCTTGCGCGGGCGGGTAAACCAGTTTTGATTGGACAAAACGCCCATGATTGGTTCGATCACGTTGTAAGGAATGCAAAGGCTCATGGTGCCGGTGCGATTGCCTAACTTCAGTTCAAAACCGATAACCACGACCGTTTCATTGGGTGGGACGATCTGCACCAGTTGCGGATTGGATTCAAAATCCTGCACCGTGAAGGTGATGGGCGTCAGGTTGCTCCAGGCTTCGGAAAGATGATGCGTCGCCCGGTCGGTGATGCGCTGCACCAAGCGCTGTTCGATCTGCGTCAGCGGACGCTGGGGAATGAACAGGTCCGCATTGGAACCGCCCAAAAGCCGATCCAGCACCGGATAGACAATCAGCGGGCTGAGTTCCAGGCACAACTGCCCATCCAGTTGCTCGGCTTTGAGTACATTGAAGCAGGTGGGGTTGGGCAGAGAGTGGATAAACTCGCTGTAGGTCAATTGTTCGATGTGCGCCACGTTCACTTCGATGATGGTGCGCAAATATCCCGACAAGGCGACACCCAAATTGCGGCCGAAGCCTTCATGCAATCCTTCCAGGGCGCGCATCTGGTCTTTGCTGACGCGCTCGGGACGCTTGAAATCGTAAATTTGCACGTCCTGCGATACCGCCGGAGCGAATCCGCCGCCTTCGCCGCTGATGACCGACGTGCCGCCGGCCGGCACCTGACCGCTGTCCACGGCCGCCAGCAGGGCATCGACTTCTGATTGATCCAGCACATCCGCCATTATTCGCCTCGAAGCAAGCCCTTTAGACTCATTATCGGACCAAGTTGCTACAATACTGCAATTGTAAGCTGGGTAAAACAGGAGAGGCTATGAAGTCGTCCACCGAGTCGAAACTGCAATCAACCTCCGCGGCCAAGGGCGCAATTATCATCCGCTACGCGCTCGGCTATTGTGATCTGGGGTATTTGCTCGTGGGCCAAAGCGAAGGCGGTGTATGCGCGATTTTGCTGGGGGATACTGAGGCCAGAGTGATTGAGGAATTGCGGGAACATTTCCCCGGTGCCAGCGTGGAGCAAAATCCAGCGGCGCTGGAGCGGACCCTGGCCGCCGTCCGCTACAGTCTGGAGCATCCATCGGCAAAGTGGACTATTGCTTTGGACATCACCGGAACGGATTTCCAAAAGCGGGTGTATCACCAGTTACGCGCCACTGCCTACGGCCAGACGCGCAGTTATCAGCAAATCGCCGAAGCGATCGGGCAGCCGGGCGCCTGCCGGGCGGTGGGCAATGCGTGCGCCGCCAATGTGCTGCTGGGGGCGGTACCGTGTCATCGGGTTATCAAGAGCGACGGCTCGCTGGGCCGGTTCCGCGGCGGGACGGAGCGCAAAGTTATGATGCTGGAAAAGGAAAAACGCGGCCTGTAATGTCGTGCGCTGTTACAAAGGGGGCAAGGCGGCGTCGCTCAATTCCACACTGCCCAGGAGCGAACGCAGGAACGCTTGGTCGGCTTTGAAATCATCAGAGGTCAGGCCGATGAAATTCAGTTCGTAGACGTCAAATACCTGCCCGCGCGGAGCTAAAAAGGTCCAGGTCCATTCCAGTAGCGGCGAGTCATCAATAACCACGCCGGCCGCGGCGGCCAGCGATGGGGAATGGGGCGGGACCGAACCGAGTCGTTGCCGCTCCAGCACTTTTAATTTTCCTTGTGTGGAAAGCTCGACCTTGAGGATTTTTGCCGGATTGGCCGCCATTTCCTTATTTGCGCCTTCGAGGAGAATTTGCAGTCCCGTGGCGGTTAAAGGCGGACGCGTGGCGATTTGAATGCGGATGTCGTCGCGCGAACCGGGGCCTCTAAGAAAATGCAATTCATTTTGCGGCAGGCGCAGGTTTTCCAATTTCCAATCCTGCGGCACGCGAATCTTCAGCGGCACATACAACAGCGCCAATTCACGGCGCGGCGCATCGCGTAAGGCCTGGGTGGAGGGACGCGCGTCGCCGGCGGCGGCCGGCTGGGTGGACGGAGCCGTGCGCTCAATGACGCGGCGCTTGCATCCGGGGGCAAGACAGACGGCCAGGGCAATTGCGGCCAGGGCTGGCGTCAAACGACTGGATGGGGTGCGCATCGATGGTCCTTTCCCGGTTGAGCCTAACTGTCTGTTTATAATACATCCCGAATCTCAGCGGCCAAGCCCCGCAGCATCAGCAGCCCGACGCCCACGCTCCCCACGGCCCAGGCCAGCATCGCCCACCAGGTAGCCCCAGGGGGATTTTGCCCGTAAACGACCGCTTGATGCATCGCTTTGACAAACGGATAAGGCGGATTGAGCCAAAGCCAGCGGCGAAACCCTTCCGGGAGAATCGATTCCAGGTAAATAATTGGCACGGTCCACATCCAGATTTGCAACAGCACATTGACGATCTGGGAGACGTCACGAATGAAAGCGTTGAGGCCCCCCAATAGCAGCCCCAAGCCAAAACCCAGGGCCTGCCACAGCAGGGCAATGGGGAACATCGCCAGCCACCACACCGAGGGCCGCTGACCGGCGACCAGGGCCACCAGTACCAGCAGCAAAAGGGTAATGCCAAGAGAAATGGCCGAGGAAAGCGCCGCCTGGGCGACAAAGACGGATTCGGGGATAGGCAGTTTTTTCAGGTATGCCGCATTGTCCACCAAGCTGTTCATGCCGCGGGTTACACAGTCGGAAAACGCGATCCAGGGCAGCAGGCCGCTGCACATGTACAACATGAACAATCCCGGCGAGGCGTCGGGGCTGAGCTGGACTTTCATCAAGCGTGTGAAAACCACCGCGTAGACCAGTATTTGCACCAGCGGGCTGACGACATTCCAAAAGACGCCCAGGGCCGTGCCGGTGTAGCGGTGGCGCAGGTCATCGATGGCGTTGCGAAGAATGTAGCGGCGATAGCGCCAAAGGGCGATCATGGATTGCTTTCGTAAACGACCCCCAAATGGCTGAGCATCATGGCCAGCGGCGGCTGCGGCGGCAAGGCCCATTTCCACGGACGGATGGTTAAATGATGTTCGCCGGCGGTCAAGCTCACCGGCACAGGCAAGACAAAGCCCGACTCCTGATCGGTTTGCGGGATGGACCACTGGCCCAGAGGGATATTATCGACAAAAAGCTGCACCAGTTGGTTCGGCTCATTATTATGCAGCGTCAGCACCAGCTTAAGTAGCCCACTGTCGGGCACATTTAATAACAAGGTCGCCTGCGGTCCATGCAACCAGCACACGCGCGGCAAGTGCCACTGCGGAAATGGACCTTCCCAGGCCATGACATTTTCCATAGCCCGCCAGATGGGCGTGGCGGCGGGCACGACCCGCGGCTCGGCCAGCCGCTGCGGCGACTGACTAATCGCCAGTTTGCGCGATAGTGCCAACCGCTGCTCCCAACCGGCAAGACGAAAAGCCGTGTTGAGCCGCTGGGCCGCCGCGGCGGGCGAGTGCTCATTTTCCAGATGAAGCCGACCCCAGGCGGCCAGGTTCCGGCGAAGCGCGGGATTATCATACAAATGCTGAATTGCCTGCGCCAGGGCGGCGGCGGTGGTGGGAGCGACGGCGATGCCGCCGGGGCCGATGGCGTCAGGCACGCCGCCGCGGGCAAAGCCGATGGCGGGGGTGCCGCAGGCGATGGCTTCCGCAAATACCTGGCCGAAGGATTCCTCCAGCGAGGGGCCGACAAACAAATCGACCGCCGAGTAGAGCAGCGCCATGCGGATTGGGTCCTCGATGTAACCCATCATGCGCACATCCGGCAGGTTGGGTGTCTGGTGAGCTTCAAATTGACCGATGCATACGCATGTCACATCGGGCAGCGGCAGTTGCTTCAGGGCCTCGACCAGAAACGACATGCCTTTGCGCGGATCCTGCACCGAGCAGGCGGAAAACAAAATAAGAAAGCGATCTTGCGGTAGTTCCAACAGATCGCGGCAGGTCGCGCGATCGCGCGGCTTGAAAATCTCCAGCGGCAAGGGCACGGGAAACTGCGCCACCCGCGCAGTGGGCGGTTGATCGGGCACTTGCCGCAGCATTTGCTCCAGAAGTTGCTCTGCTTGGCATCGCATCCAGCGGCTATAGCCCAGCAGTAGCGGGGCAGAGGGGCTGCGCAGCAACTCGCGCTTTAGCCGCAGCGCCTCGGATATCTTTTCCAGGGCCAAGGCTGGATATTCCGAGGCGGTGGGGCAGGCCACGTCGCAGGTATTTTCAAGGTATTTGCCACAATCGCCATAGTACGCGCAGCGTCCGGTGAGCATCCACGCATCGTGCATCACCACCGCCGTGGGATACTCGCGCAAGGCGGCGATCAAGGCCGCCGGATCATCTAAGGCCCCGTGCAGATTACCCACCACGAGCAAATCCGGCTCAAGGTTTTGCAGGGTTTGCAAAAGCTGTTGCCCGTCAACCGGGCCCCGGGGGCCGTGCGCTGTCTGCTTGCCAAGCATCACGGGCAACACCCACCAGCCCAATGCCGCCAGGGTCTGACCAATACGCTGGTGGGCGACGCCGGCACCGTGCTGAAACCCCACATCATTGAGTAGGGCCACCCGCACCGGGCGCGGCGCTAACGGCGGCGGCGATGTCAACGAGGAAGGCTTGGCGTGAGCGACTGCCGCCGCGGGGGGGCAAACATCCGCATGGGCGATCAAAAATTCGCGACGAACCGCCGCCAGTTCCGGCTGGTATGTTTCGGCGACGTGGGTTTTCTGCTCGGCGTGTTGCCGGTAATGCGCCAGCGGGCGGCCGATGACGTGCAGCTTGGCCCCGCACAGCGCATAGCGAAGCCACAATTCATAATCCATGCTGTAGTACAAATCGGTTTTGACATGGCCGCCGGCGCTACGCCATAGTTCCGCGGAAAAAAAGACCTCCGGCTGATAAAAGAATTGGCCGGCGTTCCAGCCATTATCCAAATCCAACAGATCGGTCAGTGGCAACGGCTGTCCATCGGCGCAACTGGTCAGATGTTGAACGATACACACGCCGTCGCGATATATCCGGCATATGCCCGCCAGTAGATCGCAGTCGCTTTCGGCAAAGCCCATCGCCGCGGCATAGAGAGCGCCGGGGGCAAGCTGATCGTCGCTGTTGAGCCACGTGAAGTAGTCGCCCTCGGCCAAGGCAAAGCCTTTGTTAATCGCATCGGACTGGCCTTTGTCCGGCTCGCTGATGATCTGTTGAAAATGCCCGCGGTAACGCTGGGCGATTGACAGGGTTTGATCCGTTGAACCTCCATCTATGAGAATATGTCGAATATTCGGATAATTTTGGTTCATCACCGAAAGGATCGTCTCTTCGATGTACTGGCCCTGATTAAAGCTGGGCGTAACGATGCAAAAGGTTGGCCAGGGCTTGCCGCCGGGCAGGGTGGCGGGCATGGGACGGCCCGCTGGAATCATCCAGGGCCACGAAGCGTACTGGCGCGGCGGCCCGGAGGGATTGTCCACGGCATGGCTCATGGGCGGCTCTCCGGCGCGGGCGCGGGGGTGTCGGGCAAATTGATACGCAACGTGTGGCCCAGGCGCAGCCATCGGCTTGCGGCCAGATGGTGCAATTGTTCGGTCAATATCTCTACATGTTGCTGTGTGGATTGCATTTGCTTTTGCAGGAGCTCCAGTGCATCCAGCGCCTGTTGGTGTTGCGACTGGCTTTGGCGCAATGAATCGGACAACAACCGTTCGCGATCCAGACTTTGCGCATGCTCCGCCGGGAGTTTGCCAAGCAGGTTATGCAATGCTTGCTGGCGGTCCAGTTGTTCAGCGTGCTGGGCGGCGGCATGATTGAGCCGCGATTGGGCCTCCAGCCAGTCGCCGCGCAGAGCCTGGATTTGCCGGTCAAAACCATCAGTGGCCTCAGCCAGTTCCCGCCGCTGATCGCTGGATTGCAACATCAACCGCCGTGCAGTATCCGCGGCCTCCTGATGCATGAGCGCCCAAAGCGGCGCATCGGGCGCAAGCCCGCGGATGGCAAAGGGCGGATCGATCTGTCGTTCGAGTTCGTCCGCTGCTTGCATCGCCTGGCTGGTTGGAATTGACTTTATGCAATGTGAACATTGCAAATGGCAAATCCAATCGCACCCGACGCAGGGGAGGGGCAGGGTCAAAACGCGGCCGCGCCGCGCCGCGGGCACAAAACGCGGCCAGTGCCCGCCGCCAAACAGCGCAAAGACTGGTTTGTCCAGCGCCGCCGCCAGATGCATCGGCCCGCTATCGCGTCCGACGTATTTATCGCACAGGGCCAGCAGGCCGATGAGGGTGTCCAGAGGCAAATGATGATCATCCAATATCGCCGCCGGCCGCTGGGCCGGATCGATCTGCTGGAAGATGGCGCGACTGGCGGGCAGTTCCGTCGGAGAGCCGACCAAAATCACTTTGCGCTGATAAGTCTTTATCCAGTGGCTCAGCAGCGTTGACCAATTGCTTTCACTCCAGTTGCGCACGGCGTTGTATGGGTCGTTGCCCACACACGCCAGCAGGTATTCACCCGGACGGATATTGTTGGCGGCCAAATAGCACTCGGCGGCTTGCAACTGAGCCGGCGAAGCATCGATCGCGGGGACCGCATCCGCCAGCGGCGATTGCAAAAGTGATTGCGCTAGTCGCTGGTTTTTGTGAATCTCCGCCAGTCCCTCGTCCACCGTAATGACGTCGGTAAATGCCCGTTGAGCGACAAGCGTATCCAGCCGCGCCGGATCGCGCGGATCGCCGCGGTACATCGGGCCATTAAGACCGCTGCTTGGAATATCCGCCAGGGCTTGAATGAGACGCAGATCAAACAGCGTCCATTGCCACGGTGCAACTAGCAAACGCGCCGGCGCAAAGTTTCGCACCTCTTGAATCAACTGCTCAAACCACTCTGGTTGCGGCTCATCGCGATAAGGGTTGCCATGTATGACGTGTATTTGCGCGCCATCAATCCACTGTGCCGCCAGCGGCGCCACCAGCGGACGGGTGAGCAACATCAATTGCCACCCCGCTTGGCTGAGGGCGCGGTACAGCGGCAACCGCAGCACAAAATCGCCGAGATTGTCGGGATTACTGACCAGCAGACGCATGGCGAATGAGGGGGGCATGCGCGCAGTGATTACGGTATGACCTTGCTGAGCGGATAAGTAATGATCCCGGTGGCGCCGGCGCGCTTCAGTTGAGGAATCAAATCCCGTTCCTGTTTCTCTTCCAGGATGACTTCCACGGCCACCCAGTTTTCATCAGCCAGTTGGCTGACTGTGGGGCTTTTTTCCGAGGGCAAAAAGCCGAGTATTTGGCTGAGCTTTTCTTTAGGTGCATTCATTTTCAACCCTATTTTGGAACGGGCTTCAATAGCGCCTTTGAGCAGCATGGCCAGATTCTCCATTTTTTGCCGCTTCCAGGGGATGTCCCAGGCCGCTTTATTGGCGATAAATCGCGTGGTGCTCTTGAGCAGCGTATCGATAATGCGCAGGTTGTTGGCGCGCAGCGACGAGCCGGTCTCGGTGCAGTCCACAATCGCGTCGAGCAGCCGGGCTTTAATTTCGGTGGTGCCCCAGGAAAATTCCACGGTTACCGGGATGTTCTTTTGTGCAAAATAGCGCCGGGTAACATTAACCAGTTCCGTGGCGATGATACCGTCCTTGAGATCCTCCGGTTTATCGATGCCGCTCTCCTGGGGCACCGCCAGCACCCAGCGGATGGGGTTGAGGCTGGCGCGGGAATATTCCAATTCGCAGATTTCAATGATGTCCTGTTCGTTGCCATTTTCCACAACCCAGTCATGGCCGGTCAACCCGCAGTCAATGATACTGTCGGTTACATAGCGGCTGATTTCCTGGGCGCGGAAAAGAACCGCGGAAATTTTTGGATCATCCACCCTGGGAAAGACGCTACGGTCGGCGGCCGAGACGCGATAGCCGGCGCGGCCGAACAGGTCGAAGGTGCTGGCTTGCAAGCTGCCGCTGGGCAGCCCCAGCCGCAGGGTGTCGGGGGGAAGTCGATCGGTCATGGTGATACTCCTGGGTAAATAAAGCGGCCGCGAAGGTAACGGAGAGGCCGCACTGGCAAACAATTCCCCGGCTTACTTCTTCTTTTTATTGTCCTGTTCGGCCACCGCGGCGCGGAGGGCGACATACAGCTCATAGCATTCGTCGCCCTTAAGCTGATGCTCCAGAGTTTTCTGCGCTTCCTCCATGGTGGCTTTCTCCTCAAAAATTCCCTGGCGTTTCAAGTAATCGAGCATCAAATCGTCCAGCGGCAGAACGGGGGCGTCCAGGGCGAATAGCATGACATACGCTTCGACAAACGGATGGATTTCAGGCAGTTCGCGCAAGACCTGGCGCGCTTCACGCTTGGAGACGTCGCCAAGCCGGGCCAGGCTCATGGTGTGCTCGCGCTCGAAAATCTGGTTGAGGCTCTGGGTGATCATGGCCACGCGGCGCTCGATGGCGGGATACTGCGTGCCCAATAGTTCCTGGATTTCCAGGTCGGTCGCCACGCGCAGCTCGTTGAGTCCGACAAATTCCCGGTCTATCAGGCGCATGGCCTGATCGGCCTCGGCGTCGGTCATATCAAAGAGCATGGCGGCGCGCACCAGTGCCTGCAGCGAGTCCTGCTTTTGCAAGGGCGGCGCTTTGCGCTTGGACAATTTGCGGAGCAACGCCCGCGTTTCCTCGGCGACCTTGGCGGCGGTTTTGCCTGCCATGGATAATCCTTTCACGACAGAAAAAAAGTCCCCTTGCTCACGAATCACGCTCCGCCGGCGGCTGGCCGCTGGGCGGGTCTTGGACCGTCTTATCGGGTCCAGAGCCTTCTCGCTCCTGCTCCACCTGCCGCAACAAATCCAGAACATGCAGCTCTTTTTTCAACTGCTCATCAATGTGAAATTTAAGCAGTGGCATAATGCGGACGCTCAGCGATTTGGTCAGCCGCGAGCGGAGCATTCCCGCCGAATGACGCAGGGCATTGAGCGCGAGGTTTTGCTGGGTCTCGGTGCCCATCACCGTCAGGTAGACATCGGCCACCGACAGATCATCACTCACTTTCACGTGCGTGATGCTGGGCATTCCGGTCAGCCGCGGATCATTCAGTTCGCTCAGGATCAGCATCCCCAACTCCTGCTGGAGCGTGCTGCCCAATCGTTCGGTGCGTCGAGACATTATTCTCCCGGCTAAATAGCCGCCCGCCGCGCTTGGTTGCCGGCGGGCCTCGGCTGTATAGGTCGGCTAGAGGGTTCGTTCAAACACTTCACGCACGTACGCCTCCAGGCGATCACCGGCCTTGATGTCATCATAACCGGCGAGTTTCACGCCGCATTCCAGGCCGGCCTTCACTTCGCGCACGTCGTCCTTCAATCGCCGCAGTGATTCCATGGTCAGGTCCTGGGTAATAACCACGCCGTCGCGGATCAAGCGGATTTTGCTGCCACGCTGCACGTGCCCATCGGTAACGATGCAGCCGGCGATGTTGCCCACTTTGCTGTAGCGGTATACCTGGCGAATTTCCAGGTGGCCATGCAGTTTTTCCCGATGTTCCGGAGCGAGCATGCCGCTCATGGCTTTCTTGAGGTCATCAAAGATTTCGTAAATGACGCGATATAGCTTCACGTCGATATGGTTGCGCTCGGCCAAAGCGCGGGCGGCGTCTTCGGGCACCACATGGAACCCGATAATGGCCACGCGGTTGTCGGTGGGCTTAGCCTTGGTGGCCATCGCCAGTTCCACATCGCTTTCACTGATAGCGCCCACACCGCTATGGATCACCCGCACCTGCACTTCGTCGCTGCCGGTGCCAGCCAGGGATTTTACCAGTGTCTCCACACTGCCGGCCACGTCGCCTTTGACGATCAAGTTGATCATCTGGATATCGGCCGCCTTCATCGTCGCCAGCAGATTGCCGGCGCTGACTTGGTTGCGCCCGGCCAGTTGCAGATTACGATTTTGCTCGCGGCGGCTCTCGGTGATGGATCGAGCCAGTTCCAGCGTTGAGACCACATAAACCTTATCCCCGGCGTTAGGAAGCTCGCTAAGGCCGGCCACCAGCACCGGCATCGACGCGGTCGCCTGGTCGATCTGCTGGTTCAAATCATTATGCAGACTGCGCACGCGGCCATAGGCGCCGCCGGCCAGCATGATATCGCCGGCGCGGAGCGTGCCATCTTGAATGAGCACGGTGGCCACGCTGCCCAAACCCTCTTCCATGCGGGCTTCGATGACCATGCCGCGGGCCGGGGCGGTTGGATCGGTCTGCAGTTCCAGCAGCTCGGCCTGCAAGTCGAGAATCTCGATCAGATCCGGGATGCCCTTGCCGGTGGCGGCGCTGGTGCGGATCACTTCGGTTTCGCCGCCCCATTCCACGGGATTAAGCCCTTCCTTGGCCAGTTGGCCTAGAACCATGTCGGGATTGATATCGGAGCGGTCGATTTTGTTCATCGCCACCACGATGGGCACACCGGCGGCCTTGGCGTGATTGATCGATTCAACCGTTTGCGGCTGCACGCCTTCGGCGGCGCTGACCACCAGCACCACCACGTCGGTCATATTGGCCCCGCGGGCGCGCATGCTGGTAAAGGCCTGGTGGCCGGGGGTGTCGATGAAGGTTACGCGCTTGCCGTTGACTTCCACCGTCCAGGCGGCGGTATGCTGGGTGATACCACCCGCTTCGCCGGCGGCCACGTTGGCGTGGCGAATCTTGTCCAGCAGACTGGTTTTGCCGTGATCCACATGGCCGAGAATGGCCACCACCGGCGGGCGGAGCACCATGTCTTCCGGGCGGCCTTGGCGCCGTTCAAACGTCTCCTGCATCCTCTCCTCTTCGGTTTGCGGTTTGCGGACTTGCAGTTCGATATTATATTCCAGCGCCAGCACCGCGGCGGCGTCGGGGTCGAGGGATTGATTGAGGTTGGCAAAGACGCCTTGGCGCATCAATTTAGCAATAACATCATTGCTTTTGACGCCCAGGGCTTCGGCCAGGGTGCGCACGGTAATCGGCTCTTCGATCTCCACCGGCGCGCCTTTTTGCACGATGCTCTTGGCCGGGCCGCCGCCGAGGCGATCGGACTGTTTTTTCAGGTGCGAATCAATGACGCGGCGGGCGTCGCCGGCGGCATTGAGCCGCGTGCGCCGCTCTTCCAAGTCCTGTTCACTGAATTCGCGGAGTTTGGCTTCGGCTTCACCGCGCCGACCATCGGGACCGCGGCGGCGGCTGGAGAGCGTGCGCGCCGTTTTGGCGGCCTTTTTCTTTTCCTCCTCGCTATCCTCTTCAGCGACTTTCACTCCCCGTCCGCCGCGCGGGCCGGCGGGGGTTACGCCGCTTTCACCTTCCTGCTGACCGCGGGGCAACCGCGGTCCACGTGGGCCGCGCACCGCCACCGTTTCTTCTTTTTCCACGCGCACCACGCGCGGGCCTTGAATCTTGGCCGGCTCCAATTTTTTAAGCATCGGGGCGGGCGTTATCCGGGCGCGTACTACCGCGATAGTGTCGCGATTGGCCAGGGTAACCGTTGGCCGGTTGGGAGTGGGACGATGGGCCCCGTCCGGTGTGGAGACCGGGGTTCCCTCGGGCGCTGCCGGGGCCGCGGGCATTGTCGCGGGCGCTTCGAGCGCCAGGGCCGGTTCGCCGGGCGCTTCAGGGGCGGCCACAGCGGGGGGAACGTGCGGCGTCTCGGGTGCCGGCGACTCAAGCGGCGGCAGTGCTTCAACCGCCAGATCCGCGGGAACTGGAGCTTCAGCGGCCACAGCGGGGGGGACGGCGGGGGTTTCAACAGGCGCTTCCACCAGCTTGGTCCGCGGCGGCTTCTCCGCTTTGGTGCGCGTGCGCTGCGGCTTGGCGGGGGTTTCCTCGGCCGGCACTTCGGTTGCGGCGGATTCTTCCGCTTCTGGCGCTATAGCGGTCGGGGTGGAGTCTTCGGTCGTGTCCGGAGTTTCGTCGCCCTTTTTCTTGCGACGCGACGGGCGGGGTTTGGCTTTGGGTTTAGCCAGTTCCTCCATCGCCACCGGCGCGGCGGTTTCCACCGCGGTGGCCACCTCGGAATGCCCGGCGTGGAACCATTCGCGCACCGTCTCCGCAAGCCCCGCGCTCAGGGTACTCATGTGGTTGGGCACACTGGCGCCAAGACCCTCCTTGCGGCACTTTTCGAGGATCATCTTACTTTCAACGCCCAGTTCTTTTGCCAACTGGTTGACACGAATACCTTTAGCCAAAACATTCTCCTGTCTATTTCCATCACCGCTTCAACAACACAAGCCGCCGGGCATCAGGCCTTGGGCGGCGGCAACCGGCCTTCGGCCAGCGCAGCGGTTTGATCTTCTTCTTTCACGGCGGAATCACTTGCCCCGTCAACGGCCCCGTGAACGGCCCGCTCTTCAGACGACATCTCGGTTTGAGATTCGGCCGCCTCTTCCCGATGCACGGTAATTTCTGGTGCGCTGCCCTCGACGGCTTGCGCCGCGCCGGGCATTTTATCGGCATCATCGTCAGTCGCTTCCCCTCCGGCATTGTCCGGCGCTTCGGCACTGGTCGCGTCGGAGTCGGGGTCGGGGTTGCCGGCGGCATCGGCATCGGGGTTGCCGGCGGCGTCGCCATCAGCTTGCAGCGCGGCGTCGGCACCGACGGATTGCTCGGCATCACCCGCAGCGCCCAGGGCCGCCAGCGCTTGCAGGCTGGAGCTTTTGGCTGAGGACTTGGCAATGGCGTCGGCGGCCTTTTTGGCTTCGTTCTCCACCGCGGCGATCTTGGCCTCGGCGGCACATTTTTCCAAAATGATGGTGGCGGCCGCTTCGTCCAGACCCAATTCCTCCATCAGCGGGCCGGTGCCCACTTCCTCCATGTCGCCCACATCAATCAACCCTAAGGCAATCACTTTGTCGGTGATACCTTCGGGCAGGCTTGGGATACCCTTGAGCGTGGCTTCCAGACGCTTCACACCGCTTTGGAACTCATCGGGTGTGAGAATATCGATATCCCATGAGGTCAACCGCGCCGCCAGCCGCACGTTTTGTCCGCGTTTGCCGATCGCCAGGGAAAGCTGATCTTCCTTAACCACGACCGTGGCCCGGCCCAGTTCAAAGCACAAGACCACTTCGGCCACTTCCGCGGGCTTGAGGGCGTTGGTGATCAAAATCTGCGAGCTTTCGTTCCAGCGCACAATATCGATCTTTTCACCCCCAAGTTCCTCGACGATATTCTTGATGCGGCTGCCGCGCACGCCCACGCACGCGCCCACCGCATCCACCTTGCTGTCGATGGAGCTGACGGCGATTTTGGTTCGGTAACCGGGTTCGCGGGCCAGGGCTTTGAGTTCAATGGTACGCTCGCCGACTTCCGGCACTTCTCGTTCAAACAAGCGGCGGATCAGTAGCTGGGCACTGCGCGAGAGAATAATCTTCACGCCGCTGGGGGAATCGCGCACTTCCAGGATCAGGGCTTGGATGCGCTCCCCGGGCTGATGGTTTTCGCCGGGGATTTGCTCGCTGCGCGGCATGATGCCCTCGACACGTCCGAGGTTGACGATCATGGTGCCGCCTTCAAAGCGGGCGATGGATCCGGTTGCTATGGTTCCGACGCGATCTATGTATTCCTCATAAATACTGCCGCGCTCATCCTGGCGGATCATCTGGATCATGACCTGTTTGGCGGTTTGGGCGGCGATGCGACCCAGCACAGCCAGCGGGATCACCTGTCCCTGGCGGGTGGCGCTGATGTCGCCGGTGGCCCGATCAAGCGTTACATGAAACTCGCTGGTGTCCTCGGTGTTAAACTGCTTGCGCAGGGCGGAGGCGATGGACTGTTCGATGTCGGAGTATATTTGCTCGCGCTCGATATTTTTATCGCGCGCGATTCCGTCCACGATCCGCAGTAAATCCTGATTAGCCATGATTCCTCAAACTCGCTAACACTCTGGTTGTCGTCCGATCAATCGGACCCTAAAACAAATTGGGCCGCTCGCGGCGGCCCACCATTTCGACTTGAACAAGGGCACCATGCCCTTAAGGCGCCCGTCGGCCCGCCGGCCGCGGGGCCTGGCCCGCCATACACCCACCATGCTGTTGCTTAAGCAATCGCATGATGAATTTGGTTACAGAGGCCCAGGTTCATCCCGGTTTCGCCGGGGTCGAAAAAGTGGATTTTACGTAAATCCACGTGCAGTTTCACCCGCTGATTCACATTCAGCCCGCTCTGGGCCTCCACGCGCCCGACCACATAGTCGTGCAGCGAAGTACTCAGATACAGGTCCATGTCATTGCCCAACGGTTCCACCACATTCAGTTGCGCTTCCAGTACTGCGCTCTGGCCGTCGCCCGGCCGCAATTGCAGATGCTCCGGGCGGATGCCCAGCACAACGTGCCGGCCGATCCTGTCCGCCAGCACATCATGCAGCCGTTGCGGGACAGCAAGCGTAAAGCCATTGCCCGGCAAGGTCAATTCGCCGACCAGCACCACCGGCTCATCATTTTTACCTTTGGCGGTCTTGATCGCCGCCGCCCCGTCGATGCGGGCGTTTTGAAGTTTGCCTTCCTCAAAGAAGAGTTGACCATCGCTCTGTTTGATGGAACCCTCGAAGAAATTCATCGGCGGCATGCCGATAAACCCGGCGACAAAGCGGTTGGCCGGCAGATTGTATGTCTCCAGCGGCGTATCGGCCTGCTGGATGCGTCCATCCTTCATCACCACGATGCGGTCCCCCAGCGTCATCGCCTCTTCCTGGTCGTGGGTTACATATATCGTAGTGGTTTTGAGCCGGTGATGCAGCCTTTTAAGCTCGGCGCGGGTGGTTACGCGCAACTTGGCGTCCAGGTTGCTCAGCGGCTAATCAAACAGAAACGCCGCCGGCTCGCGCACGATCGCCCGGCCCACCGCCACACGTTGACGTTGACCGCCGGAGAGTGCTTTGGGTTTGCGTTCCAGCAAATGTTCGATATCCAGAATCTTGGCGGCCTGCGTAACCCGCTGGTGAATCTGATCCTTGGGCATTTTCCGCAATTTCAGCCCGAAAGCCATGTTCTTGTAGACCGTCATATGTGGATACAAAGCATAGTTTTGAAAGACCATGGCGATATCGCGGTCCTTGGGTGGCACATCATTGACCACGCGCGGCCCGATCCGCACCACGCCTTCGGATATTTCTTCCAGCCCGGCGACCATTCGCAAGGTGGTGCTCTTTCCGCAACCGCTGGGGCCGACCAGCACCACAAATTCCTGGTGCGCGATGCGCAGATCGATGGAATTGACGGCGCGCACGCCACCGGGATAAACCTTGCTGACCTTTTCCAAATCGACCTGAGCCATGCCGTCAAAACCTTTCTCGCCAGTCGCTCGAATTGTCAAGTATACGCAAATTCCTTGCCCCGTCAAAAGTAACAGGCGCACGGGTGGACGCAAAATCGCGCAATAGAGTGTTATAGGCCACCGCTGGCGCTCAATCGCGCCCCGCTCCGCTGCGAAACTGGGTAATCAGCAATTGTTCGGTCAGGGTATTAAATTGGACCTGTTCAAAAGATCCGGTATTGACCCCTTTTTCCACCCGCACCGGCTGATTTTCACCGCCGCTGGCCGTCAGCAGATGGGCGGCGGGGTTGTATTCAATAAGCGCGGCGGTCAGTTCGGCTTGCTCAGCCAGGAATTGCACATTACCCCGCGCAGTCAGTTTGGCGATGGAGGCGGTTGGCTCGGCCGGCCGGGAAGCGGGATGCGTGGAAGCGGCCGGTCGCTCGGCCAACAGCGCTGTCAACTGATCGGCTTGGAGATCAAAGGATTTGCCATCGTGCTGCTCGGGCTGATGCCGCAGCAGCACCTTGCCTTGCAAATTGATTTGCCCGGACGCGGCGTCGTAAAGCAATTGATCATTCCAAGTGATGGCGGTGCGGCCGCGACTATCCGAGCCAGCAGTCAAGACGGGATTGGTGGCCGCGACGGGCGCGGTGGCGACGGGCGCGGGACGGTGATCTTCCCAAAGCATTCTGCCAGCGCCCGGCACGGTAAACCGCCCGTTGCTTTGAGCGGATCGATCGCCCGCGGGAAGTTCATATCGGGCCTGGTCGCAAAAGATGGCCAGTCGGCGGGCAAGGGTGCCGTCAGACGTCAGCCAGCGATTGGTCAATTGCACCGGCTCCTGGGGCGACAGGGCTTTGAGTTCAATGGCGCTGAGCGATTTACCCGCTAAAAAATCGCCGGCCAGGGGATTGGCCGGTTGCGTCGCGGCGCGATGGGTGGAAGCGGAGGCGGAGCTTTGGAGTAAAAAGATGGCTTGATCGCAAGCGACTTGCGAGTCTGCGCCGTCGGGTTGGCGACTGGTCAGTAATACCTTTCCACGCACCGTCAGGCGGTTGTGCTCGCCGTCCAATTTCGCACCGCTTTGCCATGATGCGGCAAGGTTGCGGTCAAGCGCGCTCTCCTCTTGGCGTACAACGGGTTTGCTGACCAGCGTACCGGGGCCTTGGACTATGGCTGACTGGGCAAGGGGGCGGTAAACAATGTCATCGCCTGTGAGTGTGGTCTGTTTGTCGCTGAGCTGCGCCGGTTTGCCGGCGACGTGGGCTTCGACGATGTTGCCTTCAGTTCCCTCAAGAACCAGCAGGTCGCCTTGGAAAGTGCCGTTGTTGTTCAGTTGGGCACTGACCTGGCCGGTGGCGGTCAGGTGGCGGATGGCCGCCAATGCTTTGGCTGGGTCCGCCTGGCCGGTTTGGGGCACATTTTCCAATACCAAGTCCAGTTGCTGACATTTGAGAAATTGCTGCGAATCAAAGGCGTGAACATTTTCTGATGCCAGGATGTGGCGAGGTGAAAAAGGAGTCTTGGCGTCAGCATCTGCCATCAAAATGAGCTCGCCGCATTCGATGCCGCCAAGCGGCTGATCGGCCTGGGCCAGCAGGCAGCGCACCTTGCCTTGAGCGCGGAGGCGTCGTAGCGAAGGCATGGCCGGCCGCGAGGTGGCTGTTGTGCCGATGGGCGCTGGAGTGGTAGAGGCACCTGAGGTGGAGGATGATGCGACGGAGGCAAAATCCAGTTCCAGCAATTGCGCTTCAAAGGAGCGGATTTGCGGATGCTCCAGTCGCACCTGGCCGCGCAGTGTGGCCGATTCCAGTTCCAGCGCGCCTTGGGCCGCCAGGTTGGAAAAATGCAGATCGCAGGTCTGTTGCCAATGCGCCGTCAGGGTCTCTTTGGCTCCGGCCTGGCTGGTTGAAACAAATGTGGCGCTGCTCGGGCCGCTCAAACGGGCCAGGCGGGCGGCTGGATCAAAATCCAATCGCCGCGTAATAATCCGCGAGCCGGATTGATCGCCCATGACCAGCGGCGATTGTTCGTCGCCGAGCAGTAATAGTTGACCGCCCGCGCTGTGATACGTGGCCTGTTGACAATGAATCGTGCCCTGACCGTGATGCAGCACCAGCGGTTGACCGCTCAAGCGCACGATGGCATCGCCTGGCGGTGGCGCTTCGGTTGCGGGCACCACTTCCAGCGGCCCGCTCCAGGTAATCACGATGGGAGGCTCCGCCGCGGCCGGTGGCGTGGCAAGCTGCGTGGTGGCGGACGGCGCGGTGTCATCGGACACGGGGGCAATGGAGGAAGTTGTGGCCGGGCCGGTCGCCGCCGGAGATATTTCGCTGTTAGCCGGGTCGCCGGCGGGGACCATGGCTTTGCGCCGCGGCTCCATGCCGGTCATGGGAAAATCAACGCTTAGTTCATCTGCCGCGGCCAATTCCCGATCCCCTTGCACAATATGCACGTTGCTTTGAAATCGCGCGCGGTAGGCCTGGGCCGTCTGGGTGGGCTGCGTGGCGTCCGCTGGTGTGGTGGTGGGGGCCGTGGACGCGATGGCTGGGCGACTAGCGGGCTGGGTTGTTGCAGTCTGGGTCGAAGTCGCGGATTTGCCGGTCAGTGCGGCGGGGGGGTGCTTGATGCGAAGCGTGCCGCCGTGATGAATCTGCAACATCTCCAAACGACGATCGCGCTCATTCCAGCGCACGGTCAAACCCTGGCCTTCAAAATCATAGTCGCGTCCGCGCAGCACCACCGGCACGCGGTCGGCGGCCACGGTCTTTGCCTCCTCCTGATAGGCTTCGGTGAAGATGCGAAAAGATTCATTGTCAAACGCGGCATTATTCATGGTAACGCGCAGCGCTGGCGCATCGTGGTCCATGTCCTGGGGCGTATTGAACAGGTCGATCACCACATCTTTTAACTGTCCGCGCGAGGGGGGCTGGGCGGAGGTATTTTCGCCGGAATTAAAACTGGCGCTGACCCGCTGCGGCGCTTGTTGCAGGGTAACGATGCCGCTGTGCCCGCGGATGCGGATGACCTGCTGCCGGTCGGAGCCGAGGTAAAATTCCGCCTCGGGGGCGACGACGCGCACGCGATCATCGCCCTGCGGGTTGTATTCTTTGGCGCGAAAACGGCTGAGCAATTGGCCGGATTTTTGATCCAGCGTGGCCACCCACACGCCTTGGCCGCGTCCCACCGCCCCGGCGATGCGCTGGCCTTGGGAAAGCGTGGCGGTGGATGGCGGCTGCTGGCCGGCCTGGCCCGAAGGCCGCGGCGGCGGCTGCATGGACAGGTACAGCCAGAAAACCAAGCCCATGACTAACAGGCTCACTACGGCGATGAGTGTGGAACGCATGATAAACCCGTCGGCCACGACGCGGTACCGCGGAGCCGGCGGCCCCATCGGCAACGGCGGCGGCGTCTTATGGCTTGTCGTCTTCGGCACCATCGGTTTGCGGCGCGCGAACCGGGGCGGCTTCGGCGACGCGATCCACCACATGGTCGCAGCAGCCGTATTCCTTGGCTTCCTCGGCGAAGAGCCACTTGTTGCGATCAAAATCGCGGTGGATCTGCTCCGGGGTTTTGCCGGTGAAATCGCTCATCAGCTTATAGAGCCGATCGCGCAGGCGCAGCATGTGCGCCGCCTCAATGCCCAGGTCCGTCGCCGGGCCTTGCAATACCCCGCCGATCAAGGGCTGGTGCAACATCACCTGACTGTTGGGCAGGCAGGCGCGCTTGCCCTTGGTGCCGGCGGCAAGAAGGCACGCGCCCATGCTGGCGGCCATGCCGATGCAGGTGGTGGCGACTTCACAGCGCAAAAACCGCATGGTGTCGATGATGCCCAGTCCCGCCGACACGCTGCCGCCGGGACTGTTGATGTAAAGCTGGATGTCGCTCTTGGGATCGTCGTTGGAAAGAAAGAGCATCTGGGCAATAACCGTATTGGCGGTTTCGTCGCTGATGGCACCGCCGATCAAAATGATGCGATCTTTAAGTAAACGCGAATAAATATCATAAGCGCGCTCGCCGCGGCCGGATTTCTCGATCACGATGGGAATTAGTTCGTTTTGCATGGTCACGCTTCTTTGCTTTCAATAAATCCGTGAGCAAAAGTCGTCAGGCCCGCGGCCCGCGCGACGCCACTGAGCAAGTTAATCGCATCGGCGGCTAACCACAAGGCGCGGTCGTTTACGCTGGCGAATAAGCCGACTACAGCGCAATCGTGCTTTGCCCGGCGGCGCAGCCAACGCTGCGACGCTTCTGGCCGTCAATCATTAGCAACTCAAAAGGCAACACCGGCTGCACTGGAATGATCGTCGCCAGACGCAGTTGTCTCTGATACGAACGCCACGTTAAATTTTCATCAATGATCAGCACGCCGTTGGCCAGAACGCGCAGCGGTCGGGGACTGCTCCACTGCGCCACCAATGTGCCGGCGGAGGGGACGTTCACCAATCCGCGGTAAAACCGGCCGGAAGTCTCCAGCTTCAGGGACTTGCTTGACGCTTGCGCTTCTGGCAAAGCCGCCGCGCCATAGCCAGCCGCGGCGCGGCTCCAAAAATCAACGCTCAAAGATTGAGCTTTGTTCAATTTGCCATCCAATCGCGAAAAAGAATCATGCCCGCATAAATTGCTTAATCGCCTCGGCGACGATTTTGACTTCCTGCTCCGTCAAGCCGGGGAACATCGGCAGGCTTAAAATCCGCGAGGTGTAATCCTCGGTCTTGGGCAATGTCGGCAAGGTGCCGTACAACTCCACAATCGCCGGCTGCTGGTGATTGGGCACGGGATAATGCACGCCGGTTTCGATGCCCTGTTGCTTGAGGGCCGCGCCCAGGTCGTCGCGCACCTGGCGGTTTTGCAAGCGAATGACAAACATGTGGTAAACGCTTTCGGTCTGCCTGGCCACATCCTCCGGCGGCAATACCAAATCCTTCACGCCGGCCAGTTCCCGCCGATAGCTATCGGCGGCGCGGCGGCGGGCGGCGTTCAAATCATCCAGCACTTTTAACTGCTCGCGTCCCACGGCCGCTTGAATTTCGTTGAAGCGCAGGTTGTAGCCGACTTTTTCATGCAGGTATTTATCTTTACGCCCGTGGTTGCGCAGCATGATGACTTGGCGGGCAATTTCCGCGTCGTCGGTGGCGATGGCCCCGCCGTCGCCGTAAACCGTCAAATTTTTGCTGGGATAAAAGCTGAAGGCGGCATGGGCGGTGAAGCTTCCGGCGCGCTTGCCTTTCCACTTTGCGCCATGCGATTGGGCGCAATCCTCAATGATCCAAAGATGGTTGTCGGCGGCTAGCTTCATCAGCGCATCCAGATTGGCCGGTCGGCCATAGAGATGCACCGGCAGAATGCCCACCGTGCGCGATGTGATGCGCTTGGCCGCGTCAAGCGGATCGATGGTGTACGTATCGTCGATGTCGCAAAACACCGGCTTGGCCCCAACGTGAATCATCGGTTCGATGCTGGGGAAGGCCGTGAGGGAGGGGACAAGAATTTCATCGCCGCTCTTGAGTCCCTGGGCCAGGTGCAGCAGATGCACCGCGGCGGTCCAGGAGCTGCTCAAGACCATGTGCTTGACGCCAAACCACGCGGCCAGCTCTTGCTCAAAGGCTTTGCATTCCGGGCCAAGGATATAGTTGCCGCCTTTGACCACATCCAAAATGCGCTGGTCAATAATGGGGCTGTGATATACGCGGGACAAAGGAATTTTCGCGGCCAAAGGCGTCTCCATACGGTAAAAATCGGGCACAAAACCGGCGCATCACAATAGCCATATTTGTCCGTCAAACAAGGGGCGGCGGTAGACCGCCTCGTCGGGGCGGCTTGGGATTTTCCGGCAATGGCCCAAACTGCCGCCAGAGCCACAGCAGGCAAGCTTGCCGTGAACCGCGCTGGGCCCGCGGCGATACAGTAAAACTTTGCTTGCGCGATGCTATACTCGTCGCATGGATATAGTCGTGGCTATCACGGGCGCGTCGGGGGCGCTGTACGCCCAGCGGGTGATTCAATGCCTGCTGCAAGCGCAGGTTCGTGTGCATCTGATTGTCTCGCCGCTGGGTCGCAGGCTTTTGCGCGATGAATTACTGATCGGTAAACTCGACTCAATGGCGCTGGGGCAACTGGCCGGCGGTGCGACGGACAACCTGCTGTTGCATCCTTATAGCGATGTGGGCGACACCCTGGCCAGCGGCAGCTTTTTGCACGATGGTATGGTGATCGTTCCCTGCTCCAGCAATACGCTGGGACAAGTGGCCTGCGGCATCGGCGACAACCTCATCGCCCGCGCCGCCGCGGTAGCACTCAAGGAGCGGCGGCGTTTGATCCTGGTGCATCGTGAAATGCCTTTGTCGCCGATTGACATCAACAATTACAAAATTCTCTCCGACGCCGGGGCCATTCTCGCTCCTGCCAATCCTGGTTTTTACCTAAACCCGACGCGCATCGAGCAAGTGGTGGATTTTGTCGCAGGGAAAGTGTGCGATTTACTCGGCGTTGGCCATGAACTGGATACGCGCTGGAAGCCGCCGGCCACAGGGCTTAAGAGTCAGTCGCCATTGACCGGTAAGTCGGATGCTCAGCGGGGAGAGCTACGGTGAAGGCATTTTGGGCGCGACTGCGAATTTTCGCGACGGATATCAAGCTGTCGCATACCGTCTTTGCCTTGCCGTTTGCGCTACTCAGCTTGTTTCTGGCGACGCGCGGTAAACCCGGCTGGCCGCTGCTGGGGCTGATCTTGCTTTGCATGGTCAGCGCCCGGACGGTGGCCATGTCGGCCAACCGGCTGCTGGATGCGCGGCTCGATGCCCTCAACCCGCGCACCGCCGGCCGGGCGATTCCTTCGGGCCGTCTTCCCGCCGGCTATTTTATTGCCGCGCTGCTGCTCAACGTGTCGATCTTCTTTGCCGCCTGCTATGGTTTTTACGCATGGCGAAGCAATCCTTGGCCGCTTTGGCTCGGTGGGCCGGTGCTGGCATGGATAAGCCTCTATCCACTGCTTAAGCGTTTTTCGCTGCTATGCCATTACTATTTGGGAATGTCGCTGGCACTGGCGCCCTTGTGCGCATGGGTTGCCGCCACCGGCACGGTCGCTTGGCCGCCTGTTTGGATGGCCGCGGCGGTACTGCTCTGGACGGCGGGGTTTGACATTCTTTACGCCTGCCAGGATGTCCAAAGCGATCGGCGGACGGGTGTTATCTCGGTGCCAGCGCGGATGGGCATTGGGCCTTCGTTGTGGATCGCGCGGCTCAGCCACCTCGGGGCCTTGGGGATGCTGTTTGGCCTGGGCTGGACAACGGCGGATTTGTCATGGAACTACGGCATAGCGCTGGCGGTCGCCGCAGCGCTGCTGCTGTGGGAACACACGCTGGTGCGGGCTGGAGATTTATCCAAGTTGAACGTGGCATTTTTCACGCTCAACGGCATCATCAGCGTGATTCTGGCGGCTGGCGGAATCACCGACACCGTACTCGCCGGCTGGTGATCGTCTTCATGACCGGCAAAAAAAATGACGGTCGGTCTTTGCATCACAAACGCAAGCCAGCGCCTGGGTTTACAATACAACGACCGACCGTCAAGCGTTGCCGGGCCGCTTATGCTTCAACTGGCTCGGCGGTTTCTTCTTCCTTAGCCAGCGGCTCATCGGCCGCTTGCTTAACGGCGATCAGACCACGGCTGGTAAGCACTTTCTGACGGATTTCCTCGGCCAGTTCCTTATTTTCAAACAGAAACTGCTTGGAATTTTCCCGGCCCTGGCCCAGCCGAACCGAGCCATAGTTATACCAGGCGCCGCTTTTTTCAACGACATTGGCGGTAACCGCCAAGTCCACCAGATCGCCTTCATAGCTGATGCCGCGATCGAACATGATGTCAAATTCCGCATCGCGGAAGGGGGGGGCCGTCTTATTTTTCACCACGCGGGCGCGGGTGCGGGCACCGATCGTGGTTTCAGCTTCCTTGATGCCGCCCAACCGGCGCACATCGATGCGCACCGAGGCGTAGAACTTGAGCGCCCGCCCGCCCGGCGTGGTTTCCGGGTTGCCGAACATCACGCCGATCTTTTCGCGTAACTGGTTAATGAAAAGCACCGTGCAGCGGCTGCGGGCGATGGCGCTGGTGAGTTTGCGCAATGCCTGGCTCATCAGCCGTGCCTGCAAGCCCACATGGCTGTCGCCCATTTCGCCTTCGATTTCGGCCCGGGGAATCAATGCCGCCACCGAATCGATCACGATCAGATCCACGGCGTTGGAGCGCACGAGCATCTCGCAGATTTCCAGCGCCTGCTCGCCGGTATCCGGCTGGCTGACCAACAGTTCATCTAATTTGACGCCCAGGCGCTTGGCCCAGGAGGGATCAAGGGCATGTTCGGCGTCAATAAATGCCGCCACGCCGGTTTTTTGCGCGTTGGCGATGATGTGCAGCGAGAGCGTTGTCTTGCCGCTGGATTCGGGGCCAAATACTTCCAGCACCCTGCCGCGGGGCACGCCGCTGCCGCCCAGGGCAATGTCGAGGCTGAGGCTGCCGGTGGGGATGCCATCGGTGGTGGGCTTGAAATTTCCATCCAGCTTCATCACCGCGCCTTTGCCAAACTGCTTTTCAATCTGCTGCACCGTACGGCTCAGGGCCGCATCGCGAGCGGGGTCGCGGGTGTTGGATGAAGTATTGGTCGTAGGGGAGGTTTTGCTCTCCGCACGCGCGCTACTGGAGCGCCCTTCGTTCACGAACCGGGCCATGGAAAAACTCCTTCTGCCGGGAATATTGGTCTGCCGGCGATATTTGCGACTGAATGCGGCCGACGGTCACACTGATCGCCACCGCGCCTGAACTGGACGCCAGTCGCTTGAGCGTCAGTGTTCAGGGTTTGTTTGGATATATTATCGAACCTTTTTCGACTTTGCAACAATAAATACCAAATAATTTATATCGCAAAACCAAATGGAGGGTAAGGTGAAAAAAAAGGTGGACGCCGACTGGCGGTTGACGCGACGGATAGTGTGAAACCCGCCGCGGAATTCGGCACCCACGGAGCGCAATGGGGGTGCAACGACCAGAGAAATTCCCTGCGCTATAAAAGAAAATCCGCCCGCTTTTAGCAGCGGATTTGCCTCTATATCACCGGTGATATCTTCGCAGATGGGCGCGGTAGGATTCGAACCTACGAAGGCTTGCGCCAACGGGTTTACAGCCCGTCCCTTTTGGCCACTTAGGTACACGCCCGACGCCGGCGGACCAGTCGGTGCGCCACGCGGGCCGGTATCATGCGTGAAAAAAATTCAAATTGCAAGAGGAGAAAACAATTCCTGTACCTGGTACCTGGGAGCGCGGCCAGGGAGATTGGTTGACAGGGTCATATTGTGGAGTGTTGATTGGTGATTGTGGAGAAATGCAAATACAAAAAGGAAGCCCCCACCCTGGCCCTCCCCCATGAATACATAGGAGAGGGGAGTAAGAGGTAAACATACAACACTCGACACTCAACACTCAACACTCAACGCTCACCATTCAACGCTCA
>JBBQBE010000038.1:0-33157 GCA_038317225.1 Tepidisphaerales bacterium | reverse complement strand
CCGTTGATGCTCACCGGCTTGCTTCAGAGCTTTGGTGCCCTGTCGCTGGTTACGCCCACGCAGGCCCTTTTGGGATTGCTGGCCGGCGCGGGCCTGCCTTTGATCCTGTTCGCCATTAACGCCCTGGGAGCAGGCGACGTGAAACTGCTGGCCGGAGTCGGCGCGTGGCTGGGAGCGCAAATGATCCTCTACATCTTTCTGGCCGCGGCCCTGGTGGGACTGATCATTGTACTGATCCAGGCATTGAGCGAAGGCAAAATCAAACAACTATTTAGCAATTCCCTGCTGATCTTGCTGAATCTTTGGCATCAAAATGAACTGGGCCATGAGCATGTCAGCCAAACCGGCAAAGACCTGCACGCCGCCAAACGCCCGCTGCCCTACGCGGTGCCGGTGCTGGCGGCCACCGTCATGGTCGTTTGGGGAAGATGGTATTTAGGAGGAAGCGGATCATGAATAAATATTTACGTACAACCCGGCACCTCCGCGGCGGTAACGCTTTGATCGAAATGGCGCTGGTGCTGCCGATTCTGCTCTCCCTGGGTTTTGGGACAGTGGAATTTGGCTATTTCTTTTTCGCCAAAAACGTCATCCAAAGCGCCGCCCGCGACGGGGCCCGGGCCGCGGCACTGGCCACGGCCACCGCCTCCAGCCCCTCACAGGCGATCACCCGCACCCTCTCCTCGGGCAGCCTGGACGGTGTGGCCAAAACCACGAAGGTCGAGGGAACCTACGATGGCAATAGCTGGTTTAACGTCTCGGATGTAAGCGCGTTGGCTCCGGGCACCGGCGTGCGCGTTACCGTAACCATTAATTTCGGCGCTATGGGCGTTCGCCCGCTGGGGATCATTCCCGCCGCCCGCCAGGTGGTCGGCTCCACCACCATGATTAAGGAGTAGAAAATGCACCCGCACACACACCACCCGCGCCGCAACCGCCGCGGGGCTATTTTGATCTACGCCATTGTCAGCATGACGGCTATGTTTGGCTTTATCTCGCTGGCCGTGGATTATGGCCGGGCCCAACTTACCCGCACGGAATTGCAACGATCCGCCGACGCCACCGCCCGCGGCTGCATGGCGTTGTATAAAGTCTACGGCAGCGCCACCGCCCAGGGCGGCGGGCCGATCCTCGCGGCGGTCAACCCCGTCGATAGCGGGGCGCGAATTAACCCGACAGTCAATATCACCTGGGGCCGCTGGAACGACGCCAGCGATACTTTTGTGGCCGGCGGCGGCTCTCCTGTGGCTGTGCGTGTGATCATCTCCCGCACCGCCGCCCGCGGCAACGCCCTACCCCTGACTTTCGGCGCCATCGTGGGCGTGCGTTCGGTCGATGTCAGCGCCACCGCCATCGCCGTCTTTTATCCCCCCACCAGCACCACCATCACTGTCCCGGCCACCAGCGACCCGTGGCTGTCCGGCATGCCCAACGGCGCAAAAGCCAGCTACAATGACCGCGCACCGGCGCAATCCCCCCAGGCCATTGCCGTAACCGCCGGCCAGGTGATTACCTTTGAAAGCATCAGCGGCTCGGTCAATCACTGCGGCACCGGCGGCAGCTTTGATTCGGCCACAGGCTCCACCAGCGAAGGCAATTATATGCACAACGCCGACGCCCCCGGCGGCCCCGGCCCGGCGGCGGAAAACGGCATCGCCGATGTGCTGATGCCCATCAATTCACTCTTGGGCGTTTTTCTCACCGATGCCCGCCCGGACCTGACCGCCGCCCCCTCCCGACGGGATTACAGCACCACGCCCAGCCGCGAAAAACCCGTCTTTGATGACATTCTCAACAAACAGCCCTTCTACATCGGCAACGGCGTTACGCCGTCTGGCACCGTCCAGCAATTCAAAGTGCCGCCGGGTGCCACACGAGTGTTTTTAGGCCCGATGGACGGCTATGAGTGGAGTAACAACCGCGGTTCGTTCCAAGTTACTATTAAATCCCCTGGTCGCATTGCACTGGTACAGTAGTCAAATCTGTCCGTGTAAGAGGCCAATACTCTCACCCTTTGGCACCAATCCGCCAAAGGGTGATTTGTTTCTGGAGCGATAGTTTGAACTGATCCGCCGCTGGCGCGGTTGGCGGCTGGCAGCCGGTATCTTCATTTCATAGCACCCCAATACCCCAAATTCACTTTTCCCACTAAAGCGAGCAAACACTTCACCCGACAAATCTGATAGCCCTTAGCAGGAGACACTATGAACGTGAAGAAATGGATTCCTTTGGTTTTGGCTTTGGCACTCGGGATGACCGCCGCCATGATGGCCTGGCAAATGTCCATGAACCAGCGTCGGGCCATGGCCAAGTCGGCCTTGGGGCATCGCGTGGTGGTTGTCAGCGACAATATCGCCCCCGGCACGCCCATTAAAGCCGAAAACCTTACGCTGGCCCCCGTCGGCGGCGCGCGACCGGACGGCGCTTTTGACCAGGTGGAACACCTGGCCGGCCGCGTGGCGCGAACGCAACTGATTAAAGGTCAGATTCTCACCGAATCGCTCTTGGCCGCCCAAGGCGCTAGCGGCGGATTGGAAGCGCTGGTCCCGCCGGGAATGCGCGCTATCACCGTGGAGATCAATGAGTTCAGCGGCCTGGCCGGAATGCTCACGCCCGGCAGCCATGTGGACGTGATCGCCAATGTTCATGATCCCGAAGGCAAGGGAATCATGTCCCGCGCGATCGTGCAAAACGCCCAGATTACCGCCGTGGGTCAGAAGCTCGCCTCCGGATGCGAGGGCGCTGATTTGCAAGCCCTCAAGAGCGTAACGCTGCTGGTCAGCATGCGCGATGCCGAGGCCATTCACGTCGCCAGCGGCGGTGGACAACTCTGGATGGTCCTGCGCGGCATGGGCGACAGCCAGATCGAAAGCTGCGACGGCGTTACCCTGGCCGAGCTGCATGGCAAACGACAGGATGCGCCCGCGCAGGTGGCCAAAATGGATAGCCTGAGTTTTCTGGCCGGCCTGTTCAACGCCCCGCACCCCGCTCCGGTCCAACCCGCGCCCCAGGCCCAGCAAGCCAAGAGTGAACCCACAGCCTCGGCAGCGCCCATCGTCCAGCAGCGCCAAGTGCAGGTAATCCGCCAGGGTCAAAGCACCATGGTGAAGATGGATTTGCCTACTCCCACGCGCTATTCGCATGTGCCGCTGGAAAGTGAATCGTCTTTGGAACAATAAAGGTATCGTTTAACCCCATAATTTTAGCCAACGGATGAACCCAATGAACCACTTGCACACCCATTGCATCAAGCGTCTGGCCCAGACGGCCCTGATCGCCTCGATCGGTTATCTGTCCCCCTGGTCCTGGGGCCAGGCCCCGGCCACCGCGCCGGCCGCCGCCGCCAGCGCCAGTGAAACCGTGCGTCTCAGCGTCAACAAGAGCCAGGTGATCAACACTCCCCGGCCTTACAAGCGCGTCAATGTGGCGCAACCGGAAATCGCCGACGTGAATACCCTCGGCCCTAACAGCCTGCTGTTGACGGCCAAAAAGGCTGGCGGCACGCAGATCATCTGGTGGGATGAAAACGAGCAGTCGCACGTGCTGGAGGTGGTGGTGCAAGTGGATTTGCAGATGCTTCAGGAACAACTGAAGAATCTATTTCCCGACACGACCGTGGAGGCCACCAGTTCAGGCAACTCGCTGATTCTCCGCGGCCGCGCCCCGGATTTGCGCACCGCCGAGCAAATTGCGCAGGTGGCCGCGCCGTATGCCACTAAGGTGCTGAATTTTCTGGAAGTTTCCGGCGGCCAGCAGGTGATGCTGCATGTGCAGTTTGCCGAGGTCTCACGCACCGTCAGCACCTCGCTGGGCGCCAACTTCGGCTTCAGCGATGGACGCAGCTTCGGAGCGATGAACGTCGGGCAGGTCAATCCCTTCGGCGTCGAAAGCGGCGGCGGCATTAGTAATCTCACCGCCTCCAACCCCAACAGTTCCGTCAGCCTGTTTGGCCAGGCGCAAATGGGTCAAACCACGCTTTCCTACTTCATTAGCGCATTGCGTCAAAACAACCTGATGCGCGTGCTGGCCGAGCCGAATCTGGTGGCCATCAGCGGTCAGGAGGCCAGCTTCCTGGCCGGCGGCGACTTTCCCGTCCCCACCGTGCAGTCCGGCAGCAGCGGCACCAACGCTATCACTGTCGAATACAGAGAGTTCGGCGTCAAATTAAATTTTGTGCCCATCGTGCTGGGCGACGGGCGCATCCGCATGAAAATTTCGCCTGAAGTGAGCGATGTGGACTTCTCTAACGCCGTCCGCGCCAATGGCTTTTTGATCCCCGGTCGCCGCACCCGCAAGCTCAGCACCACCATCGAACTGGCCGAAGGTCAAACCTTCTCGGTGGCCGGTCTGCTGGACAACCGCATGACCGCCGGCAGCGACGTTACCCCACTGCTGGGCGATCTGCCGATTATCGGCGCCTTGTTCCGCTCGGTGCGCTATCAGCGCAGCGAAACGGAATTGGTGGTGCTGGTTACGCCGCGGCTGGTGCGGGCGCTGAATCCCGACCAGAAGCCGCCGATGCCCGGCGAAAATTGGCGCTATCCCACCGAAGCCGAATTGTTCTGGGACCGCGACCTGGGTGGCCCCAAGACCGCCCCCACCCTGGAGCCGGCCAAAGGTGCCGCCCCCAAGTTCCAGGGAAGCTACGGTTTTGTTCCGGCCACCGCTCCGGCCGCCAAGTAATCCATAACCACCGATTGCAGAGGAATGCCATGTTTGTGCAGTTAAACACATTGATCGTCGACGCTGATCCGACCAACCGAGAGGAATTGGCCCACTTTCTCGGCCAATTCGGCCTGAATGTGATCGGGCAGCTTGCCAATTGCGAGACGCTGGCCACACTGCTGAGCCACGGCGATGCGCCGCAACTGGTCATCATCAACCTGGATCCCAATACCTCGGATAACCTGCACAAGGTGGGCACGCTCCCCCGGCAGTTTCCCAACATCAGCTTCTTTTTGATGTCCTCGGTGCTGGATCCGGGCCTGCTAATGGAGGCGATGCACCTGGGCATCCGCGAATTTATCCCCCTGCCGATCCCGGAGGAAAAATTCGCCGCCGCCATCGAGCGCGTAGCCAACATGCTGGGCATGGGCAAGCGCTCTAAGCTGATTCACGTGGTGCCGACCGTCGGCGGCTGCGGCTCCACCACCATCGCCTGCAATGTTGCGGCGGCGTTATGCGGTTCGGGTAAAAGCAGCCTGCTGGACCTGGACCTGATCGGCGGAGGCGTGGCCAGTTATTTTAACTTGCAGCCCCGCTACACCATCGCCGACGTCATGGAATCCAGCGATAAGGTGGACAAGCAATTGCTGGATAACGCCCTGACGGTACACGCCCATAGCAAATTATCCGTGCTGGCCCGCCCGGAGCTGCCGGAGGACACCCAGCGGGTTACCGCCGGCGGCATGACGCGGCTGATGCACGTGCTCAATCGCCTGTTTGATTTTGTGGTGGTCGATTCGGTCATGAGCATTGATCCGCTGTATCAAACGCTCATCCGCCAGGCGGACGTTAATTTAATCGTGATGCAACTGAACGTGCCCAGTGCCAAAAACGCCGAGCGTTTTGTGGCGGCACTGCGGCGCATGGGCATCGAGGCCAGCAAAATCCGCATCGTCGTTAATCGCTATGTGAAAAAAGGATGGGATATCGCGCCCGAGGAGATTGAGCGCGTATTGGGATTGAAGATCAACTATCTAATTCCCAACGATTTTAAGAGCGCGATCGCGGCCATTAACTACGGCGATCCGATGGTGCTGAGCAATCCGCGGGCGGAAATCAGCGCCAGCCTGCTGGAACTGGCCAGCTCGCTCAATCCGCGGGCCGTCGCGGCATAAGAGAACGATGTTGTTCTATGAAAGGTTGAATCATGGGTTTGTTTACACGCACCAAAACGGCGTTCCCCGCGATGCCCGAAGCCACCGGCGAAAAGCTGCCGGCGGATGTGATCTGTCCGCCGCCCCAGGCCCTGGCCCAGCCGGTCGTGGCCACCGGTAACAGCGGTATCTTTCTCCGCACCGGCACACACGCCGCCCCGGCCGCCGTCGCCGCCGCTCCCGTCGTCCAAAGCTCCGCCATGCGCAAGCCCCCCGCCCAGCCCCAGCCGGTGGCGGATTTGACCGAACAGCAGCGCGCTTTTCAACAAATGAAAGTGCGCATTCACCAGCAACTGGTGGAAAAGCTCGACATTCAAAATCTCAAAACCCTGCCCCCGGACGTGGTGCGCGGCGAAGTACGCCAACTGATCCAGGATTTGTGCCAGTCGGAAAAGGGACTGCTCAACAGCTCCGACCAGCAGCGTTTGATGGAGGATGTGCTGGATGAAACCTTCGGCCTGGGACCGCTGGAAACCATTCTCAAAGACAACAATATCACCGATATTCTGGTCAACCGTTTCGACCGCATCTACGTGGAAAAACGCGGGCGACTGGAGCTGTCCGAGGTGCGCTTCCGCGACAACACCCACCTGCGGCAGATTATCGACCGCATTGTGGCGCGGGTGGGCCGTAGAATCGACGAAATCAGCCCGATGGTGGATGCCCGACTCAGCGACGGCAGCCGCGTCAATGCCATTATCCCGCCGCTGGCGCTGGACGGCCCGGCCATGAGCATTCGCCGATTTGGGGCTCGGCCGCTGCAACTGGAAGACTTGATCCGCCACGGCGCGTTTCCCGCCGCGGTCATGGATTTCCTCGCCGCCGCCGTGCAGAGCCGATGCAATGTGCTCATCAGCGGCGGCACCGGCTCGGGAAAGACCACCCTGCTCAATTGTCTCTCTCGCTACATCAGCACCGAGGAGCGCGTCATCACCATCGAGGACGCCGCCGAGTTGCAATTGCAGCAGCCCCACGTGGTGCGACTGGAGACGCGCCCGGCCAACATTGAAGGCAAAGGCGAAGTCGCCCAGCGCGACCTGGTGAAAAACTGTTTGCGGATGCGGCCCGACCGCATCGTCATCGGCGAAGTGCGCGGCGGCGAAGCTCTGGACATGCTCCAGGCCATGAATACCGGCCATGAAGGCTCGATGACCACTATCCACGCCAACAACACGCGCGACTCCCTGGGCCGGCTGGAAGTGATGATCGCCATGGCCGGCTACGACATTCCCAGCCACGCGCTGCGCCAGCAGGTGGCCAGCGCCATTCAACTGATCGTACAGGCCTCCCGCCTGGTCGGCGGCAAACGCAAGGTAACCCGCGTGTCGGAAATCACCGGCATGGAAGGGGACAAAATTCTCATGCACGACCTGTTTGCCTTCGAGCAGACCGGCGTGGATGAGCAGGGATTTGCCACGGGACATTTCGTGGCCACCGGCATCCGCCCTCGCTGCGCCGAACGAATTGAGAGCCGGGGCATCCACCTGCCTGTGGACCTGTTCCAAAAGCGCGTCTTTGACCGTTGAACAGTACCCCTAAAAAATGGCCGATGAATCCAATGTGACGGAGCGACTATGAATTACTTTATTTTACCCCTGCTAAGCGCCGCGGCGGTGGCCTGCGCCGCCTGGGGGCTGGGCAACTGGATTTTGACCCTCACCGACCCACAGCGCCGCAAGCTCAAAACGCGGCTGGCGCAAATGGGCCACATGGGTCAGGTCCATTCGGCCAACCTGCCGCGCAGCATCGTCATCCAAATGGAAGCCATCGGCTTGAGCGCGGTCCTGGTGCGCTTCGCGCCGTTTCGCCGATTGTACACACGCCTGGTGCAGGCTTGGCCGGAACTGTCGCTGGCCAAATTTCTGGCCTATGACCTGGGATTGGGATTGCTGCTGGCGATGGTGCTGGGCGGCGTGATGAATTCCTGGCCCATGGCCGGCGCGGCGATGGCCTTCGGCATGTGGGTTCCCCTGCAACTGCTCTCCGGCCGCCGCGCCAAGCGCAAACGCCAAATTGAAAACCAGTTACCCGAAGCGCTTGATTTCCTGTCGCGCATTCTCAAAGCCGGCCACGGCCTGACCACCGGCTTGCAGATGATGGGCACTGAACTGGCCGAGCCGATCGCCAGCGAGTTTCGCCGCTGCTATGACCAGCACAGCCTGGGCCACCCACTGGAAAACGCCCTGCGCGGCATGGTCGATCGCGTCGAATCCACCGACTTTGCCTTCTTTGTAACCGCAGTACTGATCCAGCGGCAAACCGGCGGCGATCTGTCGGAAGTGCTGGGCAACATTTCCAACATGATCCGCGGGCGCATCCGCCTGCAATCCCATGTAAAAGCCAAAACCGCCGAGGGACGACTCACCGGCTATGTGCTGGTGGCTTTCCCGGCGCTGATGTTCCTGGTTTCCTACGCGCTGTCGCCGCAACAGGCCGGCATTCTACTGCACACCTCCACCGGCTTGACGCTGCTGGGCGTGGCGGTGGGCCTGCAAATGCTGGGACTGATCGCCATCCGCAAAATTACCACGGTAACGGTGTAACCATGCAACTGAATCCCACACAACTGTTTGTGCTTGTGACCTTTGGCGCCGTCGCGCTGGGCGCGTGGTGGCTGGCCAACCTGTTCCTCCAGCACCAGGATGGGCGCCTGCGCCATCGTCTGGCCGCCGCCGGCGAGGGCGGCGTCGCCAATGTCAAGGCCACTTGGAAAACGAGCTTGATAGACCTGGGGCAATGGGCCGCCCAGCCGCTGATGCCTAAGAACCGCGAAACCCAGTCCAGCCTGCGCCGCCAATTGAGTCAGGCCGGATTGTACTCGGCGACAACCATGCGGCTGATGATTGGCGCCAAGCTGCTGCTGCTGATCGCTGGGCTGGCCGGCGGCTACGGCGTAGGCACCGCTATGCAAATGAAGCTCATGGGCATCTCCGTCGGCGGACTGGCCGGCTATATGCTCCCGACCATCTGGCTGAAACTGGCGATCAAGCGCAATCAAAAGGCTTTGAATCATGGCCTGCCCGATGCACTGGATTTGATGGTGGTGTGCGTCGAGGCCGGCTTGACCCTCGATGGGGCCATGCAGCGCATCGGCGATGAACTGGCTATTGCCCACCCCTGCATCGCTCGCGAGTTTGGCATTACCCACATGGAAACCCGAGTGGGACTCTCGCGGCTGGAGTCGCTGAAAAACTTCAGCCAGCGCACCGGCAACGCCGCCGTGCAATCGCTGACCAGCATGCTCGCCCAGGCCGAACGCTTCGGCACTTCCGTCGCCGCCGCTCTGCGCATTCACGCCGAAAGCATGCGCATCGCCCGCCAGCACGCCGCCGAGGAAATGGCCGCCAAGGCATCGGTGAAAATGAGCTTCCCGCTGGTGCTGTTTATCTTTCCGGCCACGTTCATCGTCCTGGCCGGACCGACCGTGATTAATTTGATGAAGAGCAGCTTATTTCAATGAGCAATCGAACCGAAAAGAAGGTAGGCAATAAGATGAATCACAAACATGCAACATCGTACTGGACCTTGACGCTCTCGGCGGCAATGCTGCTGGCCGCGGGTTGTCAAAATGATTCGCAGCGCACGCGCGGCGAGGAATTTCCGCCCGATCAGATGCCGCGGACGATTCGAGTTTACGCCGACGCCCAGGCTGCCGCCGCCGCCGCCGATGATCCCACACTCAAGGCCTGCCATTTCACCAATGGCACGCTCAACAGCCTCGGCCAGGCCAAGCTGGACCTGATCCTGCAAGGTTGCCAAAGCTGCGAACAGCTCTCGCTTTTCATTGACACCCGCGCCGCCGATCAGCAACCGAGTGTGAAAACCAGCGTTTTGACTTACCTGCAAAGTCAGGGCGTCGATGCCGCCCAGGTCAAACTGGTCGATGGCCCCTGCCCGCAAAGCTGGCACGCCGCCCAGCCCGATATTGACCACATGAGCAAAACCGAATCGGCCGCGCCCGGCGCAATCCCCGCCGCCGCCGGCACAGCTACAGCGAATGGATCCGGCCAGTAAGCTGGAGTCTTCCGGAGCGGAGCCACCGGATCCATTTGACCCCCGCGCAATGCGGCGCATTGCGCGGGACAATACAAATGCTAGTCAGTTGTCCGTAGTCCGTAGTCCGTAGTCCGTTGTCCGTTGTCAGTAGTCCGTTGTCCGTAGTCAGTTGTCCGTTGTCCGTGGAACGGGCGGAGGACCGCCCTTCTTTCCCCTCTCCCGGTACTCCGGGGGAGCCGCCGCAGAGCAGTCGAAGAGGCGGATTACCGCCTTTTTTCCCCTCTCCCGGTACTCCGGGGGAGGGCCAGGGTGGGGGCATCCTTTTTCCGCATGATTGTTGAATGTGAAGTGTGGATTGTGGATTGTGAATTGTGAATTGTAGATTGCAGATTGTAGATTGTTGATAACTTCAACACTCAACACTCAACACTCACTTTTGCCACTGACCACTGACCACTGACCACTGACTACGCACTAAAGAATAAACACCGCGGCGGCCACCACACTGCTCCATAAGCCGTTTTTGTCTCCCTCGGCCGTCTGCACAAACGATCGCGTCTTGACAATTTCCCCGCTGGACTGGTACTGCTGCTCGCGCTCATCCCAGGCTTTTTCCGCATCAAAGGGAATGCCCAGCGTGGTGGCCAGCATGGTGGCGCTCATGTCCTCCACCAGGTCTTCGGTTTTCTTTTCCGTCATGCCGAATCCATGATGTTCGGCGATGTATCCGTAGGCGTGATTTTTTGGCAATGCCAAACCGATCCCCGCGCAAATCAGCCGATTGGGTTCCTCCGTGCTGGTTTCGGCCAGCACGCAAAAGGTAATGGCGCCGGGCCGCAACTTGGGAATCCCCTCCCTGGCCGGAATGATTTTACAACTGGTCGGATAGATGGAGCTGACCCGCACCAGATTCTGTTTTTCAATTCCCGCGTCGCGCAGCGCCAGTTCAAAGCTCTGCAACTTATAAATATGCCGGCCTACCCCCTTGGTGAAAAACATCTCCTTGGGAATCAGGTCTTCACTGCTGAAAAGATTCATCACAACTCCATCAATCGTCTTGGCCGCTATCAATCGTTACCGGGAAAATATTACCACGCCACAACCCGGGCTAAGTATAACTCAGGATTGCACATTCATCTTCATCCCGCCCGCGGGTGGCGACTTTTGCGCGCACTGCTCATGCACGCACACGCACGTGGTCGGGGTGCATTCATAGGCGCAGGTCTTGCCGCAATACCACGTCCCCCGCACCCGCACGCCCGTGGCGCTGTCCACCGGACAATGGCAGGTGGCGCAGGCACATTCGCTGGCTTGTTTCATATCACGCACCTGAAGCGATTTTGAGCCAAGCCGCCGTCCGAGTCAAATGAATTTGACAGCTTCCCCCGCGCGCATAGAGTGTTTTGCCTTGCCGCACTGGCGGCGTTGAATAAGGATCATCCATGAAAACCAGCCTGCAATGGCTTAGCGATTTTTTGCCCCAGCTCCCCACGGCCCAAAATGCCGCCGACGCTTTAACGGCCGGCGGCTTGCCGGTGGAGCATATTCTTGCGGCCCAGGACGATACCGTGCTGGACGTGGAAGTAACCAGCAACCGCGGCGACTGCCTGTGCCATTTAGGCGTCGCCCGCGAATTGGCTGCACTGTTGAATCTACCCTTTAAGGATTTAGCCCGGCCCGCGCCCGCCGCCGCCGCCGCCGCCGCCGCGAGCAGCGGATTTTCCGTCAGCATCACGGCCAAGGATGTGTGTCCCCAATACACCGCCCAAGTGGTCCGGCAGGTGCGCGTGGCGCCCAGCCCCGCGTGGATGGTCAAGCGTCTGGAGGCGGCGGGAATTCGTCCTATTAACAACGTCGTGGACATCACCAATTACGTCATGTTGGAGATGGGCCAGCCCCTTCACGCGTTTGATCTGGACAAGCTCCACGGCGGGCGGATCATCGTCCGCCGCGCCGCGGCCGGCGAAACCCTCATGAGTATCGACGGCCACGAGCGCAAATTGTCCGCCGATATGCTTCTGATAGCCGACGCCCAGCGCCCGGTGGCCCTGGCCGGGGTCATGGGCGGCAAAGAAACCGAAGTATCCGACGCCACCGTCAATGTACTGTTGGAATCGGCCCGATTTGATCCATTGTGCGTGCGCAAAACCGCGCGGATTCTGGCGATGATGAGCGATAGCTCCTATCGCTTTGAGCGCGGGATCGATCCCACTCTCCCCCGCCGGGCCAGCGCCCGAGCCGCGCAACTGCTGACGCAAATCGCCGGCGGAAAACTCGACGGCCCCCTGGCCGAGGCCGGCGATGAGGGTTACACCCCCAAAAAGCTTTCCCTGCGCATGGATAAACTGCGCCGGGTCATCGGCGTGGACTACCCCATCACCGAGGCGGCCGGCGCGCTGGCGCGTCTGGGCCTGTCCCCCCAAATCGACCAGCGCATCATCCACTGTACCGTACCCGCCTGGCGACTGGACCTGCAATTGGAAGTGGACCTGGTGGAGGAGGTCGCCCGCGTGCTGGGTTACGACCGCGTGCCGGTGCGCCAGGAAATTTCCATCCGGCTGGCGGCCCCGCCGCCCCAGGCCGCCGCCTTGAATCAAATTCGCCCCATCCTGCTGGGCGCGGGATATTTCGAGGCCGTTACCTTCACCTGGATCAGCGATCTTCTCAAAGACGATTTTGTGCCCCCCTCAGCCAGCGCCCTGCCGCGCGCCGACCTGGCGGTGCGCAAGGCCGACGCCCACCTGCGCCCCAGCATCCTGCCTGGTCTTCTGGAAGCCCTCCGCCGCAACGAGGCCGCGGGCACCGCCGACGCCCGGCTCTTTGAAATCGGCCAGAGCTTCTGGTTCGATAAACAGTCCAACCTCATCGAGCGCACTTGCCTGGCTTTGGCCGGCGGCCACGACTGGCACGAGCTGCGCGGTGTGATCGAGGCGATGCTGCGCAGGCTAAACCCCGCCCTTGGCGTGCGCATCGAACCGGCGTCATATCCCGGCTATAACCCCAATGTTTGCGCCGCCATCACCTGGGGCGATACGCCGCTGGGATTCATGGGCCAGTGTCATAACGACATCGCGCAAAAGTTGTCGCTGCGCCAACCGCCGCTCATGGCCGAGTTGCCGCTGGAGCCGCTGGTGGGCAACATCCAGTTGCAGCCGCAGCTCGCTCTGCTGCCGCGCTATCCGTCCGTGCGCCGCGACGTGTCCTTCATCGTCCCGGAACTGGCGCGCTATCAGCAAATCGAGCAAATCATCCGCGACCTGGCCCTGGCGGACATGGAGTCGCTGGAATATGTAACCACCTACCGCGGCAAGCCCCTGGCGGCCGGACAAAAAAGCGTAACCTTGGCCCTGGTCTTCCGCTCCCCGAGCGCCACGCTCACCAGCGAACAGGTCGAACCGACGATGAAACAGGTTGTTCAGCGGGTAACCGCAACACTTGAGGCGCAAGTGCGATAAAATCGAAAGGGGCGCCCAGACGTTTGGCTTGGTGTGCAAAGAACCCGGCAACCGCGCCGCGCCCGCCATGGTGGCATCATTTTCTGGACAATTCGCCTTTCCGCGGCTAAACTGTGCCTGTGAAGTCCTCACTGCGCCCACAATTTCTCGCCCCTTCCAAGCGTAGGCTTAAGGAGCGCAATCGCCACGGTCGCAGCTTAGGCCGCGGTGGCCAAAGCACGATACAGATGGTCCGCAGTGTCCAGCGCGGTTTTCGGTTTTCCGCCTTAGCGAGATTTCAGCAGCACAGCGGCCTGCCGCTGGACTTGATTACCGACCTGCTGCGCCTGCCACCGCGCACGCTGATGCGCCGCAAGGCCCAGGGCCGACTTTTTCCTGATGAATCCGAACGACTGTTGCGAGTGGCGGAAGTGTATGAAAAGGCCCTGGATTTATTCGAAAGCGATGCCCAACAGGCCCGCCACTGGCTGACCACACCCAATGCGCAACTTGACAACATCCCCCCGCTGGAATTTGCGCAAACCGAAATCGGGGCCAGGGAAGTCCAAGACCTGCTGGGAAGACTGGAGCACGGAGTCTTTGCTTGAGCGCACCTGTTATCACCGTTTGGCGAATCACCAAGGCCCGTCTTGCCCGCCATGCGTTTGACGGTCAGGGAGCGCGGCGATTCGGCGGTCGCTGGAACAGCAAGGGCACGCCGATGGTATATACCGCCGGCTCACAGGCGCTGGCGGTTTTGGAAATGCTCGTGCATCTGCAAGACGCCGGGCTGCTGGAGCATTACCGGTTCATCCCCGTAACCATCGATCAGGAGCTGGTGCAAGAAATGGACTTGGCCATACTTCCCAAAAACTGGAATCGCCGCCCCGCCCCGTTGGTCACCGCCGCGATTGGCGATGCTTGGATCGCCGCCGGCGCGTCGCCCGTGCTGCGAGTTCCCAGCGTGGTCATACCTAATGAATATAACTACCTGCTCAACCCCGCCCATCACGATTTTGCCAAACTGCGCATCGGCAAGCCCGTTGGCTATCGCATGGATGTTCGCTTGCGATAAATAATCCGGCCGGCTTGCCAAATCCCCACCCGTCATTGGCTTGGCAGCAGGTGAAACATTTATATCAACGCCTCAATGGCCTTGCGGCTGGCCGGGTCGAGTTTTTCCAGTTTGTCCAGTTCGTAAATATTGCCGTCGGCGTCCTTGATGGCAAAGCGGCCGTCGGGCAAAAAGCGGATGTCCTCGCGCTCCTGCACGCGGAAATTCGCTTCGCCGCGATCGGTTTGCACCGTCCAGTGCTGGTGTCCAAAACGCATATCCACCCGCACCACCCGCTGGATGCGCGGCACAAACGACGTGTCGGCCAGATGTCGCAAAATTGCCTGCCGCGCTGGTTCATCCACCGAGCGCAAATCCTCCACCATGAGCAGTTCTTTGCCGTCGGCGGCGCGGATGGAAATAAATTGCTCCTTGTGGCTCCAGGGAAACGCCAGGCGAACGCGCACGTCCGCCACGTCCGGCTCTCCGGCGCGCTTCAGCGTCCAGCGCCCATCTGATTCGCCAATCAATTCCATCGGCTCAACCATGATCCAATCCTACCGCAGCGCCACCAGCCGGCTCATCTCCTGCTGCGTTTTATTTAATTTGGCGTACACCCCATTTTCCAGCCCCACCAACTGCGCGTGCGTGCCCTGCTCCACGATTTTTCCCTTCTCCAGCACCACCAGGTGATCCGCCGCCTGCAAGGTGCTCAGCCGGTGGGCGATGGCAAATGTCGTCCGCCCTTCCACCAGCCGGTCGAGGGCTTCTTGAATTTGCCTTTCGGTTTCGCTGTCAACGGAGCTGGTCGCTTCGTCCAGGATCAAGATGCGCGGATCGTGCAAAATAGCCCGCGCGATGCTGATCCGCTGCCGCTCGCCACCGGAGAGTGACTGGCCGCGTTCGCCCACCAGCGTGTCGTAGCCGTCGGGAAATCCCACGATAAAATCGTGCGCGTTGGCGGCCCGCGCCGCGCGGATCACCTGCCGCTCATCGGCCAGCGGATTGCCATAGCGAATGTTTTGGGTGATGGTTCCGTGAAACAAATACGGCTCCTGCAACACCACGCCGATCTGCCGCCGCAGCCAGCGCACGTCATAGTCGCGCACGTCGCGCCCGTCCAGCAAAATCTGACCCTCGGTTACGTCGTAAAAGCGGCAGATCAAATTGACCAGCGTGCTTTTGCCCGCGCCGCTGGAGCCGCACAAACCGATCATCTGCCCGCTTTGCACCCGCATCGACACCTGCCGCAACGCCGGCTGGGCCCCTTCATAGCTGAAGCTGACATTGCGAAATTCCACATCCCCATTAAGCCGTTGCGGCGCCAGCGCTCCGGGCCGGGAATAAATTTCCGGCGGAGTGTCCAATACCTCAAACACCCGCTGGGCGCTGGTGGCCGCCCGCGTAATCATGCGGTTGGAGTTGGCCAGCTCCATAATCGGCCCGTAAAACTGCCATAAAAAGAAGGTGAAGGCCACCAGCGTGCCCATCGAATTTTGCGGACCGGGCCGGTAGATCATCTGCCAGCCGCCCACAATCCACACCAGCATCCCGCCGCTGCGCATCAGGATGCTCACCGCCGGTTGCAGTTGCGTCCAAACCTTGTTGACCTCCTGCTCTTTGTCGGTGTACTCGGCGCTGCGGCGGTTGAAGCGGTCCACCTCGCGCTTTTCATTGGCAAACGCCTTTACCACCCGCACCCCCGGCAGCGCATCGCCCACCACCGCCGTCATCCGCGCCCAATACGTCCACAACCGGCCGTGCATCGCCTGCATCTTCATGCCGCGCCAGTAAGTGATCCACGCCAGCAACGGCAGCGGCAACAGCGCCGCCACCGCCAGCGTCCAGTTCATCCAGAACATCACCGCCGCCGTCAGCACGATCATCACCACGTCGCGCAGAAAATTCACCGAGCCGAAAACGATAAAATCCCACAAGCGATCGGTGTCATTGGTAACCCGCGTGATCAAACTGCCCGTGCGCCGCTTGGCAAAATACCGCAAACTAAGTTCATGCAGATGCGCATACACCGACTGGCGTAAATCGCGTGTTACATCCGTCCCCACCAGCGCCAATATCCGAATGCGCCAGCCGCCGATGACTTCTGACGCCAGTATCGCCAGCACAATCAGCCCGCTCCACATCCACAAATTGTGCCACCGCGCCGCCACGCTCAAAGCCTGCCGTGGCACCAGCGACTGGTCGATCATGCGCTGATTCAGCGGCCCCGGCACCACCGCCAGGGCGGTGGAGATCAATGTCAAAATCATCGCCAGCAAAATACGCTTGCGGTAAGGCTTGGCCACCCCCAACAGCCGCCACAAAATGCTCTTTTTTTGCAAACATTGCGGACAAACCCCCTCGGCATACGAGGGAATCAATTGCCCGCATTTGCCGCAACGTTCCTGCCGCTCAGCCTCCCGCTCCACCGACTCCAGCCACGCCGGCCGCTCCTCGGCACTGCTTCCGGGTAATTGGCGTTCCAACTTCCGCTGCAAGCGGGTCATGTCGCGCCGATGGCTCCGTGTATAAGGGCACTGCATCACCACGTGATCGCCGCTGATAATCAGCAACCGGTCGGCCCCCACCCCTTCGACGATTCGGCTCTGGCCAATGGATGCCAGTTCCACTTTTTCCACCGCCCCAGCGCGCGCATAAAAAAGTTGCCGCTCGGTGAGCACCAGCAGCCCCAGCCCATAACGGTTTTGCAGGTCCAAATCCGTCTGCGCCCAACTAATGATCGTTTGCCCGGCCAGTTGACCGTTAAACGCCCCGGCCAATTCCGCTGGCAATTCCGCCGACAGCTCCGCCGCCGCTGGTGATGATTGTTCCGTTTCCGCTTCCATAGGCATTGCCCATCTGCGCGATGGGCTGGTTATGGTATCCTTAATTCATGGCCGCGTCTGCCCCTAATGTATTGATTACCGGCGGCGCATGCCGCGTCGGCCGCGCTGTGGCCATTTATCTGGCCGAAAAAGGCTTCGATATCGCCTTCACCTACCTCTCTTCCAAACCCGCGGCAACTTCGCTGGTCAGACTCATCGAAAAGAAAAAACGCCGCTGCCTGGCTATTTGTGCCGATCTGACCGACCCCGACGCGCCGCGGCAACTCGCAGCGGAATTGTCCAGCCAATTTCCTCACCTGAACCTGCTTTTGAACAACGCCTCGCTTTTCATTCCCGATAACCTGCAACATTACGATCCGCAAGCCGCGATGAAAATGTGGGCGCTGCACGTGCAAGCCCCGGTACTGTTAAGCCAACTGTGTGCCGGCCTGTTGAAAAAGCGCCAAGGCGCGATCGTCAACATGATTGATTTACTGGCCATGCGCCCCTGGCCCCAATATCTTTCGTACTGCGCCAGCAAAGCGGCCCTGGCCAATTTGACCCTGAGCCTGGCGCGGCAACTGGCCCCGCGCGTGCGCGTCATCGGCATCGCCCCCGGCGTGGTCGCGTGGCCCGAGGATATGCCCCTGACCGAGCGCAAACAATATCTTCAGCGCGTACCGCTGCGGCGTCCCGGCACCCCGCGCGACGTGGCCCAGCTTGTCCATTTTCTGGCCACCGATGGCGGCTACATCACTGGCGAAATCATTCGCTTGGACGGCGGACGCTGGCTCACCTGAATAATCCTTGCCAGGGTGTTGCCCGCCCGCAGCGCTGATGTTTCCCAGAAACCACATCCGGCATAACCGGCCCGCCGACTCGAGTAGTCCACAACGCTGATAACCCGGTTTTTCTTGGACCTTTGCACTTTTTTACCCACCTCACCTAAGCTGCGCGCGCTGTTTGCTAACAGTGGCGCGTGAGCGATATTTCCGCCATCAATCTCATGACCGCGGCGCTTGATCTGAAGCTCATCAAGCTGCTGCGCAGCGCCATGGCCGCCGCCGGCCAAAGCGGCGGGGCCGGCACCGGCGTGCGCTCCATCCCCATCGCTGGCCCCACCGGCAACAGCGCCGCCCACGACCGCGTAGTCCTCCATCCCCAGCCGCGCATTGAACCGCGCCGCATCATCCATCCCACCCCACGCTACCAGCCCCGGCCGGTGCTTCATCCGGCGCCCCGGCTGGATGATCTCCTGCCGCTTCCCTTGGCGAACTGCGCGTCCCCAGCGTCCGATAAGCCGCCCACTCTTCCGCCTCCCTGGGCCACAGTCGCTTGGAAAATGCCTGTTCCGCCGCCGGTAACGATTAAGCCGATCATCATTCGCGTCGATGTTCATCATAAAGGGACGCTGCTGGATTTGTTCATTTAGCCGATAATAAAAGACATGTCGGCACGCGCGTCTCAGGCACGGGAGAAAGCCATGATGTCCGCCACTCAAGTCGAAGAGTTGATCTGCCTGGTCTCGGCGATGGATCGCCCGCAACTGATTCGCCGCTTCGGCGGCCATCGCGCCGGTTTCCCGGTCGATTTCACCAGCGATTTTCTCAACACCCTCCCCCTGGAACGCCTAAGGCATATCTTTGTGGCACTCTGCCTGCAAAGCAAACAACAGCCCACCGAGGAATTGCTCGCCTAGCGACCCGGCCGCTTTTTGCCGCTGGCGCCGCCACCAATCGTTATAGCTTGCCCCGCTTCGCGTCGCCCGCGCCGCGCCGCGGCCTAAACGCCAATTTTTCATTTCCCCGCCGTCATAATGGTGGCATCCTATTTGTTATAGGAACCACCCATGCGGCCCGTGTTACTTTTTATCATCATCGCCTCGCTTGTCGGCTGTGCGGCACATCGTCGGGCACCCGCCACCGCACCGCTGTCGTCTTCCCGCGCCGCGACCGCCACCGCGCCGCTGTCGTCTTACGGCACCGCGCCTGTTATGTCGCAGCCGTCCATCGCCACGCGCGCCGTGGCCGCGATGGCTTTTTCGCCCGTCGCCTCGGCCTTTATCCCACCGATGAATCTGGACCGCGCCGCCCGCCAGCCGGGGGCTTACATGGGCTTTGAATCGCTCACCACCACATTTTCCTATGTGCGTATGGACGATCGCCAGAGCAACGACGGCTACGACACCTACAGCCGCCGCTCCGTCTCCGAACGCGTCGGCGTCTGGGTTCGCTGAATCTGTGAATAAATTGATTTTCACCCTCGATATTTGCCCAAAAACGCCATTGGTTGGCCTAAATTCGTGATTATTTCACAAACGCTAAGCTCCCCCGCTGTACATTTCCGCCCTTGACCGCCTTTGGCACAACCCTTGCTGCAAAGGGGGGAAGTCAAAGTTTTTTTCGAAAGGAAACAAATATGAAAAACCCCATGCAATATCAGCCCACTGATGCCGTTGACCAGTTGAATTCCCTGCTGCGCGGCGAGATTTCCGCCGCCGAAACCTATAAACTGGCAATGGACAAGGTTGACGAAACAACCGACAACGCTGTCGTGGTCAATGCCGGTCTGCTCCGTGAAATTCAGGAAGAACATGGCCGAGCCGCCCAACACCTCCGCGAGCGTATCCGCCAACTCGGCGGCGAGGCGGCCAACGCCTCGGGCGCCTGGGGCATCTGGGCCACCACCGTCCAGCAAACCATGAATCTTTTCGGCAATCAGGCCGCCCTTAAAAGCCTTAAGGAAGGTGAGGAACACGGCCTGAAAGATTATCAACGCGCCTGCGACCAGGTGGACTCCACCAGCGCCCAATTGCTGCAAAATCAGTTGATCCCCTCCCAGCAGAAGCATATCAGCTTGCTGGATCAATTGATCGATTCGATCGGCACGGCCTGATGCTTACTTGCCTGTAGGCACCGCATCCAGGTCCAGCGCCGCAAATTGGCCGGCGTGGAAATACTCGTCGGCCAATCCCGCCGCCATGGCCGCGTTGTCTGTGCAATAGGCCAGATCGGGCATCAGTACCGGCACACGCGCAGCTACCATGGCCTTGCGCAAGCCGCTGTTAGCGCTCACCCCGCCGCCAATCACCACGCTTTGGCCGTTAATCGCCTCTACCGCGCGCTTGATCTTGATGGTCAATACATCAATACACGCCGCTTGAAATGATGCGGCCACATCGTTCATTTGCTGGCTGGTCAACTCGCAAGCCTCGCGCTGGCGGCCTTTGTGCCCACGCACATGATATAACACCGCCGTCTTTAACCCGCTGAAGCTGAAATCCAAGCTCTTGCGCCCCAGCAGCGAGCGCGGAAAAGCGATGGCTTGCCCATCGCCTCGCAAGCTCATCTGATCAATCACCGGCCCGCCCGGATAGCCCAGCCCCAGCAGTGCGGCGACCTTGTCATACGCCTCACCCACCGCATCATCGATCGTCGAGCCGAGCAGCGAAATATCCCGCCAGTGGTTGACGCGATACAGCGCCGTATGCCCGCCGCTGAGGACCACCCCCACCGCGGGAAATTCCACCTGTTTCTGGTTGTCCAGCAGCACGCTGTAAAGATGCGCCCGCACATGATCCACGTCGATCAATGGTTTATCCGCCGCCCACGCCAGCGTCTTGGCGGCCGTCACCCCGATCAGCAGTGAACCGATCAGCCCCGGCCGGTTCACCGCCGCAATCGCGTCCACTTTTTTAATGCCCGCCGCCCCGCCCAGTCCCGCTTGCGCCAGCGCCGATTCTATTACTGGCAGAATATTTTCGATATGCGCCCGACTGGCGATCTCCGGCACCACCCCGCGGTAGCGGGCGTGCAGTTCGGTCTGCGACGCCACCGCGCTGGACAAAACCTCCCGCCCGTCCCGCACCACCGCAGCGGCCGTCTCATCACAACTGCTTTCAATCCCCAGAATCAGCGCCATGAAACCGCCCTATGGCTGAATGCTCCGGGCCGGCGGCTCGCTGCCAAGCGTGGTGGGCAACGTGGCCGGCGAAAGCGACGGCGGCGCACCCACTTTGCCCCGCGTTGCAGGCGCCATTTTGCGCGCTGGCGGCACAACGGGCCGCGTGGCGGCCGCGGCCCGGCTCGTGGCCGCCGGCGTAAACGCCCGCATCTGCCGGTCATCGCCGCTCGCCTGCCGATCGGCCTGCAAAATCGCCAGCGCCATCATCGTGTCCACCGCACGCTGCAACTGGTTATCCACCGGCTCCGATGTCGGCTGCGTGGCCGATAGGGGCTGGGTCACGCTGGCCCGCACCGGCCGGCGCATCAATTCCGCCTCGTAGCGCTCCTTGAGAATTTGCTGCTGCTGTGCCACGTCGGCCGGCACCACGATCTGCGGCTCAACGCCCCAATCCGTCGCGTCCTTGCGCCGATGCACCAGCCGCCCGCTGGGCAGATAGTAATACGCCACCGTCAATTTCAACTCCCCGCTTTTGCCCTCCAGCGGTATCAGTTCCTGCACCGAGCCTTTGCCGTAGCTGCGCGTGCCGATCACCAGCGCCCGATTGTTGTCCAGCAGGCTGCCGGCCACGATCTCGCTGGCACTGGCGCTATGTTCATTGATCAGCACCGCCATGGGAAAACGCGGCAAGGTGTTTTGACCGCTGGCCCGTTTCACATCCTCCGGCCGATTGCGCCCCTTGGTGGAAACGATGACCCCCTTTTCCACAAACATATCCACCAGCGCCACCGCCTGGTCCAGCCGCCCGCCGGGATTGAAGCGCAAATCCAAAACCAGCGCCTTCATCCCGTCGGCCAGAAGCGGCTCGATGGCATTGCGCACTTTCTGGGCAGTGTCCGGCGTAAACTGTGTGATACGGATATACGCCACCTTGGGCTTGCGGCTCACGTAATAATCCCACCCATTGTCGGCGCTGCGCTGATAGCCCTTGACCGTCGGCACCACCACTTCCTCGCGCGTCATGCTCAAATCCGCTTCCTCGCCGGTCGCATGCCGCACGCGCAGCATTACCTGGCTTCCCAGCTTTCCTTTGACTTTATTGATCACCTCCGCCAGCCTCAGTCCCTCGATGCTTTGGCCGTTGACCTTCAGAATAATGTCCCCGGCCATCACCCCGGCCTTGAATGCCGGGCTGCCGTCAATCGGCGTAACCACTTCGATTTGACCATTGGGAAGCTGATTGAGTTGGATACCCACTCCTTCAAAACTACCTTCGAGCATGCGGTCAAAATCCGCCTGGCGACTGGGGGGGATGTAAATGCTGTAGGGGTCCAGTTCGCCGAGCATTCCGTCAATCGCCCCCTGGCGCAACTTGGAGTCGTCCACCGGCTCGACATAATTGGTCTCCACCTGTCGATGGATGTCCACCAGCGTGCGGATAAACGCATAGTCATCGTCGCGCTGGGCCATGGTGCCGGGCAGTTGAAACGCCAGCAGCGTCAGCAGCAGCACGCTGACCACCCAGGCAAGTTTTTCTCGTCGCATAATGTCTCCTGATCAATCGCACCGATTCTAGGGCAACGCCCGGCAATGGCAATTCGCCGCCTGTTGCCCTATCGCGCCGCCCCTGCCCGGTCGCGCCGCATGTACCGTGTTGTGCCGCGCATGCCCCGTCGCGCCGCCTGTGCCCTATCGCGCCGCGCGTGCCCCAGTCGCGCCGCGCGTGCCCTATCGCGCCGCGCGTGCCCCCGTCGCGCCGCGCGTGCCCCAGTCGCGCCGCCTGTACCGTGTCGCGCCGCGCGTGCCCCGTCGCGCCGCATGTACCGTGTTGCGCCGCGCGTGCCCTATCGCGCCGCGCGTACCCGGTCGCGCCGCGCGCGCCACACCGTGGCCCCGGCACTCTTTTGTGGTGCCGGTGCCCCCGCCGGCAATGGCGGTCAGCCCAGTCCAGTGCGGCCCCCACACAAATTCACGCCCGCTTGACAATCCGGTTAAACCGCCGCGACATCACTTCCATTGCAAACGCCGCGATCGCCAGTTGCGCCGCGCCCAGAAAACCAATGAGCAATTGAAATTGCCCGGCCCATAAACGCCCAAATAGCGGCGTCCACATCAGCGGCCTCCCGTTGGGCCAATAACTCTCCCCCCGAATCCATTCAATTGCCGACGCCAAATAGGGGTAAGGATTGATGATCGATCCCGCCTCCATAAACAGGTTCCTGGGCGCTGGACGAACCATTTCATCTATCAACACTCCCAGCAGCGGCAGCCCCGCATACACCAACAGCATCAATAGCAGGTTCACCACCACCGCCGGCGTGGTTTTGCAGATTTTCAAAGATAAATACAAACCCACCACCAGCCACGGCGCTGTAAAGCTCAGCATAATCCACAAAAGCCATATCGCCGGCGACCACCGCAGCGGCCCCATGACCGTAAAAGCCAGCACATGCCCGGCCGCCAGCGCAAAAAGCCAAAAACAGCGTCGCAGCAAACCCGCCAATTTCCCCCAGACGATCTGCCGCCCGCTCAAGGGCGTGGTCAAAAGCAGCGTCCAGGTATCACTCTCGATCTCCTGGCTCACCGCCGTCGCCCCCAGCACCACCACCAGCAGCAGTAACATAGATTCGAATGTGATGACGTAGCCAATATGATTGTCCGCACTCGCCAGTCCGCCTCTGCCCCAACCAACCGCCCAATAGGAGTAAAACAGACACCCCAGCACCGCCAGCGTGGCGATGATCGCCCGCCGCCGCGTCGGCAGTAGTGTGCGCCGCCTCTCGCGCCACAACACCGGATTATCCCCCACCGTCGCGCTGCGCGGCTGACGCGCTGGCAGTTTTCCCCCATCCGCCACAACACCCGCCGCCGCACCGTCAATCGCCGCGATTGCACTTTGTCCCGGCTCAACCACTCCGGTTCCAACCTCCCCCTGCCACGCCGCAATCTCCCCCGCCGCATCCGGCGAGTTGTCGCCCTGGCGCCGCTCGCGCCGCCGCAGCAAAAAGTCCCCCGCCAGCAGCAGCAACAGCATTCCCCCCGCGTGCGTCGCCGAACAAACTATCCAGGCCCGCGGCGTGGCCCGCAAGGACGGCTCAATCAGCGACCCCATGCAGTAAAATGGATTGCTCGCCTCCAGCAGCCACATCCTGCCGCTCCCACCGCTCCCGCTACTCCTGCCACTGCTAGAGAGGACCACCATCAGCGGGAAAAACAGGTACACCAGCCCCATCAGCGCGTACGACAGCAATATCACCGCATATGCCCGGTTGATGTAAATGCTCAGCACCAGCCCTACCGCCGCGGAAAACCCCACCGTGGCCATCGACAAGGTGATCGCCGCGAAAATCGAGTGCAGTTCCACCCCGCCCAGCAGCCGCACCACCGCCAGCACCGGCAAGCTCAATCCCAGCAGTGTCAGCGCGATCCACAAGCGCGAAAAAAGTTTGCCCCCCAATATCTGCCAGGTATTCATGGGGGTCATCAACAGCACGTGCAGCGTCTTGCGCAGTCGCTCGGAACCAATGGCCGTGCAGGTCAACAGCGGACCCAGCAGCGCCATGGCAAAAACCGAAAACATGGCAAACACGCTGAAAAAAACATATCCCAGGTGCGCCAAACGCTGCTGCTGCAAGACCGCCGGCAAATTTCCTTGCCGCGACGAGCGCAAAAAATCCAGGCTGGTGATGAACAGGAAAAAGAGCAATGTCCCCAGATAGAGCATCCGCAGCAGGTAGGTTCGCTTTCGCCGGCTGGCCACGCGCAATTCTTTGAAAAAGATCGGTCCCAGCGGCGAAAGAGCGGAGAGGCGCATGGGCACAGTCTGCCCATCCCCCAAGGCTTTGACAAGCCCGCCGCCGCCGCAATTGAATCCTGTACGCCCACCCCCTACTATAAACCAATCTATGAGCAGCGCGCCCGGCCTATCGCAAATCCCCGATGCCCTCGGTCATTTCGGACCCTTTGGCGGAACCTACGTGCCCGAAACGCTCATCAGCGCGTTACGCGAGTTGGAGAGCCACTATGCCCAGGCCCAGGCCGACCCCGCCTTTGACCGGGAATTTCATCGCCTGTTGCGCGACTATGTCGGCCGGCCCAGCCGTTTGTATTACGCCCAGCGCCTAACCGAAAAACTCGGCGGGGCGCGCATCTTCCTCAAACGCGAAGACCTCAACCACACCGGCGCCCACAAGATCAACAACTGCATCGGCCAGGCCCTGCTCACCCAGCGCATGGGCAAAAAACGCATCATCGCCGAAACCGGCGCCGGCCAGCACGGCGTGGCCAGCGCCACCGTCGCCGCTTTGTTTGGCTTCCAGTGCGATGTCTACATGGGCGCGGAGGACGCCCGCCGACAAAGCCTCAACGTCTTTCGCATGAAATTGATGGGCGCTAACGTCATCGAAGTTCACAGCGGCCTCAAAACTCTCAAAGACGCCCTCAACGAAGCCCTGCGCGACTGGATGGGCAGTGTCGCCCACACGCACTACATCATTGGCACCGTCGCCGGCCCTCATCCGTTTCCCAAAATGGTGCGCGACTTCCAATCCGTCATCGGCCTGGAGACCAAGGCCCAGTGCATGGAGCAGCTTGGCCGCCTGCCCGATTGCGTGGTCGCCTGCGTCGGCGGCGGCTCCAACGCCGCCGGCATCTTTTATCCCTTCGTGGAAGATCGACAAGTGCAACTCATCGGCGTGGAAGCCGGCGGCAAGGGCACTGTCCTCGGCCAACACGCCGCCACGCTCAGCTACGGCCGCCCCGGCGTGCTGCATGGCTGCCTTTCCTACGTATTGCAGGATGATGACGGACAAACCGCCGATGTTCATTCCGCCTCGGCCGGCCTGGACTACCCCGGCGTCGGCCCCGAACACGCCTACTGGAAGGAATCCGGCAGAGTGCAATACGTCTCGGCCACCGACGCACAAGCCCTGGACGGCTTTGAACTGCTCGCCCGCTGCGAGGGAATCATCCCCGCTTTGGAAAGCGCCCACGCCATCGCCCACGCCGCCCGTCTGGCCCCCTCCCTCCCGGCCGATCAGATCATGGTCATCAACCTCTCCGGCCGCGGCGACAAGGATTGCCAGGAAGTCGCCAGACTCCTGGAGCAGCGGGGCAAGTGCCATGAGCATGGAGGGTGAGGCATACCCGCCCACCGAGTGACCAGGGCAATGAAGGAAAAAGCCGGCCGGCCGCACCTGTTTTTTCATCGCGGCCTGATTGCCCGCGCTTTACTTGGTGTTCATCCAGATGGCCACGAGGACCAATATGGCAAAGAGCACCAACATGCCGATCAGCCGGCCCTTGCTGGTCTGTCCCCCGCCGCCGCCGCCGGAGAACATCCCTCGCAATCGCTCGACCAATCCATCGCCCTTGTAGCGCGCCTGGACGCACTTGGGGCAGAGTTTGTCTCTGCCGAATTTGGTCAGCTTGTGTTCGGGGTATTGTTCGGCGCAGCCCGCGCAAAGCCCCCCGCCAGCCACACCGGCTTTGCTGGTCTTGCGACGGGCGAGGTCGGCAGCGCCGCAGTCTACGCACCAATACCTTCCTTCCGAATCTTTCATTCGCTTGGTATTGCTGACGTCTTTCCCACACGCGATACAGATTTTTCCGGAAGCGGTCGTGGCCATAACAAAACTCCTTCGGGGCGGGTTGTTCGATCGCACGTTTCGTCAATGGTGTACGCTGCGAACTGCCCATTTCAACGTGCTTAGGGTCCATTGCCTAAGGAAGCAGATGGGGACTGACCCATTTGGATTGTCTCCCAACCCGGCTTTCCCGCGCCTGGACTCGGCGGCTATTTTTTGCCGCCGTGCTGGCGCAGCAATTCTGCCACGTCCTCGTGGCCCATAAGCTCTGCAGCGTGCAAAGGCGTCCAGCCGTTTTTGCCCTTGGCGTTGACATCGGCCTTGCTGGCCAGCAGCAATTCCGCCACCTCCTTGTAGCCCGCAATCGCTGCCATGTGCAAAGGCGTCAAGCCGTCGTCGTTGTCGTCTTTGTTGAAAACCAAATCAGGATTGGCTTTGAGCAGCGACTTAACTTTATCCAAGTCGCCTTTCTTCGCTGCGTCATGAATCTCGCCGCAGAAGGCCAGGCCGCTCCAAGCCAGCACAAGCAGCATGGCAACGCCGATACGGAAAAGTAGGGACCGGACGGTACGGCTAATGAAGGGTTGCGGAATACGCATGGGTGTCTCCCGGGGTTTCAACGGCGATATTCTGAATTGTCCCAAGACAATAATGCTCCGATCCGAATGACATTGCAAGAGGAGATGAAACGCGGACGCTGGGCTTCCCCACGAATGGTGGGCGCGCCAACGAGTATGTAGTATGTAGGTGGGCGTACCCGCCCACCGTTTGGCTTGGATAAGACCGGACATAACCACTTGGCTATGACCATCGCCGGTATTTGCATTTATCCGCGTTGCGTTTCACAATCCTCTTGGCTTTTTTTTTAAGGTGGTGTCATGCGCGTGCTGGTAACCGGTTGTGCGGGTTTCATCGGGTCCAATTTGATCAAACGCCTGGAGGCCGATGGACATCAGACCGTGGGCGTGGATGATTACCAATCCGCCGACTGGCACAATCTCCGCGGCTATGGCGGGCAGCTTATTACCGCCGACGTGGCCGGTCAGCCGCAGCTTTTACAGCATATCGAACCGTGCGAGGTGATCTTCCACGAAGCGGCTATCACCGACACCACCGTCATGGACCAGCGGCGGATGATGCATAATAATCTCACCGGATTTCATAATATTCTGGAACTGGCGATTCACTGGAAGTCCCGGCTCATCTGGGCATCCAGCGCTTCGATTTACGGCCAAGGCCCCGCGCCGATGAAGGAGTCGCAAACCCCCGATCCGCTCAACGTCTACGCCTTTTCCAAGCTGGCCATGGAAAACCTGGCCAAACAGTATCAATCCAAACTCAAACATCCCTGGGTGGCCCTGCGCTATTTCAACGTCTACGGCCCCGGCGAAGACCACAAGGGCAAATTCTCCAGCATGATCCATCAACTGGCCAAACAGATGCGTGCCGCCAAGCGCCCGCGCATCTTTTATAACGGCCAGCAAAAACGCGACTTCGTCTGCGTCGAGGATGTTATTCAAGCCAACCTTCGCGCCATCAGCGCCAAAACCTGCGGCGTCTACAATGTCGGCAGTGGCGGAGCTTACAGCTTTAACGAAGTGGTCGAGCATCTCAACCGCGTCCTGAAAACCGATCTGCCCCCGGAATATTTTGAAAACCCCTACAGCTTCACCCAGGACTGGACGCAAGCCGATCTGTCGGCCATCCGCAAAGCCTTGGGCTATGAGCCGCATTACCCGCTGGAAAAGGGCATCGACTTGTACTACCGCAGCGGCTTATTGGGCATGTAATTTTGCCGCCGCTGACAATGCAAAAACCCTCCCGACCGTTCTGGCGAGCGGCCGAGAGGGATGGGAAGGAAAGCTGTCGAGTCGCTTATTCGTTGCCGGCGGTTTCTTCCAACATGCGGCGTAGATACCCATTTTCGCGCCGCGTTGCTTCCAGGTCGAACACCAGATATTTGATGCTCAAGCGCAGATAATCCAGGCTCTCCTGCAAACCGCTGACCGTCTGCCGCAAGCGCTCATGGCGGGCCCGGGTTTCATCAGCCAGTTTCTCTAATTTCTGTCGTTCGGTTGGCGGCAAGGTACTGATCTCACCCATCAATTCCGCCAGTTTACCTTGAAACTCCTGCTCATTCATAATTTTCGCTCCTTGCGATCATGCCCTTAAGGCAAAGGATATTCCACGTCCGTGCGTCGGGTCCGATCCGTCATCAACCGCGGCCATTTGCGGCACTTTTCATGCCCAAATCCGCCGCGCGCCGATTGTGTCAATCACAACACTTGTGCGGTTCGTTGATTGGCCGCAACGTTGCACGTTGCCGCCGCTCACCCACCGAACCGACTAACTGAAAATCATCGCCGCATAACCCACGGCATTTTCGTCGCTCCCGCGCCCGGCCAACGTCTCAAAACTGTTGGTGTGCGCCAAAATCTCGCCGCGCGTCGCGCCGCGCGACCGAGCCGCGCCAATCAGCGCCGCAATCGCCCCGCCACCACAGGCGCTATGGTCCGACCGCGTGTGCGCCAGTGCCGCCGCCGCATCCATCTTTTCCATCCGCCGCAACAGCTCGCGGTCGTTTTCCTTGGCCCACGCCAGTCCACGGGCACCCACTCCCGCGCTGGTCATGGCGTAATTCGGCCCATAGTGGGTCAGATCACTGCTGGCCAGGAAAACGACCCGCAAGCCGCGCTGCGACGCGGCCAATGCCGCCGCCGCACCCACACTCACCGCCCGCGCCGTCGGCGCTACGCCGATCGGCAATATTTTCGCCTCCGGCCACAGTTGCCCTATCAGCGGCAACTGCACTTCTATGGCATGTTCGCGCCGGTGATATTGCTCATCGATCACAAACAACTTCTGATCGGCCAGGCATTGCCACAATTGCTGGTCCACTTGCAATTCACCGCCGGGCACCTGCCAGGCCTGATGCGGATCCAGCGCCCCGCCATCCAGAGTTTGCGGACGGTGAACCGCACCAAAAATCACCACCACTTGCGGCTTGGCGCCTTCCAGCGCCGTCAGCGTCCGGGCCGCGATCATCGCCGAACAAACCCATCCGGCGTGGGGAACCAGTCCTCCAATGTCGCTCCGCACAGCCGTCTGCGACCGCGCCGCTTGCAAATACATCGCCGCCTGGCGACGCGACAGCTCGGCGTCGGCGGGATAAAAATAACCCGCCACCGCCGGGGGCCGCGCGGCGCTGGACTTTGGCCCTGACATCACTTGGACTATAATCCCGTTTGCGGCACTGGAACAATGTAAAATGAGTTGCCGACAGTCCGGTAAATCGATTCGTCCGATAAGCCGGGTAAAATAAAACAGATATAACGAGGTCAACGATGGCGGATCGCAAAAAAGAGGACTGGGCCGACGCCCTGGCGTCGCTTGCCGCTGGCCAGCACAGCGACCAAGAGGCCGAGCCGGACGAGCAGGAAATCGAGGTTGCCGAAACGCAGACAACCCAGCCATCTCAGCCTCCCGCCCCGCCTGCCAAGCAGCCCACTCGTCGTCCACCCGGCAAAATGCCCATTACGCGCTTGCCTCCCCCCAAACCCAAGACGCCCCCCGCCGCCCAGCCCGCTTCGCCGACTGCGCCGCAGGCAAACCTTGCCTCCCAGCCTCTCGCCCCGCCACTGTCGTTGACCGCCTCAGCTCAGTCCGCCGCCCCGCCGCAGGCAAACGCTGCCTCCCAGCCTCCCGCCCCGCCACCGTCGTTGACCGCCGCAGCTCAGCCCGCCTCCCCGCCGCTGTCGTTGACCGCCGCGGGTAAGTCCGCCGCTCCACCGCAGCCACCGCCAGCCGTTGCGCAATCCGTCACTAAAACCCCCGCGCCTTCCGTGGACAACCCGGCATCCGCCCAACCCAAATCCCCGGACATCGCCAAAGCAGCCTCCATGATCCTCCCGCCTCGACCGGTGCGCCCAGCCTCGCCCACCCGGCCTGCCATGCCGCCACCGCCGCCACCTATGGAGCCGCGGCCCATTGCCCAGCCGCCGGCCGCCGAGGAAGCGGCCGCGTCAGATGATCCGACCGAAAAGGCTCCCGCAGAACAGGCTCCCGCCGAGCAGGACGATTTTGTCCAAGCCGAAACCGATGAAGCGGCCGAATCGTCTTACGACCAGATGGCCGCCGAGCAGGAAGCCGACAATATTGACCAGGTCGAAAATGATCAGGAGTACCAGGAGGAGGGAACCGGCACCGGCGACGACGCCATGATGATGCCCGCTCCGGATCAAGAGATCTTCACCCATCAGCCCAAGCCTGCGGCCCGCAAAGCGGTGAAGAAAAGTCCGGTCAATCAGACCTTGCAATTTAAGCGCACCATCATCCCCCTGCTTTTAACGGGCGGCCTGCTGCTGGTTGGCATCGGTTTTGTATTCCTTTCCGGCGTCATGGACAGTCCCTTTGAAGAGAGAAGTCTGCTGATGCCTCTTGTCTTTATCATCATGGCGCTGGCCATGTGGGCGGCGGCGGCGTTCACCATGGTGCAGGTGAACCAGATGCAAAATTCCCCCCATGAGGACAAAGTGGTCAGTTGACAGATAAAACGGCTACTAACTAAACTTGGCAACAGTAGACCTTTTACACTAGAGGAGAAGGATCATGGCTTCGCAGAATATTCAGGAATTGACGGATCAGAATTTTGAAGCGGAAGTGCTTAAAAGCACCCAGCCGGTGCTGGTGGATTTCTGGGCCGAATGGTGCATGCCCTGCCGCATGCTGGCCCCAACAATCGAAAAAATCGCCGGGGAATACGACGGCCGCGTCAAGGTCGGCAAGCTCGACACCGACGCCAACCGCGATGTCTCCCTCAAGTACGGCATTAGCGCCATCCCCACCGTCATTTTGTTCAAAAATGGCCAGGTGCTGCAAAAGTTTATCGGCCTGCGCCAGGAAAAAGAATTTAAGGCCGCGCTGGACGGGGCTCTCTAAGCTTCAGGCGCACGATCGCCCCACTCTTTAACCCACCTTAGCCCCGGTGGGTTTTTTTATACGGTGAAGGATTGCGGCTACAACCGGAGTTCGACGGCTTTAACCCACCCCAGCCCGGTCGGTTTTTTTGGCTCTCCGCGAAACCCGCTGATGCTACGCCACGCACCACAACCTGTAGTAGCTCTCCAAGTTGGCAATAAATCTACAAGCTGTTTATTCACAATAACTTACGTCGCAATCTTATTCCACATGCGAAACGCGACTATATCAAGAATCAGCGGTTTTGGCGGAGAGCCCGAAATTCGTAAATGACAGCCGCCCATAAAAGTCATCCAGGTGGAAGCAGCGGATCAGGCCGAATTCAACAGCTTCAAAACAGGGGATTTTTGGGCCTTTTGTGGGATTTTTTGGGGCCGAAAAAAATTTTTATATTTACGCTTGCAATGAAGAGGCTTGATACTGTATACTGCACACTTAAGGTGGCGGGTTTGTTTTTGACGAGCGGCTTCGGAAAGAGTGAAAGTTGTCCTTCATCCGTGTCCATCGCATTTCTCCCGCATTGGTTGCGTGTTCAACCTCTTTCATAAATGCGCCCGGAAAGAACCCTAGTGCAATGGGGCGCGCAGTTACCCGGTCTGGAGTGACGCAATGGGTAAGAAGTTATATGTTGGCAACCTGAGCTACAACGTGGATAGCTCTCAGTTGCAGGAAATGTTTTCCGCGCATGGTACGGTTGAATCCGCTCAGGTCATCACCGATCGCGACACCGGCCGGTCCAAAGGTTTCGGCTTCATCGAGATGAGCAACGACACGGAGGCCCAAGCGGCCATCGCGGCGATGCACGGTCAGCAGAACGATGGCCGCGCTTTGACTGTCAATGAAGCTCGTCCCCGCGAAGAGCGTCCCCAAGGTGGCGGCGGCGGCGGCGGTGGTCGTGGCGGATTTGGCGGCGGTCGTGGCGGCAGCGGCGGTGGCCGTGGCGGCTTCGGCGGCGGTAGCGGCGGCGGCAGTGGTGGTGGCCGTGGCGGCGAACGCCGCGAACGGTATTGAACCGTTTGCCTTTAATTTTTAAATTTTAACCAATCCCGGCCAGCATGGTTTGTGGGTTTGGCGACCGGCCTGACAACGGCTGATTGCCACCAACAAACCGGCTGGCCGGGATTTTTTTCACTTATCACGTGCCAATCCGCCACACCAGGCACTTCCATACGGCGGATTGCCCCCGGCAGTTTCTCCCGCCACAGGAGCCAGATGGGCGAAAAGCATGGAAACAGCTTTTTTTCCAAAAGATGCAAAAGATCCCCACTCGCGCACTCCCCCACGAGTACGCCAGAGAGGGATGAAATCCCGCAATAGCCTGAGCCGACAGTTACTACCTGCCTCGCCTTTAGCCAATACGCGTCAGAGCGAAAGCATTCTCAACCCAAACATGGTGGGAACCAGAGCCGCGACGGTGAGCGAGCGGAAAATTTTCCATGTGTTGACGCGCGCGGCACTTTGCTAACCGCTACCAACGGCTTGGAAATACTGGCTCTCCGCGAAA
>JBBQBE010000037.1:0-33176 GCA_038317225.1 Tepidisphaerales bacterium | reverse complement strand
TCGCCCTCCACCCCGGCCCCCAAACCCTCTGGCAACGGATCGACATGGCGCAGGCGCGCTAGCAAGATAACAGGAATCGATAGCGGCGGTGTAAGAAAAGCGGGGACCCCAGGAGGCGGCACCGAAGCATTATCCCCGGAGATGGGAATTGGCTAACAAGCCGCCAATGGACGGGACTCGACATAGAGCGATTCGGGACCGAAGTCCTGTCCATTGGGCCAGGCGATGCTCCCGAAGGCCAGCCGCACGGATCGGAAGTAGGATGGATCTCGCAGCTCGGTAAATATGCCCGTGTTCAAATACGGGCGCACATCAAACACCCGCGTTTCGCCCGTATTGAAGGCAAGTTCCAACTGGTAGTCATCCAGCGCCTTGACCGCATTAACCCGGATCATCATGGTGGCTCCTATTTCAACGGCTCGATGCGAAACACCTTTTCACCGTTCACCGCCAGTTTCCAGTCGGCCATCAGCTCTTCCTGGTGAATCTCAATCTACGCCTCCACCAGTTTCAGGCGCGAGGTCCGTATCGAACCTTTGAGTACGTCCCCCGAGGGGATCGCCAGCACGGCGGATTCATCGCTATATTCCACATGAATGTGCGGCAGGTGGTGCTGTTTGTCATCGAAGAAGTACATCATCACGATGACGCCGTAGAACATGGAAATAACTGGCATGATCTGCTCCATCTAATTAGCATTCTAGCCAGTGAAATCGTTGGCGCATAGCCCACATAGCTCATGAAAGCGGTTTGGCGCACGCTACCACCCGGGCATGGCCTTGCGGGCCACCATGCCAACGACGGTGTCGGCACCACCTAAACGGAAGCGGGCACGCCGGCGCTGACATCCCATGGCAACTCCTCTGGTAATCCGCCGGAATCCTCGCCCTCCACCCCGGCCCCCACACCCTCCGTCAACAGATCGACACGGCGCAGGCGCGCCAGGAAGACAACTGGAAACTGAGGCGGCGGGGTAAGAAAAGCGGGGCCATCGAGTGAGATGCGCGGAACGACTCATATCCCGTCTTCCGGTTACAGCCCTCGATAGACCTCTCGGCGGTGGGCCACATCAACCACCAGCACGACCAACACTTCATCCTGGATTTGATACACAATCCGCAAGTCACCCACGCGGACGCGCCATAGTCCATGTCCGCCGCCCTTCAGTGGGATCGCGCCGGACGGCCGGGGATTCTCTGCCAGAGCCAGAATGTGCCGGTCGACCCGCGCCCGATCCGCCTTGGGGAGCCGGCTCATCGCCAGTTCGGCCGAGTGCTTGATGTGAATCGAATAACTCATGCCAGCTTCAACCGCTTGCGAGCTTCCTCGTAAGGCACGGCCTTGTCGCCGGGATCACTCAGCCGCCGCGTCGCCTCGGCAATATCCCCCTGATCCTGAGCGCTCAGCCGGCGAGCCTTACGCGCGGTTTGGGGAGTTCCCTTGGCGCGTTCCTGCAAATTCTGAAAAACCTTCTTGGGCACGATCACGTAGTCGCGTCCCCCCAGTTTCAACGTTTGTACGGTCATGGCTATCACCTCTCATTTCGGCACTTCGCCTCGATCCTGTGGGCTAATGGTAACATCAAACCATCTGAAGGGGCAGAGCCTTGACATGTTGTGGGTGGTGCCGACACCGCCTTGGAACTCAACTGGCAATGTTCCGGAATCCTCGCCCGCCCCAACTCGCCCCCGGCCCCCGGAGTCTCCGCGAACGCATCGACATGGCGCGGGCACTCCAGGAAGATAACTGGAATCTGAGGCGGCGGCGTGAGAAAAACGCGGCCAGGGGTGCCACATGATTCTGGCCCCGCCCCAATTGTTTCCCCTCTCACGATTGCGGTGCGGGATTGCTGCCCGGTGGTTACCTTCCCAATAACTGCCTGAAGCGTTCGAGGCTGATTCCTGCGTCGGCGATGATGCGGCGGAGGGTGCCGGCGCGAATTTGCTTGTGATCGGGCACGATGGCGCGAGCGTAGGGGTTTTCGCGACGGAGGATCATGTGGCTGCCGGTCTGTCGGCGAAATATGAAACCCGCGCGTTCGAGTGCCGTGCGGACTTCGCGGCCGGAAAGACCGGTCGGGAGTTGGAGCATGGTGACAGTTTATCAGGCGGCGTTGACTTCGATGAATTCCTTGCCGGCTTCGGTGGGGACGGGGTCGCCGGCCGCCTTGCAGTCTTCAATGTAGAGTTCGATAGCTTCGCGGATGTTAGACAGTGCTTGGGCGCGGCAGTCGCCTTGGCTGACGCAACCAGGGAGGGCCGGGACAATGGCGATGTAGCCGCCATCGGGTTCTTCTTCGAGGATGACTGTGTAGCGCATGGCGATCTCCAATACCAGTATTATACGCAGTGCGGGATTGCCACGTCCAGATCGGCCGCCTTGCCCTTGTAGTAGTAGACGCAGATGACGAGGAGGTTACGTTCATCGTCCGTCCCACCTTGGCTGATTGGCGCAACGTGGTCGATTGGGAGGCGGCACTTCTTGCCCGGCTCGCCGGGAGAATCTTCGCCAACTCTTATCTTCGCCCCAACGGGGCGCCGGGCTGTAGCCACGGGTGGAGCGCAGCCCGCGTCTTGGCGGGCGGAGCGGAACCCGTGGAACGCGGTTCGTTCTTCAATCCTGCCCCGGAGGGGCAGAGGAGGCACGCGGCCCCTCCGGGGCCAATACTCAGCCCGACGAAGCATGTGTGGCGCGTCGGTTGTTTTCATATCTCCGCTTCGCCGTGCTCGATCTCCAAAGCCTCGGCCAGAGCGAGGGCGTTTGCTAACACGAAGCTTCCATAGTGCTTTGCGAGATGGACAATCGCTGCTGATCCCGGTTCGGTCCACTCATAGTGGTTCCCATTGTACGAAAGCAGAATAGCTGACGAAACAGTAGCGGACAGACGAACGAGTTAGAGTTTATGAAAGAATCACAGTGTTCGAGCAAATAAGGGCGTTATTGCGTAAACACCGAGGGTCAAAATCAATTTATTCACAGGCTCGCAGGATTCGATCACGAGAACATGGTTCTGCCCGCGCAATCTTTCTCACACCTTTCCCGGCACGGTCACGACGAGCGCGTCGGAGATTTCGCCCACGACCACATCCTTCTGCAAAAACTAGGCCACATATTACCGGGTCTCGGAGTTGGCGGTTAAATTGGCCCGCGTGTCCACGTAGGGCGATTCGGTGTCGCGGGCGAGGAACGGCGACGGCGGTCAGCGCCGGCCGCAAGCCGACATTGTCCAAGTTGACGCCGGTTGGGTCTGCTATACACACACTCAATATGGGTTTGTATATATAGACATTTGAACTCCCCGTTGGTGATTTGAAAACACGGCTTCTGACTGCCCCTGAAGGCTGATTTCCTGAACCCGTGCAAAAATCCGTGGGCAAGCGCCTCCCGATTTCTTTAAGCCCAGGGCGGTGCAGTCCGCCGGCAGATTTCTTGGCCGTGGGCAGTGATTGTCAAATTCCAAAATCAGATGCCGGAAAATCAATTGTTGGCTGCTGAAAGTGACGATATAATATGTGAGTACGGACAATCTGTGGTGTGCGTGATACGGGGCATTATTTCGTCGAACCGATAAGCAAACCCCGGGCATCGCCGCCGGCCGGGAGCATGCCCGCTCAAATTGGAAACGATTTGTGACGGGAAGCCAAAGGTTGGAAAGACAGCGGTTTTCCGCTGATCGGCACCGCCCACTTGTTATAAAGGGTTTGACCGAATCCGCTCCACACGGCACCGGCGGAGTCCTCCGTACTTGACGCTCGCGATCGACAACGCTCGATCGCGGGCGTTGTTTTTTCATGTCCACTGCTTTTGCATGAGCGGTAGCCCGACCCATTCAGTTACGCAATGTGTAGCAGCCATTAAATGCGCTGCGCCTGGTTTAATGGATATTTATAAAGCAAAAATACCCCGTGGGATGAGCACGGGGCATTTGTCTGTCACGTTGTAATGGCGCTTTTATGATTCGAGAACGCGCTCGGCCTGATCGCGATAGGCATTCATCACGTAAGGGATGCCGCTGATCTTCGCCGCTTCCTCCGTCAAGGCCATCAGGTCATGGCGACCCAGATTGCTCAGCCGGAAATTGCGGCTCCCGGCCATCATCTGCTGCAAGCCGGTTCTGATCTTCTGACTGAAGGTATAGAGTCCCAGCGCGCCAAGAGGCATCTTGTCCACTTCCTGGCCCATCTGCTGCTTTAATTCCTCGTAGCAGACAAAAATCTGATCGATGGTCGCGCCGTATTTGGCAACGGTGGCGGGCAGTTTGCCGTTGTTGATCCACTGGCCGATGTTGCGTCCGACCATCGCCGGAATCATCAGAGCCCGGCCCATGCACACGGCTTTGAAGAACGGCGCGCCCATGGCGATGGCTTTGAACAGGTGGTCTTCGGTGGAGAATCCGCCACCGATAGCCAGGTCCGGCACACGCATGCCGCGATCCTGCAGTTTGCTGGCAAACTCATAGGCCAGACTTTGCAGATAGAAAGTAGGGATGCCCCATTCATTCATCATGGGCCAGGGGCTCATGCCCGTGCCGCCCGGCGCTCCATCGATGGTCAACAGGTCAATTTGCGCCTCCGAACCCCAGCGTAGGGCCTGGGCCAGTTCCACCATCGAATAAGCCCCGGTCTTTAAGGTGATGCGGCGAAACCCGATTTTACGCAGGCGTCGCACTTCGGCCAGGAAACTTTCTTTACTGATGAAACCCAAGCGGCTATGGCGCTCAAATTCCTTGATGGCACCATCACGAAACGCCAGTTGATTGGACTCTTCGTTGGGGTCGGGGGAAACAATGTAGCCGCGGCGGCTCAGTTCCTTAGCCCGCTCCATGCTATTGACTTTGATTTCCCCGCCGATGCACTTGGCACCCTGGCCCCATTTCAACTCAATGGTGTCCAACTGATGCTTGCTATACACATATTCAGCCACGCCCAGGCGGGTGTCCTCGACATTCATCTGCACCAAAATCTCGCCGAACCCCTGGTGGTACTGCTTATAGGTGGTAATGCGGCGGTCCATCTCTGGCGAGCATTTGACCTTACCCTTGGCGTCCAGTTCCAGTTGCGGATCGATGCCGCAGACATTTTCCCCGCATACCAGGGTAATGCCGCTGATAGCCGCGCCGACGGCAAAATGTTCCCAGTGCTTGCGCGCGATTTCAGTTGAGCCAAGGGCGCCGGTGAACATGGGCATGCGCATTTTCACTTTGTGATCCCAGCCATACTGGGTCTGCGTATCCACGGCGGGAAAAACGGCGGTGTCGGGACCGCCGACCACCCCCTCCGGCAATCCATCGGCACCCTGGGCATACCCTTGGATATTCAAGTGGGAGTAATCCACCGGATAATTCTTGTCGGCGCCGGCGGTAATCGAACCGAACGGCTTGGGATACAACATTTCACGGCCGCGAAAGGAAGAGAGAAAAATTTCACAGGCGCCGTGGCAGTCGTCTTTACATACGGCGCACAGGCCGGACATGGGAACGATGCTCTTGGAACGGTTGAGCGACCCGGTAGCCTCACTGGCATTGGGGGTACGAAGATTCATAGAGTCTCCTGAGGGTTAATGAAGGACTAATCCATCCAATTAAATGAAGATAGCAAAAATTGAGCGTAGATCAAGAAGTGAATGCGCAAACAACAGGCGGCGACGGCTTGGTTTCGGCTGGTTTTGTAAGCCAATGCACAAAACCGGGGCAGGGGTGCTGGCCTATTGGGCATTTGCAGCCGGAAGATGTAGCCAAACAAAATTCATTAGCTCGCGACTTTCTGCGATGCAAGGCTCTATGCGGCGCGAATTCCAGTCCTGGCGATTGGCCCTTGGTTCAAAGCGTTACATCCACTTCTCTTGCCCGCGTGTAGCGCTTGGCCGACAATTCGGCGATGGATCACACGCTTCCCGCTGGGAAAATCGGCGCATTGCCAGATCAAACCGACGCGCCCAAAAATGTATGGTTGTGGTGGTGTGCGCTGCTGGTAGTGCTGATGCTGGTGTACCGGCCGGCGCTCAAGGGCGGGTTTGTGTGGGATGATCCGCGGCATGTGGCCGACAACCGCATGTTGCAAAGTCTGCAAGGGCTGGGAGATATCTGGTGGGGCAGTTTGTGGCCCTTTGGCCAGGCGGATTTGCGACGGGTTACGCCGCAATATTACCCGCTCACCCACACCACATTCTGGCTGGAATATCACCTGTGGGGTTTGCGCACGACCGGCTACCATGTGGTCAACGTGCTGCTGCACGCGCTATCGGCGGGATTGCTGTGGCGCTTGCTGAGGCATGTGCGCGTGCCGGGGGCGTTTGTGGCGACCGCACTATGGGTGCTGCATCCGATGCAGGTGGAGTCGGTGGCGTGGATCAGTGAACGCAAGAATGTTTTATCCGGCTTATTTTACATCGCGGGCGTTTGGGCATTTGTGCGGTCGGAGGATGATTCGGCGCGGAAGAATCAGTGGTATGCCCTGTCATTTGGCCTGTTTGTGGCGGCACTGCTGAGTAAGACGGTGGCCAGCACGCTTCCCGGCGCTGTGGCAGTCTTGCTTTGGTGGCGCACCGGAATATTAAGCCGAAAAACAATTTTGCGGCTGGTTCCTTTCGTGATTGTGGGCGCTGCGTTTTCGATGCTTACCGCGCATTTGGAGCGGGCGCACGTGGGGGCGGTGGGGCCGGACTGGGCTTATACCTTGACGCAGCGCGTGGCGATCGCCGGGCGGGCGATTTGGTTTTATCCGGCTAAGCTGCTCTGGCCCAGTGGGCTGGCTTTCAATTATCAGCCGTGGGATGTGAGGCATATGACCTTCATCAAGAGCGTGCTGCCCGCCGTCGCGGCGGTGGCGTTGGTGATCCTGCTATGGATGATGCGGCGACGCATCGGTCGGGGGCCTGTCGCGGCGGCGCTGTTATATGGCGGGATCATTTTCCCGGCACTGGGATTTTTCAATATTTATCCCATGCGCTACGCTTTTGTGGCCGACCATTTCCAATATTTGGCAGGAATTGCGCTGATAGCGCTGGCGGTGGCGGGGGGAACAAGGCTTTTGGGTTATCTGGCCGGGCCATGGCCACGGATAGGGCCGATGGTTGCAGCCATATTACTATTGGTCTGTGGCATTTTAAGCGCGGTTCAGGCGGGGGGTTTTGCCGATGAAACCACCCTTTGGCAGAGGACCCTTCAGGTCAATCCCCAATCGTGGCTGGCGCATTACAATCTGGGCACGTGGTATTTTGAAAAAGGCCGGGAGGCCCAACGCGACGGTCAGCAGGTTGGAAACGATGCGACCGAAGCGCGGCGGTTTTTCGCGCTGGCCCGACAACATTACGAGCAAACCCTGCAAATTCGCCCACAACATGCCGGGGCGCTGAACAATATGGGCAATCTGGAAAGCTATGGGGCCCATCCCCAAGCCGCCAGGCATTATTTTCAGCAAGCAACCCAATACGATCCGGCCATGTCCGCCGCGTGGGTGAATCTTGCCCGAATGAACTTGCAACTCCGCCAGCCCGGTGAAGCCATGGCCGCACTGAATGAGGCAACGCGGGCGGAACAAGCCAAGCGCCAGCCGGACGGCGGTATGTTTGGGCAGATCGGCTTGCTTTGGGATGAGCTGGGACAAGGGGCAACGGCGGTGGAGAATTATGACCGGGCGCTGCGACTGCGCCCGGAGGATGCCAAAACCATGCTGCACAAGGGATTGTCGCTAGCGCGGTCAGGCCGCAATAAGCAGGCGATGGAAACCTTGAGCAAGGTGGTTACAATTGATCCGCGCAATGCCGATGCCTACAGCGCCCAGGGGTATTTGTATGGGCAAATGGGCGCGGCGCGGCCGGCGATGGAGGCTTTTGCCAAGGCCTTGTTGATAGACAAGGATCACCCCCAGGCCCGGCGGGGAATGCGCCTGGCCATGGCGGCGCTGCGGCCGGCTTCCACCACCCAGGCGGCTCCTTGACAACATGCGTTTATCTCATTTATTTGTCAAACGCCTCCTCGCTGCCTACAATGGGAGCGGTTCATCCGAATTAGTCTTTAATTTTTACAGGGAGCGAGTATGTTGACCCAGACCAGTGAGTATGCGTTGAGGGCGATGGTGTATTTGGCGCGCAAGGGAGAAGGGCAGTACGCCGGCGTCAAAGAGATTGCCCAATCGACGGAAGTGCCCTTTAATTACCTGGCCAAAATTCTGCAAGTGTTGGCCCGCGGCGGGGTGCTGGAAAGCCAAAAGGGCTTTGGCGGCGGCTTTCGCATCGGCCAGCGGCTTAGCCGCATATCTTTACTGGATGTAGTGGACCCGCTGGAAAATATCAGTAAATTCCGCCGTTGCGTGCTGGGTCAAAAGCAGTGCAGTGACGAAACGGCCTGCCCGTTGCACGCGGCCTGGAAACGTATCAGCAATGAATATCTCGGCAGTTTGAAAAACACTACTTTGCAGGATGTAGCTGATTTCAAACCCGCGGAGAAGGCCGATTGGCCCGGCGCTCACGGTGCGAAAAAGACCAGCAAACGCGCCACTCGTGGCCGCAAGACGCTGGTGGACGCGCCCCGCGGCAACGCCAAGGCGTAATGTCGGGTAGGAATTGCTGATGAAAGGCGGTCGTCGGCAATGAATTCGCAGCAGAGCAAAAGGCAAGTTTCTTCCTGGCTAGCGCTGGGGGCGCTGGCGGTCTGTCTGCTGCTGGCCGCGGCGGCGTTGTGGTGGTACTTTTCCGGCGGTGGCGACAGCGGTGTAATCATCACTGATGTTCCGGCCGAAGCCCCCGCGCCCAATCGCCCGGCGGGCAACTGGTGGGCCTTGAATGCCGACGGCGTTACCGTGATGGGCGACAAGACGATTCGCGCAAGAGTCGGCGGAATTGTGTTGATTGCCAATCCCTCGAGCAATCCGCCGCGATGGCAACTCAACTATACCCGCGCCCTCTTGGATCAACCGCGGTTGCGTGAAACCATGCGCACGGCGCAGCGGGCCTTGGCGGTGGCGCCGGGTAACCCCGTGGAGCTATCGCCGCCGCAGCGCCAGCAATTGCAAGCAGCGCTGCGCGGAAGCGCAACGGATTTGAGCGCTGCGGAAATAAATATTTTACAAAAGTGCGTCGTGGCCTATACCTCGGCGGACCCTGCCAACCGGGCGGCGCAAACGCAAAATCTCCTGGCGGAGGTCAAGCGCATCGGTGAGGAGCAACTGCCGCAGCGGCGCGAGCAAATGGCTTTGCAGGTTGCGGCCATCCGGGAAATTTTCACACCTGAGCAGTGGCGATTGCTCAGCGCCCCGCGTGGCGGCGCTACCACCGGGCCAGTTAACGCGGCAACCGCCGCAACCGCGCCGGGGCCTGCCGCTTTGGCGGCGACTTCCGCGCCATCCACAACGCGGCCGCTTCCATGAAGTCGCCGGTGGATATGGCCGGCGCTGACGCTTCCCCTGGCGGCATTTCCTGGCGCAGCGCGCTGCTGGGGCTGATTCTTTCCGCGGGCGTTTGCGCCCTGACTCCATTTAATGATTATGTCGTTGCCAATACTTTTCTGATCGGCGGATATTTGCCGCTGGCGGTGGTGCTGACGATTTTCGCACTGGTGATCGGGGTGAATGTGCCGCTGCGGCGATTCTGCCCGGCTCTGGCGTTACGCGGGGAGGAACTGGCGGTCATCGTGGCGATGATGCTGGTGGCCTGTGCGCTGCCCACGCAGGGATTGATGCGCTATTTTCTGCCGATGCTGGTGGGGCCGTTTCATCACGGGGCATCCAATAGCAACTTTTACAATATTTTTCTGGTCTTGAAGCTCCCGGCATGGCTGTTTCCGGCGGAGTTAAACGACGGCGGCAGAAGCAGCTCGGTGGTCATGGACTTTTACAATCGCGTGCAGCCCGGCCAGCCGATGCCCTGGCGGGCGTGGATGGTGCCACTGGTGGGATGGGGCATCTTTTTGTTTGCCATGCTGGCGACGCTGATGGCGATGGCGGTCTTGGTGTATCGTCAATGGGCGGTCAATGAGCGATTGTCCTTTCCACTGGCCAAGGTGCAGTTGGCGCTGATTGAAAATCCGCAAAAGGGCAAACTGCTCAATGATCTGCTGCGGCGGAAGCTGTTTTGGTGGAGTTTGCTGGCGGTGGTGGGGGTGCAGAGTTTTGTGGCGCTGCGCGCTTACTGGCCCAAATATGTGCCGGAAATTCCCATGCGCTACAACCTGGCGCGGATCATGGGCGATGAGCCGTGGAGCCATTTTTCGTGGTATGTGAAGACCGGCACGATTTATTTCACCTTCATCGGCATCGCCTATTTTATTCCCAGCCGCATCGGCTTCAGTTTGTGGGGCGCTTTTCTGCTGGAGCAATTGGTTGTGGTGCGTGTGCGGGCGGTGCAAAGCGATATTCCCGACGCGGCTTGGCGCGACCAGCATTTGGGTGCCGCGATGGTGCTGGCCGGCGGGGTGCTGTGGATAGGTCGAAAGCATTGGGGGCAAGTGCTGATGGCCTTGCGCGGAAGGTGCGCCGATCGCGCCTTGCGGCGGGAAGCCTGGGCGCTGGCGGTGGCACTGGTTGGTTGCGCGGTCATGTGGCTGTGGCTGCATTATGTGGGGGTAAGCTGGTTTATGGCGGTGGGGATCATTGGGTTTATTTTGCTTGCCCACCTGGTTACGGCCCGGGTGGTGGCCGAGACCGGCTTACCGTTTATTCGCACCGACATTTTGATCAGCCAAGTCTACGGCAACTTTTCCGCGCACTGGTTCAGCGGCGCGGATATTTTCTTTGCCGGCGTGTTCACCGGGGCCGGTCCGGTGACCACCCGCGAAAGTTTGATGGGATTCACCTTGCACAGCCTGAGCCTTACCGACCAGTCGGGAGTTTGGCCGCGTAAACGGCTTTTGGGATTGTTGGCGATAACGGTGGTGGTCGCTTTTTTCGTGTCGGCCGGCTCATCGCTTTGGTGTTATTACCATTACGCCACGCCCATTACCGACAAAATCCAAACGGTACTGAACAGCTATGCGCTGGAAACGCGGCCGCAAATCGATCTGGTGGATCCGCTGACGCGCTGGGCCGGCGGGGCGTTTGTGCCTAAGACACATAGTCCGCTTTTTCATGGGCTGCTGGGCGCGGGGATCATGCTTTTTTTGCAGGGTGCGGCATGGCGCTGGGCCGCCTGGCCGCTGATGCCCGTGGGCTACCTTTTGGGCTGGACGTGGTATGTCCAAACCGCATGGTTCAGTTTGTTCATCGGCTGGATGGCCAAAGTGCTGATCGTGCGTTTTGGCTCGTCCCGGATGTACCTGCAAGCGCGTCCGCTGTTTGTGGGATTGATTATCGGCGAAGCCTTGGCCGCCGGCATTTGGCTGCTCATTACGCTGCTGCTGGCGGGGTTGGGTGTGGCCTACCAGCCAATCGAGTTTTTGCCGCATTGAGCAGGCTGGGTTACAGCAGGAGTTTGGGGCGAAACCAGCGGTCCATCCAGGGAGTAGTCAAGCTGACCAAAAGCAGCGCTAGATACGCCCCGAAAGCGACCGAGACGTATAGCTGCAAAATCGCCGCCAGCATCCCGGTGGCCAAGGCGAATAGTGCGCGGGCGCGTCGGGCCATCGGGCGAACGGCCGGGGTTGTGGCCAGGAAAAAACCTGTAAAAAGCAGCGGCCCGGCCAGTAATTCGTAATTGGCAAATGTGATCGCCAAGGCCCAGGAAACCGAGGGTTGATGCGCCAAAAACCATCGCCACTGGGCGCCGGTTTCCGTCAGCACCACCGGGGCCGGCAGTACCATCCAGGCAAGGTATGCGCCCAGAAAAATCAGTAATGGGATGCGGAAATCGATCAGCCCGCGATAGAGCAGAAAAAGTCCGCCCATGATGATGGCCACGGCACTGGACAGACCGATGGGGCCGGGCTGCCCGCCGATGATCAAGTCCTCCAGCGGTGGAAGCTGGTCGCGCACCAGCGCTTCGAGTGTCAACCAGGATCGCGTGGGTTTTTCGCGCCCGGTGGTGTAGGCGATGAGTCGTTGGGAGGCGCTAAGGGTCCACAGCGCGTCCTGCCCCCCGATCACAGACTTTTCGCTGGTCCAGGGGTTAATGGACGCGCCTTCCGCCTCCAGGGGGGCCAGTGCGGCGGCGTCCAGGGCATCGCCCAAAAGAATATGCGAGCGTTGCAAGGCCCAGTGGGGCGACAGGGCATTGCTGGCAAAAAACGGGGGACGTAAGAAGACCACCAGCAGCAGATAGCAGACCAACAACGGGTGGATTCGACCCGCCCCCAGTCCGCCCAAGGTCCACATCAGTACCACCAGCGCTATGGCCGCGGCGGGAAGCACCGGCCACAGCGCCACGCTTCCAATGGATGTCCCGGCTAACGAAACCGGCAGCATCAGTGCCAAAAGCGATGCGCTCCACAGCACATGGGACAAGTGCAATGTCGGCCCGCGGCACCCGATACGCCGCCACCATTGCCACGCCATGCCCGCGCATGTGACCACGCCGCTGAACAAGAGGGCCGCCCGCCATCCGTAGAGCAGCAGAGCCGCCGCCAGGGCAAAGGCCACTCCCATCAATTGAGCTTTGTAAAACCGATCAACACTCATGCCGCTATGCAGCAGTGTGGGACGCGGGGCGCTCAAGGGGGCGCGCAGATCGCCCGATTTTACAGTCTGGGCAGTGGCGGCAGGCTGGCTTTCGGCCTCGATGTCCAATTCCTCCGCCGGCAGTTCGGGTATCTCATCCATAGATCATTCCAGCGGCTTGAGTTGGCGCACCGCCGAGAGCAAAGGCAGATGCGAGGGGCATACATAATTACAAATGCCGCACTCGATACAGGCATCGAGTCCGAAGCGCTCGGCCAGGCGTCGATCGCCGCGTTGCACGGCGTCCAACAGCCCCGCCGGCTGCACGCGCGTAGGACATCCCTGGGCGCACCAGGCGCAGCGGATACAAGGCTGGGGATTGATGGGAGGCGACAGGGGACTGACGTGTACCGTCAGTTCCGCGCCGGCGATTACGCAATCGCCGTGCAGCCGGCGATCGCGCAGCACTTCACCGGCCCGCAGCGCCACGCCCTGATCCGGCAATCCCATGGCGCTCAGCACATCGCCAAGGGCGGCACCAACCGGCACCGCCCAAAAAGTGTTTTGGCCGACCATGTGATTGCGCACCGCCAGCGGCACCAGGCGCATCGCTTCATCGGCGATAAAGCAGCGTGCCAGGGCGATGGCGGCGGCGGCATCGAGCATCAAAACGCCTTGATCCGTTGGCAGCCTTCCGGGGCGCAAGCGCCGATTCAGCAGTGTGTACAGCATCAGACTGGCATGTGCCTGGGGATAGTCATTGCGCAAGCTCGCCGGCTTAATGCCCAATTGCCCGCAGGCATTATGTAACGGTTGTCGCCACGAGCGCGGGGTGCGTGTGTCGCTGATTATCCAGCAGCGCGGCGCGCCGGTGAGCTGCCGCAACAACCGGGCGGCAATGGCCACTTCGGCGGCGTGGCGAGCGGCCAAAAAGGCGTTTATTCGCACCGATGGATCGTCCAGCAGCGTGCAAATAATGGTATCAATCGGCCGCAGCAGTGCCGACTGAAGCTGGGTGGATAAATCCGGGCTGCTGAGTCGGTCGGCGCGGATTCCGGCGACGGCAAACCGTCCCAGCCACTCATTAAGGTCCGCGGGCACAAGGCGATCCAGCCGCCTAATGCAATCGGCGGATAGTTCCATGGGCTGTGGCCAGGTTGGAGCCGGCGACTGGCATTGCAGCCGCAGCACCGGCGCAACGTGGCCATTTAATAGCGTGGCTTTTTCAAATGAAACAATGGTGCCATCCACCGGCGCGATGGCCGCCGGTAAGCTCTCGCATAACACATCGCCGCTTTGCACGCGCTGTCCCACCTGACAGCGGGGCGCGGCGTCCGATGCCCCGGCCAATCGCAGCGTGGGCGGACAAGCCAGCGCTTGCAGCGGCGGCAGAGGCGGCCAGGCGGCAAATAGAACTGGAGACGACGGCATGACGATCATCCAGACAAATGCCTCGGACGAGGCGTTAAACCCCGGCCAGCGGAATTTCCAGCTTGCCGCACAGAGCCTTGAGGGCCTCTGCCGCGGTTTTGAAAAGTTTCGGGCCACTGAAACCGCTGAATTGCCCGTGCGCCGCCAGGTGCGGCTCGAGGCTGAGCAGGCCGCGATAACCGCTCTTGTAGGCATCGGCCAAGATCGGCTCCAATTGTCCATCACCCTGGCCGGCGGGGACCACCCGCCCATCGGCCCACATCGCATCCTTAATATGAATATGGGTGGTGTATGGCTTGAGCAGCGGCCACTGATCCAGGGGATGCTGTTTTGCCTGCACGAAATTGGCAAAGTCAAAGGCCATGCGCATTTGCGGATGGTTCACGCTTTTCATCAGGTCCAGACACTCACCGCCGTTTTGCCCATAAATCGCATGTTCATTTTCATGTACCAGCGTAATGGGCATGGAGGCGATATACTGCAATTTGGCGTGCATCCGCTCCAGCACTTGCTCGCGGAATTGCAGAATGTCGCCGCCGTCGGGTGGATAGTAGCTGAAAATACGGATGAGCGGGCAATCCATTTCTGTCGCCACATCCACAGCGGTTTTGAAGCGGTCAAAATGCTCTGGCCAAGGGTCGGTGATCTTCACTTTCCCAATGGGACTGCCGATGCAGCCAATGGTCAAACCCGCTTCTTTGAATGTACTTAGCGCCTTGCGGCGCAAGTCCGCATCAAAATCCAGCACATTTTTTCCTTCCGCGCTGCGCAGTTCTATGTGTGATATGCCGCACTGGCGGCAGACCCGCGCCTGCTCCGATAGATCAGGAGAAATTTCATCCGCAAAAGCCGCCAGTGATAACATGCGCAAACTCCGGTTGGGTATTTTGTCCGGGGGTATTGTAAAGTTAAAGCGCGCCTGGACCAAATGAATGCTGGCCGAGGCCAATGAATGCGCCGGCCCAAGACTGTACACTGACGGCTGGCTTGCTAGAATTGCCGGCGGCGTTCAATGGAATGCCGTAAATTTGTTTCATCGTCCACGAGGAAGGAACCATGCCCTCAGTCGGCAAGATCACCCAAGTCATCGGCTCGACATTCGACGCCGAGTTTCCCGAAGACCAGCTTCCGTCCATCTACAACGCCGTCGTGGTGGATGTGGACAACGCAGGCGGCAAGTATCGCCTGACCGCCGAGGTCCAGCAGCACCTGGGCGGCGGTAAGTGCCGCGCTGTAGCCTTGGGACTGACCGACGGGCTGCAACGCGGCATGGATGTAACCGATACCGGCTCGGCGGTTACGGTTCCGGTGGGCAAGGAGACATTGGGCCGGGTATTCAATCTGCTGGGCGAGCCGGTGGATGGGCGCGGGCCGGTGGCCGTCAGCGAGCGGCGGCCGATTCACCGCGACCCGCCGCATTTTGACGACCTGACGCCCAAGGCCGAGATTTTTGAAACCGGCATCAAGGTGATCGACCTGCTCACGCCCTTTGTGCGCGGCGGCAAGGCCGGCTTGTTCGGCGGGGCGGGGCTGGGCAAAACCGTGGTGATTCAGGAATTGATCGCCCGCATCGCCCAGCAGCACGGCGGCTACAGCGTGTTTGCCGGCGTGGGAGAGCGCACCCGCGAAGGCAACGACCTGTGGCTGGAAATGCAACATGCCAAGATCGGCAACACCGGCAAAAGCGTGATCGATCAAACGGTGATGGTCTTCGGCCAGATGAACGAGCCGCCGGGAGCGCGCTTGCGCGTGGCCTTGAGCGCCTTGACCATGGCGGAATATTTTCGCGACGAATCGGGCGCTGACACGCTTTTGTTTATCGACAATATTTTCCGCTTCACCCAGGCCGGCAGCGAGGTGTCAGCGCTATTGGGCCGCATGCCCAGCGCCGTGGGTTACCAGCCGACGCTGGCTACGGAAATGGGCGAATTGCAGGAGCGCATTACCTCCACCAAGCAGGGGGCCATCACCAGCGTGCAGGCGGTGTATGTGCCGGCGGACGATCCAACCGATCCGGCCCCGGCCAACGCCTTTGCGCACCTGGACGCCTTCATTTACCTGGAGCGCTCCATTTCCGCCAAGGGCATTTATCCGGCGGTGGACCCGCTGGCTTCCTCCAGCCGCGCCCTGGACCCCGGCATCGTTGGCGAGGAGCATTATCGCGTGGCCCGCAAGGTGCAAAACATGCTTCAGCGCTACCGCGACTTACAGGATATCATCGCCATCCTGGGCGTGGATGAATTGAGCGAAGAGGACAAACTGATCGTTGGCCGCGCTCGTAAAATCGAGCGCTTCTTCAGCCAGCCGTTCTTTGTGGCCGAACAATTCACCGGCAAAAAGGGCAATTACACCAAGGTGGCCGACACGCTCCGCAGCTTCGATGATATTATCAGCGGCAAGGCCGACGATCTGCCCGAACAAGCGTTTTTATATGTCGGCGACATCGACGAAGTGCGCGAAAAGGCCAAGTCGATGGTGTGAAGGTTCATTGCTGTTGGCCAGCCGCCTCGATGATGCGCTGGGCGACGAGCCGTCCGGAGCGGGCGGCGCCCTCCATGGTGGCGGGCCAACCGGTATTGGTATAGTCCCCGGCCAGAAACAGGCCGGGGATTTTTGTTTGCTGGTCGGGGCGAATGCGGTCCACTCCCGGAACCGGCACAAACGTGGCCCGTCGCTCTTTTATCAATCGATGCGCCAAAACCCGCGCGTGCCGCGCCGCAGGCAACAGTGGAAGGATGGTGTTCCAGAAATACATACTCAATTGCTCCGGCGGCTGATCCACATACGCCTCAGCGCCGCTGATAACACCGTGAACATGGTGGCCGTCGGCGTCTTTGCGAAAGAGCCATTGCACCGGATGATCCAGCAGAGCCGCCTGCGGCCGCGACATGACCGGACGATCCAGCAGCCAATGAACACCAATAATTGGAGCGAATCTCAACTGTTCAATCGCCGCAATGAGCGGCGTGGCCAGTGGCAGCGGCCGCAGGAGCGTTGCCGCCGCATGGGGCGCAACCGCCAGGACAATATGATCCGCCCAGAGTGTTTGGCCGTTGCTCAAGAGCGCGCCTCGTAAGCGGGCGCTGGGCATCAGCAATTTCTCAACGCGCGTGTTAGTAAAGATCGCACTGGCCCGCGCGTGGCCATATAGCTCACTCAGGGAACACTCGGCCACCCCCAGCCAGTGGCCATCACGTCGGCCAAGAAAAATTTCCTGAAATGTTTGCAAGCCGTAATTGGCACCCACTCGGTCGGCTGGCGCATTGAGGGCGCTGAGGCACAAGGTGTCCCAAAAGCGGCCAAGTAAAAGGGGCGGCTGTTGGTGATCGCCAAGCCAATGGGAAAATGTTTCATCCTGGACAGCGTCCCGCCCCTGGCGACCAGCGATGAGCATGTGGGCCAGCGCCCGGCCAATCAGCAGCTTCTCGGCGGCGCTGTAAAAAGGCAAACGCCAAAATGAAGGGGCCAGATGAAACGGCGATGGAAGCCATCCCGCTGATAAATATCCGCTTCGCCCGCCGGCGCCGAGAAATTCAATTTCCGAAAAAAAGCGCAGGCGGTGGGCAATGTTGAGGATATCGAATAAATGGCGCAATTCCCGGCAGCACCCTAGTAATACATGCTGGCAATTGTCGATCGGGCCGCCAAAATCGGCGTCGGGAAAACTGCCGGCCCGACCGCCGAGGCTCGCGCGTCGTTCGATCAGCGTAGTATGGAAACCGGCGTGGGAGAGATGCGCCGCCGCGGCGATGCCCGCCACGCCGCCGCCGATGATCAGCACCCGCTCGCTCATGGGCGCTCCGAGGCATCCGATGTCGGCGACCAGGCAATGCGTAGTTTTTGCCACAAACTCAAGCTGACGCGCCGCGTCCACACCGCATCGGGATTGGCCGCAATTTTCTTCAAAATACCGTGATAAATGCCGATCATGACACGCAACGTCGCGCTGGAGGTTGGATCAACCAACCCGACTAGTTCATCGCCGTCGCGATAATATGCACTTGCGCGGTCAATTTGCAGTATCGCCAACTGCCGCCAATGCGGTGGCGGGGTTTGCTGATTTTCATTCCAAAGCGGGCACTGGACCTGCGCGCAGTCCTCGTCCGCCAGGTAACGTCGTCCGCGGGCGGCGTCCTCGCGCACGTCGCGCAAAATGTTGGTCAGTTGCATGGCCACGCCCAACTTTTCCGCCAGGGCAAATGCCTTGGCATCATTGCATCCCCAGATATGCACCGCGGCAATTCCCACTGTTGAGGCCACGCGATAACAATACTGATACAAATCCGCAAAAGTGCGATACTTTGGTTGGGTCAAGTCCTGCAATTGCCCGTCGATAGCCTGTTCCAGCAACGTAAGCGGTATAAAAAATTCGCGCACGGTGTGCGTCAAGGCCGGCCAGATGCCGTCAGCCGGATGCTGGGCGCTATAGGCAGCTTGAGTCATTTGACGCCACTGTTCCAGCCGCGCGGCGCGATCGACGTGGGTTGAATCATCGGCGATATCGTCCAGCAGGCGCATGTACGCGTAAAGGCAGTACATCGCCCGCCGCCGGGGCGGGGGCAGTCGCTTCATGCCCCAGTAAAAATTGCGGGCGCTGATGCGCATGATGCGATGACAAAGCTCGAAGGAAGATTCCAGGCGCGTATCGCTCATGGGCTGATCATCCGCCGCAAAAGCAGCATCAATTGACTCCATTTTCCCACCCTGGGTCGCGTTGTCAGGGTGTTGTAGTCAATGGCGGCGATGCGTCCAAGAATCGCTTCGCCGCCGTCGCTATAAAGAGCCACCGCCGCGCGGTACGGACGAGCCAGCAGTGGAAGCAGTTTGCGGCCCTGGGCAAAGAGCGCGGCGGTTTGTCGCACGTGATACTGCATCATGGCGCGGTAGTTTTCATCGGCGCGCTTTTGCAAAATCTGTTCCTGGCTTACTTTGAATTGCTGCAATGATTCCAGCGGCAGGTAAATGCGCCCGGAATCGGCGTCGCGCGACACATCTTGCCAGAAATTGGCCAGTTGCAACGCGGTGCAGGTGCAATCGGCTAGCGCCCGCCGCCGCGGATCGCGGTAGCCGCACAGGTGCAGCACTAAATGGCCCACGGGATTGGCGCTGCGCTGGCAATAGTCATGAAGCTGCGCCATGTTCTGATAGCGGGTGATGCGCTGATCCTGCTCAAAGGCGTCGAGCAATTGCAAAAATGGATCGATGGGAATGTCGTGTCTCCGCACGGTTTGGCGCAGCGCCAGCAGCAGGGGGTGCAGCGGCTGGCCGCGATAAACCCGCCGCAAATCTTCGCCAAATTCTTTGAGCCGTTGTAAGGCCACTGCCGGGTTGGGCGACAGGTCGGCCAAATCATCGGCATAGCGGCAAAAGCCATAAATATTGCAAAAATCCTGATGCAAGCGGCGCGGCAGCGGCAGGGCCACCACCACAAAATTTTCGTAATGTCCCAGTGCCAGCCGACGCGCGGCGCGGCGGGCGGCCAGCAGTTGCGGGCTGGTTAAAGTGGACGACAAGGCGCTACTCACACTAAGATTGTCCCGGCGGCGAGTGTACCGTCAAGCAGGCCAAAGTAACGTAGATATAAAAAAATGAGAATATTACTTGCCAATCCCCGCGGTTTTTGCGCCGGCGTGAATATGGCGATCGACGCGGTGGAGAAGACCCTGGCCATATGCGGCGCGCCGGTCTATGTCTATCACGAAATCGTTCACAATCGCCACGTGGTCGAGGGCTTGCAGCGGCGCGGAGTGGTCTTTGTGGATGATTTGTCGCAGGTGCCCGAGGGGCGGGTGGTGGTCTTCAGCGCCCATGGGATCAGCCCGCAGATTCGCCAGCAGGCCCAACAAAGGCGGTTGATTCCGGTGGATGCGACCTGCCCGCTGGTAACCAAGGTGCATCTGGAAGTGCTGCGATTCGCCAGGGACGGTTATCACATTTTATTTATTGGCCACCCCAATCACGATGAGGCGGTGGGCACGGTAGGCGAAGCGCCGGATAATATCTCCGTAGTGGAAAAGCCGGAGGATGTGGCCAAACTGGATTTTGCGGCCGATGCCAAGCTGGCGTTTGTAACCCAGACCACGCTCAGCGTGGCCGACGCCCAGCGAACCATCGCCGCCCTCAAGCAGCGCTGGCCCGGCATTGTCTCGCCGGCCAAGGAAGATATCTGCTACGCCACCACTAATCGCCAAAAGGCCGTCAGTGAACTGGCCAAGGAAGCCGATGTGATCCTGGTGGTGGGCAGCCGGAACAGCTCCAACTCCAAACGCCTGGTGGAAACCGCCAAGCAGCAGGGGCGCGACGCCTACTTGATTGATGACGCCTCCGAGGTTGACTGCGCGTGGCTGGCCGGAAAACAATCGGTACTGGTTACGGCCGGGGCATCGGCGCCGGATCATCTGGTGCAGGAACTACTGCGTAAATTGCAGGAGCATTTTGGCGGAGAGGTCCAGAGCCGCACGCTGGTTGAGGAAAACACGCGCTTTGAATCGCCGCGATCGCTGAAAAAGTTGTCGGCGCTGAATGGTTCATCCGCCCGCTGATCGCCGGCAAACAAAGTGCCCGCCGTAATAGCAAAAAAGTCTTGCGCCTAGCCGCCACTTGAAGCGCCTATTGCCAATCGTCCATAGATCGCACACAATTCTGCCTCGTCAGCCGCGGAGGCTGGGCAGATAGTCTGTTTTTACAAGGAAGTCTCATGGCTCGTACTCGTCAGGAAATCTGTGCGTTGGCGTCTAAAAAAGTTGGATCGGCGTCGAAAAATCTGCATCAAAGCAACGCCGTGGTCGGGTTGGACGGTTTTGTGGACGCCATCATCGCGGTGGTTGATAAGCGATACGATTATGAGCGATTCGATGCGGTGGCAACCATCGGCGATCTGGGGGCAAAGATTACCCGCGCGGCGGGGGCTTCCAGCAATTACGAACTGGTCGTCAAGCAACTGAAACTCGGCGGCAATGGCCCGATCATGGCCAACGCCCTGGCGACCGCGGGTCTGGCCATCACCTACATCGGCGCTTTGGGCGAATCGGTGATTCACCCGGTTTTCAAGGAATTGCAGGACCGCGCAACCGTTTACAGCGTTTGCGAAGCCGGACACACCGACGCCCTGGAGTTCAATGACGGCAAGATCATGCTCGGCAAGTATACGCAGTTGTCCGATATGAACTGGCGCAATCTGGTCAAATGTGTGGGTCTGGAAAAACTGATCCAGATCTTCGATAAGTCGCAGCTTATCGCCATGGCCAACTGGACCATGCTGCCGTTTATGAGCGAGATTTGGACAAATTTGCAAAAAGAAGTATTTCCCAAGCTCTCGGGCTCCAAACGGTTTATGTTTGTGGATTTAGCTGATCCGGAAAAGCGCACGGCGGCGGACATTCTCGCTGCCTTGGAGCTTCTCAAGGGCTTTCAAAAGCAAGTGGATGTTACGCTGGGACTGAATCTCAAGGAGTCCGGCGAGATCGCTGAGGTGCTCAAAATCCATGTGCCCGACGATGCCGAGGGCGCAATCGAGCAAACGGCCGCGGCGATTCGCCAAAAATTGGATATCGCGTGCGTGGTCATCCATCCGCGCGGCGGGGCGGCGGCGGCGGTTCAAGGCCAGTCGGCGCGCTTTGCCGGGCCGTTTGTTGAAAAGCCGAAAATCAGCACCGGTGCCGGGGATCATTTCAACGCTGGTTTTTGCGTGGGACGCGTCTTGGGCCTGGAACTGGCCGAATGCCTTTGCTGCGGCACGGCAACCAGCGGCTACTACGTGCGCCATGCTCAAAGTCCCACGGCTGAGCAGTTGGCTCAATTCATAGCCAAGTTGCCCGAACCCCAAAGCGGCAAATAATCGCCTGCGCGTGCGGCGGGAACCCCAGGGCGTTCCCGCCGCATGGCGCGGCAATCCGCGCTCCAATTTCATGTTTTCGCAGTCGCCTTTCCGATTAAATTGAGGGCCGCATCAGCTTGCGGCCTGGGAGAGGCTTGCCGTGGAATCATTGGTGGCGGATGTTGTGGACGGACAAACGTTTTGCAACCCTTTGGGGGTGGCCTTGGCCGATCCGCACATCCTGGCCGATGGCGATCGCTATTATCTTTACGGTACCACCAGCCCCGCCGAGGGCTATCAGGTCTGGAGCGGGGACAATCTGATTGACTGGCATCTGGAAGGCTTTGCCTTACGCAAATCTTCAACGAGCTGGGGTCGGCGGCACTTTTGGGCACCCTGCGTCATTAAGAAAGACCAAACATATTTGCTGTATTACAGCGCGGTCGGCGCGGTTGGCGGCGGGCAGGAAAGCCATCGCATCTGCCTGGCTGCCTCTCAAAGTCCCACCGGCCCATTTGTGGATGTGGTTGCCCCGCTGCTGGATGTGGGCCGGGCGGTGATCGACGCCCACGTGCTGATCGACGGGCAGCGCGGCTGGCTGTATTACGCTTTGGACTGCTCGGAAAACGGCGTCAGCGAGATTTACGTGGTGCCGCTTTCGGCGGATATGTGCCAAGTCGGCGGCGATCCTGTGCGTTGTATTGGCCCCAGCCAGGGCTGGGAAGGTGTGCGCTGGAATGAAGCGCCTTATGTCTTTCGCTCTGGCTCGTGGTACGTGATGACCTACTCGGCGCAAGGATTTTTCGATCCGCGCTATGCGGTGGGATATGCCACGGCCCGGCATCCGCAAGGGCCTTGGATTAAGGCCCCGGAGAATCCGATTCTGTGCCGCAATGAGCTGGTCAGCGGGCCGGGGCATAACTGCATCGCGTCATCGCCCGACGGCTCGGAATTGTTTATCGTTTATCACGCCCATCGCCGCCGTGGCGGCGGCCATGCGCGGGAACTGGCAATGGATCGGCTGCTGATTGAGCAAAATGCGGAGGATGGCCTCAGTTTGAAAGCCATCGGGCCGACCCGAGCGCCACAGCCGCGACCTGCGGCGCGGCGTGCCAGACCTCAAGCGGCGTAATGCGTGGCTCATTCCTAGCGTGGTCCATGCGTATGCGATGGATCTGCGAGCCCTTCGTGATACACCGGAAGTTGCACCTTGAAAATGGTTCCTTCAGGTGAAGAGCGAACCGAAATGGTTCCCTCGTGTTCCTCCACGATTTTTTTTGCCACCGCCAACCCCAGCCCCGTACCGCGATTGCCCTTGGTGGAATGGAATAGCTCAAACATGTGCGACATCATGCTGAGCGCGATGCCGGGGCCGTTGTCGATCACTTCCATCACCGACTGGCGATTTTCCGCATCGTAACGGCAGACCACGCGAATTAACCCCTTTTGTTCCTCCACCGCATCCAGGGCATTGGTCAGCAGATTCATCAGCACCTGGTGAATCCCGTCCTCATCCATCGGAATCGCGGGGTGATCGGCCTCCACATCCGCCACCGCCATCACCCCTTTGGCGCTGGCATTGGGCGCAATCAGCTCGATACAGTCTTCCACCAAGCGCCTGGGATTGATTGGCTCCAGTTTAGGCTCGCGCTCTTTACTGTATGCGAGCAGGTTGATGGTCAGGTTGTAAATTTTGTCCAGGTTGCGATCAACGATACGCCAGCCCTTGGTTACCTGGTTCACATTCGTCGCTTTCAGACCCATCTCCACCACGTCGGCCCCGCCGCGCAGCGCCTGCAGAATATTTTTTATCGAATGCGACAACGCGGCCGTGGTTTCACCGATCGCCGCCATGCGCTCGGCCAGCAATCCCTGTTTGTACAGATTGGTATTTTGCACCGCCAGTCCCGCCTGCAAACCAATCGCCGTCAAGAGCCGTAATTGGTCGGGGGAGTAGGTGTAATTTTTCACCGAGCTGTCGATGTAGATTACGCCGATGATCGACTCCCCGCCCTTGCCTTCCATTTTCCGCGCTTTGATGGGCACGCACAGCGCCGAACGGATGCCCAGGCTATGAATACTTTTGCCTTTGCTGAAGCGTTGATCGGTCATGGCGTTGCTGGACAACACGCCCTCTCCACTATTGAGTACATGATTGATGATGGTGCGCGAGGCGTGAATTTTCTCGGCCCCAGAGGCTTTGACGGCGGTGGCCGCTTTACCATTTTCATCGCGCGTGCGAACCACCTTAGGCAGCAATTCCCCGCTGCCTTCGCTGACCAGCAGGATAATGCCGCGATCGGCTTTGACATGCTCAAACACCAGGTCCATGACCACTTCCAAAACCTGGTCGATGTCAAAACTGCTGCCCAGCGTAGCGCCCAGCCGGTACAAAATTTTCAGATTGCTCATGGCGGCCGCCGCCGGCTCCGGCACCGCCAGCACCATCGAATCCTCATTGGACGCGACGGTGTGCATGATGGAGCTGTCCATTCCGCTTTCAGCGCCGGCCAGGGCCACGCTTCCGCCGGCGGCGCGGGTTACGCCTGGCTGTGAGCCGAAGACCATCAGCGTGCGGCCGACGCGAATTTGATCGCCGAGTTTGAGATTGTAGGTTTTATCGACGCGCAGGCCGTTGACATACGTGCCGTTGGAACTGCCCAGGTCGCGCAATACCCAATCGCCTTGCTTGGGCAACAGCTCGCAATGGCGGCGGCTGACGGTGTTGTCCGTCAATGGCAGTTGGCGGCTGTCGCGCCCCACGGTCAGGGGGGCGTCGGGAAGCTCAAAGCGGCGGCCCTTGTCGGGGCCTTGCAGAACCAAAAGGGTAAGCACGCCGGTGATTATCCCAACGCGCGGTGCAACGTCAAATGACTTACTCACCCTGTCTGGGCGTGTTGTGTAAAGCGTCGCAAAGAACGCGTGCTAACAACTGTCCCATTTGCAGGGCAAGACGGCTATACTGCGCGGGTCATCAACCGGGAAGCAAATATGAGCCTCGGCAGTTTATGTATTGTTCTGCATGGCCACTTGCCTTACGTGCTGCATCACGGAACCTATCCGCACGGCGAAGCGTGGCTCTTTGAAGCGGCGGCGGAGACTTACCTGCCGCTGTTAGACATGATCGGTGCCGCGGCGCTAAATAAGGCGCGCCCAGCCCTGACCATTGGCCTGACCCCTATTTTGTTGGAACAGCTCGCCCACGAGCGCTTCAAGAGCGGATTTGTGGCCTATCTCCATGAGCGGATGGAACTGGCCATTTCCGATCGGCGGGGATTTGAATCCGCCGGGCAGGCGCATTTCGCGTATCTGGCCGATCGCTGGCGCCAGTGGTATGAAAAAATCCTGGCACAGTTCGAGGGTTATCAACGGGATATTCCCGCTCAATTTGCCCAGCGCTTTCGCGAAGGCCATATTCAATTGCTGACCAGCAACGCCACCCACGCCTACATGCCACTGCTTCTCAATGACGAGATGATGGCGGCGCAGATGTCCGCGGGCGTGGCCAGCAGCAAAAAACATTTGGGCATTCAGCCGCGGGGCATGTGGCTGCCGGAGTGCGCCTATCGGCCGCACTGGCCGCATTGGCTGCCGGCGGTGCTGTATGATAATCCCCGCGATAGGCCCGGCGTGGAAAATTTTATCGCCGGTGCCGGCGTAACCCATTTTTTTGTCGATACACACCTGATCACCGGCGGCCAGCCGCTGGGGACGCTGATTAACGGCAATTTCAACGCCATCGGCGAGGCGCAGCTTCACTGGGATCGCCGCCGCGGCTGGCGCAGCCCGCTGGAGGCGGTGGGCGTCAGTTCCGAGCCACGCCCGCCGCGCACGTTCGCTTTTTGCCGCCACCCGCAGGTCAGCGAGCAGGTGTGGAGCGGTTCGATCGGTTATCCCGGCGCCGGCCAGTATCTTGAATTTCACCGCAAACACGGCGAGCGAGGTTTGCGCTATTACAAAGTAACCGACAACAAGGCCCCGCTGAGCGATAAACATCCTTATTATCCCGACGACATCGCCGGCAAAGTGTTTGAACACGCCCAGCACTTTTGCAACGTGGTGCGCGACACGCTGCGCAACTACCAGCAGGGGATGGGGCGAAAGGGCGTGGTGGTGGCGGCATTTGACGCCGAACTGTTCGGGCACTGGTGGTTTGAAGGTCCGCAATTTTTGCGGGATGTGATTCTCACGCTCGGCAATGATCCCGATGTCAACTTGCTGACCGCCGAGGAGGCCCTGTATCAACATCCGGTGGACAAGGTGATGCGCCTCCCGGAGGGAAGCTGGGGCGAAAAGGGCAACCATAGCGTATGGATCAACGATCGCAATCGTTGGATGTGGGAGATCGAATACCGCGCCGAGGGGCGAATGCTCCAGGCGTTGTATGAATTGCCTTGGAAGTCCAATCCCGCCGTGGAGCAAATGCTGCAACGCGCCGGTCGCGAATTGCTGCTGTTGCAGGCCAGCGACTGGCCTTTCGTGGTGCATACCCAGGGCGCGGTGGACTACGGCATCGAGCGCTTCTCAGGCCACGCAACCCGCTTTGAGCGGGCGGTGGTCATCAGTGAACAGTTGGCCGCGGACAAGCCGATCGATGCGGTGCAACAAACAGAGGTGGCGGAGATGGACGCCCACGACAGCGTCTTCGCCGACATCGATTTGAACTGGTGGATGAAGTAAGCGCTTGGGGCCAATGTCATGATGGTGAGCGACCTGGGACTGATGGCTTACCGCGATGCCTGGCGGCGGCAGGAAGCTGTCCATGCGCAGGTGGCCGAGGGCGCCGAGGAAACGATTTTGCTGGTGGAGCATCCGCCGGTAATCACCCACGGACGGCGCGGCGCTATCGAGCGGCATATGCTGGCCGATGAGGCGCAACTGGCCAAACTCGGCGTGGAGGTGGTGCAGTCGGATCGTGGCGGCGACATCACCTTTCATGGCCCCGGACAGTTGGTGGCCTACCCCATCATCCGTTTGGCCGAGCACCAATTATCCGTCGGCGGATATGTCCATCTGCTGGAAGCGGTGGTGATGCAAACGCTCGTAAAACTGGGCATCGACGGGGCCCACACCGATCCGTCGGCGGTGGGGGTGTGGGTCAACCAGTTCGGCCGCGACGCCAAGATATGCGCTTTGGGAGTGCGCATTCGCCGCGGCGCGACCATGCACGGACTGGCATTGAATGTGAGTACGGATTTGCACTATTTTGATTTAATTGTGCCCTGCGGACTGACCGGGCGGCCGGTTACCAGCATCCGGCGGGTGCTGGGGGACAAGGCCCCGGATATGACCCAGGTGCGGAATGTATTAACCAGTGTATTGATTGATATGTTTCAAGATTGCACGGCGGCCGGTCGCGCGGAGCGCTTATGACCGGCATGATTGATGTCCACTGCCATCTGCTTCCCAATGTGGATGATGGTTGTCCCAGCCTTGATGAATCGCTGGCCTGCGCGCGGCAACTGGTTCAGGCCGGGTACGAACAGTGTTTTTGCACGCCACATATCTGGCCCAATCTGCCGGACAATGATGTGGTGCATATACCCCGGTATGTTCAGCGGCTGCAACGGGTGCTGGACCACGCGAAAATTCCCCTGCGCCTGCACTGCGGCGGGGAGATGAATCTGCGCGCGGACTTGTCCACTTCACCCAAAGCGCGGCTGGTTACCTACGCCCTGAAGAAAAAGTATTTACTGATCGACTTTTGGGCCGATCGGCTGCCGGATTTTTTCTGGCCGCAGATGCGCTGGTTGCAGTCGCTGAAATTGACGGTCATCCTGGCCCATCCCGAACGGGTGCGGGCCTTTCAACTGGATGATTCCCTGGCGGAATTGATGACACAAAATGGCATATTGCTCCAGGGCAACTTGCAGTGTTTCAGCGCCGATGCCGCCGCCGATGTGCGCCGCACCGCAAGACGATTGGTCGCCGAGGACCGCTATTTTATGATGGGATCGGACCTGCATCGGCTTGATTCATTGCCCATGCGTTTGGAGGGTTTGGCGTGGCTGCGGCGTCATGTCGAGCCGAGGCGGTTGCGTGAGTGGATGATCGAGCATCCGGCCAAAATGCTTTAGAGCGTTTCCAAGCCGTTCGTAGCGGTTGAGAAAGAGCCGCGCGCTTCGCACGTGGAAACCCCTCCGCTCACTCACCGTTGCGGCTTAGTTTCACGCCACGTTTGGGTTGAGAATGCTCAAAGAACGGCTTATTTTCCACCCGCCAATTTAATCCAGTCCACGCGCGCTATCGCCTCGCGCACGCCGGCCGGCAACGCCGGCGGCGTAAAAGGCTCGTCTGGGGCCAGGCACAAAATGGGCGCTTTGCCCACCCGCGCGATCTCCTCGGGACTGGTTTCCTCGGCCAAACCGGGGGTATCGACTGGATAACGATTGATAACAATGCCCGCGACCTTCACACCGGCTTGCCGCAACGCCGCGACGGTTAACAGGGTGTGATTGATCGTGCCCAAATTGGGCCGCGCCACGATCACTGCGGGCAAACCCAGCCACGCGGCCATATCCACCACCGAGTGGTGCGCATCCATCGGCACCATGATTCCGCCTATGCCTTCGACCAGCATGAAATCGCTTTGCCGGCTGATCACTTGTAGCGAGCGTTCAATAGCCGCCCAGTCCAACTGGCTTTTCTCGTAGCGCGCCGCGACGGAAGGGGCCAGGGGATGGTAAAATCGCTGCGGGCAAATCACGTCCAGTGGAAATGGAGAGCGCGCATGATGCGCCAAGAGCTCGGCATCCTCGCTCACCAGCCCTTCGCGACGCTCGTGGCATCCTGTGGCCACGGGCTTGCACACACCCACGCGCAGGGTGGCTGATAAAGCGGCCGCGATGGCCGCGGCGATCAGGGTCTTTCCCACGGAGGTATCCGTGCCGGTGATGAACAAACCCGGTGCGGCAATTGGCTGAAGCATCAGCGAATGTTAACCGCGCAACTGTGCCCGTGCTATGCCCAAAACGCTACAAGCTGGGCACAGCGCCGGCCAGCAGTTCATACTGCTCCAGCGGGGCGCGGTCGCCGGAAAGCACCAGCGCGATATTCTTGCGGATCGTCGGCAGTTGCGTGGTAATATAGCGCCGGGCCACCTGTTTTTTGCGTTCGTTGGCCGCGCCCTGGGCCAGGAACAAGTGCCCAACGATTACGCCGATGGCCGCATCCACCAAAAGCCGCCCGATCAAGTCGGTGTACTGCGCGCCTTTTTCCTTGGCAAACGCCACGCCCTGCAAGACCAGCGCTTTGCCCTCGGTGAGTTGCTGCTTAAGCTCAGCTAGTGTGGTATCGACATATGCCGGCTGCTCCAGTTCATCAATGAATTTCTCAAACGATCCGGCGCACACACCGCGCACCGCCGCCACAATCTGCAACTGGCTGGTTCCCTCGTAGATGGTGGTGATGCGGGCATCGCGGTAATAGCGCTCCACCGGGTAATCCTTCATGTAGCCGCTGCCGCCGAGTACTTGGATGGCGTCATACGCCACGCGCACACACATCTCCGAGCAGTAATATTTGCTCATGGGCGTCAGCATACCGTTGAGCCGCTTGAGGGAGCGCGCCAGTTCCTTACGCCGCTTCAGTTCCGCCGGATCCGCTGGGGGATTGCTCTCCAGCACGCGCAAATTGTTGTTTTCCAGGTCGCAGTTGCGGCTGGTTTGGTACAGCAGGGTGCGTCCCGCTTCCAATTCCATTTTCATGTTGGTTACCAGTTCCGCCACCGCCGGCAGCCGCTCGATGGGCACGCCAAATTGTTTGCGCGTGGCGGCGTATTTACGCGCCACGCGATATGCCGCCTCGGCTATGCCAACGGATTGGGCGGCGATGCCCACGCGCGCCCCGTTCATCAGGCTGAACACATAGCGAATGAGGCCCATCTGCCTTTGCCCGATCAATAGCGCCGGACAATCATCAAACACCAGCTCGCAGGTAGGCGAGCCGTGAATACCGAGTTTTTCTTCGAGATGGCGCACGCGAATGCGCGGCCCGCGGTCGGCCAAAAAGAGGCTCAATCCGCGCCCATCGGTCGTGCCCGCCTCGGAGCGCGCCAGCACCAGCAGCACCTCACCGCAGCCATTGGTGATAAAGCGCTTAACGCCATTGAGCCGCCACTGGCCGTCTTCATCCTGCCAGGCCCGAAGGTTCACGGCCTGCAAATCCGAGCCGGCGTCAGGCTCGGTCAGCACCATCGCCCCGGTCGCCTTGCCATGTGAAAATTGCGGCAAATACTGCTGTTTGATCGGCTCGTCGGCAAAGGCGTTGATGGTTTCGGCGATGCCCTGGAGGCCGAAGATATTCATCAGCGAGGCGTCCGCCCGGCTGACGATCTCGTTGGCCATGGTGTAGACCAGGTTGGGGCAGTTAAGCCCGCCATACCGATAGGGCAGGGTGAATCCCATTAGATCCGCCTGGGCCAACGCGCGCAGGTTTTCGCGCACGCCCCCGCCCAGCGTTACCGTGCCATCCTCATTGAGCTGATTGCCCTCGTGATCCACGCGCTCGGCGCGCGGGGCGACGATATCGCCGGCGATCTGGCCGACCACTTTGAGAATGCGCCGGTAGTTATCCAGCGCGTCGGCCGCGTCGCGCGGGGCATAGTCCGCCGCCGGCGGATTGGCGAAATTGTCCTCCTGAATAGAGGCGATCTCCTGGAGGTTCAGATGATCGAACAGAAAACAAATATCGTCGTTATCGGTAAAAAAGTTGGCCATAATTGCTGGTCCTGTGCCGGTGGCAAGAGTCTTAAGCAAGCGATCAATTAACCGCGGTCGCGCACCGCCTTGATGAACATGGGTAGAATCTTATTCATATCCCCTACGATGCCGTAGTGGGCCACACCGAAAATCGGCGCATCCTTGTCCCAGTTGATGGCGATGATTTTGGCGCTCTCCTCCATGCCGGCGCGATGCTGCACCGCGCCGCTGATGCCGCAGGCGATATACAACGCCGGGCGCACCGTGGTGCCGGTCTGGCCGATTTGGTGGTCCTTGGAGATAAAGCCGCTGTCCACCGCGGCTCGGCTGGCGCCAACCGCGCCGCCCAATGCTCCGGCCAGTTCGTGGATCAATTTGAAATTGTCTTTGCTGCCCACGCCGCCGCCGCCGGCGACGATAATCCGCGCGCCTTTCAGATTCACTTTGCGGGCCTCGCGGTGGCGCTCGATGAGCTTCACCGCCAATTCAAAATCATCCCACTCGACTTTTTCCTCAATAATCTGCCCGCTGCGCCGCGGATCCCCCTCGCCCAGGCGCATCACCCCTTCGCGCACCGTCGCCATTTGCGGCCAGCGATCGTAGTTGATAATCCAGGCGATGATGTTGCCGCCGAACGCGGGCCGAATCTGCATCAACAGATTCTTGTGTTGCACCTTGGTTTTGGGATCGGTGTGATCGCCGATTTGCAGATCGGTGCAGTCGGCCGTCAGCCCCGCGCGCATTTCCGAAGCCACCCGCGGTGCCATGTCGCGCCCGATGGCCGTGGCTCCATACATGACGATCTGCGGCTTGTGCTTTTCGATCAGTTGGCACATCACCCGCGCATAAGGCAGCGTGCGGTAATGCTCCAGCCGCGTGTCGTGTACGTAGTACACTTTGTCAGCGCCGTGGGCTATCAGGCGATAGGACAACTCGCGCACGTTCCATCCCGGCAACACCGCGGCCATCTTCACGCCCAGCTTGTCGGCCAGTTCGCGCGCCTTGGACGCCAGTTCCAACGAGACCTCATTAAGATGCTCGTCTTCCTGCTCGGCGTAAAACCACACTTCGCCTTGTCGATTCGGTTCAATCATGTCAATGGATTGGCAGATTCGCCCGTTGCTGCGCAGCATCCGGTCCTGACCGGCAAGGGGCAACCGGCCGCCGGCGACGTTGGTTTATCCCAGCGTATGGTCCACGATCAACTCCTGGACCATGGTGCGTATCCCCGCCTCGGTTGCGGCAATTTCCGTATAACCTTCCTTAGTCAGCACGATGGAAAGCACGCGATTGACTTTCGTGGGCGAGCCGGCCAGACCGCACCACTGCAGATCGGCCTTAATGTCGTCCAAATTCCACTGCTCAATGCACAGGCCCTGGGCCTTGAGGGCCTCGACGCGGCTGGCCTGTTCCTGCTCCTTTTGCTCGGCCGACGCCGTGGGCATATCCGCATTAACCTGCGCCGCCACTTCCGTCGCGCCCCGCGCCCGCTTCTGGCTCATCAGCCGCTTTGCCGCCGCGGGACGCACTTCGTTGGCGCTGTCCAGCACCGTCAGCAGCACCGGCAAGCGCACTTCCAAAATCTCCCAGCCATTGCCCACATTGCGGCGGGCGCGCAGGGTGCGTCCGCTTAAGTCCACCACTTTCTCAAAGTAGGTGATTTGCTGAATATGAAGCTTCTCAGCCATTTGCGGCCCGACTTGCGCCGTGTCGCCGTCGATCGCCTGGCGACCGCAGAAAATCAGGTCATACTTGCCGATCTTGCGCGCGGCCATGGAGAGGATGTAGCTGGTTGCCAAGGTATCGCTGGCGGCTGCCCGGCGGTCGGAAAGCAAAATCGCGCGATCCGCTCCGCGGTACAGGCACTCGCGTAATACTTCGCATGCCGCAGGCGGTCCCATCGTCAAGGCCGTAACCGATCCGCCGTGCTGGTCGCGGATTTGCAGCGCGGCCTCCAAGGCGTTGAGGTCTTCGGGATTGAAAATCGTCGGCAAAGCCGCGCGATTCACCGTACCGTCGGCCTTCATCGCCTCGCCGGTAATGTTGGCCGTATCCGGCACCTGCTTGACGCATACCACGATGTCGTAGCCCATCAACAACTCCCGTAGCCAGTCCCCGAAAATTTACGATTTTGCGAAGTCTACGAAATGGTGCGCCAGCGTCAAGTAAACGGCATGAACAAACGCGGGCGCACGGTACAGATTGTATACATGTACATGTATAATGATGTTGCATGATAGCTCGGCCCCGGCAAGGGAACGTTTCGCGCTGTGGGTGGCTGGATGCCGCTGCTAACGGGGGGATGTGGCCGTCAAAGCCCGGTGGCGGGGTTGCATTGGAAGCGCTGGGCAAGTGCCGCTACAATCGCGTTCGTGGCGTTTGCGTATCCCATTTTGCTGGATGTTTCAGGCCGAAAGATACTTTTGGTCGGCGGGGGAAAGGTGGCGGTGCGTAAAGCCCGGGGGTTGCTGGAGGCCGGGGCTGGGCAGGTATTTGCGGTCGCCCCGGTTTTTAGGGCGCCAATGCCGGCGGCGGTCATTCGCATCAAGGAGCTTTTTCAAGAGCGGCATCTGGAGGGTATGGGATTGGTTTTCGCGGCCACGGACGATCCCCAAGTAAACCAAAGCGTGGTTCGGGAGGCCAACCGGCGCGGGATATGGGTCTGCCGCGTCGATCGGGATGAAAGCGGACTCGATGGCGATTTTG
>JBBQBE010000036.1:0-33300 GCA_038317225.1 Tepidisphaerales bacterium | reverse complement strand
TCCCCCGCCGCAACCGCATTGTTTCAGGTTTATCGCGAGGGGTATTGGTGGTGGAGGCCGATGAGCGCTCCGGGGCGCTGATTACCGCGCGGCTGGCCTGCGAAGACCATAATCGGCCGGTCTTTGCCGTGCCGGGCCGGGTGGACAATTCGCAATCGCAAGGCCCGCATCTTTTGATTCGACAAGGCGCGGTGTTGACGCGCAGTGTGGCGGATATTTATGAGGAACTCGGTCCGCTGCCGGCGCCCATCGCCGACGCCGCGGCGCGACAGGGGGTTAACGATGCTCTGCCGCTGGAAAATGCCGCGTTGTTTGCCGCGGCCCCGGCCCTCAAGCCCGCCGCGACGGGGCCGCTGGACGGAGTGCAAGCCGCGATATTGACGGCACTGGGGGACGATGCGGCTGGGGCCGATGAACTGATCGCCCGCAGCGGTCTGCCGGCCCAGCAGGTCATGAGCGCTTTGACTATGCTGGGCGTGCATGGGCGGGTGCGCCGAACCGAGCAGGGGGCCTATCGAAAGGTGGCTCACGCATGAAAACGCGAACCGACAGGGTGCAATGTTACGTGGCCCGATGCTGCGGGGGATCGCATCAATTCCTGCAAATGCGCCGGGCCCAGGGGGATTTTCTCGGGGGAACCTGGCAAAGCGTATACGGCCGCATCGAGAAGGGCGAAACCGCCTGGCAGGCGGCCTTGCGCGAGCTGGCGGAGGAAACCGGCCTGACCCCGGAGGAATTTTATCAATTGGATACGGTCAACACCTTTTACCTGGCGGCCGACGATTGTATCTGGATGTGCCCCGCGTTTTGCGCACTGGTGGGGTGCGATGCCCAGGTTCGGCTCAATGAGGAACACGATTCCCAGCGCTGGATCGACCGCCGCGAATTTGCCGATGCCTGCCTGTGGCCGGGTGAGAAAATGGCGCTGCGGGAACTATTTTCGCAGATTCTCGACCAAGGCCCCAGCAAGCCACTTTTGAAAATCCGCTTGCCTCAGACTTGATCGCCGCATTTGCGGTGCCGGAGCCGGCTTCGATGAGTATTCTGGGCCTCGGTTCGCTGGCGCTGCTGAAGCGTCGGCGATAAGTTTTTACGCCAATTGAGCCATGCCGGGCCGCAGGATTCCAATCTCCGCGGCCCGGCTTATTTTTTTTACGCAGTGCCAAAAATTTATTGACCTTTTCTCAAAACCTGGCGTATACTTCAGCAGCTTTAAGATGCGCGGATGGCTTAAGGCCGAAGCCGGGGGTAAAAGCCCGGCGGATGGTTCCCGGAAAGGCGTTTCCGGGAGAAAGAATCCGGCGGCAAGGCGTTGGACGCAGGCCTGTTTTGATTGGCAACCCAAAGGGAAACCTTTGACCCAATCCGCGGGTTTAGCCCAATGACTTGCGACGGCTGGATGGACACTGTGCCGCCACTTGATCCGCAGTTTGGCGGCTGATGCGAAGGCGAGGTGATCCGTGAATCAATTGACTGGTTGTGTGGGCTGCTTTAGCAGCTTTCAGGGGTGAAATTCCTCTGATACACGCGGCTGCTTTGGCAGCTCCCTGAAACGGCTAATAAGTCGTTTCAGGAACAGCAGTTTGCACACTGCAAGGGCCGGGTCTTGAGAGACCCGGCCCTTCTTCATGCGCTTGCTTGGTTGTCAAATGCCGTTGGCGCGCTGTGTCAATCGTCCATCGCCGGTGGCGCGCTGTTTCAATCGTCAATCTCCGTTGGCGCGCTGTGTCATTCGTCGATTGCCGTTGTCGCGCTGTGTCAATGGTCAATCACCGCTTACGCTGCGTCAATCGCCGCTTGCGCCGCCTCCATCGTCAAACGCTTGGCGCGGTGGACGGGTAGCGCGCAAAAGCCGGTCGCCAATCGCTTCCCATCCGGCCACTCGGGGCCACTCAATCCAAATCGCGGCCAGCGCCAATTGATCCATCTTCCGCAACATGTCATATAAAGCGCGGGCATATTCTTTGGCATCGGCCGACATTGTATGCCATTGATGGTGGTCGCCGAGGAGGGTCCGAATCTCCGCTGGACAGGAGAAAGAGGCCAACATGGCCGCGTGCTGCGGCCCGGAGCGCTTAAGCCATCGAACCAGCAGCGGCGTATCTTCTGGAAAACTGAAGCGATACGCGGGGGTGGTCGGGGCGTAATGTTTGGGCAGCATTCCCGGCCCCTCCAAGGGCTGATTTTCCGTCGCGGCCACGATCAGCGGAGAATATTCAACCGCCGCGCCAATGCACTCTTGCAAGCGCGCCTGGGAAATCTCGCCGGGGCGCAAGATTTTTGGCACTAGCCCGGCCAGCGACAGGACGGTTGATTCAATTCCGACCGTACATGGCCCGCCATCAAGCACCAGGCGCACACTTTCCGCCAAGTCGGAGCGAACATGCTCGGCGGTGGTGGGGCTGATGTGATTGGAGCGATTGGCACTGGGCCCGGCCAAGGGCCTATCGAACATTTCCAGCAGCTTGAGTGTCAGCGGATGATCCGGGCAGCGCAATCCCACGGTGGTGCCGCCGGCGGTCGCCTCGTCCACGATCACGGGATTTTTTCCCAGCACCAACGTCAGCGGGCCGGGCCAAAACCGCTCGGCCAACTGCTGGGCCGCGTCCGGCCAATGGGCGGCATAGCGCCTCGCGTGAGCGATGGAGCCAATATGCACGATCAGCGGATTATTGGAGGGCCGACCCTTGGCTAGAAAGATTTTTCGCACCGCCTGGGCGTTGGTTGCGTCCGCGCCCAGGCCGTAAACCGTTTCGGTGGGGAAGGCCACCAGTTCGCCGGCGGTCAGTAGTTTGACGGCTTGTCGAAGTTGGCCTTGTTGAAGGTCGGTAAGCGGAGGCCGGGCGTTCATTGCTCCACCATATGATGATCCACCAGCCACCCCTGGGCGGCTGCGGAGTCGTTACAGATTAAGAAAACTTCCTGCACCGTGCCGGTGGAGGTGAAAAGACATTTCACTCCCGCCGCCGTGGGGTATTGAATGGTTAAGCGCTGCTTTAGTTTGCCGCGGCGCACACTGATACGCCCTGGCACGATGCGCTGGACAAATGGGCAATCGCGCACGATGGTGTCCAGCAGGCGATCCAGCCCGCCGATGCGCCCGTGCTGGCGTTTGATGCGACCGAATTTCATAGCCGTGGCGGCGGCGACAGCGCCAGCTCGCTCCATATACGCATCGCCACCGCCAAAGCCTGATCAGGAAAATCAAAGCCGCAGTGATGCAGCGAGGCCAAGGGGGGTTGATCGGCCGCTTGCAATCCCAGAAAGAAAAAGCAGCCCGGAATTTTCAGCAGATAATGTGAAAAATCCTCCGCGCCCATGCACGGTGCCCCCGCCGGCAGATAACCGGTTGGTCCTAAAGCCGCGCGGGCAATGGTGGCCACATGCTCGGTCATGCGCGGATCGTTCACCAGAGCGGGATAGCCTTCGCTCCAGCTAACGCTTGCCTCGCATCCGCCAGCCTGGGCGATTCCCCGGCAGCGGCGATTCAGCGCCTCCATAGCCCGGCGGCGGGTGCTGTCATTAAGGGTTCGCAGCGTGCCGCAAAAGTGGGCTTCATCGGGAATGATGTTGATGGCGGTGCCGGCGTGAATCTGGCCGACGGTAACGATCGCCGGCTCCACCGGATCCAGATCGCGCGATACGATCTGCTGCAAATTGCCGACCATCGAACAGGCGGTCGTCAGCGGGTCGTGCCCCAGGTGCGGAAAAGCGCCGTGGCCGCCGACGCCGCGTACCGTTACGGCAAATCCGTCGGTGGCGGCCATGAGCGGCCCCGGCCGGGAGGATATCACACCCAGCGGCAAACCCGGCCAACCGTGTAAGCCGAAGATCGCCGCCACTTTGGGGCCAAGCCGCCCATCCAGCGCGCCGGCCTCGATCAAGCGGGCCGCGCCGCCGCCGCCTTCCTCGGCGGGCTGAAAAATCAAGGTGATGCGCCTGGGCAACTGCCCTTCGATTTGCTTGAGAATCGCCGCGGCACCTAAGAGCGAGGCGGTGTGGCCGTCATGACCGCAGGCATGCATCGTTCCCGGATGCCGACTGGCATACGCCGCGCCGGTCATCTCCGCAATCGGCAGAGCGTCGATGTCGGCGCGGAATGCGATAGCGCCTTGGAGATCATCTTGAAGACCTAAAAAAGCCAGCGTGGCGGTGGGGGCGCTGGACGGGCCGGGCACAAAGGGAATCTGCAGTCGCGCCAGTTCCCGGCGGATCAGCTCCGCCGCCAGGGTCTCCTGGTAGGCCAGTTGCGGCGCTTGGTGCAAACTGTGCCGCAGCTCAACGGCGTGGGGATGATACTGCTTCACCAGCTCGGCCAAATCCATACATCACCGGCTACTTATTTTTCTTCATGTCAAACTCCAACCCGCCGCGAAGCTCAGGCCGCTTTTTCTTGGCCGCCGGCGGCGCGCTGGAGGGTGCCGCTTGCAATACGGCCGGACTTTCGGCGGCGCGCTTGATCGACAAACTGATGCGGCGATTGGCCTTGTCCACTTCGAGGATGCTCACGCGCACTTCCTGAGCTTCCTTGACCACATCACTGGTCGCGCGCACGCGCTGGGTGGACAACTCGGAAATATGCACCAGCCCTTCAATTCCCGGCTCCAGTTGTACAAACGCGCCAAAATCCGCCACGCGCGTTACCTGTCCGGTAACGATCATCTCCGTGGCATAGCGTTCTGCGACGCTGGCCCACGGATCCGCCCCCGCTTGTTTGAGTGAAAAGCTCATGCGGCGATTGGCCGGGTCCACCGACAATACAACCAGCTTCAGCGTATCACCTTCTTTGAGCATGTCCGAAGGATGCTTGATGCGCTGCCAGCTCATTTCGCTGATCGGCAGCAGTCCTTCGATGCCTTCCTCCACTTCGATAAACGCGCCAAACGCCTCCAGACGCGTTACCCGCCCGGTGAGCGTGGAGCCGACGGCGTAGTGGTCGCCGACGCTGCTCCAGGGATCGGCCTTGGCCTGCTTGAGCGAAAGGCTGAGCTTGCCGGATTCCTTGTCCAATTTGGTAATCTTGACCTCGACGATATCCCCTTCCTTGACCACTTCGCGCGGGTCTTTGACGCGGCGGAAGCTCATTTCGCTGACGTGCAGCAAACCGTCCACGCCGCCAAGGTCCACAAACGCGCCGTAATCCATCACCGAGCGCACCGTGCCGCGGCGGGTTTGGCCCTCGGCCAGTTCTTCCAGCAATTTCTTTTTGGCGCTCTCCTTTTCACGTTCCAGGATATTGCGGCGGGAGAGGATGAGATTTTTGCTCTCGCGATCAAACTGCGCTACCTCGGCGCTGATGCGCTGGCCCACGTACTGGGCGAATTCCGGCACGTGGAATAATTCCACCTGCCCGGCGGGCATGAAGGCCCGCATCCCTTTGACTTCCAGTTCCAGCCCGCCTTTGTTGTGGCCGGTAACCACCGCGTCAACGATCTGCCCGATTTCAAGGGTCTGCCAGTTCACGTTGGTGGCCTTGGCGCCTTTGATATTCAGCAGCAGCAATCCTTCGCGGGCGTCATAGCGATCGACCACGAAGTCCATCACCTGACCGACCTGCGGTTCGCTTTCAAATTGCTGCAAGGGAATGATTCCCTGGCTCTTGCCGCCTAAGTCCACAAACGCCTGGTCCTTGTCCACGGCGATGATCTTGCCGCGGCGCATGCCCGGCTCAGCGGCGGCGGGAGCGGCACCGGAGTGATCGGCCTGTTCATACAAGTCCTCAACCGACAAATCGCCCAAAGCATCGTCGATTTCCCGCTGCAACTGCGCGTCAATATCGGGCCGAAATTTCTGTTTCAACGGGTCGTTAGCATTGGAATCCATAAAGTTCCTTCAAAGAATGAAACCATTATGGTAGCGGCCCGAAAAAAAAACGAAAGTGGCATGCAGCCCCGCTGGTGCCACAACATCAAATCGGCGGCGAGGGGCTTGCGCCAGCGGCAGGGAAAACATAATTAGCCACATGTACACACATTATCCAAAGGCAACATCCGTCGCTTGCCACCGGGCCGGCCGCGGGGTATTTTAGGCAAGCAAACGCATAGCAGCACCCGTAGCTCAATTGGATAGAGCATCGGTCTTCGGAACCGAGGGTTGGGGGTTCAAATCCCTCCGGGTGTATTGAAAAACAGGGTTTTTGCCATTCGCGCCGCGTAGTCTATCCACTTTTTTTTTGCGAGACTTCTTGCACTTCGCACTATCGGGGATCATGGCTCAAGCGGTGGGCCATCTGCGGCTACCGCGACGCGGCGGGCGCGAATAGGCAAAGACGCGGCGTTTGTTCCAGCTTTGATGCGTTGGCAAAGACCTGCCGCCGGTTCAACGCCCTGGCGGAAGAATTGGCAACCTGCCCCGCTTGGTCGGTCCAGCCGGTGGCGTCCAATGGCAACGGTTGAACGTCGGCATACTCGTTGCCGCCTTACGCGGCGGCCGGAAGCCCGCCGCTGGAACGCAATTTTTTACAACCCGGCCAGGATGGCGGCGATTGGAAAAGAGAATTACGATCCTGGAAGTGGAGAATTCGCCACTGGCGGCGAGGGTGGAGGAAGCATGGGCAGGAATACCAGCGGCGATGATCCCAAGGTCATAGAAAACGTGCGACGCGGCAACGCCGCAATGAACAAAGCCATCTCTGAAAAGATGGACGCGATGGATGCGATGCACCGCGATGAGGTGGGAAGCATCTCATTTGTCTGGGGAACGCCCGGCGACCCATCGCGTGGTTTTCGGGGTGGAAGCGGACTATCCCACATTGTTGCTAAGCGAAAGGCGGAAGGAAGCGACGGAGAGGCTGTCGCCCGCAAAATGGTTGATGTGATCGCGCGTGGCCGGGTATCGACGCCGCACGGACCGGCTGGCGGGGAACGTGTACTGATTCGACATGATGGCCACACGGCGGTTCTCTCGCTCCATAAAAATGGCACGCGACAGACATGGCTTCTGACCGGATGGGTTAACCGTTAATAAAAAGAACCCCGTTGAATGGGCCGAAGTGTACGGTTCGGACCCACCTACTGGCCTGAGGACTATGCGTTTTCATCCCCAAGCAGTTGCGGAGTTCAACAGTCATTATCGTCCGCCCACTTCAAAAAGGCAACTAAAAAAATGAACACTGGCAACATTCCAACCTGGGTCAGTGCCGCCGGCACGATCACGCTCTACTGCGGCGCCTGCCCGAAGATTCTGCCCACACTGACGGCGGGAACCATCCCGTAACACTCAGTGCGGTCTACGCGGTTCGGCGCGAGGCTAAGGGGATGGTGAGCAATGCCGCCAATAGAAGCATCGCCGTAACAATCCAGTAGGCCGGCTGATAGGTTTTGAATACATCGCCGACTTTCCCGCCCAATAGTGACCCGGCGGTTCCGGCCACTCCGAAAGCGGTGAAAAGCAGGCCGTAATTGACGCCCAGGTTTTTCACGCCATAGAAATCCGCCGCCGCCGCCGGCATCAGTGCGAAAATCGCGCCGTAGCAGATGCCGCAGACCGCCACGCCAATAATGATCAGAGCCGGGGTGGTATAGAAGCCAAACAGCGCCATGTTGGCAGCTTGCAGCAAAAAGACCAGCAGCATGGTTCCCCGGCGGCCGAGGCGGTCGGAAATCCATCCGCTGACGATACGGCCGGCGGCGTTCATAGCCGCCAGCAGCATGACCGCCACAAATCCCGATTTCCAAGCGGCCTGTTTTTCGGCGATTAAGACAATATTGGAAATCATCAGCAACCCCGGAGCCGCGGCCAGCACGAAGATGAGCCACAGTAAATAAAACCGCCCGGTCTTCAGCATCGCCGGCCAGTCCATCTCTTGTCGCAAGGTGGGTAGAGGGGACGCCGGGCTGTTCGTGGGCGTCATGCTTTTGCCACTCGCGGGCGCGACGTATCCCGCCGGCGGATTGGTTACCACCATCGCGGCCAGGGCGATAACCACAATGGTTCCCCATCCCAGGTAGGTGAAAGTGCCGGAGATGCCGTGGCCGCCGAGGAGCCATTGTGTTAGCGGGGCGGCATAGACTGCCGCCAGGCCGACGCCGGAAACAACCAGCCCGGTAATCAGGCCGCGGCGGGAAGTTGGGTGCCATTTGATGGCCGCCGGCGTTGTGGCGGCATAAGCCAGACCGATGCCGACGCCCACCAGTGCGTAAGCGGCGCTCAGGACCGCGGGCGCTTGGGTTTGTCCGGCCCATAAAAACCCGCCGCCCATGACCAGCCCGCCCAGAAGGGCGATGCGTCGGGGGCCGAGTTTATCCTGAAGACGGCCGGCGAAAATCATGGTGATGGCGAAGGTGGCGGTGGCCAAGGCAAAAGGCATCGCGGCCTGCGTGCGGGTCCATCCCCACTTGTTAACCGCGGCTTTGCCCAGCACACCCCAGGCATACAGATTGCCGGCGGCAAGGTTAATCACCAAAGCGGCGATGGTTACGGTCCAGCCGCGGACGGTGGAGGTCGAGTTGCTCATAGCGATCCCTCAAGAAACAATTGTTGAAATGGCCCAATGCCGGGGGCGGATCATACCATCCAAGCGAGCACAACAGAAATATGTAGCCTTTATCGCACATGCTCGGCTCAACCGATTAATATTGATGCGCATCCCAGCGCTGCCAACTTGGCAAGGGGCCCCTGGCACCTGCAACATTGGCAGAGTCGAGTAAAACAGCAGGGGCATTACATCACGCAAGTGAAGCGTACATAATAGGTTAAAATTATTGGATGTGCGCGGCAAATGGTATGCGATTTGTTAGTGATGGCAGACTACAAAAGGAAATACGATGCAAATGGATCGCATGACTGTAAAAGCTCAGGAAGCGGTGGCGCGGGGTCAGGAAATGGCGGAGCAGCGGAACCACGCGGAATTGTTGCCGCTGCATGTGATGGCGGCGCTGTTGGGCGAGCGCGAGGGGGTTGTCAGTCCGCTATTGCAAAAGGTGGGTGCGTCGGCGGCGGCGCTGAGGCAGAAGGTGCAGGAGCAGTTAGAGCAGCTTGCGCAGGCAACGGGCACGCAACTGGGCATGGGCCGGGGGACGATGGACGTGTTTACCCAGGCGCAGAAGGAAGCGGACCGCCTTAAAGATGAATATGTCTCCACCGAGCATCTGCTCTTGGCGCTGGCGCAGGTAAAAAGTGAGACCCGGCAACTGCTCAGCGACGCAGGCGTATCACACGATGCGATTTTGGCGGCACTAAAGGGCATTCGCGGCAATCAGCGTGTTACCGATCAAAATCCCGAAGCCAAATATCAGGCCTTGGAGCGCTATGGACGGGATCTGGTGGAGATAGCACGGCAGGGAAAGATCGATCCGGTGATCGGCCGGGACGAGGAAATCCGCCGGACCATGCAGGTTTTATCGCGGCGGACGAAAAATAACCCGGTGCTGATCGGCGAGCCGGGCGTGGGCAAGACGGCGATTGTCGAGGGCTTGGCCATTCGCATGCTTAATGGAGATGTGCCGGCGGTGCTGGCCAATAAGAAGATCATCGCCTTGGACATGGGGGCGCTGATCGCCGGGGCCAAATATCGCGGTGAATTTGAGGATCGGCTCAAGGCGGTGGTAAAAGAAGTTACCGACAGCGACGGGCGGGTTATCCTGTTCATTGACGAATTGCATACCGTGGTGGGCGCGGGCAAGGCCGAGGGGTCGATGGACGCCGGCAATCTGCACAAGCCGGCTTTGGCGCGGGGCGAGCTGCGCTGTATCGGCGCCACCACGCTGGATGAATACCGCAAGCATATTGAAAAGGACGCGGCGCTGGAGCGACGTTTTCAGCCCATCGTTGTGGGCGAGCCAAGCGTGCAGGACACCATCGCTATTTTGCGCGGACTAAAGCAGCGTTATGAAACGCATCATGGCGTGCGCATCACCGACAATGCCATTGTATCGGCGGCGGTTTTGTCGGATAGGTATATCCAGGATCGTTTTTTGCCGGACAAGGCGATTGACCTGATCGACGAGGCGGGTTCGCGGCTGCGCATTGAAAACGATTCCATGCCGGCGGAACTGGATGAAATTCGCCGAAGGATGATGCAGTTGCAAATTGAGCTGGAAGCCTTGCGCAAAGAAAAAGACGCCGGCTCCAAGCAGCAATTGGAAAAGGCGGAAAAGGAATTGGCGGAATTGCGGGAGCGTAATACACAGTTGACCACCCGTTGGGAGAATGAAAAAGGGGTGATGGACCGGGTGAAAAAGCTGCAAGAGGAAATGGACCGCAAACAAGTTGAACTGGAACAGGCGCAGCGCCAGGGCAACTGGGAAGTGGCGGCGCGGATTCAGTACGGTGAATTGCGCGAACTGAAAGCGAAGTTGGAGGAGGCGGATAAGCAGGTCGTCGCTCTGAGCCAGAATAAGGATGCGCTGGTGAAGGATGAAGTAACGGCCGACGAAATCGCGGCGGTGGTTTCGCGTTGGACGGGGATACCGGTCAGCCGGATGCTGGAAGGGGAACGCGAAAAGCTGCTGAAGATGGAAGAGCGGCTGGGCCTGCGGGTGATCGGGCAGGAGGATGCGGTGCGCGCGGTGTCCGACGCCGTGCGGCGCAATCGCGCCGGACTGGGGGACGCCAATCGACCCATCGGCAGCTTTCTGTTTTTAGGGCCGACCGGGGTGGGCAAAACCGAATTGTGTAAGGCGCTGGCGGAATTCTTGTTTGATGACGACAACGCCATGGTGCGCATCGATATGAGCGAGTTCATGGAGCAGCATTCGGTGGCCCGAATGATTGGCGCGCCGCCGGGATATGTGGGATATGAAGAGGGTGGCCGCTTGACCGAGGCGGTGCGCCGCAAGCCCTACAGCGTGATCTTGTTCGATGAAATTGAAAAAGCCCACCGCGACGTCTTTAACGTATTGTTGCAGGTGCTGGACGATGGGCGTTTAACCGATGGGCAGGGTCGCACCGTGGATTTTAAAAACGCGGTGATCGTGATGACCAGCAATATCGGTTCGGCCCAGATTCAGGAAATGACCGCGCGCGGTGCCGAGGAGTGGGAGATCGAGGCCCAGGTGAAGGATTTGCTTAAAGGGCAGTTCCGCCCGGAATTTCTCAATCGTATTGATGAGACGATCGTGTTTCATCCATTGGGCCGTGAGCAACTGGCCAAGATCGTGCGCGTGCAACTGGACCACCTGCAAAACCGCTTGGCGCTGCGGGGCTTGGGCCTGAAGGTAACCGAGGCGGCGCAAAAACGTTTGGCGGAAGAAGGATATGATCCCAACTATGGTGCCCGACCGCTCAAGCGCGTGATTCAGCAACGGCTGGAGAATCCGCTGGCTGGCAAGATTCTGGCCGGCGAATTTGTCGAGCCGGATACGGTGAAAGTGGATAGCATCGACGGCAAGCGCGATTTTGATTTCAGCAAAGGGTAAGCTACCAGAGAAGTGGGTCCGCTGTATCCACCACGATGGATCGCATATGATGGTCAATGAATGGATTCGAGCGATCGCCAAAATCAGTCCCAGGAGGCGGCGTCGCTGGCATCGGTGCCCTTGGGCCGATCCAGCGATGAAGAGTTGATGCGCCGCACCCAGCAGGGGGACAAGCAGGCTTTTACGTTATTGTACGAACGTTATAACAACGGCGTGCTCTCTTATTTGTATAGAATGCTGGGCAATGTGGAGGATGTGGAATCGATCGGCCAGGAGGTTTTCCTGCGGGCCTTTCGATTCGCGGCCACTTACCGCTATCCCAGCAAATTTTCCACATGGCTGTTTACCATTACCCGTAACCTGGCGATCAACCAGGCGCGGCGGCGCAAGCGCAGTCCGATCCGCAACATGGCCGAGTTAAACCTGGAAGGGGTGGAGAGCAACTCCGATCCTTGGCAGGTGGCCCGGCGGGCTACCGACGAGGTGGAAAAGCAGGAGGAGATCGCTCGAGTGCTTAAGGAACTGGAGAATCTGCCACCGGATCAGAAAGACGTCATTTTAATGGGCATATTTCAAGATTTAACTTATGCGCAGATGGAGCGGATCACCGGGGCCAAGGCGGTAACGCTGCGTTCGCGCATGTTTCATGGGCTTAAGCGCTTGGCGCGGGCGCTGGGCGGGGAATAATCGCTGATGAACGTTTGTCGGCGGCGGCGGTATACCAAGGTGGAGCGAGACGATTTGTGATGGAAGACCAGACGCAACAACTTGAACCAGACGGGCCGGAGTTGATGGAACTTTTGGCCGAGGCCTTGCGTGCCGGACCGGCGTCTCCGCCGTGGCGGCGGGCGGTAGAGCTGATTGGCGTGGCGGGGGATCAGCGCGCCCAGTACCAGCGTTTGTGCCGGGTACGGGAGGATTTGGAAAGCGGGCGGCAATGGCGGAGCGTGCGCGCCGGGCCGGGATTTACGCGCCGGGTCATGGAAAACCTGGAACAAGCGCCGCCCCGTGGGGGCTGGCCGGTGGCATCGCTGGTGGCGTGGGTGTCGCTGGCGATTTTGCTGGGTCTGGGGTTGTTGCTGGCGGTGATGTTTCGCGGCCAGTCAGCGCAAAATGATGCGCTGGCGGACCTGGAGCGGCTGTATTTTCTCACGCCGCTGGCCGGTGGGGCGTTTGACGGCGCGGGCCTGGCTGGCTGGAAGCCGGTGGGCGCGGCGATTGGTGCCAGTGGACTTTCCGGCGACTCGGCCGATGGCGCGTGGCGCGGCGGGGCACTGGTATACCCCACGGCGTTAGCGGCAGATCGGCCGGTGGCGCTGGAGGCGCTGTTAAACATAAGCAGACCCGCCGAGGAATTGATCTTCCAGCTATTTGTGAGCGACCAGGCTGATTTTGACGCCCAGCGCGCCACCACGCCGCATGAACTGGTGTGGATGATCCAGGGGCGCAGCGCCCGACTGGTGCTGCCCGATGGCACGTCGCGCCAGGCGCCAGAGGCGATTGGTGGCGGGGAACTTCGGGTGCGGCTGGTTTTGCAAGGGACTGCGGTGGTGGCCAGCGTAAACGGGCGGCGCGTGTATGGCGGGGTGAATATGCTTGACGGACACCGGCCGCGCACACTGGGAATTCGGTTTTTGCAAAAGGGTCAACTGAAAAGCGACGCGCTGAGCGTGAGCGCTGTACGAATTTTGCGGCCATAATGACGAACCATGGGGATGGACGCGAGCAGGCATGCCCTGGACGTCACGGGCGCGTTGGGAGCCAAAGATGGCGGAGCGGAACACGGATCAATTAAGCGAAGCCTCGCAAGCGGACTTGCGCGCGGTGGCGGAACTGGCCGAGGCGCACCAGGCGCTGCGCTCGGAGCTGGGGAAAGTTATCGTGGGCCAGGAGCGGGTGATTGAGGAATTGCTCATCGCCATCTTTGCCCGCGGGCACTGCTTGATGGAAGGTGTGCCGGGACTGGCCAAGACGCTATTGGTTTCCACGCTGGCATCGACGATGGATTTAACCTTTCATCGCATCCAGTTCACTCCGGATTTGATGCCCAGCGACATCACCGGCACCGACATTTTGCAGGAAGACCCCGACAGCGGCAGACGGCGCTTTGAATTTCAAAAGGGTCCGATCTTCGCCAACATCATTCTGGCCGACGAGATCAATCGCACTCCGCCCAAGACGCAGGCGGCGCTGTTGCAGGCCATGCAGGAAAGGCAGGTAACCGCCGGCAACCGCACGCTGGACCTGGGGGAACCGTTTTTTGTGCTGGCGACACAAAATCCCATCGAACAGGAAGGAACCTATCCGCTGCCCGAAGCGCAACTGGACCGGTTTATGTTCCGGGTCAATGTGCATTATCCGCGCCGCCAGGAAGAACTGGAGATATTGCGGCGCACCACCGGCTCTTTTGCCACGCGGGTCAACAAGGTGATGCGCGGCGAGACGATTCTGCGCATTCAAGAACTGGTGCGGCGCGTGCCGGTGGGGGATCATGTGTACCATTTCACGCTGGATTTACTGCGGCTGACGCGACCCAACGAGCCGGAGGCGGGAGATTTTGTGCGCCACTGGCTCAACTGGGGTGCCGGGCCGCGGGCCGGACAATATATGATCCTGGCCGGCAAGGCGCGGGCGCTGATGCACGGGCGGCTGCACGTTACGCTGGAGGATATCGAGGCGGTGGCCCCGCCGGTGCTGCGGCATCGACTGATTCCCAATTTCAACGCCGACTCCGAAGGTGTGGGCGTGGAACAGATTATCGAAAAGATCATCAGCCTGACGCCGCGCGGTTCGGGCGAGCGGCTGCTATAACACGGCATTCATCAGGGCAAGCAAGGAAAACCATGACAAGAGCATTGCTGGCGGGCGATCCGCCTTGGGTTCAAAGCGACAAGTACCAGTTCATGAATAGTCCGTGGCCGGCCAAATGGATTGGCGCGCAATTGCAGCCGCCCGGCGCGGCGGTGGTGTGGGCGTTTCGGCGAAAGTTTTCGCTCCAGAAGCCCGCCAAGCTGCGTATTCATGTCAGTGCCGACCAGCGCTATCGGCTTTACGTGGACGGCAAGCCGGTTGGTCAAGGGCCGGAGCGCGGCGACTTGCGCCACTGGATGTACGAAAGTTACGATGTGGAATTTGCCGCCGGGGCGCACAGTCTGGTTGCCCTGGTGTGGTGGCTGGACCCGATGGGACCGACGCCCTGCCCGTGGGCGCAGATGACCCAGAGGCCGGGATTCTGGTTGTGCGGAGAAAATTGCGGGCAACTGCTGGATACCGGCGTGGCCGATTGGCAAGCGACTAATGTCCAAGGCATGAGCTTTCAATTGGCCAAGGCGGGTGGGCATTTTACCGCCGTGGGTTGCCGCCAGACGGTCGATGCCGAAAAATATCCCTGGGGGATCGAATCGGGGGACGGGGAAAATTGGCAACCGGTGGTTACGTTGCAGCCCGCGGCCGCGGCGGCGCTGGTGTGGGAGTCGGCGACGTATTGGCTGCTTCGGCCGGCGATGCTCCCGGCCATGCGCGATGAGCCGATTGAAAACATTCTTGTGCGGCATATTGATACGCCTGTTGATGCGTCTTCTGATGCGCAGTCGGGTTTGGCTCCCGTGCGAGCCGTCGCTGATCTGGCTGGAGAACACGCGGCGTGGAGCGCGTTACTAGCGCAACAATGCGCGATAACCATTCCCGCGGGCGCGCGCCGCCGCGTCATTTTGGATTTACAAAATTACGCATGCGCATATCCGCGGCTTTGTGTCAGCGGAGGGGCCGGCGCATCGATCAGGCTGGCATGGGCCGAGTCGCTGTATTTGTTTGATCCGGCGATTGAATCCTCGACCGACGCGGTAGTGCGAAAAGGCAATCGCAATGAGATTGAGGGGCGCGTGTTTGTTGGCTACGGCGATGCACTGCTGGCGGATGGCGGCCAACAGCGCACGCTGAATCCCTTGTGGTGGGGCGCGGGTCGATACGTGGAAATATTGATTCACACCGGCGGGCAACCGCTGGTGATCAGCAGCCTTGAATTGCGGCGAACCGGTTATCCCTACCAATATTGTGGTTCTTTCACGGCCAGCGATCCACGACTGGAGCGGGTGATCGCGCCCGCCCTGCGCACACTGGAACAGTGCAGCCACGAAACCAGCATGGACTGCCCGTATTACGAGCAGTTGAATTACGCGGGGGATACCCGGCTGCAATCGCTGGTGGCGCTGACTATGTCGCAGGACGACCGGCTGGTGCGCAAAAGTCTGAAACTGTTTGACTGGAGCCGCACCGGCGACACCTGGACCCACTCGCGCTATCCCACCAGCATGGCGCAGACCATTCCCACTTTCGCCCTGTGCTGGGCGGGGATGGTGCACGACTACGCGATGTATCGCGGAGACCGGGAAATGATCTTGTCGCTCATGCCCGGAGTGCGGGCGGTTATGGAGCGCTGGCGCAATCAGATCGGTCGCGATGGACTGGTTCGCTTGCCGGCGGGGTGGAATTTTGTGGATTGGACAATCGGTTGGCACAGCGGCATGCCGACGGGAACCATCGGCGCGGCCTGCGGCGTTACCCAGTGGCAAGTTATTTACACAATGAACTTGATGGCCAAGTTGGAACAGATGCTGGGCGAGGAACACTTAGCCAAGCGCCATCTGCAAACAGCCGGGGAACTGGCCGAGGCCGCCCGCCGGAATTTTTGGGATGGGCAACGTGGCATGTTCGCCAATGATGACGCCCGCAATCGCTTCAGCGAACACGCCCAGGCGCTGGCGCTGTTGAGCGGGCAATTAGCGCCGCAAGAGGCGTCGAGCGTGGCGGCGTCATTAATTGAGCCACCGGCGAATCTGGAGGCCGCGACCATTTATTTCAGCCATTACATTTTCTCGGCCTTGGCGCAGATAGGACGTGGGGATGCGTTGCTGGGACGGATGGGTTTGTGGTTTGACCTGAGCAAACTCGGATTCACGACGTTGCCTGAAGCGCCGGAGCCGGCGCGTTCGGATTGTCATGCGTGGGGGGCGCATCCGCTGTATCATTATTTTGCTTCGATTCTTGGTATAACCCCGGATGGATTTGGTTTTTCGCGCCTCCGCGTGCGCCCGCAACTGGGGCCGCTGCAATGGGCCGCCGGACGCATGGCCCATCCCGCCGGAATGATTGAACTGGATGTGCGGCGGGAAAACCAAATTCTTCGCGGCACGCTGGTCGTGCCCCAAGCGGTGAAGCAGTGGACCATTGAGGCAGCGCGGCCGGAAAGTATCAGTACGGTGCAAACAGGGGAAACGCTGCGGGTGCAATTTGAGATTTGACGGTGGCCGTGGGATCCATCGCTTGGCGGTGAGGGCGGAATTTTGACGACAAGCGTGGGGGTTGGCCAATGATTAAGGAAGCAAACGGGATGAGCGGTTTGCACGCCGGTGAATTGCCTTCGCCGCCAGGCCCTTGGCACAATCCACCCTCCACAATCCAAGGGATGCAATCCACTGATTCACCCGCGCCGCTGGTCTTTGAAGTACTTCAACGCGACGGCCAGGCGCGGCGTGGCCGCATCTTGACGCCGCACGGCGAGGCGCAAACCCCGGCGTTTATGCCGGTGGGAACCCAGGGGACGGTCAAGGGACTGTTGCCGGACCTGGTGGCGCAAACCGGCGCGCAAATCATATTGGCTAATACCTATCACCTGATGCTGCGGCCGGGGGAGGCGGTGGTTGCGGACTTAGGCGACCTGCACCGCTTCATGGGTTGGAGTGGGCCGATTTTGACCGACAGCGGCGGGTTCCAAGTTTTTTCCCTGGCGGAACTGAACCGCATCAGCGACCAGGGCGTGGTTTTCAAAAGCCATATTGATGGCAAGCTGGTGGAACTGAATCCGCGGCGGAGCATGGAAGTGCAAAATGCCCTGGGCGCGGACATCATCATGGCATTTGACCAGTGCCCCGCGGCCGATGCTTCAAGCGACTACCATCGTTTGGCAGCCCAGCGCACGGTGCGCTGGGCTGAGGAATCTTTACAATTTCATCAAAGGCCAAAGCGGCAGGCGTTATTCGGTATCGTGCAGGGGGGGACGGACCTGGAGCTGCGGCAGTGGTGCACCGAGCAATTGACGGCGATGAATTTTGACGGCTACGCCTTGGGCGGGCTGGCGGTGGGCGAGGGGTTTGAAGCTTTATGCGCCACCTTGCAAGCCACGACGGGGCTACTACCGGAGCAAAAACCGCGATATTTGATGGGGGTGGGCTATCCGCGTGATATCGCCCAGGCGATACGCAGCGGGATCGACATGTTTGACTGCGTGCTACCGACACGCAATGGCCGCAATGCCTCCGCGTTTACCGCCCAGGGAACGCTGAAGCTGCGAAATCGCCAATATTTAAGGGATTTGTCGCCCATTGAACCGGGCTGCGACTGCGTGGCCTGCCGGCAATTCAGCCGCGGGGCAGTGCGACATTTTTTTTATGCCCGCGAGATGCTTGGCCCCATGCTGGTTTCCGTGCATAATATCCGTTTCTACCAACGGTTCATGGCCGATTGTCGCCTGGCCATTGAACAAGGCCGATTTGATACGTTCGTCCAGAGCGACGGGCGTTGCCGAATCGGCCCGCGGCAAGCGCGGGATGATTCCCGTGCTGCACAGCAAGAATCGAGCGACGAGGATCATACATGATGATGTGGATTTTAGCGCAGACGACTCCGACATCGCAGCCGGCCCCCGGCTGGATGCAGGTAATCAGCGGCCCGATGTTTCCGTTGCTGCTGGGCATCGCGGTATTGTATTTCTTTGTATTTCGCTCCAAGCGGAATCAGGATAAGAGCCGCAAGCAGATGCTGGAACAACTCAAGCGCGGCGACCGCATCCAGACCATCGGGGGCATTTTGGGCACAGTCATCGAGATCCGCGACGGCGAGGTGTTGGTGAAGGTTGACGAAAGCTCCAACGCCAAAATCCGCTTTTCCCGCAGCGCTATTCATCGGGTGGTTGCCGAAGAAAAGAGCGATAAGTAATCGGCGCCCGGTTGGTTTATTATTGGCGACTGCGCCTGTTGGCGGGTCGCCAGCCGCAGCAATTTTTGAGTCGTTTTACCGAAACACCCCATGCCGCAATCCTATTCTGGTCGTGTAACGCTGATCCTGGTCATTCTATTGGGCGCATTGTTCATGATCTTCCCGCCCAAGAGCCTGTTCGATCCGTCGATAGGCTTTTCGCAAAAGCTGAATCTCAAGCCGGGCATCGACATGGTGGGCGGCACCAGCCTGACCTATGAGATCGCCACGCCCGCGGGCGGATTCAGCGGCAATCTGGCCCAGCAGGTGATGGAATCGCTCAAGCGTCGCGTTGATCCCGACGGCGTGCGCAACTTGATCTGGCGCCCAGAAGGCAATAACCGCCTGGAAATCCAGATGCCGTTTTCGGCCCAGACCGAGCAGGCTAAAGCCGCGCGCGAAGCCTATTCCAAAGCGCGGCAGCGTCTGACCGAAGGCAACGTGCGGCCGTCGCAGGTTTTTGCGGCCGTGGAGCAGCATCAGGGGGCCGAGCGGGTGGGGCGCTTGGAAAAGCTGGCGATGGGCAGCGGTGCCCGGGCGCAGTTATTCAGCGAACTGGCCGCTGCGTGGGACAAAATCCAGCAAGCCGCTTCCAGCAAGGATGTGCTGGAGCAGGCGAAACTGGAACTGAAATATGACGAGCTGAAAAACAAGGTCGCCCAGACCAATATGAGCGTGGATGAAGTGGAATCGGCCTTAGCGCTCAAGGGGCAAAGCCGCCAGGATCACTTGGCGGCATTGGAAAAACGGGCGGCGGATATGCCGGGGCGTGTCGCGGCCTTAAAGCAGTTTGTGGGTGCGTACGATCAATTCAGCCAGGTCAAGGGCGCGATTGACGATGCCGGGGAACTCAAGCGTTTGCTCAAAGGTTCCGGCGTGTTGGAATTTCATATTCTGGCCACGGGCAATGACCTGTCCAGCGCCGAAGTCATTGAAATGCGTAAGCGTCTGCAACCCGGCGGCAAGGGAACCGCCCAGCAGGCCGGCGATTCCATGCGCTGGTATCAGGTGGATCGCCCGGAGGATTTTCAACAGGAACTTCTGACGCCCTACAACGGCAAATTCTGGGCCTTGGCATGGACGACGCAGGGCAAGCAGATGGTCAACGGCCCTGGCATCCAGAAGTGGGCATTGGAGAGCGCGCACACCGCGACGACGGAAATGGGCATTCGCGCGGTGGGATTCCGCTTTGATCCGCAGGGGGCGAAATACTTTGCTGAATTGACCGGCGGCAATCTGCAGCGACTGATGGCGGTCCTGCTTGATGACAAGATCATCAGTGCCGCAACGATTCAATCGACCATTAGCCGCGACGGCGTGATCAGCCGCGAGGCGGGGTATACCGATGCGGAATTTGGTTACTTGATCAGCACACTCAATGCCGGCTCCCTGCCGGCGAGTTTGAGCAGTGAGCCGATCCAGGAGCGTACCGTCGAGCCGCAGCTTGGCTCGGAAAACCTTCGTGCCGGCTTGTGGGCGTGCGCTTACGGATTGGTGATCGTCGCGATCTTTCTATGCGGCTATTACTTTCTGGCCGGCATGGTCGCCACTTTTGCGGTGCTGATGAACGTGGTGCTGATTCTCGGTTCGATGGCGGCATTAAATGCCACCTTCACCCTGCCGGGCATCGCGGGCATCGTGCTGACCATCGGCGCCGCGGTGGATGCCAACGTGCTGATTTTCGAGCGTTTGCGTGAAGAGCAGCATCGCGGCATGTCGCTGCGGATGGCGCTGCGAAACGCGTATGACCGGGCATTCAGCGCCATTGTTGACTCCAACGTAACGACGGTGATTACCGCGCTGATCCTTTACTGGCTGGGCAGCGAGGAGGTCAAAGGATTTGGCTTGACGCTTTTGATTGGTCTGGCCTGGAGCTTGTTTACGGCCCTGTTCGTAACCAAAACCATCTTCGGCATCATGGTGGACAAGTTCCACATCGACCATTTGGGCAGCTTGCCGCTGACGTTCCCGCGTTGGGATAAACTGCTGCAACCGAAGATCAACTGGCTGCGGCTGGCGTGGGGTTTTATGGCCGTCAGCGGATTAGTGATGGTCATAGGAATGGCGGCATTCGTGATCAAGGCCCGCCAGGGCCAGGTTTTGGGTATTGATTTTGCCGGCGGCACGGGTGTGCAGGTGGAATTTAAGCAGCCCATTGCCAAGGAGCAGGTGGAAAGGCGTTTGCGGCCTTATGAAAAGAGCGTATTGCCCAGCCCGGTGGTGATGAAGATGGGCGGCGGGGGTGGGGAATATGAAATCCTCACGCCCAATACCGATGCCGCGGCGGTGCGGCGCGTGATCAGTACGGAATTCCAAAATGAGTTGAAGATTGAAGCCGCGTCGCGCTTTGATAATGCGGCCGATCCGATCAAGCCGGTGGAAACGGTGCTGGGCAGCTCAGTGGTTCCCATTGAATCCGATACGCAGACGATCGCCGGATTTACCCCCGTGGCGCTTGGCTCGCATCAAGGAGGCGTGGCGATCGTGCTAAGCCACCTGAATCCGCCGCTGCGGCCCAGCCAGATCAAAACCCGCATCGAGAGGCAGCGTTTGCAGCCGACGGTGGGCCAATCGATTCCAGCACGGGATATTGATGTGGAAAATCCCGAAGGAACCGACGCCGAAAGCTCCACGGCGGTGGTGATGGTGTCCGATGCCAATTTGCCTTACGGACAGGACCGCGGCAAATGGCAGGAGACATTGGCCGGGCCTTACTGGCGGCTGGTGAACAGCGCGATTAATAAAGAAGCGCAATTACAAAAGGTAAGCAAGTTCGGCGCCCAGGTGGCCGGCGACACCACCCAGGCGGCACTGCTGGCGCTGTTTATGTCGTTGGTGGTGATTATGGCGTACATCTGGCTGCGCTTTGGCAATCTGCTGTACGGCACGGCGACGGTGGCGGCCATGTTGCACGATACCTTCCTGGTGCTGGGCTTGGTGGGCCTGTCGCATTACCTGGCCGACACGGCGCTGGGCCGGGCATTATTGGTGGACGCCGGGTTCCGCATCGACCTGACGATGGTGGCGGCAATTTTGACGGTGATGAGCTATTCCATGATCGACACCATCGTGGTCTTTGACCGCGTGCGTGAAAATCGCGGGAAATTCGGCCACATGGACAAGCAGGTCATCAACGACTCGATCAACCAGACACTATCCCGCACCCTGCTGACCGGCACAACCAACATCTTTACGGTGCTGATTATGTACGTGGCCGGCGGGCCAGGAATTCATAGCTTTACATTCGTGTTGCTGGTGGGCATAGTGGTCGGTACGTACTCCTCGATCGCCATCGCGGCCCCCATGCTGCTGCTGGGGGTGAAGGCGGCCCAGCCGAAGATCAAGGCTTCGGGCCGCGCCGCCGGCGTCAGCGCTTAGCGGATGGCGGGAAAATGTGTTTGCAAGGGACGGTTTTTTTCCTGATTGGAAAGGTCGTTGATACAATCCATGGCAAGACGTAAGGAAAGGAATTCCCAGATGCGTAAAGATTTGCGATTTGGATTGGCTATTGGTGGCGTACTGCTGGCGGTGGTCATTGCGTATGTGATGGTTGTTTCCGGGCGCTCGCCGCGACAGCAAGTGCAATTAACCGGGTCGCCCAGTGTGGTGCCGGCGCCGGAGGCGGTTGCGCCCACGCCGATTGTCCCGGAAAAGCCCGAGGTGGTGGCCGAGGCGCCCGCGGAGCCGGCGACGCCCACTGCAACCGCTACACCCACCGCAACGGAAACAACTCCGCGGCGCACGGGCAATCAAGTGGATATCTGGGCCGCGGCGCTGACCACCGGCCAGCCGCCGCTGATGAGCCAGACGCCTTCGCCATCACGACAGGTGGAGGTGCCGGCACCCGCCGTGGCCGACTCCACCGTATCGCCCACCCCCGCGCCGGTGGCCCAAACGCCAGCGGCCCTTTTACCGGATAGCTCCGCCGCTTCATCGGGTAGCGCGGCTTCTTCATCGGGGATTGCCGCTCATAGTGATGCCGCCGCCAGCGGCGCAATGCGTACCCACCGGGTGCAGCCGGGCGAGACGTTTTCCAAAATCGCGGCCGCTGAATATGATAACGCCGCCTTTTACATTCGCATCGAGCAGGCCAACCCGACGATTAACCCCAGTCGGTTGCAGCCGGGGATGGTGATCAATCTGCCGGATCTAAGCCACGCCACCGCGGCTGCCGCGGCGCCTGCCGCCGCCCCGCGCTCACCGACGGTCGCGCCGGTGGTGGACAGCTCCAAGGTGTACAAAGTGCAACCGGGCGACAGTCTGTATCGCATTGCCCTGAAGTTGTATGGCAAGTCGGACATGGTCGATAAAATCTACCAAGCCAATAAGGCCAAGATCGGTTCTGATCCGGCCAAGCTCAAAGCGGAGATGGTGCTGGACCTGCCGTCGCCGCCCACCGTGTCCCACTAACGAATTGGTTTTCTATTAAGCGCGTCCCTGGTTTGCGACAATTAATGTTGCCGCTGACCGGGGACGCATTACAATCCTATCTGTGAACTCCTCGGCCTGGCAATTCGACATTCTGCGACAAAGCGGATGGGATTTGTGGGTGGGAGTTTGCCTGCTGGCGGTTTTTGCCCAGGTGTTTTACGCCGTTGCGGGCAAATTGTGGCGCAATCGCCAAGGGCAACTGGGGTTGATGCTCACGCTCATCTCCGTAGTCGGCAGCGCCTGGGTGCTGCTCAATCCCGCGTGGCGCACGCCGACCGTTGGGCTTTTTTGGACATTTTTTGTTTTAGCGCTGCTGTCGGCGACGGTTTATCTCAATTTGAAAAGTCAGCTTGGCGGGCTTCATGCCGGATTATTGCTGGGGCTGCGATTGACGGCGCTGGGGCTATTGGTACCGATGCTGTTTGAGCCGGTGATTCGCTTTGTCAGCCGTCCCAAGCCCCAAAAGCCGCTGGTGGTGCTGGTGGACACCTCGGCGTCGATGTCGGTGCCCGACGTGCAGAATGGGCCGACGCGGCTGCAATCGGTGTGGCAGGCTTTGCGGCCACGACTGGCGGAACTGCAAGCGCATTTTGTGCCCAGCTATGGCGTCTTTTCCAATAGTGAGAAAGCCATCGGCAAGCCGGAGGAACTGGCGACGATGGTTGCCGATGGACCGTCCACGGACCTGGTGGGGGCGCTGCGGGCGGTGCTAACGCAACAAACGCGCTCCGATGCCGCGGTGCTGCTGATCTCCGACGGCATCGACAATACCTCGGCCAATGTGCTGGAGGCGGTGCGCGGCACGCAGCGGCCGATCCACACCGTCTGGGTCGGCTCGCAGCAAACCGAGCCGGCCACCCTGGCTAATATCGCCGTGGAGAATGTGGAGGCCACAGAGGATTTGATTGTTGGACGGCCCAGCAATTTGCGCATTACCGTTCGATCCACGGCCCTGGCCAATCGGCTGGTGGAAGTGAAGATGGCGGCGATCGACGCGGCGGGGAAAACCACCGGAGCGATCAGCACGCAAAAACTGGTACTCCAACCGCTGGCCGAGGGCCAGACGGTGGATATGAGTTATCAGGCCGCGGCGGCGGGAATCCAGCGCCTGGCGGTGTGGGTGGACCCGATTCCCGGCGAGCGCAGCACGGTGGATAATCGCCAGGAATTTCAAGGCCTGGCGCTGGACCCGCGCATCAAAGTGCTTTATCTGGAAGGCCGGGCGCGGCCGGAATACCGTGATTTGAATCGAGCGCTGGCGCGCGACTCTAATATTGAACTGGCATCGCTACTGCGGATTCAAAATGAGCGCTTTGCCGCGGCCGGTACTGTCGATGGGCATCCGATCGCGCAAATTCCCGCCACCGGCGATGAATGGAATAAATTTGATGTCATCATTCTGGGCGACCTGGACTCGCAATTTTTGTCCTCGGATCAGCAACAACAGATCGAGCGTGCCGTGGCCGAGGGCAAGGGACTGCTGATGATTGGCGGGCAAAACAGCTTCGGTCCCGGCGGCTACGGGGATACGCCGGTGGAGCGGGCTTTGCCGGTTTTTGCCGGCACGCGGCAAGCGGCGCAGGAAAAGACGCCGCTGGTGCCGCAGTTGACCAGCGAGGGACTGACGCATCCGGCGATGGAGGGAATGGAGGAGTGGTTTGGCGGGCCGGGCAAGCCGCCGAGCAAGCAGTTGCCACCGCTATTGGGGTATGTGGTGGTTCCCAAAGCCAAAAGCGGCGCGGCGGTGTTGCTGCGCGATGCGGCCAAGGCTGGCGGCGGGCAAGGGCCGATCATCCTGGCGGTGCAAAATTATGGCAAAGGGCGCTCGGCGGCATTCACCGCCGATACAACGTATCGCTGGTATTTGCCGCTGCGGGGGATGGGACAGGATAGCCCGTATAATCGCTTCTGGGGGCAACTGGTGCGCTGGCTGGGCGGGGCGGACGTGCGCAATCGTCAGCGCGGGGCGGGGTTGGAAGCGCTATTGAATAAAAATCGGTATCGGTTGGGTGAAAATGTGGTGGTGCGGGCCATGGTGCGCGACGAGCGCGGCGATGCCACGCGCTATGCTCAAGTGCAACTGCTGTTGCGACCGGCCGGGGGCGCCGAACCGAAGCAAATTCCATTGCAACCGGTGGAAGCGCACAGCGGCATGTACCAGGCGATTATCGAGCACCCTGAAAAAGGGGACTGGACGATGGAATTGACGGCCAACCGCGAAGGCAAGGAGTTGGGCCGCCAGCCGCTTGCGTTTACCGTCATTCCCCCGGCCGACGAAATGCTCAAACTGGCCGCCAATCCGCAACTGCTCAGCGAGATTTCCCAGGCCAGCGGCGGGTTTCATTACTCGCTATCGCAATTGCCGCAACTGATCGAGCAGCTCATCCGCACCGACACCGCTTCGGCGCAAGCGCGCCAGCAATCCGTGCCGCTGGCGAATCTGTTTCGGGTCATCCCATCACTCTTTGGCCACGTGCCGCACTGGGAGCAGCGCTATGATCTGCCGATGCAGGGCGCGCTGGCACTGTTGATTCTGGCCGGAGAATGGATTCTGCGGCGCAAATGGCAATTGCCATAATGAGGCGAAGCACTTAATCGGTGTGCGCGATTGCTGTTTTATCCGTCGGTTGGTTCCATGCGGTCGCCTGGCGGGCGCTTAGCTCGGTGGTTGCGCGTCGTTTTCCCTTGAGCATGCAGGCCCATTGATAACGGCGCAGAAAGCGTCGAAATTCCGGGCCATCGTAGCGCTCCTGGCACGTCAGCCAGCTTTTGCCGTAGCCCCACAACATCGCCAGGCCGCCCAGCACCAGCGGCGGACGGGTCATGCGATATAACGCGCTGGTGAGCATATATAGCGGCGTGGTTCCCATGAAATATTGCCCGAATCCATGGCGCACGCGCCCGGTCCACCAGTTTTTGTGGCTGGTGCCCATGGGGCGCAGGTGTTCAAAGCCAGTGGCCGGCTCATCGTGGCTGGCGGCCATCCAGCCCAACATGCGGCAGCGGTGTCCGTCGATACCGTCCCACATCAACTGGCGCACAAACCCGCCGATCTGTTCAAAGCAGGCGGTGCGGTAGAATTTGATCATGCCCACACTGTTTTCGTCGCCACATTTTTCGCTGATTTGCCTGCCGGCGGCGTCTTTAAACCAGGGTTTGCCCGAACAAGTTCCCAGCCGCGGCTGGGCCTCCATTTTTTCCATCATTACCTGGAAATAGGTTGGTGGAATGTCCAGGTCCAAGTCCAGTTTGCAGATATAGTCGTAGTCGGCCGGGTTGAGCGTATCGTAGCCGGCGTAAAAGGCGTCGATGACGCCGCCGCCGAGCTTGCGATAGCCGCGATCCTCGCGCCGTTGCACGCGGATGAATGGATAGCGCTGAGCGTATTCGCTCAGAATTTGCGGGGTCTGATCGCGCGAGCCATCATCGACAATCAGCCACAGCGCCGGCGCGATGCTCTGCTTGACCACCGAGTCCAGGGTTCGCCGCGCGTACTGCGCCTCATCACGACAGGGGGTTATCAGGCAATAGCGCCTCCCATTCATATCGCCACTCCATAGCGTTGACACCAATCCACCAGCACATACACGGCCCATAGGCGCGACCAGTATAGCCCTGGCGCATTTTGCTCAAAGGCCCGCCACAATTTTTCCACCGCGGCGGGATTCAGGCCGGCGGCGCGGACTTGTGTCGCATCGAGCAGCGTATCGCGCATGGGCTGGGCAAGTCCTTTGCGAATCCAGCGGTCAAAGGGCAACTCAAAGCCGCGTTTGGGCCGCTCAAAGAGGGTGGGGCTGAGGCCTTTGAGTCCGATATCACGCAAAATCTGTTTGCGTCCCAGCGGATAATAGCGACTGCGCGTATTGAGGCGCATGACTTGTTCGGTAAGGACAGAATCAACCAGGGGGGTGCGCAATTCCAGGGAAACCGCCATGCTGGCGGCGTCGCTGTCGCGCAAAAGCCTTTGGCCCAAAAACAATCGCTGCTCCAGAATGCTCAGAGCTTCCAGTGGCGGGCGTCCCTCAATTTCTGAGCGCAAACGCTGATTCCACGTATCGCCCAGCCCCAGATTGCTGATCGGCCCGTTGCACAGTTCTTGCTGAAAACCCGGGAGAAACAGGGCGTAAGCCAGTTGATACATTGAGGCAATGTCGCGGCCGCAGCCGATCATCGCCGGCAATTTGGCAAAGCGCGTCTGCGGGCCAATCAGTCCGCCCCCCGGCGAATGTCGCCTGGCGTAAAAGCGCGCCAGCATCCTTCGCAGTGGCATAGGAACCCAGCTCAGCCGGCGGCTCCAATTCAGCAGCCGGGGCACATCGCGGAAGGTGGCATAACCGCCAAACAGTTCATCGCCGCCGGTTCCCACCAGAGCCACTGTCAAGCCCGCCTCGCGCACCGCCTGCGACATGTAATAGGAATTGAGACCATCGAAGGTCGGTTGATCGATGGTGGCCAGCGCCGCGGGCAGATGTTCCACAAAGCGCTTTTCACTCAGCACAATTTCATGGTGCTGGGTGCCGATGGCCGCCGCGATGGCGCGGGAATATTCCGCTTCGTTCATCTCCTTTTCTTCAAAGGCCAGGGTGAAGGTGTGGATGGGTTGGTCGCTGGCGCGTTGGGCCAGGTTGGCCAGAGCCGATGAATCGATTCCGCCGGAGAGAAAAATCCCCAGCGGCACATCGCTGGCCAAGTGCAGTTTGACGCACTGCTCCAGTTGATTTCCCAGTTCCCCGACGTCAATCGGCGGTGAGGTATTGGCCAGGGGCATTTGCCAATAGATTTTGCGCGCCACCGTCTGGCCGCGCAGATTGATCGTGCGCACTTCCCCGGGTTCAAGGGAAACGATGCCGGCAATGGCCGTTTGCGGCCCCATGACAAAGCCGTTCCATATCACCGAGCCCACCGCCTGGGGGTTCAGCCGCGGGCGCTCCAATATTCCGCATGCCAGCAGGGAGCGGACTTCGGAGCCGAAGATGATTTTCCATTCGCCGTCGGGGTCGGGATTGACCGCCAGGTACATCGGCTTGATCCCCAGCGGATCGCGGGCGAGGGTGAGTTGTTGCAGCTGTGGATCCCATAGCGCAAATGCAAACATGCCGCGCAACTGCTCCACCGCTGCTGGCCCGTCGAGACTCAGCAAGCGCAGCATCACGGCGGTGTCGCCGGTGGAGGCAAAATGCTCGCCGCGATTTTCCAGTTGGCGGCGAAGTTCCAGATAGTTATAGATTTCGCCGTTAAAAACCATGGTCTGGCCGCGGGCCGGATCGGTCATGGGCTGGTCGGCCGCGTGGGATAAATCCAAAATGGAAAGCCGGCGATGCGCCAGCAAACAGCCGTCATCGCCGCTGGGGCCGCTGGCCCACAGGCCCTGGTGATCGGGTCCACGATGGCGCAAGGCGTAAGCGGTGCGCTCCACGCCCATTCGCGTTTGATCGGTAATGCGGCCAACCAGGCCGGCGATGCCACACATACACCCCTGCTATCGGCTCAAATGGGCCGACGGTTGATGGCCGGCGGGTCAGTGTTAGATCGGCTCAACGCGCGAGAAGCCATCGAGATTCAGCACTACCAGTTCGCCATCGGGCTTACGCAGCGTCAGTCGATCCAGCCACAATTTATCGGCCTTGGAATGGGCAAACCAGCTTCCCGTGGGCTTTTGAGCGTATTCGACCACGCTGCCGGCGACCTCGATGGTCCACTGGCGGTCGCGCAGGCTAATGATTTGCGTTACCTTGACTTGCATGTCGGGAGTCAATTCCATGATGCTTCCTTTTTCAGCCGTCGGATTATGGCGCACTGTACAAGCGAGCGGCGCGATAACCAATAGAGCTTAATCATACGCTTCGGGCGCTTCGCCGCGCGGGCGCGATTTCCAGCGGCGGTGCATCCACCAGTATTGCCCGGGGTCAATGCGAATGAAATCCTCGATCGCCTTGGTGTAGCGCTGCGTGATGTAGTGCAGTGGATTGTCCTCATTGCTCCAATCGGCCGGCTGGATAATGTCTTGTACGCCGATGACAAACTCAAAGCGGTCGTTTACGCGCCGGGCCGAGCCGATGACCACGGGCACTTGGTATTGCATGGCCAGCAGGCCGATGGATTTGTAGGTGCTGGCCTTGCGGCCGAAAAAGTCCACGAAAACACCCTTGGCCCCGGCGTTTTGATCGGCGACAAAACCCACCGCTGCTTTTTGTTCCATTACCTGAACCACTTCGTCGGTGGCCCCTTTTTTTGCAATAATACGTCCGCCGTGCATTTGCCGCAGGCCAAAGAGCCACTGGCTGATGTATGGATTATCCAGGGGGCGGGCGATACCTACATTGGGAAATCCCAGCACGGACATGGCGTAATTAAGCACCTCGAAATTGCCGTAATGGGCCGTCAGCAGGATCACCCCCTGGCCCCTTAATAGTAGCTGGATCACCGGCTGGAAATTTTCAAATCGCAGGTAGCGCGACCAGGTGTTGAGGCGAATCAGCCGCGTGGTAAAAAGCACTTCCATGCCGAGCATAAATATCTCCCGCATGCTTTGGCGGGCCAAACGACGGCGTTGCGGCTCGGACAATTCTGGAAAACTGCGCTGCAAATTGGCCAGACAGCGTTGGCGGTGCTTGCGGTCCAAAAAATAGAGGATATCGCCAAGAACGCGCGCGATTTGCAGGTTGGCGTTGACCGGCCAGCAGTGCATCAACATCGCCACCAGGCGCAGGGCCAGGTATTGCAGCCGGTCAACTAAATCGTTTCGCTCATTGGCCATGTTACAGGTTCTTTTTACCAGGGCGCGGCGGCCCAATTAATTCAAGTGGAAAATTGTCCCGCCTCAGCATGGACGGCATGACGGGCGTTGCGCTCATCGGATTGAATCTCGCCGTCATGCAGACGAATGACCCGGTGGCAGCGATGGGCCACGGAGGGATCATGCGTAACCATGATGATGGTCTTGCCGTCGGCGACCAGCTCATCAAAAAGCTCCAAAATCGCCTGGCCGGTTTTGCTGTCCAGATTGCCGGTGGGTTCATCGGCCATGATAATCAGCGGCTCGTTCATCAGTGCCCGGGCGATACAGACGCGCTGCTGCTGGCCGCCGGACAGTTGCGTGGGCCGGTGATCCATGCGATCCCCAAGTCCCACCCGCTGGGCGATCTCTACCGCCCGCCGCCGCCGTTCGTGGATGGGAATTTGCAGGTAAAACATGGGAACTTGCAGATTTTCCAGTACGGTCAACTGCTGGATCAAATTAAAATTCTGGAAGATGAAGCCGATGCGCCGGCTGCGAATCTCCGATAAATCATCATCGCTTAAAGCGCTGATATCCTGGTCGCCTAATAGATAGCTGCCATGTGTCGGCTGATCCAGGCAGCCCAGGATATTCATCAGCGTGCTTTTGCCCGAACCGCTGGCGCCCATGATGGCGGCAAATTCACCTTCCACCAGATCCAGGTCCACGTTGCGCAAGGCCGCCACTTGGACATTAGCTCCGGGCTTGCGGTATATTTTGCTCAAATTGCGTATGCTCGCCACCAGTGCCATAAGTTATGATTGTAATGGTTTGGCGGCGGCGGCCCAAGAAGATCCGCCAGGGTTTTTCCAGCCGCCGATTATCAGGTAAAAATCATGAGCGCACTATCTGGGGCACTAACCGCGTCGGCTTTGCAACCCACCTCGCTATGGTCAGGCTGCTGTAGCGGCGATAGCTGCCCCGCGCCACATGCCGTGCCGTGGCTGCGCTTGGTGATCGGGCTGTTTGTGGCGGCGCAAACCATGTCGCTGGGGCTGGCGATTAACGTAACGGCCCCCGAACAGGCTTCCACGCGCCTGGCATTGCAAGGCGGGATGCTGCTGGCGACGGCGGTGGTGGCGATTCTCCTGGGCGGGCCGCTTTTGCGGCAGGCGCTGCAAAGTTTGCGCCGCGGACAGGTCTGCATGGAACTGCTGTTTATCAGCGGCATTGGCGCGGCCCTGGGCATTTCATTGGGGGCGATGGTTCGCGGCGAGGGTGGCTCGGTCTATTTTGATACGGTCAATGTGCTGCTGGTGGTCTATTCCGCCGGGAGAATGATCAATGAACGAAGCAGGGGCAACGCTTTGTCGGCCATTCATGCCCTGCGCACTCAGGCGTCTTTAGCGCGCTGCGTGGATGAGGCGGGTAATGAAAAACAGATCGACGTAACGCAGGTTCGTCCCGGCCAGCGTGTGCGCGTGGCCCCCGGAGAAATGATTCCCGTCGATGGGGTCATTCGCCAGGGCCGCGGTCTGGTGCGCCAGACACCATTTACCGGGGAATGGCTCAGCACGCCAAAATTTTCTGGTCAAGCGGTGCTGGCGGGAACGTACAGCGAAGATGGCATGCTGCTGATTGAAGCGACTCGATCCGGTTCGGCGCGGCAGTTGGATGCGCTGTTGGAATCAATCGTAACCGCCGGCCAGATTCCCACCCACTGGCAGCGGCTCACCGACCGCTGGGTGCGCTATTTTCTGCCGCTGGTGGCAGTGGTGGCGCTGGGAGCGATGCTGTACTGGCAACGCCGCGGCGGGTGGAACCAGGGTCTGTTTACCGGTCTATCGGTGTTGCTGGTGGCCTGTCCCTGCGCTGCGGGGCTGGCCACGCCGCTGGCGTTTTGGACGGTTCTGAGCCGGCTATCGCTGCGCGGGCTGATGCTGCGCAGCGGCGACAGTGTGGAGAAACTGGCGCAAGTGCGCCAAGTCATTTTTGATAAAACCGGCACGCTCAGCGAAGCGGCGCTGCGTTTGGAATCGGTGGAGTTTGACACTGGCCGCATCGATCCGGCCACCGCGATGGCCTATTTGTCGCTGATCGAAGCCGCCAGCAGCCACCCTGTGGCCCGGGCCATCCGCGCGGCTTTGGATGCGGCGCCGCCGCCGGCGCACTTGCGCTTGCAAACGGTGCGGCAACTGCCCGGACGGGGCGTGCTGGCGTTTTTGGTGGATGAAGATTGCGAGCGCGTGGTGCGCTTGACCCGCAATGATGATCTGTGCGCCCAGACCGGCAAGCTGGTGCTGGACATGGAACTGGATGACCGCCATGCGGGGAGGCTGCGTTTCGCCGAGGCCTTGCGCGGCGAAGTGGAACAGACTCTGGCGCAACTGCGACACTTGGGCGTGTCGGTGCGGGTTTTTACCGGTGACGGCGCGGCCGGGGCGCAAGGTGTCGCGCAATTGGCACCCACACTAAGCGGCATGACGCCCCAGGAAAAATTGGCCAAGGTGCAAGAGACGCGGCGGGAAGATGCCCAAGCGGGATTGTTATATGTCGGCGATGGGTTGAATGATGCGGCGGCGATGAACGCCGCTTCGGTTTCCATCGCTTTGGCTGATGGCTCACAGATTGCCGTGCAAAGCGCCTCGGCCACACTGCATGGTGGCAATCTGCAAACCATTCCCGATGCCATACATTTGTGCCGCCAGGCGGTGCGAACGGTGCGCGGCAATTTGCTGTGGGCCGTCAGTTATAACGTGATCGGCATGGCGGTGGCGGCGGGGGGCTACCTGCATCCGATCTTCGCATCGCTGCTGATGGCCTGCTCTAGTTTGCTGGTGGCTTGGCGCAGCGCGCAGTTGCGTGGCCCAGAGGAGACTTGGGGCAATGCCAGCGCTGCGGCAGCGCACGCTTCGCTCTCGTTGGTCCATCCCATGCGTAAGTGGCGATTGCGGATAGGCGGTACGATCCACATGGTTGCGGTGCTGCTGCAACTGATTTTGGCGGCGCGACTGGCTGATTTGGATAAGGTATCAACGGCGCTGTTGCTGGTGGCCGGCGCGGCGGCGATGGTCAACTTGCTGAAAATATGGCCGAAGATGAATGATTTCTGGGACATGACATTCGGCATGTTGACCGTGGGCGGCCTGGGTATGAACTGGGGATGGTGGATGGACATGGGATATGCCGCCGCCGTGCGCGGCCAGGAGGCGATTCATTGCTGCGCGCCATCGGAGGCCTCGATGGGAGGCGAATCCCATTGGATGTACTGGTTGATGCTGGCGGCGGGGGTGCCGGCGATGTACCTGTTACGCAACCGCTGGGCACCATTTTCCTTCAAACGCTGGTGCTGTGTGGGAATGCTGGTGGCGGGAGTGCCGGCGATGTGCCTGGGCATGTGGGCCGGGGCGGTGTGGGCGGCGCGCTTCACCACGCTGGTGCCGTCGCTGCAAATTTTGCTCAGCTACGCCATGATGATGGCGGGGATGGCCCTGGGCATGGCCGCTGCCCACGCGATGGAATTACTGCTGCCGCGATCGTGGCGCTCTAGCGCGTCGGCTCCAGCGCTTTAAAAGTTGTGTCAACCATCCAGTGTGATTCTGGCGGCACATAGGGCACGCTTTTTCCCGTGATGCGCTGGTAGCCCAGCCACGCCACCCATCGTTGCGCCGGATCGCCGGAGCTTTGCATGGCGGTTTGCAGCGTGCCAGTGAAGCGCGGTAGTTGCAGATTGGCCATCGCCTTGATCGCTTCAAATTTTGT
>JBBQBE010000035.1:0-34091 GCA_038317225.1 Tepidisphaerales bacterium | reverse complement strand
GAGCCGGTGATGGTCGTGGTGCTGGGTTTGATCGTCGGATTCATCGTTATCGCGCTGTTTGCTCCCATGATCTCGCTGATTCAAAGCGTGTCGGGCAGCCCCGGGAAAAAGTGAGGAAATGCGTATGCGAAACCCAACTGTAAACCGTCGCGGCTTTACGCTGCTGGAATTGATGGTGGTCATCGGCATCATCGTGCTGCTGGTGGGGATGCTGCTGCCGGTGATCAGCAAGGTGCGGCAAAGCGCCCACGCGGCCAATACGCAGCAGGAAATCGCCTCGTTGACGGCGGCCATTGAGCATTATCATCAGCTTTACAATGCGTATCCGGGACCGTACAGCAACGACGATGTAATTTTGGGAGTGAAACTGCTGGGAGCCTCGGAGATTCCGGGAGATCCGAAGAAGATTACGATGTCGGAAAATCTTGTACTGGGATTGTCGGGTGGACTGGCTTTGGATGCGAGCAACAGCAACAAGGTCACGTTTTACTCCAATCTAGTCGGGACCGGACCGAAAACGCTCGTCGTCGGTGGACGGCAAGGCAAGCCAATCTTGGAGTCCGCGCTTGATCTGTCTGATGGAACTACGAAAGTTCCAGGAATGGACGATTCGATTGTCCCGGAGTTCATGGACCGATTCCCGGATCGACTTCCTATACTTTACCTACGCGCCAGAAGCAGCGCGACGGGCGTGTGTTCCGTGAATAATCAGGACCAATCAAATGCCAATGCTGCCTTGAACGCGCAATACGACCTGAACCAATTTATCACTTACACCAGTGCCAATGCAGCGTATGGGTTGCAGAAAGCTGATGTCTGGGTGCCACTAGACAGCCCCACACCACCTACTGCGCCGTACAATGCACTGATCTTTTTGATGGATCCAGCCTTGCATGGCGCAAGTAATGCTGTCGGCACTCCGCGTCAGAAAGACGGTTACATCCTGATCTCTGCCGGAAAGGATCGCCTATATGGCACAGATGACGATATCTGCAATTTCGGCTCCCTGAAATAAGGCACCCCATGCACCGCACGCACACGCATTTCGCCCGCTTTGGTTTCACGCTCACCGAGCTGCTGGTGGTCATCGGAATCATCGTACTGCTTTTGAGCATCCTGGTGCCCATGACCATCCGCGCCTATAGCGCGGCCGAGGCAACCAAGGTACGCCATCAAATACAGATGATCGTTACCGCCTTGGAAGCGTACAAAGCGGATTTTAATGATTATCCACGGCCGACAAGCACTACATTTAATGGGACCGTCGCCAACCCATATGGCGCGCAAATTCTCTGTAATGCCTTGATCGCCCCGCTGCCGGCGGCAACCGACGGCGCGGAAGGCCCAGGCTTTCGCTTGCGCGGAACGCAGGGCAAAGTATACGGGCCTTATTTGCCTCCCGATCAGTTCAAATATGGCCAGGCAGCCGGCACGGCGGCTCTGCATGATGGCACGGATGTGCTGCTAGACCCGTTTAACAAGCCAATTCTCTATTACGTCGCTCCCACCCCCCCCCCAAGCGTGAACGGGGCAAACGGTTTTGTCGCCGCCAACGCCGGTGCGCTTTATAATTCGGATCAAAACAATAATACACTACTCTCGAAAGCCACCCTGCAAACCATCCAGGGCGATACCAACAATAGTGGCATAATCGACGTCACCGAGACGCCGACCTATACCGGCCCGTATCTGCTATGGACCACCGGTAATGATGGCGAATTTGGCCTTGATGCCAACGGCAAAAGCGATGACATCTGCAATTTTGATTTATCCCCCGGCGTTCGTCGATGACCGCTCACAGACGGCTTGCTCCTTCCGTTGTTATAATCCGCTGCTACCGCAAGGCGCGATGCGCCTTTACACTTGTGGAAGTCCTGACCACGGTTTGCGTCTTGATCATTTTGCTGGGGCTGATGGTATCGCTGGCGCGCAATGTGCGGCAGGGTTCGGCGACCCAGATCACCGGGCAGATTCTTGGCAAACTGGACGGGTTGATGAGCGCATACCTCTTGCGCAACGGCGGCATAGCGCCCGACATTCCCCCCCTTTTCCCAACCACCGCCCCAAGCACGCGCCCGGCATTCAGCGAAGCCGCTTTGCAAAGCGCGGCGCGGATCAACAATGAGCAGGTCATCCGATTGCTCCGTGGTCAGCAGGATTTGGCCGCCTCGGCATTTTCCGACCTGTCCATCGGATATTACGACGAGCGCACCGTGCGCGACGCCTGGGGAAGCCCCATTGTTTTTATGCCCGGACAACATCCGGCCATTGGCATGGCCCCGCGCGATCGATTTTTCTTTTTCTCCGCCGGACCCGATCGGCTCTATCTGACTCGCGAAGACAATTTGTACAGCTACGACTCAACCCAGGAAGCGCCATAAAACATGGGCGGCGGGTTGGGAATAACCAGCCGCTTGTGCCATGCTGTTTTTGTCTTTGCAAGCCCATTGCTTATAATGCCGCCGGGGTTTACTGGGTGGGAAAGGAGTCCTGGTGCGCGGTGGCGGCGTTGCTCTGATACTACTGGCGATCGGCGCGGCATCGCCGCCGGTTTGCGGGCAATATCAACCCCCCGCCCAACGGTTAAACCTCTCGGCGGTCGAAGCGCGCACATGGAGCGACGGTGCCGATTCGATTGTACTGCTCGATCAAGGCGTTCGTATTGATCTGGGCGACGGCATACTCACCGCCGATCAAGCGGTCCTGTGGCTGCGGGCCACCGAGCCAAGCCGGCCTCAGTTGTATCAAGTGCAAATCGCATTACTGGGCCACGCTACGGCTCAATACGGCCAGACGCGCCGCGACGGGCCTAATCTTCTGGTCAACACGCAAGTCGAAGCGCAAGTACGCGTTGCCGCCCAGCGGCGGCTCAGCGGCCCGCTGACCGATGCGCCTGTGTATCAGCAAGCGCTGGCCTTGCGCCGCCAGCCTGATGCCGCGATCGGCGTTGCGGATAAGCAAAAGCTCTCCCCATTTGTAGATCGCACGGCGGCTCTGGCGGCCACCGCGCCGCGCGCTGTGCCCGTGCGGCTGCAATTTGCCTCCTTGCAAACTTTGAGCGACCAGCAGGGCAAAATCGCCGCGGTACTGGGTGGGCCGATTCTGATAATGGCCACCAGCCCCAAAGGAGATTTGGTTGAACTGCAAGCCCAGCACGCCGTGCTTTTCACGCGCTTGAACAATCTGCGCCAAGCGCAGCAAGGTAAAGATGCGCTGGGCAACGCCGCCACGGCCGTTTATCTGGAAGGGGATGTGCGGATCAACTACACCCCCGCCGACCCGCGCAAGGGCCAGCAGCAATTGCAAACCGAGCGGGCCTACTACGACCTGGTCAATCACCGCGCCATCCTCACCGACGCGGTGTTGCATGCCGTCGATCCGGTCCACCAGGTTCCCATCATGCTGCGGGCCGCCAAGCTCCAACAGCTCAGCGCCGGTGAATTTGAAGGCCGGGACGTGGTTCTATCCACCAGCGGCTTTGCCACCCCTTCACTGGCCATCGCCGCGAAAAAGGCGTACGTGCGGCAAGTTTACAACGCCGACGACGACGGCTATCTGAACCGCTTCCGAGTCAATGACGCCTCTTTTGAACTCTGGGGGCTGCCCTTTTTTTACTGGCCCTATGCCGCGGGGAGTTTTTCCGATCGCGGTCTTCCGCTGCGTAAGTTGCAGGTGGAAAATACCAATCGCTTCGGCTTTGGCGTGCGCACGCAATGGGATTTGCCGCAGTTGGCTGGCAGATCCGCCCCGCCGGACCTGGACCTAACCTTGCAAGCCGACTACCTGGCCAAGCGCGGCCCGGCCGGGGGCGTGGACGCCGACTACGGCGGAGGCTTCTTAACCGAGGTAACGCGTGATCCGTGGAATTTCCAAGGCAGCTTCCGCAGCTATCTGATTGACGACCGGGGGCAGGACGAATTTGGCGTGGGGCGACTGGATGTGGATCCGCCGCAATCGCTGCGTGGACGGGTGCAGTGGGAACATCAGCACTTTTTCCCCAACGACTGGCAGGTGCAGGCGCGGCTGGGGTGGGTTTCCGACGCCACGTTCCTGGAAGAATATTTCCCCAACCAGTGGCGGCAAAGCCAGCCGCTTGACAGTTCCGTCTATTTTAAGCGGCAGCGCGACACCGAGGCATTCACGCTGCTCGTCAGCGCTCAGCCCAATCATTTTGTTACCTCTTCCGACCTGGTGCAGGAACAATTTGAAGTCCAGCGCTTGCCGGAGCTGGGATATCACCGCATCGGCGATGCCCTGCTGGACGATCAACTGACTTTCTACAGCGACAACAGCTACGCCCGGCTCGCGGCGCAGCGCTCGCGCAGCTCGCTTTTGCGGCAGGGATATCCGTACTATCTGTCGCCGGGGTTGGCATCCATCGGGCAGACGGGTTTGGACAGTGAACCCTTTGACCGCGCCGATTTTCGTCAGGAGATCGATTACCCATTCAGCGCCGGACAGTTCAAAGTGGTTCCCTACGTTATGGGCCGTTACACCAGTTGGTCGGCGACGCCCGGCGGCGGCGGATCGGATCGCTTGTACAGCGCCACCGGCGTGCGCATGACCACCGCGTTCTGGAAAATCGATGAGGCAGCGCAATCGGACCTGCTGGATATTCACCGCCTGCGGCATGTGATCGAACCGGAGTTGCATCTGTACGGCAGCGGCCAGACCCAGGAGCGCACGCGCGTTTACTGGTATGACGAGCCGGTGGACGAAATCAGCGATTTCGCCGCGGCGCAAATCGCTTTGCGGCAGCGCTGGCAAACCAAACGCGGCGGCCCGGGCGCGTGGCGCAGCGTCGATGTGTTCAGCTTGAACGTGGAGGGCAATTTCTTTACCAACCAGCCCCCCGCCGCCGAGCGTCGCCCTGAAGCATTTCGCGGGCTGTTTTTCGACTCGCTGCCCGAAGCCTCCATCCCGCGCAGTTCCATCAACTCCGACGGCGCGTGGCGCATCAGCGACAGCACCAGCCTCTTTGCCGACGCCCAATGGAACCTGGACAAACGCACACTGGCCACCAGCGCGATCGGCTTTGCGGTGCGTCGCGATCCGCGCGTCAGCTATTACGCCACCTTGCGCTACATTGATGAATTAAATAGCTCGATTCTCGCAGTGGCCGCCAGTTATGAATTGAGCACCAAGTACACCCTTACCGGTGCGCAGAGTTTTGATTTCGGCAACGACAACACCGTCTCCAGCAACCTGGGCATCCTGCGCCGCTTTGACAGCTTCGCCATGCTGCTCAGCGTGTCCTATGACCAAACCACCGGCGTCAGCGGCGTGGCCATCAACGTGCTGCCGGCGTTTTACCAGCCGCGCTGATACCGCTTCTCACTGATGCCGCTGCTGTGCCCGCGGCACATACCATTCGATTTCCGGGTTTAGCCCGCGGGCTAGTTTTTGCACATTTTTGATGCGGCCGTCGATAAAGATCAGTTTTTTTCGAACGGTTAAAAATGTGTAGGGCTGATCCTCATGCAAAATGCGGTGGCATTGGTTCCACAACGGCAGTCGCTCGGCCTCGATTACTTCAGAGCGCGCCTGCCGCATCAGGGCATCGAGCCGCGGGTTGGAGTAGCTCATGAAATTATCCCCCGTGCCGGCCATCTGGCTGGAATCAAATTCCTGGTAAATGTCGGATTCGATGCTCCCGCTCCAGCCGAGGCTGATGGCATCGAAGGTGCGGTTTTTCAGCCGGTCGTCAAACACCGCCCAGTCCAGCGTATCGAGGTCCATCATAATCCCCGCCTTGGCGTAGCCGTCGCGCACCATAGACATCATGCGGTCCATCAGCGGACTGCCGGCGGGATAAGTCAGCTTGAACCGAAACGGCTGGCCGTCGGGGCCATATAAAACACCTTCGCGCAAGGTGTAGCCGACCTCTTTGAGTAGCGCCATTCCCTTGGCCGGGTCGTATGGCCAGGGCTGGATTTGCTTGTCCGCCTGCTTGCCAAAAGGATTGAACGGCCCGGTGCTGACCACGGCATAGCCCAGCAGAATTTCATCGACGATGCGCTGACGATCAGTCAAGAGCGTCATCGCCTGACGCACGCGTTTGTCGGCAAAGCGCGTTGGCTTGCCGCCAGTGCGCTGATTCCACGCGATATAGTTGTAGCCGCTGCTGGGGTTCATGTACTCAAAATGCTGCGTGCGCTCCATTAACGATTTGTTCTTCAGCAATTCCTGGTACTGCGGCGGCTGGGCGCCAAAAACATCGCTTTGCCCGTTGAGAAATGTCGTCAGCCGCGCTTGATCCAGGTTGATCTCGCGCCAAACCAATCGATCAAACGCCGGCGCTTCACCCCAATAACGCTCATTGCGCACCAGTTGCAGCAATTGCCCCGGCTTCCAGCTTTCGGGGTCTTCCAGACGATAAGGCCCCGAACCCATCAGCAGGCCGGTGGATTCATTGATCCGGGCCGGAGAAAAGCGCTGATAAAAGTGCTGGGGCAAAATCGACATTTCCCCGGCCAGTCCCAGCGATTCAAAATACGGTTCTTTGAACTGGAAGGTTACCTGGCGCGGCCCGGTCTGTTTCACCCAGGCTATTTTTTGATAATACGCCCTGGCCCGCGGCGTCTCGATGGCCTCGTTCATGATCAGATCAAATGTATATACCACGTCTTGAGGCAAAACCGGCTCACCATCGGAAAAAGTCGCGCCTGGCCGCAGATTGAAGATGATCTTGGCTCCCGGCCCCGCCGACGGCTGGGCCGGTTCGCTTGCCACAGTGGACGGGGCGGTGGACGGCGAGGTGGACGGCGCGGTGGTCAGTGTTAACCGCTTGGTGGTCGGCGATGATGGGTGGGTGCGCGGGGTTGAAGGCTCGGCGGAAGTGTCGGGCAGTTCGATCCGCCAGCTTTCGGCCAGCAGCGGTTGATATTCCAACGTCGCCGGATCGCGCTGGATCAGCCCTTCCAGTACGTAACCCTGCATATCGGCCGAATAGGCGTCGGTGCTGACCAGCGGCGTCAATTTCCCCATGTTGACCGGATAAACCTGGATCAACCAGTCGCCGCGGGCAAAATCCTTATTTTGTTTGGCCTGGCGCAAGCGAATAAACGGGTCCAACTGTTCGCCTTGCACCGGCTGGGATGCGGAAGCCGTCGATTGGCCGGATGTCGCGGCGCTATTTGCCGCACCGTTGTTTGCCGCCCCGCCGCCGACGCGCAGGCCGTCGGCGACAAGTCGCCGCATCTGCCCGCTTAGTTCGGCCATCTGTTCGCTAGTGGCCCGCAGATCAGCGCTGATGCTTTGCATGATCTGCCACTGGCGGTCGTACTGCTTCATGGCCAGCAGCACGATCACGATCAGCGCCGACAAGAGCAGGAACAAAATCAAATCTTTGAATGTAAAGCGATTTTCCATAACTTGGCCGCGGAAGTTGTTAAAGCAGGGCCGCCTGCCGCTTGGGATCCAACGCGTCGCGCAACCCGTCGCCCAAAAAATTCAGCGCCAGCAGCGTAATGGCCAAAAGGGTACACGGGACCGCCAGCATCCACCAGAGGGATTGCGCCGGATTCAGCGCCGCCAGCAATCCGTCGCTGGCTAGCGAGCCCCACGTCGGCAGCGGCGCGCGAATTCCGATGCCCAGAAAACTTAAAAACGATTCCTGCAAAATTGCCTGCGGCACGATCAAAGTGGCGTAGACCACCACCGGCCCCAGTAAATTGGGCCACAAATGCCGCAAGAAAATCCGCCACGGCCCCAGTCCCAGCGCCCGGCAGGCTTCGATCATGGGTTGCGATCTCAACGCCAATACCTGCCCCCGCACCACCCGCGCCATGGTCAGCCAGCTCACCGAGCCGATCGCCACAAACAGCACGATCACATTGGCCGCCGAGCCGCTGAGCCACCGCACTAATAGCGGTTCAAAAGCGATTTTCAACAACACCACCAGTAGGACATATGGCAATCCATACAATACATCCACCACCCGCATCAGCAGTCCATCCACCCAGCCGCCGTGGTAGCCGGCCAGCAGTCCCACCGCCACCCCCACCACCAAACTGATCGCCGCGGCGCACAGTCCCACCGCCAGCGACAAGCACCCGCCCAGCAGCGTGCGTCCCAGCAGCGACCGTCCGCGGGCATCGGCCCCGCACCACAACGCCGGCTCACTTAAGCGCGGCGCGCTGCGCGACCAGTCGGGCCGCTGGTGGTTGTAATACCAGGCGGACTCCTGACGCCCCACCGTCCAGGGCAGCGATATCACGCACGCCAGCCCCACCGCCAGCAGGATTGCCGCCCCGCCCCATACCCGCGGCGTGGCCCATCGCCAGCGGCCGGCGGCGGGTAAGTCGGTTGCGGCAACATCAATGGCGCTGGGCGCGATACTCATATCCCCTCCCCCGCCACATCAATTCGCGGATCCACCCAGGCGTATGCCACGTCCACCAGCAAATTGAGGCTGATCAGAATCACCGAGTAAACCATCACCGTGCCCAAGATCAGTGTTTGGTCGCGGTTGTTGACGCTGTTGACAAAATGCTGGCCCAGTCCCGGCAGATTGAATACCCGCTCCACGACAAACGAGCCGGTCAGCGTCGCCGCCGCCGCCGGCCCCAAGTAACTCAGCACCGGCAAAAGCGCGTTACGCAAACAGTGATTCCACAAGATACTCCAGCGCCCTAATCCCTTGGCTTTGGCCGTGCGCACAAAATCAGCACCCAGCACCTCCAGCAGCGACACCCGCGTCAGCCGCGCGATATACGCCATCGGCGCCAGCGACAACGCCAGTGCCGGCAATGCCAGCCGCCACCACCCGCCCCATCCGCCCACGGGGAACCAATGTAATTTGATGGAAAAACCGATCAGCAGCAGCGAGGCGCTGACAAACCCCGGCAAGCTGATACCCACCAGCGCCAATAAGAGCGACAAGCCATCCATCGCTCCCCCGCGCGACAGCGCCGCCATGGCCCCCAGCGACACCCCGCCGAGAACCGCGATGCTCAAAGCCGCCAGTCCCAGTGTTACGGAGACCGGCAGCCCGCTGCGAAGAATGTCGTTGACGGTCCACTCGTCGTAATACAAGCTGCGCCCAAAATCGCCGCGAGTGATCAAATTGACCGGATAATACGCCAGAAACGTGTACCAATGCTCGGCGTGCAATTCCTTGCGCAAGCGCTGGCGCGTCTGCTCAGACAGCACGCGCTCGGTGCGATCCAGCGGATCGCCGGGGACAATCCACGCCAGCGTGAACGTCGCCAGATAGATCGTCAGCAGGATCAGCGGAAACTGCACCAGCCGTCGCAAAACAAAGCGCCACATATACCCGCGCGATGGTAGCCGCCGCAGCCCAACAAGCCAACAGGGCGCAACCATTCTGTGTTGTCCAAATAGAAGTGTCGCGGGTTCTGGTCTAAGTAGAACTGTGAACCATCGGCACCGAAGGAGCCGGCAATGATATAACGGGTAACTCTCGGGCACTTGGCTAAAGAGTGGTGCGGAAAAAAGTATTATTAACCGCAGTACGCACTGGTTGCATTCGCAATTACATTTGCTACCGTTTGAGGCTGGATCGTTCTGGCAGCGCTCAACCAGCGCGGCGATTTGACAGACCCCTCCGCTGGGCGTTGCGTCGGCAGGTTCCCGGTTCAGGCCCGGCATCAACCAGGAGTTGATTGTGGCACGACATGCGTCCCAGCATCCCACCGAACTGGAACTGGAAATTTTCAAAATACTGTGGCGCGACGGACCTTGCTCCAGCCGCCAGATCCGCGATCGGCTGGCCCCTGTACGTAACCTGGCCGATACCAGCGTACAGACCATGATGAATATCATGACGCGCAAAGAGTATGTGTCGCGCAAGAAAGATGGAGGCGTATTTAAGTATCAGCCGCATCGGACCCACGCGCAAACTTCGGGGGCCATGATGATGGACATGATCCAGCGCATTTTCGATGGCTCGGTGGCCGCCGCCGTTCAATGTCTATTGGAAGCCGGCGAACTGCAAGGCGAGCAACTGGTGGAAGTGAAAAAGTTGATTGATAAAAAGGTTAAGGAAGAAAAATGAAGCCGCCGCTCCTGGATGCGATCCGCAGTTGTCGCGCATCCGCATCGGCCGACGCGCTGCTCGTCAATGTATCAGGGTGTGCCCATATATTTTTGCACGCTACCGTTTCTAGTCGGAAAACAGGGTTTCCGACTGGCCATGAAAGCTGATTCCTTGAACTTGTGCAAAAATCCGCAGGCACACCCATTTATCAGAAACCACTCTGTGGTGGCTACCCAACGGCTATCAACAAGCCCATGGCCCCGCATCGGCCAAACCCAGGCACTTATCAGATCGCCGCGGCTGGCGGCTTCAGCAGCCTATCGCCTACAAAAACTGACTGGCCATGCGTTGGTAGCCCGCGCGTAGCGCTTGGCTACCCTCGGCCATCGCGTTCATACCGCGCCGGCTCCATTGCCGCGCCCGCTTTTTAATCTTCTGGCCCGTACTGGGCTGGTCCTTGAGCAGCATCACCGTTGCCGCCACCGCCAGGCCCGCGCCAAACGCCACCAGGCCCGTCGCCAATGGGTGCAACCGCGCCTGGGTATAAACACTGGAGCGCATCACGTGGCCGGAATAGTTGCCGCGCTGCGCCCCGCCGCCGCTGGGCCGATGCAACCCCTGCTCGCGCGGCCCGCCGTCGGGACGGTTGCTATGCTGGGCGGCGAACATGGTCTTTTCCATCAACCGGTCCATCATCCGCGGGGCCCAGTGCGCCATCATACCCATCATTTTCCCGCCACCGCCGACATACACTTCCCGCACCCGCTTGGTCGCACAGGTTAAAATGGTCCGCGCAACCACCTCCGGCGCGTAGACCGGCGGGGGATTTTGCGGCAGGGAGGACAGATAGTTGGTCGCGTGAATGGTGTACGGCGTATCCACCGCGGCCGGTTTGATCAGCGACACGCTCACCGGCGCGCCGGTTTTTTTCACTTCAATCCGCAAAGCGTCGGTAAATCCTTTCACGGCGTGTTTGGACGCCGAGTACATCCCCTGCAAGGGAATCGACAAATCCGACAAGGTTGAACCGATGTTAATCAGCGCCCCGCCTCGCAAGCGTAAATGCTCCAGCGCCACGCGCGAGCCAATCACTACCCCCCAGAAGTTGGTTTCAAACAGCCGCTTATGATCCTCCATGGTTACTTTTTCCAACTCGCCATAAATCGAGACGCCGGCGCCGTTTACCCAAGTATCAATTCCGCCAAATTCGTCTATGGCTTTGCCGGCCAGTTGTCGCACCTGCGACTCATCGGCCACATCGCACACTTGATACGCGGCATTGTGTCCGTTTTGATTCAATTCGTCGCACAACTTACTCAAGGCCTCTTCGCTGCGCGCCCCCAAAACCACCTTGGCCCCGGCGGCGACCGCCATGTGTGCCGTGGTGCGGCCAATGCCGCTGGAACCGCCGGTAATAACCATGACTTGCCGACTCAATGATTTTAAATGAACTGACATCGCAAAACTCCTGTATAAACGTCCTGTTGGTTGACAGCGGCGTAATTGCTCGCAAAATCTGCGCCAGGGCGCGTGGAAATTCGCCGCGGTGTCCGTCGGCGCACCCTTATTTCAGCCCGTGCGAGCAGTTGGAGCCGCTTAATGTCCCTGGTTATTGTTCCCAGTATTGATCTACGCGACGGCAAAGTCGTGCGTCTGCAACAAGGCGACTACCAGCGCCAGTTAAATTATTGCGTGGACCCGTTGGACGTGGCCCGCTCGTATGCCGCGGCCGGTGCCGGCTGGATGCATGTGGTGGACCTGGACGGTGCCAAGGAAGGCCAGCCCATGCAGTCGGAATTGATCGCCAAGATGATTGCCGCCAGCGGCTTGCGCGTGCAGGCCGGCGGCGGCGTTCGCAGTACCGCCGATATCGACCGGCTTCTGGACGCAGGAGCCAGCCGTGTGGTGGTTGGAACCCGCGCCATGGAAGACTGGGCTTGGTTTGAGGAACTGGTTCATCAGCGCGGCTACGCCTATCGGCTGGTGCTGGCGGTGGATGCCAAAGACGGCCTGGTCGCCACCCGCGGCTGGACGCAAACCACGCAAAAACTCGCCGTGGATGTGGCCCGTCAGGTAAGCCAGTGGCCGCTGGCCGCGCTACTGTACACGGATGTATCCAAAGACGGTATGTTGCAGGGACCGAATATCGAGCAGACCGCCAAACTCGTACAGGCCGGCCGCGTGCCGGTGATCGCTTCCGGCGGGGTCGGTTCGCTGGACCATATTGGGCAGGTGAATGCCATTGGCGCCTGGGGCGTTATCGTTGGCCGTAGTTTGTTCGAGGGAACCGTCGATCTGAAACAGGCCATCAGCGCCTACCAGGAATAAATTATGAGCTTATGGCGACGCTGGCTGGCGAGATTCTCCTATTCCCTGGTGCTGATAGGCGCGGTCCTGTTCTGGGAGGCTTTTAAACAGGACTCGACACTCACCAGCGTACGCAAAAATCTGGCGGTGGCCGGCGGAGCGATTTGTCTGGGCATCGGGCTGGCCGGCGTACGACAGCGCCACATCATGCTTCGCCAGAGTATCCGGGGCGAGAGGCTTTCCAGCCCGCCCGCGCGGGACGATAATCGATCCGGAAATTAAACAACCCAAAACGAGGCAAACGGCAAAAGGATTCTCCAATGAGCGGCAATCGACAACTATTAAGCGGTGACGAAGCGGTAGCCTTGGCGTCTAAGGCCGCCGGCGTCCATTTAGGCACGGGCTATCCCGGCACTCCCTCCACGGAAATATTGGAAAATTTCGCCGTTTTCGGCGGAAAAGCCCAGTGGGCGCCCAATGAAAAAGTGGCGCTGGAAGTGGGCCTGGGCGCCGCGTATGCCGGCGGGCGGGCGCTGGTAACGATGAAACACGTGGGCGTGAACGTCGCGGCCGATCCGCTGTTTACCGCCGCTTACACCGGCGTGGCCGGTTCGCTGGTGCTGATCAGCGCCGATGATCCGGGGATGGCTTCCAGTCAAAACGAGCAGGACAACCGCCGCTACGCCGTCGCCGCGGCGATTCCCATGCTGGAGCCGAGCGATTCACAGGAAGCGTATGATTTCACCCTGGCGGCGTTTGAATTATCCGCCCGATGGCATTTGCCGGTGATGCTGCGCATGACCACGCGCGTTTGCCATTCTAAAACCATTGTCGTCCCCGCCGCCGCCGAGCGCCAACCCGATCCGGCCCATTTTGTGCGCGACATCCAGGGACGGGTAATGATCCCCGCCTATGCCCGCCCGGCCCACCGTCGGCTGCGGCAAAAACTCGATGAAATTGAACAGTGGAACGAAACCTCCGCGCTCAATCGCATCGTCAACTCCTCATCCAGCGGCAAAGCCAAACTCGGCATTATCACCTCCGGCGTATGCTTCGCCCATGTGCGCGAAGCGGCCCCGGACGCGGCGGTGTTGAAACTCGGGCTGACTTATCCGCTACCTATGAAATTAATGAGCGATTTTGCCATGTCAGTGGAGCGCTGTGTGGTGATTGAGGAAGGCGATCCGTATCTGGCCGAGGCGGTGGCGGCGGCGGGAATCAAAGCCGAAAGTAAAGCCGCGATGTACCGTTTTGGCGAGTTGAATGTGTCGCGCATCCAGCGCATTTTGCATCATGACCAGTCGCCCGAAGTTGCCCCGCCGCGGGGCAAGCCGCCACAATTGTGTGTCGGATGTCCTTACCGCACCGTTTATGAATCCATTCGCGCTTTGGACTGCATCGTTGCCGGTGATATCGGCTGCTACACCCTGGGCGTGCTGCCGCCCTTTGAAGCCTTGGATACCTGTGTCTGCATGGGTGCCAGCATCGGCGTGGGGCTGGGGATGCGGCATGTGCTGCCCGAGGAGCAGGCCCGCCGCGTGGTCAGCGTGATCGGCGACTCAACGTTTGTTCATACCGGAATCAATGGCCTGATGGAGATGGTGTATAACCGCCCGAAAACCGGGCATGTGCTATTGATTCTGGATAACGGCACCACCGCCATGACCGGCCAGCAGGAACATCCCGGCACCGGGCGCACGCTCAGCCATGAGCCGGCCGGGAAAATCAGCCTGGAAAAACTAGCCGAGGCGATGGGAATTGATTCGGTAACCGTGGTCGATCCCACCCACGATCCGGCGGGATTTACCCAGCTATTAAGCGAGCGCTTGGCCGCCAACCAGTTGTCCGTGATTATCGCGCGGCGCGCGTGCCTGCTGGCGGCGGGTAAAATCCGTGAATACGAAAAACGCAATGGGGATTTGTTAAGGGTGGAGTGTTGAAGATGGAGTGTGGATTGTTGAGTGTTGATTGTTGAATGCAGAGAGTGAATTCTGTTTTTTGCAATAGTCAACAATCCACAATCCACACTCAACAATCAACAGTCGCTCCCCGCAACTGCCCCATAACTACCGCACTATCCTTGTGCCAATTCCGCAAGTCGGTCGGCGTGTTTTTGCATCCAGTAGACTTTGCGCTGCACCATCTTCAGAAATGGCAGCCCGTCGATCTTGCCAAAGGTTCCCGTGGCGGCGATGGGAAAGACCGCCTCGGCGATCAGCGCCTCGATCATCAGCCAGGGAATGGTGCGGATCTCCGCTTCCGATAAGAGCATCACCGCATCGTAACCTCTTAAAAATCGCTTGAAGCGGCTCTCGTCGGGATAATCCGGCCAGGCGGAGCAATCCTCGTCCCCGCCGAGAATGGAAAACTGCAACGTCCCGTTGGCGATATCCAAAATCCGCGGCAACAGGCGCGAGGAATCGTAATCGATCACCGCCACTACATGGTTTTCACGATACAGCATGTTGCCCGGATGCCAGTCGGCATGGGCGATCTGCCGCGGCCAGTCGCTGATGCCCTCATGCTCCACCACACCTGCGGCGTGACGATAGCTGTCGAGCAAAAACTGCATCAAAGCCCGCAAGCTGGCATCCTGAGCCTGGGAGGCCAGCAGGCTGGCCAATCCCTGTTCCACCGCGCCGGCTTGGTGATAGCTGCCGGTGGGCGGCTGCCACTGGCTTTTGAAATCGCCCAGCAGCTTGTGATACAGACCCAAAATCCGCCCGCTGTCGAAAGTGGCCTCAAGCGTCTGGGGATACCCCTGTCCTGGAATGTACTCAAATAACTCATACACCCCGCCGCGCCACTGAAGCATGGAGTTGTTATCGCGCTTGGTGCCGATCAGGTGCGGCAGAGGAAACTGCTTGGAGGCCAGGTCCAGTTGAATCGCGTGGCTGAAGGCCACTTTGAAGGGATCATCCTTGCCGCGGGCGCGGCGCTTGAGCAGAAATTTTCCCTGTTCCGAGACGATGAGCAACTTTGGCGCTTTACGCGAGCCGCGGGGAAACTCCACGACCGATTCCAACACCCCAATATCAAAATGCGAGAGAACCACCGCCAATTCTTCCGGCGTAAGCTGCTCGCGCCCACCCGGACGCGAAGACTCCGAGCCGCTGATGGCGCTTTGACTGGGCGATGCCGCTGTCTGCATGACTTAAACCCTTTGCAAACATCAACATAACCCCTAAACAGGTACGCGCCAAGAAATAGCGAGGAGATCGCCATGCTGAATCAAGCCGCCGAAGTCTGACGCAGTGGAAAATTCGCTGAGCGACTTGTTCGAGCAAGCCGTTGAACGCAGGCGATGCGTCGATCATCGTGGCCGGCGGCCTGCGACTGGCTGGCGGAAAGATCGTAGAAGAACGCCGACACTCGCCAGCGCGGCCGGGTGGGTGACGGTGAAACCCTGGCGGTTTTACTGGTAATCAACGCGGGCAAGTTGTGGGCACGGGCAGTCTCAAACCAAACGTGGCGTGAACAAAATTCGCACCGCTGAGTGAGCGGAGGGTTTTGGACGTGTTGACGCGCACGGTTCTTTGCCAACCGCTACGAACGGCTTGGAAGCGATCTAATACCAGCCTGCCCATCAGGCCGGCACGATATGATCCCGTTTGCCGCTGACGTCTTTGAGGGCGTTGCGGCTATCGACGATCAATTGCGCGTTGTCGGCGATTTGCTGCCAGTCATACGCCGCATGGTGCGTGGCCACCAGCACACAATCATAACTCTTGATCGTTTGCGGGTTGAGCGGCACGCTTTTCATGCCCAGGTCGCCGTACTTGCGCATGTAGTGTGTTTGGGGAACATGCGGGTCGTTGTAGTCCACATGGGCGCCGAGCTTCTCCATCTTTTCGATCAGCTCAAAGCTGGGGCTTTCGCGCACATCGTCCACGTCCGGCTTATAACTCAATCCCAGTACCAGCACGCGGGCGTTCTTGATCGCCTTGCCGCGCTCGTTGAGGGCCAATACCAAACGCTGCACCACATATTCGGGCATGCGATGGTTGATCTCGCCGGCCAGTTCGATAAACCGGGTGGGCATGCCCACTTCACGGGCTTTCCACGTCAGGTAATACGGGTCAATGGGGATGCAGTGGCCACCGAGGCCGGGGCCGGGGTAAAACGCCTGAAAGCCAAACGGCTTGGTAGAGGCCGCCCGCACCACTTCCCACACGTCGATGTCCATCGCCGTCAGCACCATCTTCATTTCGTTGACCAGCGCGATATTGACGGCCCGGTAAATATTTTCCAGCAGCTTAGCGGCCTCTGCCACCTCGGCGCTGGAAACGGGAATGACCTTCTGAATCGCCTTGGAATACAGCGCAAGAGCCAGCTTGCCGCTTTCCGGTTCAATCCCGCCGACCAGTTTGGGGATGGTTTGCGTATGGTGGTCCTTGCGGCCCGGATCTTCGCGCTCTGGCGAAAAGGCCAGGAAAAAGTCCTTGCCGCAGGTCATATTTTTGGCTTCAAACCGGGGCAAGAGCACTTCGCGCGTGGTGCGTGGATAGGTGGTACTTTCCAGAACGATTAATTGCCCGGGGCGCAATGTGGCGGCGATGGCGTCGCCGGTTTTTTCGATGAACGACAAGTCCGGTTCCAAATGCTTACCCAGCGGCGTGGGGACGCAAATAATGATCGCATCGGCCTCCGCCATGCGCGCAAAATCGCTGGTGGCGTCAAAACGCCCGGCCTGAACCATCTTGGACACCAGGTCCACACCCAAATGCTTTAAGTAATTTTCACCTTTATGCAGCGCTGTGATTTTTGCCGGGTCCACGTCAAAGCCCAGGACGCTGTAGCCCGCGGAGTGAAACGCCGCCATCAGCGGCAACCCCACGTATCCCAGCCCGACAATGCCCACCACCGCATTTTTCGATTCGATTTTGTCCTTCAGTGTCATGCCGCAAGTATAGAAGATGAAATGACTTTGGCCAAATTAACAGAAAAAATTCTGTCGTCCCATAAAAAAGCCGCTGGGAAATTCCCGGCGGCTTGAGTACTTCGTTTTCAGCTATAGCCAGCTTTACGCCAGCAAGCTCTTATCCAGCGTGCTGGTGAATCCCGCCAAGGTGGATAGCACGCCCACCGTGGAAGCCGGCACGTACGCCGCGCCGCGGATGGCCCCGCCGGATGGCAAGGGCGGATTGAAGATATCGGTCAGCGGCCGGACAATGTGAATCTGCTCAATGTTGGCCACACGTTCAAAGGCGTCGCGCAAGCTGATATTCACGCTCGGGTCCACATCCGCCACGTCAAATCCGTTGCCGCCGTCAAGAACATCGTTGCCGGAGCCAAAAGGCCCGTTGGGATAGCCGTAAATGCCGTCGGTTACGTCGAAATAATCATTGCCGTAGTCGCCAAAGAGGGTGTCATTGCCGGAGCCGCCCCACAAACGGTCGTCGCCATTGCGGCCCATGAGAATATCATTGCCTGAGCCGCCGCTGACCAGATCATTGCCTTGGCCGGCAAACTCGCGGTCATCTCCCGCGCCGCCGTAAAGGCTGTCCCCGGCGCGGCCACCGACGATGGTGTCGTTGCCGGCCCCGCCGATGAGCTGATCAAATCCGTTGCCGCCGAACAGATAATCCGCCCCGCTACCGCTGAATACGTTATCAGGCCCATAGCCGCCGACAAGCACGTTGCCCATCGCGTTTTCAATGTCGATGCTGTCACTGCCGGTTCCGCCGTTGACAAAAAACGGCAAGGGCACCGGCCCAGCGTCATTGTTGAAGGCGATAACGCTGTCATTGCCTTCATAGGTGTTGCATGAGATATAATCAACCTTGTCTTGATCGACCACGCTACTGCGACGGTCGTTGATGGTTACGCCAATCAATCCTTCATCTTCCTGGCCATCTTCCACACCAATGCCCAAAATCCAGTTGTAGGGCTTATCAACCCCTTCGGGCTTGATAATGACCTCGAAAGTGATGTTGTCGTTACCCGAGGTTCCATCAAAGGTTGCGCTTATCACACCCAAGCTGACGGTGGCCGTTTGAATATTGGGGTCCAGAGGTTGACCCAATACCGTATAACCATCATCACCGGCCAACAGCAGGCGGGCTTCCAGGAACTCGCAGGGTTTTTTCATGGCTGATGCATTCAACTGTTTCATAATTTTGCCCTCTGGTTAAAACTATCCTTCAAAGTTCCCTTGCAGCGTTTCGCCATTGATTTGGCTGGCGTAGAGACGATTGCCGGACCAATCGACGGTGAAAAATTCGCCGCTGATGTGCTGGCCGCCCTGTAGGTTGGTCGAGACGTTGCCCGTGAATTTCAGTAGCACGGTATTACTGCCGGTGAGTGTTCCCATCACGTAGGTGTACGTCGCGGTTCCGTAGCCATAGATGGAATTGCCGGTGCGATAGATATTGTCCACCGTGATGGTGGGGTACAGGTTATTGAAATTGGTAATCAGACCGGTATTGCCGGTTCCGTTCGTCGGCAGGGCCGCCGGGGCGTCGAAAGTCAACTGGATACGATCCGAGCCATCGGCAAACCCGGTTCCGCCGCCATAGTGCGCCGTGCGCGACTGGCCGATCGCGCCGACGTTGAACGGCTGGGTCAAGGTTGCACTCCAAGTAATCGGTGTGGAGATATAGCTGACCTGCGATACGCTCAGGGCATCGATCAGGTAATTGGCGATGGGCGAACCCCAGCCCGTGGCCGAGTCGAAACCGGGCAAAGCGAGGTTGCCGCCGGCCGAACCACTGACTATATCCCGATACACCAAATCCCGCTGCGTATTGCCAAGTTTATAAAGGGTGGCGTTGAGATTATTGCCAAGGTGGCCACTGCCCATGGCCACGCGGCGTTCATTGGCCAAAGCGACCAGTCCGGCGATCTGTGGCGCGCCGGCCGAGGTTCCGCCCACTGGCTGCCAGCCGATGAAACCATCATCTGGCGTGGTGTTAAAGACGGTAACACCGCTCACGGGGTCGGCGTTGTATGCGATATCCGGCACCACGCGATGCTGCTCACCATTGGCCGAGCCGATGGTTACGCCGCCGATCTTGGTATTCTTCTGATATCCCGGCACCTCGCCATAGGGCGCGACGCCGCTGCCGCCCAACACCCAGGCGACTTCATCACTGAGGCGATATCCTTGCTCGTCCAGTGCCACAAAAGTTCCACCCACGGCCGTTACATAAGCCGAACTGGCCGGGAAGGAGATACTGCCATCATCGCCGCTGCTGGCGATGTAGGAAACATTGCGATTGGTGCCAAACAGAGTCCGCAACCGCTCCAGCCAGGCTTGCTCGGTGCGGAAGGGGCTGATGACGCCATCATTGGCACCGAAGCTCATGGAGACCACGCCCCCGCCGTCGGCATTGACCAGCGAGGTGGCGATTTCCACGGCGTGATAAATATCTTCCGCCAAATTGGAATCGGCCTCGACCAGGATAATCTTGGCCTTGGGCGCGATGGCATGTGCCCATTGCACGTCTAAAGCCGTCTCCATGGCCCAGCCCGAATCCACCGCCGGGGTCCAAGTGGAATTGGCCGAAACCTGCTTGAAAGTGAAATAGTTGCTATAGGGATTAACCAGGGTGCCGGTAGGGTCCGGCAGCGGCAGATTGAATGTCTGGCTGAACATGTACAGATCGTTGGCGGCCGTCGGCGAGTGGAAGGCATCGACAATGGCGATGGTCTGTCCGCTGCCGCGATTGGCGTAGCCGGGATCGGTGTAGTCGTTGAGATCGCTAAAGTTGTAGGCCCGGCGCATTTGAGTAGGCGTATAGCCGTCGATCGTGCCGTTAAAAACTGAGGGATTGACGCCGTCGCGCAAACCGCTTGCCGTCAGCGGCTGGAAGCCGATATTCGAGCCGACGTTGTTGGTCCCGGTGCCGCCATCGGAAAGGTTGTTGCCTTCGCTGTCGTCGATAATGTCGTTGGCCAGGCCGCCTTTGAGGGTGTCATCGCCGACACCGCCGAAGATGCGATCTTCGCCGCGTCCGCCGTGCAGGTCATCATTACCCGCGCCGCCCATCAGCAGATCGCGGCCGCGTCCGCCCCAGAGAGTATCGCTTTCGCCGCCGCCGATCAGGCTGTCATCGCCATCATTGCCGAACGCCTCCACCGGCAAAGCCACAGCGCCTTTGGAATCGTCAATGGTGAGGCGGTCATTGCCATTGAGGGCCATGATGCTCACGCCGCGAAGCTGGCTCTTGGCAAATTGCTGAACCGAGCCGTTAATATCCACATTGATTTTGGAGGAATCGGCGCGGTTGAGCGAGACGCGAATTTGATCGGGGCTATCCGTTCCCAATACGCATAAGATGCCGTTTTGCACCACCGCGGAGAGCAAGACGCGCTGCTCCAGAGGTTCGACAACGCCGCGGCAGGCGGCTTTGATTTTCAAATCACGCAACTGACTTGGCGAGCTTAACTTCATGGCAGCATCTCCGCTTGCGATTAACCTATATACTATACCAGCGCGGTCCCGCGCCGTTGACACGGGACCGTCTGAATTGAACCAAAATTACTGCCCATTGATCTTGGTACTCAGCAGGGGGAACTGTTTTTGTTCCAATTCGCGGCTGATAAGGATCGTGGGCTTGACCAGAATCAAAAGCACCTGTTCATCCTTGGCCATGGAGCGGTTGGTGAACAAACGCTTGAGGAACGGGATCTTGCTGAGAATGGGCACGCCCATCTCACGTTCGACTTCCCCGGCGATAGTCTGCCCGCCGAGCAGCAGGGTTCCACCGTCCGGCACGCTAACGGTGGTGCGGACTTCAGTGATCTGCATGATCGGCTGCTGAATGGTGGCCGAGGGAACACTGATATTGACCGTTCCGCCGTTGGTGGCGCCGCCATTGTTGGTCGTGGCACTTTGGAAAGTGAACGGCAAGAGTGAAATAAGCTGAGAAAGCTGCGGACGCAAGGTTAAGGTTACATACTTACGGTCGGAGCTGACGGTTGCCTGCACGTCCAGCAAAATGCCGCTTTGCACGATATCGATGGTCGGGTTAAAGGAGGTCGAGCCGCTGGCGACCACCGGTTCGAGGTCGCTGACATACGCGGTTTCGGTCGATACCAGAACGTAAGCGCGCTGGCCGTTAAAGAGAGTAACGCGCGGCGCCTGGAGGATGGTCTGGTTGACGGTCGCTTGGGTGGCGCGAAGCAGGAACTGGACTTCAAAATCATCCAGGAAGGTTCCGCCCACCTGCAATGCCGGGGCCGTCGGTGTGATGGCGCCGGGGACCGAGTTGGCCGGATTGCTGGTAAACTGCGAGGAATTCTGCTGAATCGCGATCGGCGACCAGCGCCGGGGATTCTGCTGGTTAATGAACAGGTTCAGGTCCAAGCCAACATCTTCCAGGAAGTTGCGCTGCACCGTCAGGAAACGGGTTTCAATGGTAACCTGAATGGCGCGGGTTTCACGCAACTGCTCCAGCAGGTTGGCAAGTTGCCGCTGGTTGTCCGGGGTCTGGGTAACGATCAACTGCCCGGACAGTTCACGCAGCGAGCCAACCACTCCGCCGGCCTCGCGCCAGCTATCGGGCGCGACAGTATCTTGAATGAGCTTGGTCAGGGCCTCGACGCGTTCATCGCGGCTGGTGCCGGAAGTGCCGCTGCCGCGAGCACCACCACCGCCACCACCACCGCCGTTGCCGCCAAAGAGGCCACCGCCACCGCCACCGCCACCGCCGCCGCCGTTGCGATTGCCGCCGCCACCGCCACCGCCGCCATTGCGGCCGCCGCCCCCGCCGCCGCTGGCATTATTATTGGACAGGCTGAAGTTGGGGGCATCATCAAATTCCGGCACATCCACCGTCAAGTCGCGGATGTCATAGACGCGGGTTATCACATTCTTGCTGAGGTCTTCAGCGGTGGAAATGGTAATAACGCCTTCATCAATCGAGTAGCTGAGCTTGGTCGCCCCGCCGCCGGCGCTCTCCAGGATGGTGGATAGTGCCTTGGAGAATTTCACGTCCCGCAGTCGAGCGGTAACGCGTGTGGCTTTGTCAATATTGGCCTGTTGCAGGGCTGTCCAGTTAACGAAGATATTGGCACCGCTCACATCGCGCAGGAAGTCGATCACATCTGCAAAACCGACTTCATCAAACCGCAGCTCAGGCAACCGCTTATCGAGGACGGCCTGTACCACGGCGTCCAGTTTGGTGCCGCCGCGCTCCTCGGCCACGAACTTGTCGCGGCGGTCAGAAATATCAGGCCAATCCGAAGGGAAGCGATAGATATCGTCGTAAGGAATCTTCTTTTCTTCCGCCGCGTTCATCTGCTTGACGAAGTTGCGGTCATTTTCTTCGCGGAAGCGACGTTGTTGATCGAGATTAGCCCTGTCTTCAACCAGGGGACGCACACCCAGGGCATAGTCATTGCGCGGGTCCAAGGCCAGGATTTGATCGATCACGCCGATGGCTTCGACGTAGCGATTTTCCTGGATCATCTGGCGAGCGGTGCGAATCAGGTCGGCCACGGTGCGGTCGCGCTGTTCGCGGGTCTGCTGGGCGCGGCGCAATTCCGCCTGCTGCGAGGCGGTCAACTGCTGCTGGCGCTCGGTATCGGAGCGGGCTTGGCGGGCCGAATCCAGCGAAGCCTGCGTGGTACGCAAGGTGGCGTCAAATTCGTTAATTTGCGCGGTAGTGAAAATATTGGGATCGGTATCGCGGGCCACGCGGGCTTGATCCAACGCGGACTGGGCGACTTTGTAATCGCCAGATGCCACGGCGGCGCGGGCCGAGGCGATGGAACTGTTGAAGCTGTAGCTGATGAATTCACGACGAGAGCGAACCTCGGCGGCCATGCGATCCAGCGAACCGGCCGGGGCGGGGGTCGCCTTGCCTTGCAACACGAGGATTTCGTTTTTCCCGGCCGTGGCGGCGGCGTTATTGGCGTCCAACTGGGCGGCTTGGGTATACAGGTTCAAAGCATCATTGAGACGATTTTCACGCTGGGCGGCGCGGGCCTGTTCCACCAAGGTTTGGGCCTTGTAGATATCCGCCTGCTTAGCGGCCTGTTCGAGGGTGGCGGTTTGCCGCAATTCCTCGGCGGGGGACAGCTTGGCTGCAGCGGCCGGCTGGGCCTTGACCACTTCCGGGGCGGGTTTGGCTGGCTGCGGCGCGGGAGCGGCGGGCTGGGGCGCGGCGGCGTCAACCGCTGGGGAGGCAGGTTCCACCGGCTTGGCCGGGACCGCGTCGGGCGCGAGTTTGGAATCGGCGACGGGTGCTGCATTGGCGACGGGCGCGGCGGCAACCGCCAGGGGCATCGCGGGCTTGGCCGCCTGCTGCCTGTCGTTACGGGCAGCATCCGCCTGCTCCTTGGCGTCCATCTTTTTCAGATAATCTTCGGGACTGGTTTCAAAGAGGCTGGACTTAAAATTAGCCTTGCGGGCGGCGACGAAATTGCGGCGGGCGTTGATCCAGTCGCCCTTATTGTACTGCTGCTTACCCACGGCATAAAAATTATCTGCCTGCTGCATTTGCAATTTAGCGGCGGCCTCGGCGGCTTTCTTCTGATCCTCGGTATTCTTGGCCGCCATGTTGGCCGATTGCTTTTTGGCCGATTCGGCGACGGCGTTTTGCTCTTTACTTTTGCGGACGGTGGCCGAGTCGGCGTAGTCGTTGTCGGCGGCCTTCTTATAGTGGCCCATGGCGGCATCGAATTGTCCGCCCTTCATGGCCGCTTCGCCGGCGTCAAACTCGGCGCGGGCGGCTTTGCGCTGGGCCGCAGCGCTGTCAGCCTTGGCCTGATATTCCTTAAGCTGATCGCGGTCGGAGCCTTTGAGGCTCTCGGCCTTAATCTGCTTCAAAGTGGCGGCGGCTTCCTCGTACTGCTTATCGTTGTATTGCTTAACGCCCTGCTTGAGCTGTTCAGCGGGATTGGCGGCGGTCGGCGCGCTGCGGGGCGGAGCGTCGGCGGCGTGAAGTTGATTCACTTGCATGAGGCCCAGGGCTGCCGAAGCGGCCATGGCCAACGCAAGTGTGGCTGAGCGACGCAGCCCTGAACGAGTAGCATCAATCTGAGACGAATGGCCCAAGCGATTGAAGAACACGGCGTTCCTCCTATGAAGCGGAGCCTATGGCTCCACAATATCCTTCCGGCCGCATGCCGCCGCGGCCGTAATTGGTGGCGCTACGATCCTGAACCTGCGCCGCAAACAATGCGCTCCTCCCTGTCGGGAAGAAGTCTTGCTTGAGGCTGTGTCCAACATCGGGGCATGCGCGGGAGAACCGTTTATGGTGTCGTATCCTGGTGTCCACTGTGGCGTCGGGACCGTTCCGTCGGCAAGTGGCCCGGCCAAAATTGGCCTTACGTACAACGCGGGCACTTTACCTTTTTCCATCGGCAATGCCAATAGCAGCCGACGTTTGCGCCAAGAGGAAAATTTTGTCGCCCGGAGAATCAGCCCTTTTGGTCCCATGCCCGCGTGCGACAATCGATGCCGGCGCTTGCGACATCGAGCGGCATCGTAAGCGATGCTCGCGTTGGTTGCAAATAAAATCGGTTGTTGGGCAAGTGAAAGATGAAGTATGAAATTGCGTTGGCGCCGCGCGACACCCGCCGAGGCCTCCAGAACACAACACATCCATTCAAAGGGTTTTCAACAGGTGGGTTCATTCAATAAAAAATGTCGGGGGTTGAAGAAGGAAGGGGGGGGAACCTTCTTCGGGGAGACCCCCGACAAATACCGCCTGATCGCCTTGTCGGCCAACAGGAAGTTCGGCAAGCCGGTTAAGAAATCCACTATAGTTTCCCTCTAGTGCAAATGCAAGTTGCGCCGTAACTTTTGACAGCGCCCCGGCGAGTCTATAGCATCACCCCCCTACTTTTTAAGGAGTTTGCTTCATGGCCGAATTGAAAATGATGTACGAGAAGGATGCGTCGCTGGACGCGCTCAAAGGCAAAACCGTTGCTATTTTAGGCTTCGGCAGCCAGGGCCACGCCCACGGTCTGAACCTGCGCGACAGCGGTGTGAAGGTGATCGTCGCCAATCGCAAGGACAGCGCTAACGGCAAGCTGGCCATCGAACACGGATTTGAACCGATGAGCGTGCAGGATGCGGTCAAACAGGCCGACCTGATTATTATGACGCTGCCGGACGAGGTGCAGCCGGAAGTGTATGAAAAGAGCATCGCGCCGTTTCTCAAGGCCGGCAAGACGCTGGGCGCGACGCACGGATTTAACGTGCATTTCAAAACCATCACCCTGCCCAAGGAGGTGGATGTGATCATGGTCGCTCCCAAGGGGCCGGGACACCTGGTGCGCAGCGAATTTGAAAAAGGCGGCGGCGTGCCTTGCCTGATGGCGGTGCATCAAAACACCAGCGGCAACGCGCGCAACATGGCCCTGGCCTGGGCCCGCGGTATCGGCGGCGCCCGCAGCGGCATCATCGAAACCAATTTTAAGGATGAATGTGAGACGGACCTTTTCGGCGAGCAGGCCGTGCTGTGCGGCGGATTGTCGGCTTTGATCAAGGCCGGGTTTGAAACGCTGGTGGAGGCGGGGTATCCGCCGGAGATGGCGTATTTTGAATGCTGCCATGAAGTCAAACTGATCGTCGATCTGATCTACCAGGGCGGGCTGGATTACATGCGCTACAGCGTGTCCAACACCGCCGAATATGGCGACCTCACCCGCGGGCCGCGGATCATCAATGATCAAACCAAGGCGGAGATGAAAAAGATTCTCGCCGAGATCACCAGCGGGCAATTCGCCCGCGAGTTCCGCGCCGAGTACGAAGGCGGAATGAAAAACTTTAAGCGTCTCTACGAGCAGGATCGCACCCATCCGCTGGAAGAGACCGGCCGTCGGCTGCGCAAGCTCATGCCGTGGCTGAAAGCCAAAGAGCCGCCGAAGGCATAAGTGTTTATCGCCTGTTGACTGACCGCCGGCGACGGCGCGGTCACAAAAAACACACAGGGTCGGCAGCGGCAAGTATTAGACTTGCCGCGCCGACCCTGTGGCGTTTAGCCGCGGCGATTAATTTTGCGGATCGCGCGGGCCTTTATCATCGGGGCCTTTATCATTAGGTTCCCCGGGGCCTTTGCCGTCGGGACCGCCGCGATGGCCGCGGGGGCGATCGGCGCCATCGGGGCCGCCGTTACGAGGGCCGGGCATCGAGTCGCGCATTTGCTTCATCTGCTCGGGAGTGAGGATGTCGCGCAACTGCTTGTGGGTATCCTGCATCAGTTGCCGCATCTGCTCACGATCCGGCGGGCCGTCCTTGGCCTGGTCCTGAATGCCCTTCGCCGTACTTTTGCAATCGGCCATAACCTGGGCCACCTTGGTTTTCTGATCGGCCGTCAGGTCGAGCTTATTGAGTTGCGCCTCCATGCGGTCAAACATCATCCCGGCCATGTGCTGGCGGGCGGCGCCGGCCTGCTCATTAAGTTGCGCCCGCTGCTGCTCGGTCAAGACGCCGTCAATCTTTTCACGCACGCTTTGCATCCATTGGTGCATCTTGGGGCCGCGATCCTTCATCGCGGTTTTTTCCTTGCGGAAGCTGGCGTGCATCTCGGCAAAATCCTTGCCGGCCTGCTCCAGGATGCCATCCATTTGATCGCGCTGCTCATCGGTGAGATTGAGCTTTTCCATGGACTGGGCAAAACGGTCCAGCATGGGAAATTCGCCGGGGCCGCCCTGGCCGCGGCCGGGACGATCCGGACGCTGGTCGCGCTGGTTTTGACGATTTCCCGGCTCGCGGGCGGCCAATACTGGCATGGCGGTTCCAAGCAGCATCAAGCCGCTGACGGCACTCACAAGAATTCCTCGCGTTGTCATAACAAACTCCTTGAAAAAAGGTTTACGGTTCGCTTCACATCTGCCTATTAAACGAATTACATCGTGGATTATTGTCAGCAAATTCCAAACCGCGCTTGCCAGAGCGCCTTTGCAGCGCGATGATAAACGTGATGCTCGCCGCCGGCACCAACCTGGACCCCACCACCATATGGCTCATGGTCGTTGCGGCCATTTTGACCATCGTATATGCGATGGTGCGACCGTGGATGCGCGGCAAGCGCGATCCGCTGACGCGCTCGTCCCCCTTTTCCTCCCTGTCCCAGCAGCGGCAGATCGAGGCGCAGATGAACAATCTGCTGGTGGAACTGGCGGAAATGGCCCGCAAAATTACCGTGCAACTGGATACGCGCTCGGCCAAACTGGAGGAACTGATCCGCCAGGCCGATCAGCGTATTGAGCAAATGGGACATGTGCCTCCCGTCGCCGCGGCCGCGGTCCCGCACATGCGGTTGAAAATCGAACCGGATCACCACACCCAGCAGGTATATGACCTGGCCGATCAAGGTAGAAATGTGCATGAGATATCAAAGCAATTGCAGCGGCCGCAAGGGGAAATTGAACTGATTTTGGCACTGCGCAAATCGAGCTAATTTTTTACTTTTATTGGCTCTCCGCGGAACCCGCTGATGGCTGCCGAGCTGACAGGCTTGGACCTGCGATATTTCGCCCCAAACGTGGTTTGCAAGGCATGGCAGGTAGGTTTGCCAGCGCCTTTCGCGGAGAGCCCTTTTTATTTTAATGCGCCGGGACTTGCGGGGATTTAGCGACCAGCAATTTCAAATGCATAACCTGCGGCGGGCAAAAGGCGCGGATCGGCAGGCCGCTGAAACCCACGCCCCGGCTGACAACCAGCCAGGTGTTGTCAATGCGATGAATTCCTTTGCAGTAGCGGCGCGGCAGCTTGTCGTGGCGCATCAGGGCAAAGCCGCCTGGCAGGCATACCTGCCCTCCGTGGGTGTGGCCGCAGAAAATGATGTCCGGGGCTAACGGCGTCAGCCGCGGCAGATGGTCGGGAAAGTGCGACATGATGATACGCGGCGTGTCAGCTTGTCGGGGGCCGAGGCGGCGAAGAAAGCAATCGTGCAGATCCTCTCGATACGGCCCCGGCAGCCCCACCAGTTCCAGCCGCCGCTTGCCGATGGGAATATGCACACCGCGACCATTGAGAAGCATCCCCGGCCAATTGGGCAGGTGCGCCGCCAGCAGGTCGCCGTCATGGTTGCCCAAAATGCAGTAGACTCCGAGTGTGGCATGTAAGCTTTCCAGCAGGCGGCGGACCAGCGGCAACGCCGGTCGATGATTGCGTTTGTCGTCCACCAGATCGCCGGTCAGCAGGATCAGATCGGGGCGGGCGTCGCGCACTTGCTGGAGCATGTCATCGAATGCCGGATGCCAGCAGGTACGCAAATGCAAATCCGACAAATGCGTTATCCGCAGGCCGGATAGTTCCTCGGGCAGGCCAGGAATTTCTACTGTAGCATGGGTCTGCTGGATATGGCGGATGCGAAATAGCTGCAATAGCGGACCAGGCGGGCCGTGGCGAACGACCACTTGCGGGCCAGGCGGGTCGGTCGCCCCATTTAGCGGATTCAAAGTGGATTGGCGGGCTTTAACAGGCATAACATCTACTAACGAACCTTTCCTGCCCGCCCGTAATCCATTGCTAACATCAAGGGCGGTTTATATGGTGATTGTATGCCTAGACTCAAATCTCCGCAGCGTCGTGAGCAATTAAAAGCCGTGGCGACCCGTTTGTTTGCCGAAAAAGGGTTTGACGCGACCACCACCGCCGGCATTGCCCAGGCCGCCGGGGTTACCGAACCGATTCTCTATCGGCATTTTTCCGGCAAGCAGGAGCTTTTTGTCCAGATCATCCGTGAGGTGGCGCATAGCAGTGTCCAAGGTTGGATGGAACTGGTCAAAGGGGTGGATGATCCGGCGGAAAAACTGCGGCTGATCACCGCCGCTTATCCCCAGGAGATGACCCGCCGGGCGGATGTGTATTCGGTCATTCACGGCGCCTTGGCGATCAGCCGCGATCCGCTGGTGTTGGGCGTGCTACGTGAATATTTCAAGCAAATTGAAACTTTCTTCATGGATATTTTCCGCGATGGGCAGAAACGCGGCATCTTCCACGCCGAGGCCAACTTGCAGGCCGCCGTGTGGCTGATGATTCATACCGGCTTGGGATACACGATGATTCACCTGCACCTGCCGGGATTTGAGCAATTTCCCATCCAACAAGCGATGGAATACATTTTATGCGGCGTTGGCTCCGGCGGCGCCTCCGCCCCGCCGACCACTAAGACGGGGACTTTATCAAATATGTGATAACGGGCCGATAATAGTGGCATGATGGATCGGCTTCTGGCTCAAGCATTGTGGGGATCGGTCATGGGGTTGGTGGGACTGTGTCTTGGCGGCACGCTGCTGCTGGCATACAGCGCATTGAACCTGGTGACAGGTGGCCAGACGATGGAAGCGGCCGCCCGACTGCTGGCGGCGGCGGTCTTAGGGGCGGCGGGCTGGGCGCTTTGTACACACTTGGATGCACTGATGGACCGCGACTAATTAAGCCAATTCGCTGCGATATTTGTCAATCGATATTTTTTTCTTGACATGCTCCAGGGACGAGGTATATTTGCACCAGAGAAACTTTTCTCGATATAAAGTTCTCGATATTGTTTTCGCGATTAGGAGTTGATGGATGCCGCCCGTCGATTTGCACCACAGCGCCCCCAAAAGCGTGCCGGAGCCGACCCTGCGGCGGCTGCCTATTTACCACCACTATCTCAAGACTCTTGAAGCATTCGACAAATACAGTGTCTCTTGCACCGACATCGGCAACGAATTGAAGCTGGATCCGACCCAGGTGCGAAAGGATCTGGAGACCACCGGCATCGTTGGCAAGCCGCGCGTGGGATACGTGCTGAGCGACTTGATCGGCGCTATTGAGGAATTTCTAGGCTGGAACAACCTCAACGAGGCTTTTCTGATCGGGGCCGGGAGCATGGGGGCGGCTTTGCTGGGATATAGAAAATTCGAGGATTATGGCCTGAATATTCTGGCGGCGTTTGATTCGGATGAAAAAAAGGTGGGCCGAACCATCCACGGCAAACCGGTATTGCCGCTGGGCAAACTGGCCAACCTTGCCCAGCGCATGCACGTGCGGATCGGGATCATTACCGTTCCGGCGGCCGCGGCCCAGGAAGTTGCGGAGCTGCTGGTGGCTGGCGGCATCCGGGCTATCTGGAATTTTGCGCCGGTGCGTTTGCGCGTCGATGAGCGGGTGATTGTTCACAATGAGGATTTGTATTGTTCGCTGGCGGCGCTGTCGCGCCAGTTGGCGGGTGTGATACACGGAACTGCGAAAGGACGGTCGACTGAACATGGTTGAGAGCGAAACGACAAGCCTGGGTCGGAAATTCCAGAAGGTATGCGCGATCTTGGATCGGCATCAGCGCCAACCAGCGCGGCTGATTCCGATTTTACAGGCGGTCCAGGAGGAATATCGCTATCTGCCGCGCGAGGTACTCAGTTACGTGGCCACGGCGCTGGATGTGCCGGCGGCGCGGGTTTTCGGAGTGGCCACCTTTTACGCCCATTTCGCCTTGGAACCCAAGGGTAAATACGTGGTGCGTTTGTGCGACGGCACGGCCTGCCATGTAAAAAATTCCACTCCCATTCTGGAGGCGATTCGTCAGCGGCTGGGGGTGGATGAGAAGCGCAAGACCACGCAGGACATGCTTTTTACCGTCGAAACGGTGGCCTGCCTGGGGGCTTGTGGCCTGGCGCCGGTGCTGGTGATTAATGACGAGGTACACGGGCAGGTGTCCCCCGACTCGGCGCTGAAATTGATCGACGCGATCGTGGAGCGGGAAGCGGCCCAGCGCCCATGAGGCTCTGGGCAACCGGCCGCGCATAAAAGAACGCGACGGCCGCCGACAAGGACTATCTAATCTGATTAGCAGTTTTATTTGATTGAGGGCGGTGTCATGACGGAACAAAATATAACAGTGGCGCGGCAGGTGATTGTGTGCGCGGGAACCGGGTGCGTGGCCAATGGCGCCTGGAAGGTACACCAGGCTTTTGTGCGGCAGATCACCGAGGCGGGGATTGCCGTGCAGACCGTTTACTCAGCGGAACACAGTGCCCACCCGCACTTGCGCTTAAGCAAAAGCGGCTGCCAGGGATTTTGTCAGATGGGGCCGCTGGTTACCATTTTGCCGGACAATATCCTGTATACGCATGTGAAGGTCGAGGATGTTGAGGCGATTATCCAGCAAACGCTGGTCGAGCATCAGGTCATCCAGCGCTTGCTGTATCGCAATCCCGCCGACGGGGAGTATTGCCGCGGCGTGGAGCAAATTCCCTTTTACCAGAAGCAGCGGCGCTTCGTGCTCAAAGAATGCGGCCTGATCGACCCGGAGAGCATCGAGGAATACATGGCCCACGGCGGTTATGCCGCTGCCCGCAAGGCCTACACCACGATGAGTGGCCAGGCGATCTGCCAGGAAATCTCGCTCAGCGGTCTGCGCGGGCGCGGCGGCGGCGGGTTTCCCACTGGCAGAAAGTGGGAGGCGGCCTTGCGCCAGCCGGGCGAGGAAAAATTTGTCATTTGCAACGCCGACGAAGGGGATCCCGGCGCGTTTATGAACCGCTCGGTCATGGAAGGCAATCCGCATAGTGTGCTGGAAGGATTGATGATCGCGGCCCGGGCCATCGGGGCCAAACAAACGCTGGTCTATGTGCGCAGCGAATATCCCCTGGCGGTCAAGCGCATGCGCCAGGCGGTGATTGACGCCGAAGCCCACGGCATTTTGGGCTGCGACATATTCAATAGCGGCCAGGCGCTGGATTGCCAGGTGCTCGAAGGTGCCGGGGCGTTTGTCTGCGGCGAAGAGACGGCGATGATCCGCTCCATCGAGGGCCAGCGCGGCATGCCTTCGCCCAAGCCCCCCTTTCCCGCCCAAAGCGGCCTGTGGGGTAAGCCCACGATTATCAACAATGTCGAAACCCTGGCGCACGTGGTGCGCATTATCAACCAGGGGGCGCAGACTTTCCGGGCGCTGGGAACGGCCCAGTCGCCGGGAACCAAAACCTTCGCCCTCACCGGCCATGTGGCCAACACCGGTTTGATCGAAGTGCCCTTCGGCGCTTCGCTGCGCCAGGTGGTCATGGAGATCGGCGGCGGCATCACCGGCAAGGATGGGCAGATCGATCCCGACGGATTCAAGGCGGTGCAGATCGGCGGCCCCTCCGGCGGCTGTTTGACGCGCGAACACCTGGATTTGCCTATGGATTACGATTCCTTGCGCGGGGCCGGCGCGATGGTTGGCAGCGGCGGCCTGGTGGCGATGAACCGCCACACCTGCATGGTCAACGTGGCGCGGTTTTTCATGGATTTCACGACCCGCGAAAGCTGCGGCAAGTGCGTGCTGTGCCGCGAGGGTACCCGCCAGATGCTGGCGCTGTTGGATGACATTATCGAAGGACGCGGCACGGAACAGAGCCTTGAATTACTGGAGAAACTGGCGGTGGCGGTGCAGAAAGGCTCGCTGTGCGGGCTGGGTAAAACCGCGCCCAGCCCAGTTTTGTCCACGCTGCGATATTTCCGCGATGAATACCTTGCGCACGTGAGGAATAAATGCTGCGCCACCGGCCAGTGCCGGGCCTTGGCCAAGCCGACGATCAATCCCGACAAGTGCAAGGGCTGCGGCTTGTGCGCCCGCAAGTGTCCGGTGGAGGCTATCACCGGCCTCAAGAAGCAGGCGCATGAAATCAACTGGATGGTGTGCATCAAATGCGGCGTCTGTAAAGAGGTATGCCACTTCCAGGCTGTGGAAGGAATTTAACTTAATGGCGACCAACCGCCGGCTAACCGATTGATTTGATTGAACAGCAAAAAAGAGGAACCCATGAACACCACCGCAACCCGGATCAAAACCCTCAGCATCGACGGCATGCAAGTGGAGATTGACAACGAACGCAACGTGCTGGAACTGGTGCGTAAAGCCAACATCGACCTGCCCACCTTCTGCTACCATTCGCAGTTAAGCGTGTATGGAGCGTGCCGTTTGTGCCTGGTGGAGATACAGGGACGCGGCATCCAAGGCGCTTGTTCCACCCCGCCGGAGGCGGGAATGGTGATTCGCACCGCCACGGCGGAACTGCGCGACATCCGCAAAATCGCCATCGAACTGCTTTTGGCCAATCATGACCAAAGCTGCCCCACTTGCGTGAAAAGCGCGAGCTGTCAATTGCAGGAACTGGCGCGGCGGCTGGGAGTCTCCGAGGTGCGTTTCAAGCACGTGCAACAGCGTCAAGCACTGGATGAATCATCGCCTTCCATCGTGCGCGATCCCAATAAATGCGTTTTGTGCGGCGACTGCGTGCGCTTCTGCTCGGAGGTGCAGGGGATCGGAGCGATCGACTTCGCCTATCGCGGCCACCAGGCGGCGGTGGTGCCGGCGTTTGGCAAATTGCTGGGCGAGGTGGAATGCGTCAACTGCGGCCAGTGCGCCGCGATCTGCCCGACGGGCGCTTTGTCGGTTCGCAGCCAGATCGAGCAGGTGTGGACGGCCTTGAGTGATAAGAAAAAGCTGGTGGTGGCGCAAATTGCCCCGGCGGTGCGGGTGGCCATCGGCGAAGCGCTGGGTCTGGCCAATGGGGATGTCCCGGCGGGCAAGATCGTGGCCGCTTTGAAGCGGCTGGGTTTTGATTTGGTGTACGACACCTCCTTTTCCGCCGATTTGACGGTCATCGAGGAGGCCAATGAATTTATCAAGCGCAAAACGCTGGGGAAAAATCTGCCGCAATTCACCAGCTGCTGCCCGGCCTGGGTGAAATTCGCCGAGCAATATTTCCCCGACTTGCTGGGCAATTTGTCCACCTGCCGCTCTCCGCAGCAGATGCTTGGTTCGCTGTGCAAAGCGACTTTGCCAGCCGAGAAAGCTGTGCGGCCAGAGGATGTGGTGGTGGTGTCGATCATGCCATGCGCGGCCAAAAAGTTTGA
>JBBQBE010000034.1:0-34690 GCA_038317225.1 Tepidisphaerales bacterium | reverse complement strand
AATCAAGGCCCAGCACCCGGAATTTGAAACCTGGAGCCAGGGCATTCACGCCCGCAGCGGCGTGGCCTGTGCCGATTGCCATATGCCTTATATGCGGGAAGGGGCTTATAAAATTTCCGATCACTGGGTGCGCAGTCCGCTATTGATGGTCAATCGCTCCTGCCAGGTCTGCCATCCGTGGGAGGAAGCGGAACTCAAGGCCCGCGTCGAGGGCATCCAGCAGAAAAATTTTCAGCTTCTCAAGAGCGCCGGCAACGCATTAACCGACCTGTTGGACGCAGTGAAAGTGGCCAAATCGCAAGGTGCCACCACCCAGCAGCTTCAGCCGGCGCTGGAATTGCAGCGCCGAGCCCAGTGGCGGCTAGATTTCGTGGCGGCAGAAAATTCCATGGGATTCCACGCCCCGCAGGAGACAGCGCGGGTGCTGGGCAACAGTATCGACTTTGCCCGCCAGGGTCAGATCGCGGCGCTGAAATTCAACGCCCCGGCCACCCAGCCCAGTGTGGCCCAAATGAAACAGTGAATCCTTGTGGGAAATTGGCGTTGCTGGCTGCCCGACGCATCTCGCTTGAGGGGGCCAGCGTATTTGGCGCATTGAGTTTGGTGCGGCCCATGGCCGGAGCCATCGTGGTGGGCGTTGCCAAAGTTGGCACGTCGCGCCATCTAGCCAAAATGATCAGATAAAATTATTCCAGAACTTCGCGCAACGTGGCGATGGCCGTGGCAATATCGGGCAGGCGCGATTCGCCGGCTTCACGCTCAATTACCAGTGGGCCGGTGTAATGGGCCTCATGCAACGCGGCGGTAAACTGGGCGGCGTTGACATGTCCCTCGCCAAACGGCACTTCCTTGCCCCATAGCACGCCGGGCTGTTCGGAGCGCGTGGCGTCTTTAATATGCACGTGGGCGATATGCCGGCCTAGCACGCCGACGGCCTGCACGGGGTTACCCGCGCCGTAGAGGATCATATTGGCTGGATCAAAGTTCACATACACATTGGTGCAGGCCAGATCATTGAGAAATTGCAGCAGCCCGGCAGCGCTCTCCTGGCCGGTTTCGCTCAGCAGGTCAATATGGTGGGCGGCGAAAATGGTGGCCATTTCGCGCACCCGCTCCAGCATAACCGGATACTGGACGTGGTTGCTGGAGGGAATAAAGCCCAAATGCGCGGTTACTTTGTTCAGGCCGATGCGCGCCGCCAGTTGCGCGGCGCTCAGCACCATTTGCCGGTTGGCCGGCCAGTGCAGATCGGGCGCGATACCGCCGGTCTCGCGGATGGCGGCGATAGAGGAATAATTTTCCCCGACAAACCCAATCATGCCGGCGGTGGCGACTAGGCCCGACTGGTTCCACTGGGCCAAAGCCTGCTCCAATTGATCGGCCGGCAGGCCCAGTAAAGGATTCAGGGCCAGTTGCACGTGGCTCAAGCCGGTTTTTTTCACCTGCACGATCAAGTCAGCCATATTCGCAGGCGCTAAAGACCAGCCGCACACGCCGATAAGGTGTTCCGCAATCCGCATGGCGGGATTATAGCCAAAGTGTAACCAAGGCCAACTTTATATTCTCAATTGACAGATGGCCGGGCGGTTGCGATAGCCCGCCGGCGCGCCGCCAGCGATTGGCAGCGTGGGGGATTTTATTTTTTATTGCGCGCGATATGCTGTTTTCATGCTTGCCGCACAACTCTATACCGTTCGGGACTACACGCGCACGGCGGATGACATCGCCAAAACGCTTAAGCGAATCAAGACGATTGGGTATCCGGCGGTGCAGATATCGGCGCTGGGACCGGTGGAGCCTGCGGAACTGGCCAAGATGCTGAAAAACGAGGGATTGATCTGCTGCGCCAGCCACGTGGCGCTGGATCAACTGGAAAAAGAGCCGCGTCGCGTCATTGATAATCATCATTTGTATGGCTGTGAGCTGGTGGCGATCGGCGGGCTTTTCCGCGACCGATTTACCGCTGGGGACTGGGATGAATTCGCCGACCACTACACGACCTTGGCCGGGCAATTTGCCGCCGCGGACATTCAACTGGGATACCACAATCACAGCCACGAACTGGCGCACTACCAAGGCCGCACGGCCCTGAGCCGGCTGATCCAGCGGACGCGCCCGCCGGTGTGGTTTGAGATCGACACTTACTGGATCACCCACGGCGGGGGGGATCCGGCGTCGTGGATTGCCGCGGTGGCCGGGCGCATTCCCGCGGTGCATTTGAAGGATATGTCGGTCAGCAATGATCGCCAGCAGCGCATGGCGGTGGTGGGGGAGGGGAATTTGAACTGGCCGGCGATCTTCGCCGCCTGCCGTGATGCCCAGGTGCGCTATTACATCGTCGAGCAGGACGACTGCTATGGCGAAGACCCGTTTGACTGCTTAAAGCGCAGCTACGAATTTCTCAGCGGGCAAAACATCGGCCAATAAAATAACCGAACTTGTGATAACCCCATCTCGCAGCGCCGAGCACCCGCACGGCCCATCCGGCAGCGCCAAGTACCCGCTCGGCCCGTCCGACAGCGCCGATTACCCGCTCGGCCCATCCTGGCAGCGTTGAGGACCCGCTCGGCCCATCCGGCAGCGCCGATTGCCCGCTCGGCCCATCTGGGAGCGCCGATTACCCCCTCGGCCCGTCCAGTCTTGCTATGCTGATCGGACCAAGTGATTCATATCGTTTATTAAAGATTTTTCTTGCAATAGCGCGATGTATGTTGTTAAAATTGTTCAGGTCAACTCTGGTCATACGGGCTGCGGGCTGTTGACGCCCCCGGGGTTTAAAATTGGGAGTTGCAATGGCAAGCCGCCGTGGTTTCAGCTTGCACGCCGCCGGTATTGGGGGGGCGTTGCTCAGCGGCGCAGGTGCGGCCTACTGGCCGCGCTGGGGCTGGGTCGCGGCGCTGGCCGGCGGATTCTATTTAATTATTTTATTTATATGGTTTGCTCCCAAGGCGGGCGCTGCGCCGACGCCCGTCGCTTTTGATGCGCTGTTGCGCAGCGAAGAGCGGTTGCGTTTGGCCTTGGAAGCCGGCAAGACGGAGATGTGGGATTGCGACCTGGCGACGCACCGGCGCGTGGTCTCGTCGGGTTATCAGGGCTTGTTTGGACATGGCGACGTGCGCGAAAACCAGACCTTGGAAGACTTCCTCCAGTCGGTCCACCCGGAGGACCGCCAGCGCGTGGCCGGAGAAGTCCAGCTCACTCGGAGCCAGGGCGGGCATTTTACCACGGAGTTTCGCGTGCTCTGGCCCAACGGCCAGACCCGCTGGCTCATGGTGGCCGGGCAGGTCATCACCGACGCCCTGGGCCAGCCGCTGCGCATGGTCGGTATTTGCAGCGACATCACCGAGCGCAAAAACCGCCAGTGGGAGGTGGAGCGGCTCAACAGCGATCTGCAAAAGCGCATGGAGGAACTGCAAGCTCTGTTTGAAGTGATGCCGGTGGCCGTGGCCATGGTGCAGGATCCCCAGATTCCCAGCATGACCCTCAACGCCCACTTTGCCCGGCTGCTGCGTTTACCCAAGGCCGGGAAGGTGGACCGCCCGCATCTGCTGGGGACCGGGCCGCAAGGCTTTACACTGCAGCGCGACGGCCGTGAACTGCTGCCCGAGGAGTTGCCCATCAAATACGCTATGGATCACGGCGCGGCGGTGCGCGGCACGGAAATGGATTTGGTTTTCAGCGACGACGTGCGGCGGGTTCTCTATGGCGCGGCCCAGCCTTTATTTGATGCCGAGGGAAAAGTGCGCGGGGCGGTGGGCGCGTTTTTGGATATCACCGACCTGAAGCGCGTGCAGACGGAATTATCGCAAAATCGCCAGCGCTACTACTGCCTGTTTGACCATAATCCCAACGCCGTCTTTTCCCTGGATATGCGGGGACGGTTTACCGAAGTCAACGCCGCCTGTTCAATCTTAAGCGGTTATCCGTGCGAACAACTGTTAAAAATGACCTTCAAGCAGTTATGCGTGCCCGATCGGCTGAAGGCGCTCAATGATCAGTTTGCCCGCAGTTTAAGCGGCCATGCCGAGCAGACCACCACCGCGATCTTCACCGCCGACGGCCAGCGGCGGGAACTGAATATCAGCGCGTTGCCGATCGTGCTGGAGGGCAAGGTGGTGGGCATGCACGGCATCGCCCAGGACATCACCGAAGCGATGCAAGCCCAGTTGCAATTGGGCGAGGCGCGGGAAAAGGCCGAGGCGGCCAATCGGGCCAAGGATCGTTTCCTGGCGGTGCTGAGCCATGAATTGCGCAATCCGCTGACGCCGATCATGGCGGCGGCGGCCATGCTGCTGGAGCAGCGTCCGCACGATCTGGAGTTGCTCGAGCATCTGGAATTAATCCGCCGCAACGCCGAGATGTCCGGGCGCTTGATTGACGATCTGCTGGATGTGTCGCGCATTGCGGCGGGTAAACTGGAGTTGCACATCGCCCCGGTCGATGCCCATCTGGTCATGCGCCGGGCGGTGGAGGTCTGCCAGGTGGAACTAAACGCTAAGTCGATCCAGTTGCGCCTGGAACCGCTGTCGGACAGGCCCATCGTGCCGGTGGATGCGGCCAGGCTGCAACAGGTCTTGTGGAACCTTTTGAAAAACGCCATCAAGTTCACCCCCGCCGGCGGAATGGTCACCCTGCGCAGCACCAACGCCGCTGGACGGCTGGTGCTGGAAGTGGCCGACACCGGGATCGGCATCGAACCGGCTGCGGTCAATCGCATCTTCAACGCCTTTGAGCAGGGGGAACGCTCGGTAACTCAGCGCTTCGGCGGGCTGGGTCTCGGGCTGACCATCAGCAAGAATCTGGTCGAAGCGCATGGCGGAACGCTCACGGCGTACAGCGAGGGAAAGGACCAGGGATCGGTCTTTATCGTCGATCTGCCGCTGGCCGGCGTCGCCGTGCCTGCCGGGGCCGCGCCCGCCGGCATCGCGCCTGCCGGTACCGCGCCTGCTTGGGCCGCGCCCACCGGGGCCGTGCCGGCTGGAGCCGGGCCGGCCGGAACCGCGCCGGCTTGGGCCGCGCCCGCCGGAGCCGTGTTCGCCGGGGTCGTGTCCGCCGGCGCCGCGCCGCCTGGAGTCGCGCCCGCCGGCATTGCGCCTGCCGTTCCATTGCCCGCGTCCGCGGTGCAGCCGCAGCGGACCGATCGCAAAACACGTGGGCGGCGCATTTTGCTGGTGGAGGATCATCCCGATTCGCTGAAAATGATGACCAAAATGCTCACCATGTGCGGCCACGACGTGGTAGCGGCCGACACGGTGGCCGCGGCAGTGGCGGCGGCGGGGCGGCAAACCTTCGATCTGCTGCTCAGCGACCTGGGCTTGCCGGACGGCAACGGATTGGACCTGATGCGGCGACTGAAAAATGAGTATGCCCTGCGCGGAGTGGCATTGACCGGCTACGGCACGGCGGAGGATCGACAACGTTGCGCCGAGGCGGGTTTTGAAGCCCAGCTCACCAAGCCGGTGAACCTGGATCAGTTGAAGCGCGTCATCAGCGAATTGACCGCCAGTCATTGCGGCAAGTGATTTTTGTGTCGGCCAGCGCTGCCGAAGCGCACCTTCGAATATGCCGGATTGCCGTCCCAGCCCTCCCTAGCCAGTACGCGAGATAGAGCGTTTCCAAGCCGTTCGTAGCGGTTGGCAAAGAGCCGCGCGCGTCAGCATGTGGAAAATCATCCGCGTACTCACCGGTGCGGCTCTGGTTCACGCCACGTTTGGTTTGGCAATGCCCCTGGGGAGCTTGGAACAAGCAATTGCTCAGCGCCGCGGGCGATGAGGGAATTTTGGCCGGGCCGTTTTTGGCGTATGCTGTCATGATGTCCACACCATCGCCGCGCCAAGGGGGACGGGGCCTGCGCCCCGCGCTGCTACTGCCGAAGATGCTTGCGGTGGGGCTGTTGTTAGGCAGCCTTGCCGGCGGGGTGGTATTGGCCGCGGCGCTGCCCCAGGCAGCCGATGCCAACCAGCGCCGCTGGACGCTGCTGCTGCTACAACGCTTGTTTGACTGGCTGATCATCCCTTCCTCGGCGGCGGCGGTTTTATTTGGGGCGCTGCTGTTTTTTCAACATCCGCGGGTGTTTTGGCGCTTGCGCTGGCTGCGGGTGAAACTGCTGCTGGTGGCTTTGGCGCTGCCGGGTGCGCATTTGTATCTATCCCATCAAATGGCCAGTCAATTGAACGATGGCAATGCGCGCGGGCGGGGACTGCTTTGGGGACTGGCGGCGATGCTGGCTGCGGCCATTCTCATTGCGGTGATAGGCCGGCACAAACCGCGCTTCGGCCAGAACTGGGCCAAGGATTATCCCCGGTAAAAGTGATCTTCACACCATTTGCCGCATAATAAACAGACCCTCATCCCGGAGGCGGGGACGAGGGTCTTCGATGCGGCATATTGCAATGGGCAAGGCTTATAGCCCGCCGTCATATTTATCGTGGCCGCCGATTTTGACCAGTTTGTTATACAGGCCGAGGATCAAAAATGTCGGTGCCCATTGGCCCACAAAGGTAGCCCATTGGCGGCGACCCATTATTTGAAACGTCAGTGAAGCGGCGATCGAGCCGAATGCCGCCCAGAGAAACGTATCGGATGGCAGTCGCGCTGTCTGCTCCTCAATCGTGCGTGCGATCGGGCCTTCCGAATGTTCAGCTTCCATCAATCGAGACATAACCAACTCCTTTATATTGTAGCCCAGCGGGAATTTGCTTCTGCAAACCACGCACCGGGCGGATCGCCGTTCCAATATCAAAGGGTGTGCCAGGGCCTAAGCCCGCGCCCAATCAAAGACTGAAGGCGTCAAATCGGCGTTGCGGCACTCGCCGCGGCGCTGCGCAGCGTCAAAATGGCGATCTCCGGGCGACAATTGAAGCGAATCCGCTGGGCATAGCCAAGTCCCCGACTAACATGCAGTTGTCCCTGGCGCAATTGAAACAATCCCTGGTCAAAGCGGCGATTGGTGATCGGCAACACCACCGCGCCGATCCCCGGCAGCCGCACCTGCCCGCCATGGGTGTGCCCGCTGAGGATCAAATCCGCCCCGTAGCCGTCCAGGGCCGGGGCGGTGTCGGGATTATGCGACAAAACAATCTTCGTCGCTTGCGGCCCAACCGCGGCAAAGGCCGCTTTCGGATCGAAGCGGTTGGTATAAAAATCCTCCAGCCCGACAAACCACAGGCTTTGTCCATTGCGTTTAACCTCGGTGGCCGCGTTGCGCAGCAGGTGGCACGAGGTTCCCTCCATGCGTTTTTCAATTCGGTCGGCCAATACGCCTTGTTGGACGGGGCCATCGTTGCCGCTGGAGTCGGGGTCGTAGTCGTGGTTTCCCAGGCATTGATAGACCGGACACTCAAAGCGCAACAGTAAATCGCACGCCTCATCGAGCGCCGCCGGGTCGTGATTGATCAAATCCCCAGTCATGGCCACCGCGTCGGGATTTTGCCTACGCGCCAGGTCCACCGCCCGGCGAAGATAGTCCATGGGAACCAGACCGGCGTGAAGATCGCTGATCTGAATCAGTCGGAAATGGTCAAACGACGTCGGCAACCCTTTGAGCCAAATGTCCCGGTGGGTGAGACTCAGCCAAAACGGCTCGATCTGCGTCCCATAAATCCCGCCCGCCACCGGCAACGCCGCCAAGGCTCCCAGCCGCCTGAGGAAGCGCCGACGGCTGCAAATCCCCACCGAATCCGCCGGCGCGGAGCGATCCAGAACAGAGCTTTGTGTTTTTTCGCTCATTCAACCCTTGTCAATTCAGTCGTTTGCCCGGTAGCATACTCTCTTTATACAGTCCGCTGCCACGGTGAAGTCGCATCTGTGCGCCCGGTTGGCAGCGATTTGTATGTTTTAACAGGAGTGTCCATGCGGAAGAAGCAAAATCAGGCGGCCCTGGCGGCGGCTTGCAGCGCGGTGGTGGAGAATCTGGAAGAACGTCGGCTTTTGTCGGCGACGCTTTTCGGAACTGCCTTGTACATCCAAGGCGATAACAACACCAATGTGATGAGTCTATCGGTCAACGCCAACAATTCACAGCAATTGGTGGTGAATATCGACAGCAATGTGCAGGTATTTTCCCGCTCGCAGGTGAACAGCATCGTCTGGTCCACCGGCCAGGGCCTGCACAATTTCGCCATGGTCGATGAGGCCAACGGAACCATCGACATCCCCATTACCGCCTACCTCGGCAATGGTGCCGACACCTTCGTCGGCGGCAGCGGCAACGACAGCGTCGTCTGCGGCAGCGGCGGCGACTCGGTTATCGGCGGCGCCGGCAACGATACCATCCTGGGCAACGTCGGCAACGATACCCTCCGCGGCGGACGCGATGTCGATCAGATTTACGGCTCCGATGGCAATGACCTGTTGTACGGCGGCATGGGTAACGACATCGTCGGCGGCATGGTCGGCAACGACACCCTCTACGGCGGCCAGGACAACGATCTGGTCATGGGCGGCCAGGGCAACGACCAGGTCTATGGCGCGGCCGGCAATGACACGGTGCAAGGCGGCAAGGGCGATGATGTGGTCGCCGGCGATGCCGAGGATCAGTTCCAGTTCATCGACGGCTCGGCCCCGACTGCGGCTATTGGCAATGACTTGATGCGCGGTGGCCAGGGCAATGACACGCTCATGTCGCACACCGGCTCGGACACCATTTTCGGCGGACGCGGGCCTGATGGCGAGGTGCAGGGCGATGTGTTTGACGCCCGCGCTGGCGACGATTTCATCATGGACCGCGATGCCCAGGTCCAGCCCTTGACCAGTGAAAACGTCATCAACGGCACTGTTCGCGCGGATATCACCGCCAACATCAAAATTTACGTCAATGACGGCAGCGGCGTCCGCCAGGTGTGGGTGCCCAATACCGCCGGTCATATTTCCAGCACGCAGATCAACAAGATCGAAGCGGTGGACGGCAACGGCAATATCCGTTTCCGCAACACCGTGCCGATCCCGTCCACCGGCGAGCTGTTCCAGCTCAACGAGTTCTTCCAGCAATGGGGAATCTCCTTCAGCAGCAATCACATTGGCCGCTACAAGATGACCAATGGCATGAACCTGACCATGACCGTCAACGGCGCCATCAACAACCAACTGGGCGATTACTACATCCAAAATGGCGATCAGATCGTCATCACGCTGACCTAAGCGTTCAAGTTGAACGTTGACTATCCGCCGCGATCCGTGGTAAACCCCCTTTACCGCCGATCGCGGCTTTTTTTACTTTGGCTTTGCTATACTGCTTTTATGAATACAACCCCTTTTGACGCGCGGGCCGACGCCTATGAGGCCATGATCGATTGGCCCCGGCGACTGCAAAACGAGGAGCCGTTTTATCGCAAGCTCTTTGAACGCATTGGGGCGACGCGCATTTTGGACGCCGCCTGTGGTGCCGGCTATCACGCGGCGATGTTTCACCGCTGGGGCCTGGAGGTGCAAGGCGCCGACCTCAGCGGCGAAATGATCCAGCGCTGCCAGCGCAACCACCGGGCCGACAAGGGTTTAACCTGGCAGGTGCGCGGCTACCATGAGCCGGTTCCCCCGCCGGCGGATTTCGATGTGGTGTTATGCGTCGGCAATTCCCTGGCCTTGGCGGGCGACGGGCAAACCGTCGCCGCCGCCATCCAAGCCATGCTCCAGGCCACGCAAAGCGGCGGTTTTTTGCTGCTGCATGTGCTGAACCTGTGGCGCATGAAGTCCGGGCCGGTTACCTGGCAAAAATGCAAACGCACGCACCTGGGCGGCACCAAAACGCTGATTATCAAAGGCGTGCATCGCGTGGACGACCAAGGGTATGTGGACATCCTCACCACCCGCCTTGATGAGCCGCAACTGACGCTGGACGCCGAATCGGTTTTGTTCCGGGGACTCAGGGCCGAGCAAATCGAACAGCACGCCCGCGCCGCCGGGGCCAAAAGCGTGGAATTTTTCGGGGATTATCAGCAGCATCCCTATGAGCCGCAAAGCAGTGTGGACCTAATCGCCCTGATTGGCAAATGATTTTCCCGACCGCCAGACGGCGCGTGGATTTTTCTGGCGGCATTGAAGAATGATCCACGCGCAGCGGTAGTGGCGCGCTTTGATATCCAATCGCGAAAATATTTTTCCAGTTTCGCATCCATGCTGATTCACATCATCGACTGCACCCATTGCGACTGCGTTTGCTCGAGTTCTACTTACCGATTGTCCAAGGGCGCGTAGCCCCAAACAATTTTCTGGCAGACGCGCCGGCGGCAAATTGGTATCGTCCATCTGGCGAAATGCGTTGATGGATACGCCGCCTATGATGTGCCGGCCATAAACAGGAGTGATGTATGCGCAATTGGAAAAGAGTTTTGCTACTGGTGGGAATATTTGGCGCGTGGAGTTTTGGCGCTATCAAACATGAGCCGGTGGAGTACCGCGCCGGCGACACGGTATGCCAAGGCGAGTTGGTGTATGACGACGCGGCGACGCAAAAACGGCCGGGTGTCGTAGTCTTTAGCGAATGGTGGGGTTTGAACGACTATCCTAAACAGCGCGCCGAGCAATTGGCCAAACTCGGCTACGTCGCTTTGGCGGCGGATATTTACGGCCAGGGCAAAACCACCGCCGACGCCAAACAGGCCGGCCAGTGGGCCGGGCAGTTTCGCCAGGACCGGGCGCTTCTCCGCGCTCGCGCCCAGGCGGCCTATAAAGCACTGGCCGAGTCGGCGCAGGTGGACCGGCAGCGCATCGCCGCCATCGGCTACTGCTTTGGCGGCATGGCCGCTTTGGAACTGGCCCGCGACGGCGCGCCGCTGGTGGGTGTGATCGGCTTTCATACTTCCGTGGACAGCCCCAATCCGGCGGACGCCAAAAATATTCGTGGCCGGGTGCTGATCTGCAACGGCGCGGACGATACCTTTGTCTCCAGCAAGGAATATGAAAGTTTCGCCCAGGAGATGCGGCAGGCGAAAGTTGACTGGCAGCTCAATCTCTACGGCAACGCCGTTCACGCCTTTACCAATCCCCAGGCCGATCTGGCCAAGATTCCCGGCGTGGCCTATAACGCCGCCGCCGACCGGCGCTCCTGGCAAGCGCTGGAAAATTTCATGCACGATGTCTTTTCACAGGATGGCAAATGAACCAACCGCTTTCCACCGCGCGCTACTCACCGGTGTTGCACTGGCTGGCACTGCTGACGGCCATTTGCACTTTCCCGCTGATCTTCATGGGCGGGCTGGTTACCAGCCACCAGGTGGGCATGAGCGTGCCGGATTGGCCCAACAGCTTTGGCTACAACATGTTCCTCTTTCCCCCCAGCCGTTGGGTGGGGGGCATCTTTTACGAACACACACACCGGCTGCTGGGCACGCTGGTGGGGATGCTGGCTATCGGCCTGGTGATCGCCGCCTGGAGCGTAGAAAAGCGCCGATGGGTGCGCTGGCTGGCGCTGGCGGTGCTGGCGGGGGTGATTTTTCAGGGCGTGCTGGGCGGACTGCGGGTGCGCTGGAACAACCTGGAACTGGCGATGGTTCACGCCTGCGTTGCCCAGGCATTTTTTGCTCTCAGCGGCGTTATGGCGACGGTTACCAGCCGCTGGTGGCTCAGCGGCCCGCGCCGCGCCATGCCCGCTTCGGCTGGCCGGGGCGTGGCGGGCTGGCTGGTGGCGGCGTTGGTGGTGATCTATCTCCAACTGATCGTCGGGGCGGTCATGCGCCATCAACAAGCGGGTTTGGCCATTCCCGATTTCCCCCTTTCCTACGGCAGGCTGGTTCCGCCCATGAAGCCCACGGCCGCCCAGTGGGAGGCGATGCAAAATGTGCTCATTGAAAAAAATCTCCCGCTGGTAACGCCGGGACAAATTCACCTGGCCTATACTCATCGGCTGGGCGCGCTGATCGTGGCCGTGGTGTTGATCATCGCGGCGGTGAAAGCTCGGCGCTTCAGCAATGGCGAGCCGGCCCTGTCGGCTTTGGCGCATGGATGGATGATGCTGCTGGTGCTGCAAATTACTTTGGGCGCGATGACCATCTGGATGAAAAAACCGGCCGACATCGCCACCCTGCACGTTGCCTGCGGCGCGCTGATCTTCCTGAGCGGCGCGGTATTGCTGGCGCGCACGCTGCGTTTTGCGTCATGGGCACCGCTGGCGGCGGCAAACCCTAGCCCGATTCTGGCTCCGCTAGCGCCGGCGGCGGGATAACGTGCCGGCTGCAAGAGTGATCGGCGATTAAAGCAAAAACCGGTGAACTCCATGGCGACAAACTCCCGGCAATCGCGTAAGACGGATGGTCCGTTCGCCCGGTAATCCGCCAGAGCAAAAGGGTGAGGGCAAAAAGCTCGTGTCCACAGGCTCCTCCATCTTCCCCGCTTCCATGCTGTCGCGCACGGCGCGCTGGCGCGATTTTTATGAACTGACCAAGCCGCGCATGAACATGCTGGTGGTGCTGACCATGCTGGCGGGCTTTTACTTTGCCGGCGGCCGCGGCGGCGGGGCGCTGGAAGCGGTGCTGGGCACGGCCCTGACGGCCGCGGGGGCCAGCGTGTTGAATCAATGGATGGAGCGCCACCTCGACGGGCTGATGCCGCGCACGCGCCTTCGGCCCTTGCCGGCCGGGCGCGTGCTGCCCAGCGAAGCGCTGGCCTGGGGCCTTTTGCTCTGCGCCGCGGGCGTGGCGTATCTGTCGCTGCGGGTCAATGTGCTGACGGCTCTCTTGGGTTTGCTGACACTGCTGACTTATCTGCTGTGGTATACGCCTAGCAAGCGCCGCACCAGTTTATGCACGCTCATCGGCGCCATTCCCGGCGCCATCCCCCCGCTAATGGGCTGGACGGCCGCCCGCGGCATCTTGGAAGCCGGGGCCTGGCCGCTCTTTGCCATCCTCTTCTTTTGGCAAATCCCGCATTTTCTGGCCATCGCGGTGATGTATCGCCAGGACTACGCCGCCGGCGGATTTCGCATGTTGCCGCTGGTGCAGCCGGAGCAGACCGGCCGCCAAACCGTCTGGCACACCCAGGCCACTTTTCTGGCCTCGCTGATGCCTTTATGGCTGGGTCAGGCCGGATGGCTCTATGCGTTATGGGCTTTGCTGTTGGGAGTGGTTTTTCTCGCCGCGGCCTTGCGCTTCCTGCATCGGCAAAATCAAGCCTCGGCCCGGCGGCTTTTTTTCACGTCGATCATTTACCTGCCGCTGCTGCTGGGCGGATTGGTCCCGGCAAGCTGGTGGTGAATTTTTTGCGCTGAAACTCGGATCACGAGCCGCTGCATAAAACGCCGGCCAAAAATACTGTATCCCGTCGGCCACTTTACAAATCGATCCCCAATTCCAGTTTCGCCTCTTCGCTGAGCCGATCGCGGCTCCAGGGCGGATCCCATACCAGCAGCACATTGGCGCTGGTAACCTGGGGGATCGCCTCCAAACGTTTTTCGATTTCGCCGGGCATGGAATCGGCCACCGGACAGGCCGGGGCCGTGAGGGTCATGCGAACATTGACCGCTCCATCGGGCATGGCCTCAATGCCATAGATCAATCCCAGTTCATAAATATTAACCGGAATTTCCGGGTCGTACACGCTTTTAAGTACCTCGATGACGCGCTGCTCCAAGTCGCGCTGAAACGGGTTTTTTTCCTCCGCCGCCGGGGCGATCCCGTCCACCGGCGCGGAGTTGTCCGGCCCGCTGTCATTTGCCGGCTGGTCCTCCGCCGCCGCCGACTCACGAGCGCTATCGCGCTGATGCGATTCGGCATTCTCCAATATGCGTTGCACGCGCTGCGGGTCCGGCAACACCTTGAGTGGAATCCCGCGTGGCGCAGTTCCCGCGTCGGCGGTACTGGGCGAATTATCATGTTCACTGTTCATCGCTGCTCCTGGGCGGTCAGTTGCCCGGTTTGGCTGAGGCGCTGCGCCAGCGCCTTGATGCGGCGCACCATTCCCTCCAGCCCGTTGCGGCGCTGGCTGGTGATAAATCGCTCCAGGCCGATGCGGCGGAAAAACGTCTCCACGTCAAACGCCATAATATCCTCCGCCTTTTGTCCGCTGTACAACTTGGTCAAAATGGCGATCAGGCCGCGGACAATTTCCGCATTGGCATCGGCCAGAAATTCCAGCCGCCCGCCATCAGCGCCGCGGCCGAGAATATGCACCTGGCTCATACAACCCGGCACCTGCGGGGTCAGGTCTTTGAGCAAATCAAAGGTGTGTGGCAAATCATTGGCCAGGTCCATGACAAATTCCCCGCGGGCGTCGGCATCGCCCAGCAGGTCAAAGGTTTCGGCCAGATCATCGGCCACTTCCGCCGGATTTTCCCCCGCCGCGGTCGGCCAGTGCATGGGGGCCGGCTCGCTGGACGCGCCGGCCGCCGGACGCCGCGAGCGCGCCGCCAGCACGATCCGCTCCAGGGCCGCGGTGAAACGGTCGATCTCCTCAACGGTGTTATACAACGCCAGCGACGCCCGCGCCGTGCCCGGAACTCCCAGCCGCTCCATCACCGGCTGACAGCAGTGATGGCCGGTGCGAATGGCCATGCCCGCCCGATCCAATTGCACGCCGATATCCATCGCCGACAACGGCGGATCATCCACCACAAACGACAAAACCGACGCCTTGTGCGGCGCAGTGCCGATCAAGCGCAGGCCGGGAATCTTTTCCAGTCCCGCCGTCGCGTGTCGCAATAGCCGTGACTCATGCGCGCTGATGGCGTCAAATCCGATTTCGCTGACGTATTCAATGGCGGCGGCCAAGCCCGCGGCCTGGGCGATCGGCGGCGTGCCGGCCTCAAACTTGGCGGGAATCGGCGCGTAAGTCGTGCCCTCAAAGCGCACCGATTCGATCATGTCCCCGCCCCCTTGCCACGGCGGCATTGACTCCAGCAACTGGCTTTTGCCGTACAGCACGCCGATGCCGGTGGGGCCATAAAGTTTGTGGCCGGAAAAAACGTAAAAGTCGCAGTCCAGGTCTTGCACATCCGTCGGGCCGTGGGCGATCCATTGCGCCCCGTCAATCAGCACCTTGGCCCCGGCCTGGTGGGCCAGTTCGATCATTTGTCGCACCGGATTGATCGTGCCCAGAGAATTGGAGACGTGGCACACGCTCACCAGGCGCGTGCGCCCGCTGAGCATCTTTTCATATTCATCCATCAAAAGCTGCCCGCGATCGTTCATGGGGATCACCCGCAACGTCGCGCCGCTGTTTTGGCAAAGCATCTGCCAGGGAACAATGTTGGAATGATGCTCCATGGCGCTGATGAGAATTTCATCGCCCGGCTTGAGGTTCTGGCGGCCGAAGGTGTTGGCCACCAGATTAATCGACTCGGTGGTGCCGCGCGTGAAGATCACGCAGCGCGCTTCGGGGCTGTTGATAAACTGCGCGACGGCGCGCCGCGCCCCTTCATAGGCATCGGTGGCTTTTTGACTCAGAGCATAGAGGCCACGGTGGATATTGGCGTTTTCATTTTCGTAAAAATGGCTCACGCGCTCGATGACCGCCCGCGGCTTTTGCGTGGTGGCGGCGCTGTCCAGGTACACCTGCCCGCTATGGGCGAGAATAGGAAAATCATCACGCCACGCGGGCGCTTCGGCGGACTGGGAACCTGCCGATGATTCAGCGAGCCGCGTCATCGTGCGCTCCGGTTTCGGTGATGCGCAAATCCAGCGGCAGATTTTCGCGCGACGCCAGAAAATCCTCCACCCGCTGGCGCAACGGCCCGACACTGATGCGCCGGGTAACATCGGCGGCGAAGGCGTAAGTCAAAAGATGTCGCGCCGCTTCCAGCGACACGCCGCGCGAGCGCAGATAAAAAGTCATCTCATCATCCAGCGGGCCGATAGTCGAGCCGTGCGTGCATTTGACGTCATCGGCGTAAATTTCCAGCGCCGGCATGGCGTCCATCGTCGCCTGATCGCTGAGCAATAGCGATTTGCTGTTTTGTTTGGCGTCGGTGCCGTCGGCACCGGGGTCCACGTATATTTTGCCACGGAAAACGGCCGAAGCGCGGTCGGCCAAAATATGTTTATACAATTCATGGCTGGGGCAATTGGGCTTGGCGTGCCGCAGCAGCGTATGGTTTTCGCTATGGCTGTCGCCATCCATGAAGACCAGCCCATTGAGCGTGGTTTGGGCCCGCTCGCCGTCCAACGTGGCCTCCAGCACATTGCGCGACAGCTTGGCCCCCAGCGTGATGCTATGGCTGACCAGTGAAGCGCCCTGGCCCAGCCGTCCATGCAGCGCCGACAGATGAATCGCCTGGGCCGACTCCTCTTGCAGCTTGTTATATTCCACTCGAGAGTCGCGCCCCAAAAACAACTCCGCCACCGCGCTGGACAAATACCAGCCCCGCCCGGCGTGGGTTTCCACGATCGACGCCGCCGCCGCATCGGCCGCGATCAGCAGCAGGCGCGGAAAAATCGTCGCGCCGTCCCGCTCTTGCTCCGGGCCATCATTGAGAAATAAAAGATGGATCGGCCCCTGCACTTCCATGCCGCGCGGCAAAAATAAATACGCGCCGTCTTCAAACAACGCGCTATTTAACGACACCGGCGCACTCTCGCCGGCCAATCGTCCCAACTGCTCGCGCACGCGCCCCTGGTCGCTTTGCAACGCCTCGCGCAATGGCAAGAGCATCACGCCGCGCGGCAACTGTCGCATATGCGATAACGACGCCTGGTAGCGCCCATTGATAAACACCAGTTCCGCCGCCGCCTCTTGGCCCAAGCCGTGCCGCGACAAAAGCGCTTCCACGCGGCCTGGCTCCCGGCCCGCCGCATCGTCCGCTTCCACCCTTGGTGAAAAAGCCTCCAGTTGCCGGCGGGGAGTAAAGCGCCAATCTTCCCGCTCGCTGCTGGGCCAGCCTGTCTGCTCAAAGCGCTGCCGCGCCGCGCGGCGCACCTCCGCCAGCCAACTGGGATCATTGGCAGCGCAGAGCGGTCCGCGCTCCAGTAGTCGCAGCATCGAATTGTCCAGCAGTTGCTCAGCCATATTTTCGCCTATGCCACCAGTTCCCCTTCGACTCCCTCGTAGCCCCGCTCTTCCAGTTGCAGCGCCAGTTCCTTGCCGCCGGACTTGATAATCCGGCCATCGATCATCACATGCACGCGATCCGGCACGATGTAATTGAGCAGCCGCTGATAGTGCGTAACCAGCAGCATGGCCCGCGTGCGGTCCTGCTCCTGCACGCGATTGACGCCGTTGGAGACGATCTTCAGCGCGTCGATATCCAACCCGGAATCGGTTTCGTCCAAGAGTCCCAGCCGCGGATTCAGCACCGCCATCTGAAAAATCTCGTTACGCTTTTTCTCGCCGCCGGAAAAACCTTCGTTGACCGCGCGATTCATAAAACTCGCGTCCATCTCCAGCAATTTCATCTTCTCGCGCACCAGTTTCAAAAACTGCGCCGCGTCCAGTTCCTTTTCCCCCCGATGCTTGCGCTGGGCGTTGACGGCGGCCTTGAGAAAATAGCTGGTCGATACGCCGGGAATCTCCACCGGATATTGAAACGCCAGAAACAGCCCTTCGCGCGCCCGTTCCTCGGCCGACAGCTCCAATAGATCCTTGCCGTCATAGCGCACCGATCCGCCGGTTACCTCGTAGGTTTCCCGGCCGGCCAGCACCTGGCAAAGCGTGCTTTTGCCCGAACCGTTGCGTCCCATGATCGCATGGACCTGTCCGGCCTCCAGTGTCAGGTTTACACCTTTGAGAATGTCGCGTCCGCCGGGGACGGCCACGCGGGCACGAAGATTTTCAATTTCCAGTAAAGCCATAATATTTTAAGGTCAAATTTTTCGCGGTTCTCTGGCTGGTGTTATCCTCATCCCACGCTTCCTTCCAAGCTCACCCCCAGCAACTTTTGGGCCTCAACGGCAAATTCCATCGGCAGTTCTCGAAACACTTCCTTGCAAAAGCCGTTGACGATCATATTCACCGCATCTTCCAGCGCCACCCCGCGGCTCTTACAGTAAAAAAGCTGGTCCTCGCCGATCTTGCTGGTCGAGGCCTCATGCTCGGCCCGACTGCTGGTGTTGCGCACCTGGATGTAAGGAAAGGTGTGCGCCCCGCACTTACTGCCCAGCAACAGCGAATCGCACTGCGTGTAATTGCGGCTGTTGGTCGCCTTAGGCAGAATCTTCACCAGCCCGCGATAGGCGTTTTGACCGTGGCCGGCGCTGATGCCCTTGCTGACGATGGTGCTGCGGGTGTTTTTGCCGATGTGGATCATCTTGGTCCCGGTATCGGCCTGCTGATAGTTGTTAGTCAGGGCCACGGAATAAAACTCGCCGACGCTTCCGTCGCCTTGCAGGATGCAGCTTGGGTATTTCCAGGTGATCGCCGAGCCGGTCTCCACCTGCGTCCAGGAGATTTTCGACCGCTCGCCGCGACAGGCGCCGCGCTTGGTAACGAAATTATAAATCCCGCCCTTGCCGTCCTTGTCCCCCGGATACCAGTTTTGCACCGTGGAATATTTGATACTCGCGTCCTTGAGGGCCACCAGTTCCACCACCGCCGCGTGAAGCTGGTTCTCATCGCGCATCGGCGCGGTGCACCCTTCCAGGTAGCTCACCTGGGCCCCTTCGTCGGCGATGATCAGCGTGCGCTCAAATTGCCCGGTATTGCGGGCGTTAATCCGAAAATAGGTGCTCAATTCCATCGGGCATTTGACGCCCTTGGGAATGTACACAAACGAGCCGTCGGAAAAGACGGCACTGTTAAGCGTGGCGAAAAAATTGTCCGAGTACGGCACCACCGAGCCAAGATACTTTTGTACCAGTTCGGGATGGTTTTTCACCGCTTCGGAAAAAGGGCAGAAGATGATGCCCATTTCCGCTAATTTTTCGCGGAAAGTGGTGGCGACCGAAACGCTGTCAAAGACCGCATCAACCGCCACGCCGGCCAAGATCGCCCGCTCGCGCAGGGGCACCCCGAGCTTTTCATAGGTTTTGAGCAGCTCCGGGTCCACTTCGTCCAGGCTCTTGGGTCCATCTCTGGATTTGGGGGCCGCGAAGTAGATGATCTGCTGATAATCAATTTTGGGATAATGCACATGGGCCCAGGAAGGCTCGCGCAGGGTCAGCCAGTGGCGAAACGCGCGCAAGCGCCACTGGAGCATAAATTCCGGCTCCTGCTTTTTGGCGCTGATCAGCCGCACCACCTGCTCATTCAGCCCGGCGGGGATGCTGTCGGAGTCGATATCGGTAACAAACCCCCACTTATATTCCTGCTGGGCCAGGGTTTGGAGGGTATCTGTGCTTGTAGCCATAATGCGCAACCTTATTGAGATTATGTCTCAACAACCGCATTATAGCCTCCCAGCTCCCCTTGGCGAGCGCGGGAAAGCAATTTTTTCCCACACCCAGCCGATTTTTACCGGCAAAACCACCTGCCGCTGGAAACCAGATAGCCGCGGGTGGCGGGAATTTTCAGTTCCACAGGACCGTCGCGGTAGCGCACAGCACGCGCCGGCTTTGCCTGGACCCATGAATCAAGCCGAAATTGCCGTGGGCGCTGCAACGGTCACACCAGCGATTTCCAGGATCTGGCGGGATCTAAACGGCAACCTGCCAGCGCCGCCTGACTTTCGAATAAAGAGCGCAATTGCATAGAGCCTGATTCGTTGAAATAGCGTTTGACCCAGGCGCTGCTATCAAGATAGTGCAGGCTCATCGGCGTTCCCGAATGAGCATATCGGAAGCGGATTCGCCCTGGATTTCAAACGGCGTAACAGGCTCAAACTTTGGCTTGCCAGATGGTGGCTCTAAAGGAGAAGTTTGGCCCGCGCAAAGCACGCGGCGCTCCAATTCCTGAAACTCCGGTTCGGGAAGTATGACAAAGCGTTGGCCGGCAATCTCGATGGTTTGGATGTTCATTTACTCACCGTGCAAACAGGCGGCTCTGGCCGAAAATGCCAACCAACTCATTTACGGGCCAATACTCCACTGCTATCACCCTAATTATAGCATATACCTTGGCAAAATCCCGCGATGGAGAAGTGGTCGCATTCCCGAAGCAATACGGGGACGCACCGGCTCCGGGAAAAAACGGGACGTGATTTAATGCAGCCCAGGCCCGACGCTGATGGCCGGCACTGGGGTAAAGCCGTAGAGATTGCATTTATGCCGCGTCGGACTCGCAATACTCCGGTTGGTCTGGTTTACCATGGGGGGAGTCTACGGGGACGCAGCTTGTGGCTGCAATATCACTAGCTGGACCCCTTCTGCCGTCCTGACCGGCTCAAAGCCCGGAACCATCTGAATGCCGCCGAGCAGTACCTGAAGATCCTGGAACTGGCGGCCAAAGAGAGTGCATCACTGGTGGAGTCGGCCATCGGCCGACTGCGCGACCTGGATCAACTATTGAGCTTTGAGGTGGTGGAAGCGTTGGTGCAATCCGGCCAAAAGCTGGCGGCACCGACGAGCGTGCAGGTGGGTGAGGTAGTCCTATCGGCCTATGACCAACTGCTGAACCTGGGAAGCTCGCAACTGGCAGTTGGAGCGGTACAGGCGGTGCAGGAGGTGCGGGAGGTGAACCATGAGTAAGGTTCAAAGTGAGTTGACAGGGTGTCTGAAGGAACTGCATCTGCCGACGGCTCGTGGTTGTTGTGCGGAACTGGCCGACTCTGCCCGGCGGGAGCAACTGAGCTACGAGGCGTATCTGCTGGAGCTGTTGCAGCGGAAATGCCCGCACCGTTGGGTTCCTCGCGAGTTAGTAGATGCCATTGCATGAAGTTCCGGCATTGACAGCGGGAATATCATGGTTACACTTCCGCCATGATAGCCCGTAAAGCCGACTTGGATTTGGTTCGTGCCGCACTGAAACGCAGTCGTGTGGTCGCGCTGCTTGGCCCACGCCAAAGCGGCAAGACGACACTCGCCAGACAATTCGTTCCGGTGGACTCGCTGAACTATTTCGATTTGGAAGACCCGCAGAGCCTCGCCCGCCTCACCGAACCGGACACCGCGCTGCGCCCGCTCAAGAAGCTGGTCGTCATTGATGAAATCCAGCGGCGGCCCGATCTTTTCCCGCTGCTGCGCGTGTTGGCAGATCGCAAGCCATTGCCCGCGCGCTTCCTCATTCTTGGCAGCGCCTCGCCGGACTTGTTGAAGCAATCCTCCCAAACGCTTGCCGGGCGGCTGGAAACCATCCCGCTTGAAGGCTTCCGCCTCGCCGATCTGGGCGCAACCGCGCAAACCCGGCACTGGTTGCGGGGCGGATTCCCGCTGTCGTTCACGGCACGCACCGAACCCAACTCCATCGCCTGGCGGCGACAGTTTCTCCAGACCTTTCTGGAACGCGACATTCCGCAATTGGGCATCACCATCCCGGCGGTCGCGCTGCGGCGGTTCTGGAACATGGTCGCCCACTATCACGGCCAGATTTGGAACGCCGCCGAACTGGCCCGTGCCCTCGCGGTCAACGAATCCACCGTGCGCCGCTATCTCGACCTGATGTCCGGCGTGTTCATGTTGCGGCAACTGCCGCCGTGGTTTGAGAACCTCGGCAAACGCCAGGTCAAAGCGCCCAAGGTGTATGTCCGCGATACCGGCCTACTTCACGCACTGCTCGGCATCGCCAACCAGCGCGACCTTGAAAGTCATCCGAAAGTGGGGGCGTCGTGGGAAGGTTACGCGGTCGAGGAAATCCTCAAGGCGCTGCGGCCCGACGACGCTTATTTTTGGGCCACGCATCAGGGCGCTGAACTCGATCTGTTGCTATTCAAGAATGGCCGGCGCATCGGCATCGAGTGCAAGCGCGCCGACGCCCCCGTGCTCACGCTCTCCATGCGCATCGCCCTGGCCGACCTCAAACTCGACGAACTGCGCGTCGTCTATCCCGGCACGAAACGCTACACGCTGGCGAAGAAAGTCCAGGTCGTGCCGCTGGCCGAACTGGTCAACGCGGCGTGAGGTGGAAGAACAATTCGTTCGGAGTTCCGCGTTGACGCGGTCCGGGGCTGGCGAACCCTGAGTCGCCTGAAGAACGAATGAAGTCGGCTATAAGCCTTTGATGCTTGTCGCTGGCAAACAAAGCGAAAACGAATGCAGAGGACGTAGCTCTTCACGGCGGATATGTAACGTGTTAGGAAATAAAACTGGACATAGTTCAATACGTCCCAAGCGCGACGCTGATGGACCGTATTGGGGTAAAAGCCATAAAGACCGCATTCCTGCCGCGTCGGACTGGCAATATTCCGGAAAGGTAAAAGGTGGAAAGGTAAAAGGTGACATCCCACATTTTTCCATCATCCCAATACCTCAATAAATGTGGGATGTCACCTTTTTAACTCCCTCAATAAATGTGGGATGTCGCCTTTTGTAACTCTCTGTTTGCTGGTCCGCTATTCTGTCGAGATCGGCCTTTTCTTGGCGTCTTGACGGTGTGAGATGGGCCTTTTCCTAAAAAGCGATGCTCACGCAGAGCCGCAAAGCCGCAGAGGAGAATGTTGAGGGTGGAGTGTCGCATTTTCAACAATCAACAATCGACAATCAACAATCAAATTTGAAGGGAGTACGCGGCACGGAAAGTGAAACCCGTCAAAAGCCATTGTTCTGGGGTGTTTAAGCGGCTGGGCCGGTGATGAAGGTGGCGCCGTTCCCGCGGCCGGGCCGGTGTTGAAGGTGGCGCCGTTCACGCGGCCGGGCCGGTGATGAAGGTGGCACCGTTCACGCGGCCGGGCCGGTGTTGAAGATGGCGTCGCTCACGCGGCCGGGCCGTGGCCGGCCAGGTCTTCCAGGCGCTGGTCCATCACTTTGCAGGCGACGATGGGGTCAAAGTTTCGCAGGGTCTGGTGGACCTGCTCAGCCCGGCCCGGCGGCTGCTCCAAATACCATTCATCCAGCATTCTGCCGGCCAGTTCTTCGGGGGAGGGGTCGTACAAACAGCGGGCGTGATAGCGTTCGGGCAGCAATTCGCCGTAAAAACCGCTGCGCGGCCAAAGTGATACGCACCCGGCCATCAAGGCGCGAATGGCGTGATAGTCGCAGGTGGTGTCGCGGCGGATAGATAAAAACATTCCCGCCTCGGCCAGGGCTTGCATCTGGCCGTGGTCGTCATATTCGCTGACGGTGCGGCGCGGCAGATTCTCCGCCAGTTGATTGACCGGCCCGACGGTTACCAGCTCGAAGGGTTCGTCGCGGCGCATTAATATCGCCAGGGCGCTATTGAGCAAATTCACATCGCCGTCGCGCGTCTCGACGAAAATGAGGTGTTTTTTCCGCTGGGCCGGATGCCGCTGGAGCAGTTCGCTCAAGGCCGGCAGATCGATCGGCGGATGCAGCAGGTGGCTTTTGGCCACGATGTTGGGCATGGGATTGCGGGCCGACAATTCCGGGTGGCGCTGGACCAGGGCCGAGGCCCGGGCCAGAAAGTCCTTCAAGTGGTACAGGGAATTAAACCAGGTTTCGCTGGCGCTGGTGGCGCTGCCGAGATTGACCAGGTCCAGGCCGATGGGCGAGTCCGGCTCCGGCCCGTCCAGGGTTGGAAGCTGATTGTGATGGAAATAGATCACCGAGGGCTTGCGGGCCAGCGGCGGGTTGAGCCGGTAGAGGTCCGACAGGTTCATCGCCTCGCTGGTGAACAAAACATCGAATTTACCCACCCAATGCCGCGACAAATGCTCGGTAAACCAGTGGGCCGCGGCCGCCAGGCGGCGCTCGATCCGCCGCGGCGGCAGGCGAAACAGCGTCCAGCGGTGGCGGCTGTAGCGGATGAGCGTTTCCAGCATGTGCCGGCGGATGCCGCCGTAAAACGGCTCCAAGGCGAGGATGTCCAGTTGATTAGACATGGCAAACGCGCCGCTTAGCCCAGTTGCTCCAGGAGATATCCGGCCAGGTGGTCCACGCCGATGCGCTGCTGGCTCATGGCGTCGCGCTGGCGCACGGTAACGGTCTGATCCTGGGCCGTCTGGCCGTCAACGGTGATGCAGAAGGGGGTTCCCGCCTCATCCTGTCGGCGATAGCGCCGGCCCACGGCCCCTTGCTGATCGTAAAAAACATTCCAATGCTTTTGCAAGTCTTTATAAATGGCCGTGGCTCGTTCGGGCATGCCTTCTTTTTTCACCAGCGGAAAGATCGCCGCCTTGACCGGAGCAAGCCGCGGATGCAGCCGCAGCACCGTGCGCGTCTCCATCTGGCCCTTTTCGTTGGGGGCCTGGTCTTCGGTGAATGCCTCGCACAAAAAGGCCAGCAGTGAACGGGTGGCGCCCGCCGACGGCTCGATCACATGCGGCACGAAGCGCTGCTTGGTTTCATCATCAAAATAGCTCAAGTCTTTGCCGCTGAATTGCATGTGCTGCTTGAGGTCATAGTCGCCGCGATGGGCGATCCCCTCCAGCTCGCCCCAGCCCCAGGGGAACAGGTATTCCACATCGCTGGTGCCCTGGGAATAGTGGCTTAATTCATCCTTGTCGTGTTCGCGCAAGCGCAGTTTTTCGCTTTGCACTCCCAGATTTTTATACCACTGGAAGCGGGCGTCGCGCCAGGTTTCATACCACTGGCGGCTGGTGTCGGGATGACAGAAAAACTCGATCTCCATCTGTTCAAATTCCCGCGAGCGGAAGATGAACTGCTTGGGAGTGATTTCATTGCGGAAACTCTTGCCCATCTGGGCAATGCCGAAGGGGATCTTCACGCGCGAGGAATCGCAAACGTTTTTGAAATTGACGAAAATCCCCTGTGCGGTTTCCGGGCGCAGGTACACCTGGTCGGCGTCCTCCTCCACCGGGCCGACGAAGGTTTTGAACATCAAGTTGAATTTGCGGGCCTCGGTAAGCTGGCATTCGGCAAACTCGCCGGGATGCTTGCTGGGCTTACGCGGGCATTCGCTTTCGCCGATCTGGTCGGCGCGGAAACGTGCTTGGCAGGTTTTGCAGTCCACCAGGGGATCGGTGAAATTGCGCTCGTGGCCGGAAGCCTGCCAGACGGCGCGGTGCATGAGAATGGCCGTGTCCACGCCCACAATATCCTGGCGGGTGGTTACATTGTCATGCCACCAGGCGTTTTTGATATTGCGCAAAAGCTCCACGCCCAGCGGGCCGTAGTCCCAGGTTCCCTTGAGTCCCCCATAAATCTCACTGCCGGGATAAATGAACCCGCGGCGCTTGCACAAAGAGACCAGCTTGTCCATTACGGTGGTTTCGGCCATGAATATTTCCTTTTCCTATTGCGCGGCGGCGAATCAGCCGCGGCGGACGGCAACGGGTTTTATACTCGAAGCACGCGACTTTGGCACGTCTGGCAAATCGCCCCCCATGATAAAATCCGCGCAGTGGGATTGGCGGCGGGTCGATGGTAGTATCCGCCGGCGGATTGAACTATGGCTCAAGGAACTTTCATCGTACTGGACGGCCCGGAAGGTTGTGGCAAGAGCACGCAGTGCCGGCTGCTGGCCGACTGGCTGCTGCGGCGCGGGCGGCAAGTGCTGGCGGTGCGCGATCCGGGCAGCACGCCGACGGGGGAGCGCATTCGCGCTATTTTGCTGGACGCGGCCAGCGAGCGCATGGCCATGCGCTGCGAAATGCTGTTATACATGGCGGCGCGGGCGCAGATGATGAGCGAGCTGATATTGCCGGCGCTGGCCGAGGGAAAGATCGTGGTGTGCGACCGCTTCGTCTCCAGCACCCTGGCGTACCAGGGCGGGGCGGAGGGTTTATCCCAGGAGGATATCCTGCGGGTCGCCGAGGTAGCCATTGAGGGTCGCTGGCCGGATTTAACGATTATTCTGGATATCGAGCCATGCAAAAGTATGGCCCGCATCGGCCCCGGCCGCGATCGCATCGAGCGGCGGCCGGCGGAATATCACCAGGCGGTCTACCGACGATTTTTGCAACAGGCGTCGGCGGCCAACATGGCCACAGTCAACGCCGATCAAGCGTTGGAAACGGTCAGCGCACAAATTCAAGATTGCGTCGAGCCTTTATTGCGCGCGGGCAAATAAGCGCAAGTAAATGTTTACGGCCACAGCGGGAAAAAGCGCAATTAAAAGGTGCTTTCCTGTTCGACAATCACGTTATAAATGTCTTGGGAGCTTTTGGCCTGGGCCAGACCTTTACGGAAATTGTCGATGGTCATCAGCCGGCTGATACGCGCCAGGGCGTGAATGTGCGGCCCGGTCTGATCCGGCGGACTGCTCAGCAGCCAGATCAGCGTAACCGGGCGGCCGTCGATGGATTGAAAGTCGATGGGGGTATCGGCCTTGCCAATGGCCATGACCAGGTGGTTGGTTCCGGTGCATTTGCCGTGGGGGATCGCCAGGCCGTTGCCGATGCCGGTGGTGCGGGTGGCTTCCCGTTCCAGAACCGAATCGAGGACTTTTTTGGCGTCCTGGATGTCGCCATTGGCGGACAATAGGTTCACCAATTCCCCAATGGCGTCGGTCTTGGTCGTGGATTCCAAGGGAAACTTAATATTTTCCGGCTTGAGCAATTCCGTCAGGCGCATATCGGCGACTCCAGACAACAACACAGCCGCACCGGCGGCGGTTGACGCCGATGCTCCGCGAAAGCGGCATGGTATCGGCTTTACCCCGCCGACGCAAAGGCATAACAAAAAAACTGTCAAACCCAAGTAGAAATGTCCGGTAGTTCTCCAAAGTTAAAATGTCCGGTTCGGCCCTTTACTGGCTCCGATTTAAGTATGCACCCGCCCTCGGGTGGCATAAACGTCCCATGCCATGGAATTTCGATTCTCCGCACAAAGGTTCTTCGGCAATTCCGGTGAGCTTATCGGGGACGGCAAAAGCCACTCGAGGGCGAGTGGTCTACTGGCGCGGGCTAAAAGGGTCAAAAGCCATTTACGCCTGTCGCAGCAAAACACCGGAAATGGGTCATAGCCAACTTCAAAATGGCTGATGACCCTTTTTCTTCTCCTATCCAGACGTGATAGACGTATCCGCCGAGTGCTTGTCTGGCGTGTCGCGGCACGGCGGGAAGCATACCACGCGACATATCCGACGTGAAGAGATACGTCCCCTTCATTCGTTCCCCAAAATGGCTGATGACCCTTTTTCTTCTCCTCCAAAATGGCTGATGACCCTTTTTCTTCTCTTCCAGACGTGATAAACGTATCCGCCGGGTGCTTGGCCGGCGTGTTGCGCCATAGCGGGAAGCATACCACGCGACATATCCGGCCTGAAGAGCTGCGTCCCCTTCAGTCGTTCCGGCGTGAAGAGCTACGTGCCCTTCATTCGTTCGTGATGGTCAAGGGCGTGGAAGATTGATTTTCTGATCAGCCTGATTATTGTTCTGGGAATGACCTCTACGGCATCGGCGGTAGCCCCCGGCGCGGAAAGCTACTATCAATGGATCACCTCCTGCATGGATGGCATACAGGCCGATATCCCGGCGATGCGCACTTCGGCTGAGGCTGCGGCCGCTCATTATGTCCACTCCAACGGCCAACGTGTCGTTACCAAGGGGGATTTCTCCATGGCAACTGAGGTCACGTATCGCAGCGGAGGACTTCTCTCCGCATTTGCGTATCAGCCCACCAATCAGCCGGACATCTATAAAGCTGAAATTGCACTCTATGCCGCGCGCCCGCAGATGCTGGAGATCGACCTGGCCAGCATCAATGAGCTATGCCGGGAGGGATTGGTAGTCGTGGTATTCGGGAGCGATCCGGTGCTGAGCGGCTTGCGCCGTGCCAAGGTTGCCACACCCCACCTGATTGATACGCATGCCGTTGCGCGTGATGGACTTTTTCCGACAACCGATGGCCGATGGATTGTGCCCACGACACCTGTCGCCAACGCGATTGCCGTCTGGGCCTGGACCGGCGAATTTGTCTCGGCCTGCACCCGGCTGGGCAAAATGCCCCCAATGTACCAAGGTTACTCCGTCAAAGGCGGTCAGAAACGCGACGATGCCTATCGGAAGTTGAAGTTCCACGAGGAGGTTCCTGCCCCTGTGCCGGCCGGGCAGTGCGGCAATGACTACCTAACCACGCTTCGGTCCTCGCTGGCGACGATCCGCCAGAAGGAATGGGCCAACATTAAGGCCGCCGCCGACCAACTTGTAACGACGAAACAGGAGGGACATGTGGCCTATACCTTCCTGCACGGACATGGTCTGCTGAAAGAAGAACTGTGCCGAGCCGAAGATGCCCGCGTCTTTACCAGGATCAACAATAGCTGGTTTGACCTGCGAAAGGACATCAATATGCAGCCCGGCGATGCCGTCCTTTGCATAGGCTTCGACAGTGTCTTCTCCGGCAAACGATGGAATAACTTCGCCGAAGACGCCCGCGCCAAAGGGGTGACGCTCATCTGGAGCATCACCGACTATTGCGGCAGCGGCAGCGGCAGCGATCCGGCCACCCTCAAGGACAAGATCGATCCTGCGTGGACCGAGGCCAATGCCGACACCATCCCGCCCGGCGAAATATTCATTGATCAGCACTGGGCACTAGGTGACGCCGTGGTGGAGATTCCCGGCTATGACGTCCGCATCCTGCCGACCAGCGGCGCCATCGCCCAGAGCATTTTCTGGATGCTGGAGGCCGAAACCGCCGGACGGCTTGGCGTCTTCGCCAAATGAGGATGGGCAAAGAGGCCAGTTCCGCCGCCGTCTGCGGCCGGCTTACGCAAGACATCCAGTCGCGCGACCACTGCTTGTCGGCGAGCTTATAAATTAGTGCAAATCAGCTTCAGCATTCCTGGGTCAGATCGAACGCCTCTTTCAGCGGGGTTAAGGCCGCAAGGATATCTTGCAGCACCTGCATGATGGAGTTGCCGGCCTCGATGCGGATGATCTTGTCCTGGGTGTAGTGCTCCAGCACCGGGCGGGTCTCCTTTTCATAGACCTCAAAGCGGTGGCGGATGACCTTTTCATCGGCGTCGTCCATGCGGTTTTCCTTGATGGCCCGCAGGCGCATGCGCTGCACCATCTGATCCAGATCCGAGCAAACCAGGTGGATAATGCGATGAACGCGGACCAGCGGCTCCAGCAGTTTGGCCTGGGCGGGATTGCGCGGCACGCCGTCCATCAGCAGCATGATGCTTTGCGGGTCCAGACGTTTGGAGGCTACCAGCGCCGCCATATGCTGCGTCCAGAGCTTGATGGTGAAATCATCGGGCACCAGTTCGCCGCGGCTGGAATACCCCTTGACCATCTTGCCCATGTCGCTGTTCATGTCCAAAGCGCGAAACAAATCGCCGGTGGCGCTATGGTAAAAGCCGGGGATGGCACCCAGAATTTTGCCCTGGGTTCCCTTGCCGCTGCCGGGAGCGCCAAAGAGGAGAATGGCGTTGTACATAATGCTGGCCATTGAACTATTCCTGTCTATGAAAAGATGCGTACAGACCCGGCACCATGCCGGGTGCGGGGGCATTATAACGATATTCGTCTTAGTCTGTAGGGTGCGGAGAAATAAAAAAAACGCCGGCGAAGTGAATATCAATCGCCAGGGTCAATGGCCACGGCGTTTGCCGCCGCGGCGCTGGCGCGGGCGGCATCCAGCAGGCGCATGGTGGGCAACACCGATCGGGCCGCAACGGCCGGCTCGCCCACGCCGCGCGTGGCTTGCAAAAATTGGGTCCACAACTCCACTTCGCATAAACCGCCGGCCGCGGCAGGGAATGTGCGCGGCGGCGAGCCGTCGGCAGGTGTGAAGGTAAAATTGGCCCAGGTGGCGATGTCAAACGTGGCGCTGGCTGGACTGGAGGCCGAGCCCAGTTCTCCATCCACATGCCAGCGCGGCAGCGGGCGGGTGGTGGTGCAGTTGATCTCCACCAGCCCCCGGCAGCCGTCATCAAAATCAAGGCACACCCGGGCCAGGTCGTCGCATTGTCCGCCCCAGAGATTGCCCGCCAGTTGCGCAAAAACGCGCACCGGCCGGGCAGGCAAAACCAAGCGCCAAATCTGGTCAATGAAATGGCTCCCCCAGTCATACAGGCCGCCGCCGCCGAATGATTTTTCGTTGCGCCAGTTGGGCCGATATTCCACCGCCGCCGGGCCGACGCAACTGGCCCATTGGCCCAGCCGCGATTCAATATTAAATACCCGCCCAAAATGGCCGCGGCGCACGGCTTGGAGCAGCGTTAAAAAATCCGCGTCCCAGCGCCGATTGTGAAAAACGCTCAGCACGCGCCGGCGACTTTCGGCTTGCTGGATCAAACGCAGCGATTGGAGGGAGTCCATCGCCATGGGCTTTTCGATCATCACATGGCGGCCTTGCTCCAGAGCGGCCAAGCCCTGCTCAAAATGCATGGCGGTGGGGGTGGCGATCAGGACGGCGGTGATGGCCGGGTCAGACCAAACCTCTTGCGGGCAATCGGTGGTGGACAAACCGGCCCGCTCCGCCAGCCGCCGGCACGCCTCGGTCGGGTCCACCACTTTGGCGATGCGCCAGCCGGCCTCGGCGGCCCAGCGGGCATGGAGCCGCCCAATGCGGCCAAAACCGAAAATGGCAAGGGCGCTATCCACAGAAGTAGTTAAAAATAAATGTGGATGATTGGCGGCTCGGCCAGGGCAATTTCATGCTGCAAACTCCCTCACCCTAACCCTCTCCCTGAGTACAGGGCGAGGGGACAAAATCGGCAAATTCGACTGCCCCTGTCGTGCAAGGGGACAAAATCGGCCAATGCGACTGCCCCTGTCGCGCGAGAGGACAAAATCCGCAAATGCGACTGCCCTGTCGTGCGAGGGGACAATTTGGCAAATGCCACTGCCGCCTGCCTGACGACCGGGCCAGGGCACCATCCTCCCCATCCATTTGCCCGTCAATCCTTCACATTGGCATCCATCACTTTTTGCCATAGGTGCGGGCCCGCGGCACCACCAGGCTGGTATCCACCGGTTGATAGCTTATTTGCGCCGCGTTGGTCGCCGGGTCGTAGGTGGCGATGGTGGTCTTGAGGAAGTTGGCGTCGTCGCGGTTGGGGAAGGCCGGCTTGTAGTGGGCGCCGCGCGACTCATCACGCATCAGCGCGCCCTTAAGGATGGTCTCAGCCATCAGGATCATGTCGCGCAAGGCGCGGGTGAAGCTGAGGTTTTGATTGCTCCACATACCGGTATCCGACAGTTTCACGCGGCTGTAGCGATCTTTCCACTGTTGGCACTGTTCCAAGGTGGCGCTCAGCCGGGCGTTGTCGCGCACCACCGAGCAATTTTCCGTCATCGACTTGCCCATCTCCTGCCATAGCAGATACGGGTTCTCGTTGCCCTGGGACGCCACCAGTTGGGCCATGCGGTCGTTTTCCTGTTGCACAACCCCATCGTAAGTCGTCTGGGGCACATCGGCGGCGGCCACCGCGGCGGCGTCCTGGATATAGCTCTTGATGCAGCTTCCGCCAAACAGACCGTCGAATATGCACGAAAGCAGTGAATTGGCCCCCAGGCGATTGGCACCGTGATACGCGAAGGAGACTTCACCCATGGCGTAGAGGCCGGGGATATTGGTCATCATGTTGGCCGGGTCGTTTTTCTTCAGGCCGCCGGTCTTTTCATCCTTGGCGAATCCGGCCCACAAGCCGCCCATCGAGTAGTGAATGGCCGGGAAAATCTTCATCGGTTCTTCCAGCGGATCGGTGCCGACGAATTTTTCGTAAATCTCCAAAATTCCTTCCAGCTTGTTCAATACCGCCTGGCGCCCGATCTGGCGGGTGATATCCCCCAAGTCCAGATAAACCATGTTGCCCCCGCCGACGCCCAGGCCGTCCTGGCAGACCTGGAAAATCTCGCGGGTGGCGATATCCCGCGGCACGATGTTGCCGTACTTGGGATACTTTTCCTCCAGGAAATAGTAGCGTTCGGGTTCGGGAATCTGGTTGGGCGAGCGGGGGTCCTGGGCTTTTCGCGGCACCCAGACCCGGCCCCCTTCGCCGCGGGCCGACTCGCTGATCAGCCGGCATTTATCCTCGCCGGGAATAGCGGTGGGATGCACCTGCATCATCTCCGGGTTAGCGTATTTGGCCCCGGCCTGGTAGCAGCGGCTGGCGGCTCCCCCGGTGCAGATCACGCTCATAGTGCTTTTGCCAAAGACCAGGCCATTGCCGCCGGTGCCCATCACCACGGCATCGGCGCGGAAACTGCGCACCTGCATGGTGCGCATATCCTGGGCGACGATGCCCACGCACTGGCCGTCATGCAAAACCGGCCAGAGAAATTCCCAGAATTCGTACTTGGTTACTTTACCTTCCGATTCCCAGCGGCGGGTCTGCTCGTCCAGGGCGTAAAGCAATTGCTGGCCGGTGGTGGCGCCGGCGAAAAACGTGCGCTTAAACAAAGAGCCGCCGAAGAGACGCAAGGCCCTTTGGCCTTCGGGCGTGCGGTTAAAGGGCACGCCCATGCGATCCAGCAAGTCGATGATCCGCGGCCCCCAATTGCACATTTCCAGAACCGGCGGCTGATCGGCTAGAAAATCCCCGCCCAGCACGGTTTCGTCAAAGTGCATCCACTCGCTGAATCCCTGCTGGCGCGCGATCTCATTGGTGGCGTTGATCCCGCCCTGGGCGCAGACGCTATGGCTGCGCTTCACCGGGACCATGGAAAACAAATCCACGTCCACACCATCCTCGGCCAGCTTGATCGTACAAGCCAACCCCGCCAAACCGCCCCCCACCACAATCACGCGCTTTTTCTCTGCCATAAAACCTCAATATTAGTCAAAAATCCGTAGGTAGTATTCGCTTCCAGGCCGGTGCCGATCATCTCAACCAGCCCGTCGGCGGCTGATCGAACCAACCGTGCCCCGGCCGCCACGATCCCAATTCACCTTACCGCAATCGCGCCGGGGCCGTACATGGTCGCGTACAAAGCGATCAAGCCCAAAGCGCTGGTGGCCAGGAAAATGCCGATGCACACCATGCCCCAGCGCCGCTGCGAGGCGGCGCTGACCGTCAGACCCCAAGTGATGGCCCCGGACCAGAACCCGTTGGCCAGGTGAAATGTGGACGCCAAAATGCCGATTGGGTAGACGATCCACGCCCAAACGCCCATGGCATGCATATGCCGGGCTATGGAAATACTGGCGCCGTGGGCGTCAAAGGTCAGCGGGCTGGTCATGCCAAAGGCCGCGTATTTCAAGCTCAATACGTGAAAAGCGATAAAGAGCACCAAAATCACCGCGGTGATGCGCTGCAACAGATAAAACCAGTTTTTCCCATAGGGATAGTTGCCGATATTGGGCTGGCCGGTGGCAATGATGTAGATGCCGTAGATGGTGTGATACAAAAGCGGCAGGAAGATCATCGCCCATTCCACCGCGATCAGCATGGGCAATTCGTGAATCTTGCTCACCTGCGTCTGGTAGATGTCATGTTGCTGGATCAACGTGGCGTTGACCAGCAGATGCACCAGCAAATACCCCCCGAACATGATCCCCGTCAGCGAATGCAGACGGCGCATCAGGAAGTAGGTAATCGACGGTTGGGCGGACGAAGCACTATGAGCGATGGACACAGCAGCAATTCCTTTCGTTTCAATCGAACAAGGCATTATAACGATCCACTGGCGATTGCCAACATGCCGGGAAAACCAACATAAAAATAAAAAGCGGCGTACCCACGGCTTTTTGCACGGGTAGAGGCAGCCAGTCATCATGGCAATTCGCAAACCGTTTTTTTCCCTTCAAAAACCGCGAAGTCAAAAAAATACATGGGCACACCCATAAAAAGTTTTTTTACTACTGGCGCATGACTCACCGCTTTGTTGACCCGGCCCTTGAGCCGGGGCACGGATTGTGTTCAAAGAGCAGTTATGGTTTTTAAAGCGATTATTTTTGACCTCGATGGAACTTTGCTGGATACGCTGCAAGACTTGGCCGACGCGGCCAACAGCGCTTTGGCGGAGATGGGTTTGCCTCCCCATCCGACGGAGGCATATCGCTGGTTTGTGGGCGATGGCGCGGGAAAACTGATGGAGCGGGTGTTGCCGGAGGATCGGCGCGACCCGACTACGTGCGCTTTGGCGATGCAAACTTTCGCCCGCCGCTATAGCGAAAACTGGTGGAAAACGACCCGGCCTTATCCGGGAGTGATGCCGCTGCTCGATGAATTGGCGGCCCGGCGGATGCCGCTGGCGGTGCTGTCGAATAAACCCGACGATTTTACGCAATTGTGCGTGGAAAAATTGCTGGGGCACCATCGTTTTGCCCTGGTGGCCGGAGCGAAGCTTAACCTGCCGCGCAAGCCCGATCCGGCCGGGGCGCTGGCGATGGCCGGGGAATTGAAGGTGGCGCCGGACGACTGTTTTTACCTGGGGGACACGGCCACGGACATGCAAACCGCGCTGGCGGCGGGCATGTTCCCCGCCGGGGCGCTATGGGGATTTCGCACCCGCGACGAATTGCATAAGGCCGGGGCCAAGGCGCTATTGCAAACGCCGCCAGAGGTATTGCAATGGATCAAACGCGGCGGCGGGTTGTAAAAAAAAATGCGCTGACTGCGCACGGGGCAATCGCATGTTCAGCTTCTCATCTGCCTGCGCCTAATGGCCCAGGAGCGCTGGGCGGGAAACTTGCAAAACATGGGATAAGGGGCACCAGCGCCTCTGTCTCAGCCTTGTGGTTCGCGGGATTTATTGAATCCGCGCTGGCGACGAACCTGCAATTTTGGAGAAAATCCAACATCCGCCCCCATGTCGGTGGTTAGCAACGTCTTGATTTCTTAGAGTCCAGACCGAGCGAAACCGACCTGGTTTGCTCGCCAATGGAATAAGGAAGCCCTCACCCAACCTCTCCCATGCGTACATGGGCGAGGAGAATTTTATGGGGGCAAGGTAAAGGCGATTGCCCTGGCGCGTGGATCAGATTGA
>JBBQBE010000033.1:0-34989 GCA_038317225.1 Tepidisphaerales bacterium | reverse complement strand
TTCGGATTACCCTGTATTGCAATTGCAGTGCGAATTTAATATTCGCGCGGGGGGAGTGGGGCTGTCGAATATCAGCCACGATATCGGCGGATTTGGCGTGCCGGGCAACGATCTAAGCAAAAATGAAGCTGGCAACCAGATTATGAACCCGGCGCGCTACCTGCGCTGGCTGCAATTCGGCGTTTTTGGGCCGATATTGCGCTTTCACTCCTGTCCCGGCAGCGGCAGTCGTCTGCCTTATGACTATGATACGCAATTAGGCGGTGCCTGCCGCCACTGGCTGCGGGTACGGCATAGCCTGATACCGTATATCTATTCGGCCATGCAAGTACATAATGCCAGCGGTTTGCCGCTGGTGCGGGGAATGTATCTGCAAGAGCCGGAGAATCCGCGGGCCCTGCGCTTTGACCAATACTATTTCGGACCGGATTTGCTGGTGGCGCCCATGATCAGTGATAGCGCCGCCCGCTGTATCTATTTGCCGGCGGGGCAATGGTATGAGTTTGAAAGCAATCGTATGGTGCAGGGCAATATCGAACTGACGCGACCGGTTGGCCTGAATGAGGTGCCGGTGTACGTTCGAGCCGGCGCGGTGATTGCCCGGCAAAACCCCGATGGGGATATCCACGCCGGGCATGTGGAGCAACTGACGCTGGATGTATACCCCGGCGACGGCGGGGCGCCGATGGAAGAGGGCGGCGGGGTGCTGTACGAGGATGACGGCCGCAGCGAACAGTATCAAAACGGCGAATTTTGCCGGAGCTACTTCCAGGTGCGCCAAGCGGGGGGGCGGGCCAAAGGCGGGGAGGGTCGAAGCTGGCTGATCAGTGGAAGCGTGATCGAAGGCAAGCCGCTGGGAAAGACCCGGCAAATCACCTTGCGGGTGGCGTTGCCGCAGCCGCCGCGCAAGGTGGAGTTTGCCGGACGTTCACTGCGCTTTAGCTTCGATGAAAATGGCCGTTGCCGCATCCGCCTGCCGCGTCAGGCGACGGACAAGCCCTGGCGAGTGCGCATCTGGCCGGGCGTCGGTTGAGAATGCAAAGTCGCAGATCGCGTCGCCAGGCGAACTTGTTTTTGGTTGCCGCGTCTAAAGAGGGTATGATGGGCAGTTGTATTTGGCGCTGATGACTCCCTCTCCGGCGTGCGGGCGTGGGGGAGCCGTGTGAGAGCGGGAAAATCGCTTGATAATGCAGGCGTTTTCTACGCTCGACCCTCACCCTAACCCTCTCCCTGAGTACAGGGCGAGGGGATAATCCGGCAAAGGTGATTGCCCTGAGTGGCGATCGACTTGGCCATTGGTCTGGCGGATGCCCCCCTCCCTGAGTTCAGGGCGAGGGGACAATCCGGCAAAGGCGATTGCCCTGAGGGTATGATGGGCGGCGCTACGCAAGGTTTGCAACCCCGCGGGGTTGTGGTTACATCTATGGACTGACACCGCACTTGACGGCCGCTTGGCCGGCGGGTGGTTATATTCTTCCGGGCCGGGGCACCAGCAGCGGCATGGTGGTTGTTCCGCCCGCCTGGAGAAGCGACAGGAGACAACATGGCAAGCGCCCGTTTTGCGTGGGGTATCGATATCGGCAACCGCGCCCTTAAGGCGGTCAAACTGGTGCCCGAGGCCGGTCAGTTTCGTGTTGATGATTTTGAGATCATTGAACATGAGCAGGTTCTCTCCAACGCCGGAGATAACCGGGAGCATCTGGTTCAAAGCGCCCTGGCCAATTTTGTGCAACGGCATCAAGTCCGCGGTGGGGTGGTAGCGGTGGGCGTGTCGGGCCAGTCGAGCTTTGCCCGGTTTATCAAATTGCCGCCGGTGGAGCCCAAACGCATCCCGGAAATTGTGCGCTTTGAGGCCATTCAGCAGATCCCTTTCCCGCTGGATGATGTGGAATGGAGCTACCAGCTTTTCCAGACGCCCGATTCGCCGGAAGTGGAAGTGGGCATCTTTGCCATGCGCAAGGAACTGATCAACGCGCAAATTAAAAATTTCACCGATATCGACCTGAACGTGCAGGTTGTGCAAATGAGTCCGCTGGCGGTTTACAACGCCATGTACCACGATCAAAGGCTCGATCAGACGACCATGATCGTGGACCTGGGCGCGGAAAACACCGACTTGATTATCGCCGAGCACGATACTGTCTGGCTCCGCTCCATCCCCATCGGCGGCAACAATTTCACCGAAGCCCTGGTCAAGAGTTTCAAGCTCAACTTCGCCAAGGCCGAGGAACTCAAACGCAACGCCTCCACCAGCAAGTACGCCCGGCAGATTTTCCAGGCCATGCGCCCGGTTTTCGCCGACCTGGTGGCCGATATCCAGCGTTCCATCGGATTTTACGCCTCGGTGCATCGCGATTCGCGCATTAAGAAAATCATCGCCTTGGGCGGGGCTTTCCGTTTGCCGGGATTGCAGAAGTATTTGCAGCAGAATTTGCAACTGGATGTTGAGCGGCTAAACGGTCTGGCGGCGACGATGCCCAAGGACGCCAAGCTGGCGACGGCGTTTAATGAAAACCTGCTGTCGATGGTGGGGGCCTACGGTCTGGCGATACAGGCCATGGGCGAAGGGAAGATTACCAGTTCACTGCTGCCGGCGCACATTCGTCGGGCCAAATTATGGCAGGAAAAAACCAAGTGGTTCGCGGCGGCGGCGGCGGTGGTGGTGGCGGCGACGGGATTGGGTTATGGCGCGATTGCCATGAGCAATCTGGCGTATGAACAGGCCCAGGACAGCCGCAACAAGCTCCAATCCACCCTTTCCCGCGCCCGACAGTTGGACACCGATTGGAAACAGATCGAACAATCCGGCGAAGGTGATCGCCGACAGATTAAGAACGTGTATTCGCTGCAAAACTATCGCACGTTATGGGCCAATTTGCTGACCGATATTCACAACGCCTTGCCCAAGCCGCAAGATGAACTGTTGAGCATGGACGCGGCGAAAATTAAAACCATTCCGCGGCCGGAGCGGCGGCAGATTTTCCTGGACAGCATCACCAGCCGGTATATGCCGGATATGTCCACGGTGATCAGCGCCGCCAATCTCAGCGGGTTTGCCGATGGCAAGAGCGGTTCGGCGACGGGCGGCGGCATGTCCGCTCCCGGCGGTTATGGTCCTCCCGGCGGCTTGCCCGGCGGGCCGGGTATGTATCCCGGCGGGCCGCCAAGGCCCGGCGGCTATGGCGGGCCACCCAGCGGGGCCCAGGAGCCGGCCGCGGTTGCCAGCGCCACGCGCGGGTTTCTGATTACCCTGCGCGGCACCACGCCGCACAAAGACGGCTATGCCATGATCGACCAAACCCTGGTGGCGGCGCTCAAAGCCATTGGGCCGCAACTGAATAAGGGGGAGGCGGCCCGGATTTATGCGGTGGATAAGGCCACCATTATTCGCGCTGTCAAGATCAAGGATGACCCCGTCAAACTGAAGGAACTGGCCGATTCGTTCAAGGCGTCGCAAGCTCCGGCCGGCTCTTCCAGCGGCGGCGGATCAACCCCCGGCGGCGGGCGCGGCGGTTATCCGGGCAACGCGCCCGGCATGCCCGGTGGCTATCCCGGCGCACCGGGGTTGCCCGGTGCGTATCCCGGCGCTCCCGGCGGTTATCCGGGAGGGCAGCCCTATCCCGGCATGAACACGCCGGCCGGCGGCGGCACCAAGGCCGAGGCGGAAGTGAATCCCTACGTCGATCGTTTGACCAATGAGGATGTGCGCGAGGACTGGGAATTTGAGGTGTTATGCGCGGTGGTGATCGAGCCAAAAGCGATCGGCCCGGCCAATGGAGAAGGCCCCGCGCGCCCCGCCACACCCACTAACTACAACGATTGAGGATTGCCAATGGACATTGTCAAGAAAAACTGGATCAGTATCGCCTGCGGGGTGGTGGCGCTATTGGCGATCATCGCTTCTTTCTGGCCTTTGGGATCCAATAAGGAGGCGTTGGCCGGCAAGTTGCAACAGCGTATCACCGCCTACAACCAGGCCAAGCAGATTTTGAGCAATCGCCGGCATCTGCCCACGCTGGATCCCGACAGCACCGAAGCGGCGCAACTGACGGCCTTTCCCAACGACTCGATCATCACCGAGGGAAAACGCGCCACGGAAAAAGTGCGGCAGCAAAGCGCGGCCATGCTGGCCCGGGCCGTGGAGATCAATCGACGGCCGGTGCTGGTCAGCGGTTCGCTGCCCAATCCCGCCCCGGCCGGCGCGTTTGCCTTCCGCGACGCCTACAAGCATGAGATGCTGGTGGAGTTGCCCAAGCTGCTCAATGGCGGCATGCCTCCCAGCAAAGAGACTTTCGAGCAGGCCAAAACGCAACTATGGGATAACAAATACGCGCCCAAACTGGTGCGGGTTAACGGACAGGTGGACCCCACTTCAGAAAAACAGCTCAAGGACGCCTATGAAATTGAACTGTCCCAACTTCCTCGGCAACTGATGGAACAGCAGGCGCACCAGATCGCGCTGTATGTGAATTCCGATGCCCTGGAGTGGAATCCGCGCATCGCCACGCAGGACGCTCCGCCGGCGGCAGAAATCTGGGATGCGCAGCTCAAGTTGTGGGTGCAGCGCGAAGCAATCGCGGGTATCCAGGCGGCCAATGCCGGTGCCGCCGACGTGCTGGGCGCGGCCGTCAAGCATTTGCTGAGTATTCGCGTCAAGCCCTATGCCGTTGCCGCGGCGGCCGCGGCTATTCCCGGCGGCGGAGGGAATAACAACGCGGCGGAAACGCCCTCCGCGACGGCCGCGGCGCCGGATGCGTCGGTGGCGCTAGCGCCGAATTTCGCGGTCTCGGTTACAGGCCGGGTGTCCAACGCCTTTTATGATGTGGTGCCTTTCACGCTGGTGATCAACGTGGATGCCGACAAGATTGACCAGGTGCTCAAATCGCTGTCGCGCAATCGCTTCGTAACGGTGCAGGATGTGGAAGTGGTGGGCATCGACAGCGGGGTGGCGTTTTCCGAGGGCTACCTTTATGGATCAGCCCCGATCGCGCGGTTGACGGTGCAATGTGAAATGCTCTTTTTGCGCGATTGGACGGTGGAACTGATGCCCTATTCCGTGCGGCAGTTTTTGGGCGCGGCGGTCAAGCCCTCTACGCCAGCCGGTTAAGTGCCCTCGGTTTGCGGCGGGCTGGTGAGTTCGATAACCACCATTTTTGAGGTGGATAATGCAGAAGTACATGGTCTATGTAGAAAAGTATGTCGAGTGGGCGGCGCTGGCAATCGCCGGGATATTCTTTTTGTGGATGGCGTGGATTTATCTGGCCGGCGCGCCGGTAGCGCAGACCATGGCGGGCGGGCCTAACGGGACCATTACCATCACCCCCGGCTCGGTGGACAATTTCGCGGTGGAAACGGTCGGCACGCAACTGGAAGCGGCGATGAATTCCGCTAAGCCATTTCAGATGGTGGTGCGGAATTTCGCCGAGGATTTCGCCCGCGATATGGCGCTGGACCCTGCCAAGGCGCAGCTTGCCCAGTGGCAACCGCGCGGCCTGACGCTGGGCACGCCGCTGCATGTAAAGCTGCTGGGCGCTAATGTTCCGGAAATCAATACGACGGTAACCAAGCAGGATGCCTCGCTTCCCAAGTTGGAGCCTGGGGAAGTGCTGGGACATTCGGCCGGGCAAACCACCGTGCAGGTGGCCGCCGTCGCCGCGCCCGACGCCGCGCGGCTCGCGCCGCCGGCCAACCGCGCAGACGCCGCCCCCGCGCCGGGGGTGGAGGATCGAAGCTGGGTTAGCGTGGGATTTGCCATCAGCAAGGATGATCTGGTTGCGGCCTTTGACCAAGCCAAGGTGCCGGCTGGTTTTCACACCACGGCTTTTTTGGAAGTAACCCTCCTGCGCCAGGAATTGGTCAACGGGCAATGGTCCACGGCCCAGCCGATTAAGTCGCTGGCAATTTTTGCCGATCAGCCGTCCTTCCCCACCGCCGGGGATAAAGGGATGGAACTGCAATACAGCGCCTGGGCCGATAAAAGCCAGACGCAAATACTGATCCCGCCGTTTTACCAGTGGGTCAGCGGCGACAAGTGGTATGCGCCGGGACAAACCAATCCCAACGATGTGAAAACCCCGGCGCCACCGCGTACGGTGGTGCAGCCGCCGCTGCCGCGACCGCGCCCAACGGTAACCCCGCCGCGCACGCCGACGCGCACTCCCTCGCGCACGCCCACGCGCCGTCCCACGCGCACCACCCCCAATCGCGGCCAGGCTCCGGCCATGGTTGCTCCCAGCGCCCAGGCCCCTGCGGCAGACGATCAGCCGCGGGTGATTCTGGCCGAGTATGTGCAGGTGGCCCAGGCGCGTCCGGTCAATCCCAATCCGATGTTTCCGCCGGGATTCATGCCGCCGGGATATCCGGGTGCGCCGGCTTATCCGGGGACACCGGGACAACCAGGCGGGCCGGGCGCGGCGCTGAGCGGCAAAGACGCCGAGGCCTTGCTGGAAGGAATGAGCGTGCCCACCGGCCCGTTTGCCCCGGCGCAGTTGAGCGACGATGTGGAATGCTGGGCGCACGATGACACCGTGCAGCCGGAAAAAACTTATCGTTACGCGATGGTGTACAAGATTCGCAATCCGCTTTTCCGCACTAATCTGACGAAAAACCCGCAGGACAGCGAGCAGTTTGCCATTGCCAGCCCGCAAAGCGATTGGACCAAGCCGATTACCGTTCGGTCGTTGACGTTCTTTTACGTTTCCAGCGGCTCGACCGATGGACGCAACGTGCGTTTTGATCTGTACCGCTGGGCCGGCGGCAAGTGGCATCAATTTACCCAGACCGTCTCGCCGGGCGATCAGATTGGCGTACTCAATGATGGAGTGGATTACACCACCGGCTGGACGGTGGTTGACATCTATCCGCAGGATACGCGCGTGGTTCTGAGCGATGAAAGTGGCGAACTGCGCGTGCGCGACTTGCGCTCGGATCAAAACGATCCGACCTACAAGGATTTGCAGAATAAAACCTATGTGCCTCCGGCCACACCCGCCGGCGGAGCAGCGGGAACGCCGCCGGGCACGCCGCCGGGGGCCAATCCCGGCGGGCGACCGGGTTCGCCCTGGGGCTCGGGCATGTTTCCTCCCCCGCCCGGGCGGTAGGGAATCCGTCCAAGGCGGCTAAGCCGGCTCTCCCGATGGTCGATAATAGATCGGGGGAGCGATATGCCGTCATTTGTCTTTCAAGCTCGGGATCAAAGCGGCGCGGCCTGCTCCGGCACACTCGTGGCCGATAGCGCCGCCGCCGTCGGCGCGCAGCTTCGCGCCGAGGGGAAATATCCTACCTTGATCCGCGATGCCCAGGAGCAGGACGCTCAAAAGCAGCTTTCGCCGCGCGGCATCCGTCTCAGCCGCGCCGAGGTTATCGAATTCACCCAGCAATTATCGGTCATGATCGAAACCGGGGTAACGCTCTGCGATGCCCTGGAATGTATGGGCACTCAAGCGATCAAGCCCGCGCCAAAACAACTGATCGCCGACTTGCATCAACAAGTGCGCGAGGGCAATGATTTTTCCTCGGCGATGGCCCGTCATCCGCGCACCTTTCCGCGACTACTCATAACGCTGATCAAAGCCGGAGAGAAAAGCGGCATGATGGGCAAACTGCTGGCGCGGGCCACGGTCTACCTGCGCGACGAGCAGGATACCCGCCGCCGCGTGCGCGGGGCCTTGACCTATCCGGGCATCATGCTGGGATTTGCCATCAGCACCACCATCTTCCTGATGGCTTTCGTGATGCCTAAATTCACGACCATCTACGCCTCGAAAAACACCCAGCTTCCCGGACCGACGCGCCTGCTGATGGCCTTAAGCGATGGCCTGGTGGGCCACTGGATGGGATTGCTGGCCGGCGTCGGCACCGCCGCGGGATTGGCCTGGTGGTATTTCCACACACCCGGCGGACGGCGGGTTTGGCATTATGTGCAATTGCGCATCCCGCTACTGGGGCCGGTATTTGCCAAAGTACACCTCGCCCGCGGCCTGCGTATGGTCGGCACCATGGCCACCTCGGGTGTGAATCTGATGGACTGCGTGGCCACCGCCAAGGACCTGGCCGGCAACGGCTACTACGCCGACCTGTGGGCCGACGTCTCGCAACAAATCGAAGCTGGCCACCAGCTTTCCGAGCCGCTTTTCCGCAGCAAACTGGTTCCGCGCTCGGTAACGCAAATGCTTCACAGCGGCGAAAAGGGCGGCAAGCTCTCGTTTGTGATGGAACAGGTGGCGATGTTCAGCGAACAGGAACTAAAGGAAAAAATCGCCGATCTGACACGCTACATCGAGCCGGCGATGATCGTGGTCATGGGCTTCATCATCGGCGGCGTAGCCTTAGCGCTGCTGCTACCGATCTTCACCATCAGCAGGGTGATGGCGGGACAATAACACTTGCCAGTGGTCAGTGGTCCGTAGTCAGTGGTCCGTAGCAATGATGATTGTTGCAGTGACGTATGGCATTTTCCACATTCAACAATCCACAATCAACAATCAAATTCGCCACTGACCACTGACTACGGACGACTGCCTACTGACCACTGACCAATCTTATTTTGCCACCTTCACCAATTCCTCTTCCGCTGCCTTGGTCCACTGGCCGTTGTCCAATTTAGCCGCCACGGTGGGATAGGTTTTGTGCAGTTCCGAAAGCGGCGTCAGCGGCATGTCGTGGAGCATGGGATAGACCAGGATTTTGCCGGCCATGGTGCGGTTTTCCACGGCGTGGATGCCGTCGATGGCCCCGGCCATGCCGCTGACGGCGTCCACCGAGACATTGGTGTTCAGTTGCCCGCGTTGCACCTTGTCCAGGACGATCTTCATATCCTCGATGGTCGAGCCGCTGGTGCCGAACATGAAGCAGCGGTTGGCGATGTACAAGTCCAGATCGACTTCGTGGCGTATGGGGGCGGGGATACCGGCGAAGATATTGATGATGCAGCCGGGGGCGCTGTCGCCGATGGCCCCGGCCACCAGTGCGCCGATCGGCGCCATCAGCGCGATATAAGTGAACTTGTCATGCAGCGGCGTGGTCTTGGTATTGACCATGCGCAGGCTCACGGCGTTGGCCTTGGCCAGCGGGGCGGCTTTTTGCTCCAGGCTTTGCAGCCGCGCATCATCCATGTCGGTGCCGATGACGGTGATGCCGTTTTTACCGGAGCAGACGTTGCGGATCACGTGCATCTGTCCCATCGGCCCGCCGGCGCCGATGACCACCACCGAGTCGCCGTCGCGCACTTCGCCGGTGGCGGGGATATTGCGATAACTGTCGCGCGCATCGGCACCGGTGGTGCCGATCCAGCGGGTCATGCCGTAATGCACGCGGCCCACGCCCACGGAAACGGGTTTGCCGATGCGCTTGCCGCCCAGAACGATATTCATGATCCCGCAGGCGGCCAGCTTGTCATTGAGCAGCTCGATGGTTGCGGCGTCATTGCCGTAGTAAATGATGTCATCGCACGATTCGTTTTCCAGCTTGGCGGCTTGATCGGGGGTAAGACGCTGCACTTGAGCGGGGGCTTTGTCGGCGTCCCAGGGCGCGGCGACGGTGGGGGAGGCGCTGACAATTACCGCTGTGCCGCCGGCCTTGACGCTTTGGCGCTCGCGGTTGACGTAGGAATCCTCCACGCAGGCCCACGGCTCCACCAGCGCCAGCGCACTGGCCGAGAGCCGCTCGTCCACAGGAATTAAAAATCGCTCGCCCGAGGGATCGACCACCACGCGCTCATCCATCAATACATATTCCTGCAACGCCCCCTCGAAGTTGTATCCAAACGCCGAGGCCGAGCCGGCGGTGGGCAAGGCCCGGTAGTCGGTCTGCACCAGACAGCGCTCGCCGACCTTGTGATGCTTGACGTTTTCGCCCACGGCCACAATGCGGCAGGTTACCTCGTGGCCGGGAACGGTGGGCTTGTCGCCGGGAACATAACTGGCGATCTGCTCCAGAATCTCTTTGCCCAGCCCCCTGGCCACCTGGGCCTTACGCGGATGCTCGCTAAACTGCTTGAGCAGTTTCAAGTCGGAAAAACAGAGGCCCACCGTCTCCACCTTGGCCAGAATCTGGTGGGGGCCGGGACGGAAAACTTCTTTGGACTTGTTGAGCTTCAACTGGCTGGGGCCAATTAGTTGCACGGCATATTGCGAGGAGGGAATCATGAGATCCTTTCGTATAACTAAAATTATATGAACAATGGTTAGTGTAACATCACCTGTCCGCCGGTCACCGGCAACGCCTGGCCGGTTTCGTACGCTTGGTCCATCAGGTAAAAAATCGCCTTCATCACATCGGCGGTGGCGCAGCCGCGGTTCATCGGCACCTTGGCTTCGTAAAAACGCTTCACATCCGCGATGGTTTTAGCGCCCGGAACCTTGCCGGTGTTGAGATATTGCATGAACAGCCCGTTTTTCGGATCGGACCAAAGCGGCCCGTCGAAAAAGTTGCCCGGACAGATAGCGTTGACCTTCACGCCATCCTCCACCAGTTCCATAGCGAAACTCTGCACCAGCCCGATGCCGCCGAATTTGCCCCCGGCATACGCCCCGTTTTTATTGGAGCCTTGCAGGCCACTTTTGGAATTGATCTGGATAATGTCGCTGAAATAGTCGCTTTTTGCCAGCCGCTGGATCGCCAGCACCGGGGCAGCCCGCTGCGTGCAGAGGAAAAATCCTTTGTAGTTTACGGCGGTTACAAAATCAAAATCCTTTTCGCTCAACGTCTTGACGCTGCCGGCCTTGAGGACTCCGGCATTGGAGATCAACACATCAAACCCGCCGTAGGCGCGCACCACCGCGTGAATCATCTTTTCCAAACTGGCGGTGCTGGCAACGTTGACCGCCAGGCCCAAGGCCCGGCCCGCCCCGGCCTGGTCGCACAACTGCCGGGCCGCCTGGCAAGCGCCCGCTTCGTTCATGTCGGTCAAAATCGCCACGCCTCCCTCGGCGACAAATCCCTGGCTGATCTCCAGCCCGAAGCCCTGGGCCGCGCCGGTGATAATGGCGACTTTTCCAGCCGCCCGGCCGCGCGACGCCGCGGCGGCGCTGGTGCGGCGGCGATAACTTTCCACTTCCCAGTTTTCAATAAACTGACGAAAATCCTCGCTCAAGTAGCGCACCTGCCCGAGTCGCGCCGCATCGTGCATCACCTGCACGGCATCGGCGTACACCTGCCGCACCGCGTCGGCCCCGGCCCAATCATCGGCAGCGCAAAACATCCCCACCGAGGGCACCAGGATCACCCGTGGATCGCATTGATGCGCCTGGCGGTATTTCTCGATGGCCTGCCCCAGCCGCTTGACCGTTTGCTCCGGCGCTTGCTCCACTTGCGGCTCAAACCACAGCGGAAAACTTTTGCAGTAAACGATCTGATCCGGCGAAAGCGGCCCGCTGGCGGCGACGCTTTGGCCCTGGGGACTGTTGAGCAATTCCATAATCGCCGGCGAATCATCGACGCTAACGATTTTTAATGCCGGCCCGTCGGCCAGCAACCCGCGCAAAGCGGGGGCCAGCAGATTGATCTGCGCCTGGGTCTGCGCGGCGTCGAGCTTGCCTTTCTCCGTGCCCCAGGGATTTTCCGGTTGCTTTTGCAAATAGTCGCCCAGCCGTGCCAGCACCCAGTCGGTGTCGGCCTTGAGTTGTTCGGGCGTGTCGCCGGCCACCACCAATCCGTGGTTTTGCAACACGATTGCCCGCGGCGCTTTGCGCCCGGTCTTTTTTTGATACGCCGCAAGAGCCTCGGCGATGGTCTGGGCCAGCACAAAACCGGGGTCCACATTGCCGATCCAGATCGCTGCGTCGGATAGTATTTTCTCGATCAATTCCTGGCCTTGGTCGCAGCAGCCAAAGGCGTTGACCAGTGTGGCGTGGGAGTGAACCACAAATTTCCCCGGCAGCAGGTGGTGCAGCACGGCCTCAACGCTGGGACGTTTGGCCTTGTCGCCCTCAACCCGCGCCGCCATGATGGCTTGCTTAAAAGCCTCCTCGCGCGCATCGCGCTCGCCAGGCAGTTGGCTTTCCAGAAGCTTTTGCAGCGCCGCGCGGTCCAGTTGCACAAAACCCTCGGCGGGAATATTCGACAGCGCATAGCCGCTGGCCTTGACCCACAAGTGCGCATCATCCTTCACCGAGGTGTTGCCCCCGCCGGCGATCACCATGCGCGGATCGCTGCCGTAGAAATGCGACAATTCCACAAGCTGCTCTATCGGCGACTGCTTGCCGCTGAACGTGGGCCACTCCATATCCAAAGCTCCTTAACCGGCGGCCCTGTGGGACTGCCGTTGAATCAATAAATCGTCTTGGCGATGACTTTCTGACCGATCCCCGCCATGGTGGTAATGCGCTCCTCGGTGGTTTTGTAGTTGGGATTGGGCCGTCCGTTTTGATCCACGTAGCCGCATTCGCCGTGGGCGGTTAAAAACTGGTGCGCCGCCACCACGCAGGCGCCTTCCTCAAAAATAGTCTGTACATACGGCGGCACCGGTTGATTGCCCACGCACATCGGCTCCAGCGGCACCAGTTCCGGAGTATTGTGTTCCGTGCCGCCCACCACAACGATCCCCGCCCGGCGCAAGGCCAGCACATAGCGCCCCAAAACCTCCGGGGTATTTCGCAGCGGGATCATCTCCGCCATGGGAATCTCCAGCTTGCGCAACTGGTCCACCCACTGATCCAGCGGGTCTTCAAAGGCGCAAATCGGATCCGCTCCGTCGGCCAGCGTCGGATAGCAGGGGATGCCGCCCATGGCCAGGATCATTTTCCGAGCTTCGGGGTAACTGACGAACCCTTCCTCGACAAACGCCGCCTTGCCGGCCTTGAGCAGATTGGAGCGAAGTTCGATTTGCGTCTTGATCGCATTGCCCACCGGCGCTTTGGGCGCTTGGCCATACAGGCCGGTCAAAAATTCCGCGCGATCCTCAGCGGGCACTTTGTCAAACATCGCCTCTTGAAATGCCTGGGCGATATGCCGCTCCTGCAAATAGACCAGGGCCATGTCAATCTGGTAACGCTGGGCCAGACTGGTGCGGATCGACAGTTCGCTCACCTCCAGCCCCAGCCTCGCCGCGACGAAGGCGGCCGCGGTTTTTTCCACCATCCGTTCCATTCGCACCACATCATTGTGGCGGATCTTTTCCAGCACACCCATCGCCGCCGGCGGCACCGGGTCGCAGTTCATCGTGCCTTTGCCACAGATATACATGCGGCCGGGATTGTTCGGATCGTTGATCTTCACTCCCGCCTCCGCCAGTTCCTCGACGCGGCTGATGATCTCCAGTCCAAAAAGTGGAAAAATTCTCGCTTGGTCGGCCTGGTTGGAAAATTGGCGATAGACCGCGTAATCGTAGTAATTGGTTACGCCCAGCACGCGCACGTTCTCCTCAACCGCCATACGGATGAGCTGCTCGATGGAGCTGAAGGCCGAAAAATTCGGCGGCAGATGAACATGCGAATTGACCTTCACGTGCAAGCTGCCGCGTTGCGCGTCGGCGTGAGGGTCCAAAGCCCACTGAACGGTCAAAGGTCGGTTAATACGGTGTGTCGTGTGCATCATTCCGGCATTGTAAGCCAAGTCGGCTTCGCGTGCGCCCTCTATGCCACCTCGGCGGTCAATTTCATCATCTTTCGCGGCGGCAAATGCAGCCCCATGCCCAGCGCATCCTCCGCCGCCTCCTTGATTGATTCGCTGATGGTCGGATGCGCGAAAATCGTCTCGGCCAGTTCGCTGACCGTGGCGTGCTGGCCCAGCAAACCCGCCGCCGCGGCGATGCACTCGGTGGCGTTGTGGCCGATCATGTGCACGCCGAGAATTTGGTCGCTTTGTCGATCGCGGATTACCTTCACAAATCCGTCGGTGTCGTTGACGGCCATGGCCTTGCCCAGGTGGCTCAGGGGGAATTGCCCGATGGCGATCGGCAAATTCTTAGCCCGCGCTTCCTCGGCCGTCATTCCCACCGCGCCTATTTCCGGGAAGGTGTAGACGCAACTGGGCACCGGCGCTTCCAGGGATTTTTCATGCCCCAGAGCGTTTTCCACCGCCACCACGCCCTGGGCGCTGGCGGCGTGGGCCAGCAGGCAGCGGCCGTTGGCGTCGCCGATGCAGTACACATCCTGCACCTGCGTTTGCATGGTATTGGCCACGCGCACAAACCCGCGGTCGGTACTTAGGCCAATGCTCTCCAGGCCCACGGTTGCGGTATTGGGCCGCCGACCCGTCGCCACCAGGGCTTTTTCCGCCTCGATGGTCTGGCCGTTGCTCAGTTTGGCTTGGATGCCGCCGTTGGAGGCGGACATTTGCTCGATTTTCACGTTGGTGAAACAGGCGATGCCGCGCTTGGTGAAAATCTTCTGGAGTGTTTGGGCAATCTCACCATCCAGATTGGGCAACAATTGCGGCAACATCTCCACGATCGTTACCTTCACCCCCAGCGGCTGCATCATGCAGGCGAATTCGCAGCCGATCACGCCGCCGCCGACAATCAGCAGGCTCTTGGGCAGCGTTTTCCAATGTAAGGCTTCATCGGAGGTGCAGACCAGATTGGCATCGGTCGGCCAGCCGTTGATCCGGGCCGGAGTCGAGCCGGTGGCCAGGATGATCTTCTTGGCGCTGATGGTTTGATTGGCCGGGTCGCCGACTTGGATTTTACCAGGTCCAACCAGTTTCCCCTCGCCGCTGATCAGCGTTACCTTCCGCGCCGCCAGCAGGCTCTTGATCCCGCCTCGGAGGCCCGCAAGCACCTTGTCTTTGCGCGTTTGAATCTTTTCCCAGTTGGCCTTGGCCCCCGGCGGCAATTCGATCCCCAACTCCGCGGCGTGCTGAATGTGATGCATCAGTTCCGCCGAGGCCAAAATCGCCTTGGACGGTATGCACCCGTAATTCAAACAGGTACCGCCCAGGTAATGCTTTTCAATAATCGCGGTTTTCGCGCCCATCTGCGCGGCCTTCAAAGCCGCCACGTACCCGCCAGGCCCCGCTCCCAATACCGCAATGTCATATTGTTCAGTCATAGTATTTTCCGTATTAGTCAGTGGTCCGTTGCCACGACGAATGTTGAGTGTTGAATGTTGAGCGTTGAGGGGGACTATCGCAATGTTCAACAATCAACGATCCACACTCCACAATCAACAATCCACAATCAACAATCAAATTCGCAACTGACCCTGTAATCCTTATGCCATTTGTTCAGGGTTCTCCACGATTTCTTTCAGCCGGGCAAGGAATTTGGCCGCCAGCAGCCCGTCGATCACGCGATGGTCGCAGCTTAGGGTAACGGTCATCACCTTCCCGGCCCTCATGGCGCCGTCCTTGACAATCACCGTCTCGCGCGCCGCACCCACCGCTAAAATGCCCGCTTCCGGGGGATTGATGATGGCGGCGAATTCTTCGACGCCGAACATGCCGAGGTTGGTAATGGTAAAGACCCCTTGGCCGATTCCCTCCAGGCGTCCCACCCGCGCGTTTTCCACAATCTTGCGCGTCGTCGCCGCCACGTCCTTGAGCGTCAAACGATCGGCGTTCAGCAACACCGGAACCGTCAGCCCATCCTCCACGCCCACGGCGATGCCGATATTCACCCCCGGCAACTGCACTATCTCATCTTTCTCGATGCGGCTGCGAAACTGCGGAAATTCTCGGATCGCCTTGGCCACCGCCGCCGTCAGCACATCGTTGACGCTGCACGGGAAACTGGCCTTTTGCCGGCGGTAAAACTGAAACATCGCGTCGGCCGCGAAGGTCATGCGCACATAAAAATGCGGGATGGTCTGTTTGCTGGTCTGCAAATTGGCGGCGATGGCCTTGCGCATCTTGCTCATCTTGCGTCGCTCGGTGCCGCCGGAACTGATGCCCCCGGCCGTCGCTGCAGGCGAGCCGCCCGCCGGTGCCGCCAGCACATCGGTGGAGATAATCCGCCCTCCCGGCCCGCTGCCGGCCGGCAGATTGCCCAGATCAACCCCTTTTTCCTTAGCGATCTTCCGCGCCGCCGGCGAGGCTTTGATTCTCCCATCCTCGCCGCGCTGGGCTGGGGCCGTTGGCGCGGTCGCGCTGGTTATCGGCTGCTCCGCACTGGGCGCCTCCATCTCTTGCGAATGGGCTGCGGCCGCTTCACCGCCACCGGCGATCAAGCCCGCCACCGCCTCATCGGATTCAGACAAATAGGCCACGGGCTGCTTGACCGGCATCACGCCTCCCTCCGGGCAAACGATTTTGGCCAGCCGACCCTCGTCCACGGCCTCTACTTCCACCGTGGCCTTGTCGGTCTCCACCTCGAAAATGATGTCTCCCTTTTTGATCCGGTCGCCTTCCTTGATACGCCATTTGACGATCGTGCCCTCCTCCATCGACTGACCGGCCTGGGGCATGAGCACGGGGGTTACGGAAGCATTCATAGTGGTTGGGGTTGAAGGAGCCGATGTTGCGGCAGAGGATTCTTTGGGTGCACTGCCGGTAGACGAAGAACTGGACGCGGCCGCGGCGCTGGATGCGCTAGATGCGGCCGATGCGCCAGAGGCCGGCGCTGCGCGGGATGCGGCTGACGCGGCAGGCGCGTCCGACGCGCCAGAGGTGGCGGATGGGCTGGATGCGGCCGCTGTGGCAGGCGCACCAGACGAGGAAGAAGCATTAGCGGTGGCTGATGCGGAGGATTTAGCTTGACCCGCGTTGGCGGCACTATTGCTTGCCAAAGTCGCCAATTCCGCCCCGCCCGCGACAGTCTGCCCCTCCTGGGCAAGTAGACTCTGCAACGTTCCATCCTGGGCCGCTTCCAAGTCGATCCAGCAGTCTTCGCCTTCTAAGCGCGCCAGTATTTGACCCTTGACAAACGGCTCGTCCGGCTTGACTTGCCAACATCGCAGCGTGGCACCGCTCATCGGGCTTTTTAAGTTAGGTAGGACCAATTTGCTCATGTATTCACCACTTTGTGCAAAAGTTCTTGCGTCTTATGACAAAGTTATATCACATTTCCCGCGTCGGTCAAACGCTTTTCGCGGCGGTTATTGTGCCAAGTATCAGTCAGTGTACACTGTACTGAATTACATTTTACCAAGGAGCGCGCTATGGGGCCGTGGGGTGCATATATTGTTGTCGGGGCGGTCATTCTGGTGCCGCTGCTGATTCTCATCTTTATCTATAACAGCCTGGTGCAAAAGAAGAATCAGGTGGAATACGCTTTTTCCGGCATGGATGTGATGCTGAAAAAGCGCTTTGACCTGATCCCCAACCTGGTGGCCACGGTCAAGCGCTACATGCAACATGAGGCCGACACGCTGACCAATATCACCCGCCTGCGCGCCGAGGCCTTGCAAAGCGGCGCAGCGCCCGCCGATCCGCAACGGGTCAATGTTGAAAACCAGCTCACCCGCGCCATCGGCGGGATCATGGTGGCGGTGGAAAATTATCCGCAGCTCAAAGCGGACGCCAATTTTCGTGAGTTGCAAGGCTCGCTCAACGAGATTGAGGAGCAGATTTCCGCGTCGCGCCGCGCTTATAACGCCGCGGTGATCGATTTGAACAACGCCATCGAGATGTTCCCCTCCAGTGTGGTCGCCTCGATGTTTTCCTTTACGCGCCGCCAGGTCTTTGAAGCCCCGGCCGAGCAGCGGGATAATGTCAACGTCCAAGCGATGTTTAACACGTGAGCGATCTGGAGCCTACCAGCGAGTGGCGCTTGCCCACCAGCGCCCAGTTCCAGGACTTTTTCGCCGCCAAACTGGCGCCGCGCCTGGTGGAGTGCGAACAGGTGCGCCTGCGCACGGTCGCCAATGTGCGCTTGTACATCGGCGTCATCGTGGCGCTGATTCTTCTGGGATCGCTGCTCTTTTTTGTCAGCGGCGGGGGACTTCAGCAAAGCGGCTTTTGGATCATGCTCGCGGCCGTGGTCGGCTTTATCGTCTCCGCGGCGGCCTACGGCAAAATCGTCGCCGGCTACCGCCGGAGATTTAAGGGCGAACTGGTTTTGCCCATCATCCAGTTTTTTGGCCCGGATTTTACCTATAATCCCGAGGGTTTTGTTCCCCGCTCCACCTTCCAGCTCTGCCGCATCTTCGACCATTCCATCGACCGCTACAACGGCGAAGACCTCATTGGCGGAACCGCCGGCAAAACCCGCTTTGAATGCTCCGAGGTGCACGCCGAATACAAAACCACCACCACCGACTCCAAGGGCAACCGCTCCACCCAATGGCACACCATCTTCAAAGGCCTGTTTTTCATGGCCGATTTCAATAAACACTTTAATGCCACCACGCTGGTGCTGCCCGATCAGGCGCAGGCCGCCTTGGGCTGGCTGGGCCAGAAATTGCAGGGGATGAATTTTTCGCGACCCGGCAGCCTGGTAAAACTGGAAGACCCGGAGTTTGAAAAATATTTTGTCGTCTACAGCACCGACCAGGTGGAGGCCCGCTACATTCTTTCGCCATCATTGATGCGCCGCCTCTTGGATTACCGCTTGCGGATCAATCGCCCCATTCACCTAGCCTTTATCGCCGACCATGTTTTTCTCGCAGTTGATCTGGGCCATAACCTCCTGGAACCCAAGCTCTTTTCCCCGCTCAATTTCGACGCCTGTTACGCTTCCTTCACCGACCTGCACTCCATTTTGCTAATTATCGAGGAGCTGAATCTGAACTTGCGCATCTGGAGTAAACAGTAGACAGTTCATCACCACGGCAACATAATAAAGCCATGCTGCTGCCCGCACTTTGGAAAAGTCGCGACATTACCATCGCCGATCAATGGGATGCCGAGAAAGACGTTACACTTTTTCACGGCGACTGCCGTCAATTGCTGGCGGACATTGCCGATCAGTCCATACAGCTTGTTATCACCTCGCCACCATATAATCTTGGCAAAAGCTATGAAAAACGCATTGATCTGGACTGCTACTTGAAGCGGGAAAATGAGGTGATTAATGCCTGTATTGATAAAATAGCGCCTACGGGAAGCATTTGCTGGCAGGTGGGCAATCACGTTGCTGATGGCGAGGTCTATCCGCTGGATATTTTGCTCTATCCTTTTTTCAAAAAGCGCGGGTTGCATTTACGCAATCGCATCATCTGGCACTTTGAACACGGGCTGCACTGCGGGCGGCGATTGTCGGGACGATATGAGACCATTTTGTGGTTTACCCGCGCCCAGTCGCGTGAACAGTACACCTTCAATTTAGACCCGGTGCGCATTGCCCAGAAATATCCGGGCAAAAAATATTTCAAAGGCCCCAAACGCGGGGAGTATTCGGCCAATCCCCTGGGCAAGAATCCGGGCGATGTGTGGCTGATCCCCAATGTCAAACACAATCATCCGGAAAAGACCGTCCACCCTTGTCAATTTCCCATTGAACTGGTGGAACGTCTGGTGCTGGCGTTATCCAATCCGGGCGACTGGGTGCTGGACCCCTACATGGGCGTGGGGTCTTCCATGGTGGCGGCGATTTTACATGACCGGCGGGCGGCGGGGGCGGACATTGAACACAAGTACGTGGAAATAGCGCGACAGCGCGTGCGCGACGCCGCCGTCGGCACTTTGCCGATCCGCCCGCGCAACCGTCCAGTCTACGTGCCGCCCAATAATTCCCCGCTGACGCGGAATCCCTGGCAGGAGTAGCCGGTGCATAAAATCTTTGAATACTCGCATTTGGGGGGCGCGGAAATTCTTAAAATTCGCTACCCGCGCATCGATCAGCAAATCGATGAGGTGATCGCCTCCATAGTCAATGTGAAAAAGAGCAAAGCCAGTAAGGAGAAAACGAAAATGGGTCGCATGCTCTATTCGCCCATCGACCTGAACAAACGTTTCGGGGCGGCGCTGCGCCAACGCGGGTTCGTTGAATTAAGGGACAAGTACACGATCTCAATTCCCAATCACCCCTATCAAGTCAAAGGAGCCTTTAAGCAGGTCGATTTCAGCAAGGATGCGGTGCTTGTGGAAGTGCAGTTCGGCAAATACCCATTCATGTTTTACGATTTGTTCAAATTTCAATACTTTTTCAATGAAATGAAAGCCGACGTGGGAATTGAAATCGTCCCCACGCATCATATGCACCGGCAAATGTCATCCGGCACATCCTATGGCGAACAGTTGCTGTGGGATATTGGGCGCTTACGCCGTCACTTTCCCGCGGTGCCGGTTAAGATCATTCTCATCGATGTGGACCCGCCGCCGGCGCAGCCGGCAGTCGCGGTTGTTTCACCACAAGAACAACGTGAAGCGGAAAATTAGCCCCTGGGTGCGGACGATTCCATCCGCAGAGGTGCAACAATTCCTTTGTTTTAGAGTATATGAGAGTGCATGAGCGTACTGGTCGCGGCCGATCAATCCGAGAGCCTGGCGTTGGAGGTGCGGCCGCAAAGTCCGCCGCCGCTAGCCGTGCGCGAAGGGGCATTTCGGCGCTATTTGTACGTGTTGCTGGCGCTGCTGGTCATCGGCGGGTTTTGCTTGGTATCCGGGCGATTCTGGGTGCCGCTGCATGCCGGCATTGATCAAAATGGCTACTTGGTCGGCGGCAAGCAAATCGCCCGCTCGGGCACGATGAAACTGGCGCCGCGCCGGGTGGATACCGGCGAACTGGACAATCATCAATTTGTGGGCGGCATGTGGGTCGGAGCGGAACTGGGAACGCCGCGGCAGCGCTATTACCCAAAATACCCGATAGGCCAATCGCTGTTGATCGCCGCCGCTTTGCGGATCGGCGGCGAGCGCTGGGGGACGCAACTGGCGTATTGGGTCAATCCCATCGCCGCGGCGGGGGGGCTGTGGGCGACATTCTTGCTCATCCGCCTCTGGGCCGGCTCTTTTTTTGGCATCATGGGCATGATCGTGGTGGCCACCAGTCCGGTGCTGTTGTTGTTGACCAACAATCCCAACTCCCACGCCACCGATTTTTTCTTCGCCGCCTGGGGGATGTATCTGCTGTTTCGCTGGCTGGAGGCCGGGCGGCGCTGGCGGGCGGCGCTGGCGGGATTTTGCCTGGGCTATGCCTGTACCATCCGCTATTCCGAAGGACTTTTGGTTTTGCCGCTTTTGGCGGCTGCACTTTTAGCCATTCAGTGGCGCAACAAAAAACGCTGGATCGAGATTCTTCTGTTGGCCGGCTACTGGCTTTTGCCGGTGGGACTGATGGCCATTTACAACCGCGTGGCCATAGGCCACTGGACCGGCTACGACCCGACCAACGAAAGCGCCGGTTTTGCCTGGAGTTACGCCGCCGACAATTGGGAAACAATGCTGCGGCAAATGGCCACCAATGGGCTGTTTTTCATTTTTCCCCTGGGCGTGGCCGGGCTGGTGGAACTGTTTTTCCGCAACTGGAAAACGGGGCTGCTCCTGAGCCTGTGGATCATGCCCTGCCTGCTGATTTATACTTTTTACTACTGGGCACCGGACGGAACCAACATCGGCTATCTTCGGTTTTTCCTGTCGATTTTCCCGGCCATCGCCGCCTGCGCCATGATGCTGTTGTATCACCTGTCGATCCTGCCCAGTCATGGGCGCTGGATCAACGGGCGGCGGCTGGGGGCGATCTCCATGGCCGCGGTGCTGACGGCCATCGCCGTGGCCGTTCATATTGAAAACAGCACCGACAGCCTGCTGAACGACTACCAACAGCGTTTGTTACTGCTCAATACGTCCGATGCGGTCATCAAATATGCGCCTCCAGGTTCGGTGGTCTTCAGTCCCAATGCCGCGTTGCTTCATCAGTTGCAGTTTGCGGGCGATTACTATTTGTATAGCGAAGACACCTTCAATCCATCGTACATCACCGGTCTGCCGCGGCAGGATGCCGATGATCCGCAATATTTCGATCCCAACCGCAAGAAAATGCTCTTTGAGCAGTACCACAATCTCAACGCCCGCCAATTGCTGGAAGAGGAAGTGGACATCATCGGCGGGGCCTTGGCGGCGGGGCGGCGGGTCTTCTTCGTACTGGACCGCAATCGCAACGAGCCGCTGCCGGAAAATATCCGCCCACCCGATGCTCGCAGCCGCAAATGGCCGGCGCAGGTGGCAAAATTACTTAGCGCATCGGAGGCCAATAAGCCGACCACGCAAAGCGTCACGCTGCGGCGGCTGGATGCGAAGGTGGTGGATTACTGGCGTTATGTGGTGGATCGGCCGGCCCAGCGTCCCAATGTGCCGCGGCGGCGTTTGCCCGCGCGTCGCCAAGTGCTGGCCAGCAACGGTCAGATTATCGAGATGGTTTTGCAACCCCCGACGACGCGGCCAACCACCGCGCCATAACGGGCCGGCGTTTGCGGCGCAGGACATGGCGGCCAGCCACTGCATCATAAGGTGCCGGCGTTTGCGGCGCAGGACATGGCGACCTACCACCGCGCCATAGCGGGCCGGCGTTTGCGGCGCAGTACATGGCGGCCAACCACCGCGCCATAACGGGCCGGCGTCTGCGGCGTAGGACATGGCGGCCAGCCACCGCGGCGGCAATGTCCGCCATTTTTAACTTCGCGAGGCGATAGCGCTATTCAGCGGGCGCAAGATGCGCGGGGCCACGTAGCTTTCGGCCAATGCTTCAGCGCGCTGGGCCAGTTCCACAACCATTTGTTCGAGCGGCTGGCGTGGCTTGTCGCCCCAGTAGCGGCGGACGATCAGATAAATGCTGATCAGATCATCGTTGTATTCCCCGGTGCGGACCTGGTAGCTGTTGGTGCGGGTAACGATGTCGATTCGCGCCTGGAGGCGGCAATCCTCGCTCAAGGCGACGGTGATGGTCGGCTGGTAGTCAATCGGACGGGCGCCGGCCTCCTCGGCCAGGCAGTTCAGCGGGGAATCATTCAGCAGCGTCTCGGCGATAATCTCATCGTGATTGCCGCTGAAGCTCATGTCAAAGCCCATCAGCACATCCAGATAGTCGATTTCTATCGGACTGATCCCCAGGTGGCAGGGGGCCATTTCCAGCATCAACTGGTGCAGCCGCAAGGCATCGGCGGTCGATTCGGGATTTACATGGCCGCAGCAAAGCCGGCGGCTTTCCAGGGAAAGCCAGCGGTAGGAATTATTGCTGCGCTCCTCTTCGAGCATCAGTTCGCCATCCTCATTTTTGCGAAAGCGGCTGAGTCCGGGAAACTCTTTTTGAATCCGCTCGAAAAAATGCAGCACGGTTTCGCGCTGGTGCGGCAGGGCCAACTGGGAACCCAGCCGGGTGTTGAGGTAAAAGTCATCACAAAATGAGCTAAACGGATGGCACATACAATGCATCTCCCGCTAAGGCCGATAAGCCATGCGACTGGTAATTCCATCGGCCCAATCCGGTGTGGGAGTGTAGCCGATTTCTCATACAACGAAACAGAGGGGCCTGTAGTTCGTTGACGGGCCATTTTGTCGCCCGTACAACTGTCTCCATGCTCAAGAGCGTGTATGCGCTGGTTGGTACCGACAGCTTCCTGTTCAGCCAGCATTTGCGCGCCATCATGGAAGAAGCGCCGCCGGATGCCCAGCGCCTGGATGTCGATGGGCAAAGCGCGGAGTTGCCGGATGTATTGGATGAACTGCGCAGTTTCGCCATGTTCGGCGGGCGCAAGGTGTTGGTATTGCGAAACGCCAATGACTTTATCAGCAAATTCCGCCAGCAAATGGAGGCGTTTTTAACCAAAGCGCCGGAGCAAAACACCTTGGTGCTACGGCTGGGCGCGCTGAATAAACGCGAAAAAATCGTCGGGATCATTCACAAAATCGCCCAGGTGATCGACTGCAACCCGCCGGCGCATATGCAAAAGTGGCTCACGGCCCGGGCCACGGAGGCCCATCAGCTTACTTTGGAGTCCGACGCGGCCCGCTGGATGCTGCAACTGATCGGTGAAGACCTGGGCCGGCTGGACAATGAACTGGCCAAATTGGCGCTGGAGTCGCCGGGGAGCAAAATCACCGCTCGGCAGGTGCAGCGCACGGTGGCGTTTCAAAAAGAGCAGGAGGTCGTGGAGATGACCAACGCCCTGGCGCTGGGGGATGTGCCCTTGGCGGTTCGCCGCTGGCGGCAGATGCTGCAAAGCGATTCATCGGCGGAATTTCGCGCCATCACCTGGCTTTTTATGTGGCTGGAGGATGTGATCCAGTTCCTGGCTTTGCCGGGCAAATTTGCCAATGTCTGGCGCTACCGAACGCTGGGACTGGCGCATTTTCAAAAAACCGCCGGCCGCATCGGCCTGCCCGCGGCGGCCCAACTGCTGCGCCAGTTGACCGAACTGGACTATCGCTGCAAGACCGGCGTGGGCAGTCCCGCCCAGAGTGTTGAGCGTTTTTTGCTCTCCATCCCTTTGCAATAATGGAGGCTCACTTGGATACCTGGAGCACCCGGCCTTGGCGCACCGCCGTGCAAGCGCAAATTACCCCGCCCGGCTCTAAAAGTCTCAGCAACCGCGCCCTGGTCCTGGCGGCTTTGGCACAAGGCCCCAGTGTGCTTAGCAATATTCTGCTGGCCGACGATACGCGGGTGATGCTTCAAGGGCTTGGGCAACTGGGTTTTTCGCCGCAGGTGGATGAGGCGAATAAAACCGTGCAAATGGAAGGTGGCGGCGGCCATATCCCCGCGCCTCAGGCGGAACTATTTTGCGGCAACTCCGGCACCACCATTCGTTTTCTGGCGGCTCTATGTTCATTAGGGCATGGCGTTTATACGCTGGATGGTGTCCAGCGCATGCGCGCTCGTCCCATCGGCGAGTTGGGCACGATGCTCAGGCATCTGGGCACGCCGGTGAGTTATCCGTCAAAAGAAAATTATCCGCCGCTGCGCCTTGACGCCGACGGGTTGCCCGGCGGTATTTTGCACGTCGGCCAGACCGCCAGCTCGCAATTTCTTTCGGCCATCGTCATGGCCGCCCCCTATGCCCGCCACGAATTACGCGTCGAATTGGAGGGTCCGCAAACCTCTTGGCCATATGTGGCAATGACCTTGCGGCTGATGGATGAGTTCGGAATCACCGCTGAGTTGTATCGCGATCCCGAAACTGCCCAGCCGCGCCGTTTGCACGTGCCGCAAGGCGTTTACCGGGGTGGGGAATATTCCATCGAGCCGGACGCCAGTAGCGCCGGTTATTTTCTTGCCCTGGCGGCGATTCACCGCGGCAGCCGGATCACCATCGGCGGCCTGGGCCGCGACAGCCTGCAAGGCGATGTGCAATTCATCAAACTGCTGGAGCAAATGGGGGCGCATGGCCAGATAACCAACCATTGCTTGTCCGTCTGGTCCTCCGAGCCGCTGCGGGCTATCGAGGCGGATATGGCCGACATGCCGGATATGGCGCAAACGCTGGCGGTTGTGGCGCTGTTTGCCAAGGGGACCACGCTGCTGACAGGCTTGAAAACGCTGAAGGTCAAGGAGACCGACCGGCTGGCGGCGCTGGCGGCGGAATTGACCAAGCTGGGAGCAATAGTGCAGGCCACGGAGCATTCGCTGCAAATCACCCCGCCAGCTAAATTGTCGCCGGCGTCCATCGCCACTTACGACGATCACCGCATGGCCATGAGCTTTGCATTGGTGGCCACGGCGGTGCAAGGTGTGGTAATCGAAAATCCCCAGTGCGTGAACAAGACCTATCCCGATTTCTGGCGTGATTTACAATATGTCGCCGCCGCCACCAACCCTTGACGTGATGAGCTGCGCACTGTGCCAACTTCGCATTGCCTTGCCGGCGCAGGTGGGCGTGGCGACCTATCTTCCCGGCGCCAGTTTTGGTCCGCGGGTGCTGCGCGATTATGAATTTGTCTGGATCGTGGAAGGGCAGGTGCAGTATCAGCGTGGCGACAACAGCTACGCCGCGCCGCCGGGATCAGTCATTTTGTGCCGTCCGGGGTCCAGCGACGGATTCACCTGGGACGCCAGCCGCCGTACGCGCCACGCCTTTTTTCATTTCGATATTTTGCAAACGCCCGACGCCTGGCCCCCTATGGACCAGTGGCCGCTGGTCCTGGGGCCGCAGGAGGGCGATGTGCTGCTGACCCTATTTAAACATCTGCTGCGCTGGGGGACGCGGGCGGAGTCGATTGTTCAACAATTGACCATCATGCACATGCTGTCGATTTACGTAACCGGCCAGCGCGCCGCCGGCGATGTGCCGCGTGAGGCGCTGCCGGACGTGGTGGCCAACAGTTTGAAGTGGATCGCCCGCCGACTGGAGCAGGGCGGGCGGCAACCGCTGACCCTGCGCGAACTGGCCCGCCAAGCGCAGGTTACGCCGGAGCATTTGTGCAGGCTGTATCAAAAGTGGACCGGCCACACCCCGGCGCAAACCGTGCGGCTGGCCCGGCTGGACCGTGCGGCGGTGTTACTGGCTCGGAGCAATTACGCGGTGGCGCAAATCGCCGGACTGTGCGGCTTCAGCAGCCCGTTTCATTTTTCCAGGCGCTTCAAAGACGCCTTTGGCGCTTCGCCACGGCAATTGCGCCGTCAACTGGCCGAGGGGCAAACCCCGCCGGTGCCGCTGCTGAAGCACTGGGGAATTGATTAAGGCCCCAGCGGATAAGCGCTGCGCGGACGGGCGGTTTTGGGTCAAACAGGGCAATCGGTCCCTTGTCGCGCACGGGTGGTTGGATTAGTCTTATCGTGCCCGCTGGAAATAGAGGGTGGGGGCGATTGCAGGGAGATGGTAATGAATATGGCAAAAGCACTTGGCAAGCCCATGGCCCTCAGACGCGCCGCGGGGATGGCGCTGGTGGCGGCGTGCGCCCTGTTGGCTGGTTGTGCCCGCGGGCCGCAATTGCTGGCCCCCCAGCAGCAGACGGTGTTGGACCGGGCGATTGTGGAATATCCGGCGGGCTTTGAATTGCGCCCGATGATCCGCAACCTCAACGCCCCCAGCGCCATTGTCTTTGATGCCGAGGGCTCCCTGCTGATAGCCGAGTCGGGCCTTGACGGCCGCGAGCCGCATATTTTCGGCTATAAGCGCGACGGGCAAATGTTTCAAATTTATCCGCCTAAGCGCATGGCCTTGGATTTCTTGAAAAATGGATTTCGTATTTACGGCCCGGTGGGGGGTATGGCCGTCGATCACGGGCGAATTTATGTATCGCACCGTGATGAGCAGGACCGCGGCGGGATCACCGCTTTTGGCTATGACGGGCGGCATACCACGATTGTCGCCGACCTGCCGGCCGAGGGGGATTACGGCGTAACGGATCTGGCAATTCACCCCGACGGCCGTTTGTATTTCGGCGTGGGAGCCGCGACCAACAGCGGCGTGGTGGGCCTGGATAACTGGGCCAAAGGGTGGGTGCACAATCACCCGCGATTTTGCGACATTCCGCAGGTGCCGCTGAAGCTTCTGGGCTATCGTTTTGATTCCAGCAATCCGCGGGCCGGTTTATTCAACGGCAATGACCTGGCCGTTACCGCGCCGTTTCAACCCTTTGGTGTCAGTAATCAAACCTGGATCGCTAAAAGCGGCAACGACAAGCCGACGGCGGCGATTTATTCCGTCAGTCTCAGCGGTGGTGATTTACGCGTGGAGGCCCACGGCATTCGCTACCCGCGCGGCTTGGCGTTTAATGAATATGGCCGGCTTTACATGACCAACAACGGCATGGAATTGCGTGGCACGCGGCCGGTGAAGGATGATCCCGATTCGCTGTTGCGTTTTGTACGCGGCACCTGGTACGGCTGGCCGGACTTTAGTGCCGACCTGCTGCCGATCAGCGATGCGCGGTTTCAGCCGCCGCCGGAGATGATTTTGAAAACCGGGTATCCCGATCTGGCTTTTGTGGTGGATCAGCAAACCAGCGGGCTGCTCAAGCCCGACCGGGCCACCTTGCTGCAAAGTTCGTTTCCGGCGTTGTCCGGCGCGGCCAAGATGGATTTCGTACCGGGCAGCGGGCCGTTCAAGGAATTTCGCGGCAATGTGATTGTGGCCCTCAGCGGCGACATGGCTCCCTTTGCCACCAGCGGGCGTAAACTGACGGTGCCGGTGGGTTACAAGGTGATGCGCGTCGATGTGGACAGTCGCCAGGCCAAGGATTTTGTTTTCAACACCCAACGCTTGCCGGCCAGCATGATGGATCAGGATCTGATGGCGCTGGAGCGGCCGGCGGATGTGAAATTTGGCCCGGATGGATCGCTGTATATCCTGGATATGGGCCGGGTGCGGGTGAAAAACGGTAAAATTCACGTGCAGGAGGGAAGCGGCAAAATCTTCCGCCTGGCGCCGTTGCGGCTCAAGGGTGAATAGTGTTACGTTTGTGCCAACGGGCAATGGTTCGGCGGACTGAAGGTGGGGATGTTTGAGTGAATAATCCAATGAGTCTACGGGTCTATAATACGCTGAGCCGTCAAAAAGAATTGTTTGAAACCGTCGCCCCCGGCAAGGTGGGAATGTATCTGTGCGGGCCGACGGTATACAAGCCGCCGCATATCGGGCACATGGTCGGCCCGGTGATCTTTGACGCCATCAAACGCTACCTGACTTTCAAAGGTTATCGCGTCAGCTGGGTGGTCAATATCACCGATGTGGACGATAAACTCATCGAAGCGGCCCACAAGCAGCAAACCAGCATCGCCGAACTGGCGGCCAAATATACCGGCCAGTATCTCAAATGCCTGGAAGACCTGGGGATCGACACCATCGATCATTTTCCCAAGGCGTCGGAACATATTGCTGAAATCATCGACATGTGTCGGCGGCTGATTGAATCCAATCACGCTTACGAAGCCGACGGCAATGTTTGGTTTTCCGTTAATAGCGACCCGCGTTACGGCACACTCTCCAACCGCGCCGCCGAGAGCCAGGAAGCCGGCGGGCGCGCCCTGGGTGGCAGCGGTAAACGCCAGGCCGCCGATTTCGCTTTATGGAAAACGGCCAAGGAAGGGGAGCCAAGCTGGAAAGCGCCCTGGGGCCAGGGCCGGCCCGGCTGGCATATCGAGTGCTCGGCCATGAGCATGAAACTGCTCGGCGAAACCTTCGACATTCACGGCGGAGGGATGGACCTTTTGTTTCCCCATCATGAAAACGAGATGGCGCAAAGCGAATGCTGCACCGGCAAGCCGTTTGTGCGCTACTGGCTGCACAATGGCCTGACGCGCATCCGCACCAAACTGGCCGGCGGGCAATGGGCGGATGAGAAAATGAGCGGGAGCTTGGGCAATGTGGTTTCCGCAAGGGAATTGATCGACCAGTATGGCCCGGAACTGCTCCGCTATTTTCTGCTCAGCACGCACTACCGCCGGCCCATTGAATTTACCGACGAAGTGCTGGAGAACAACCGCAAGGCCCTGGGCGTTTTTGATCGGCTCTGGCAGCGCGTGGCGCGCTTGTGCGGCAAGGATTGGGACCACGGCACCGCCGACATGGACCAGGCGGCCAACGACCTCTTGGCCGGCGAGGACGCCGATTTTGTGCAGCGCGTGCTGGAATTGAAAATGAAGTTCATGGAAATGATGGACGACGATTTCAATACCGCAGGCGCGATCGCGGTGCTGCACGAGGCGGCCGGGGCCGTCAACGGATTTATCGAGCAAAACGCCCTGGAGCGGGGCGGGCCGGGCAGCGACAGCCGCCGCGGCGCGGTGGTCGCGGCGGCTTTGACCATGCAAAAGCTGGGGCGCGTGCTCGGATTATTTCGATTTCACTCGCCGGCGGCGTCGGCGGCCGGACAAGATCAACTGGCCGAAGCGCTGATGCAACTATTGATCGAACTGCGGGCCCAGGCCCGCCAGAGCAAAAATTTCGCGCTGGCCGACGCGATTCGCAATGGATTAACCCAGCGCGGCGTCAGCCTGGAAGATCGGCCCGAGGGAACGGTTTGGAGCCGCACCGGCGGATGAGCCGCTGGATTAAACTTATATTGCTATGGAGATTGCAATGCCTGTTCGCGTAACAGTTTGGCACGAATTCCGCCACGAAAAAACCTCCGACGCCGTCAAAAAGGTCTATCCCGACGGCATCCATATGACCCTCAAAGCCGCCTTGGAAAAATTACTGGGCGACAAGGTGCAGGTGCGCACGGCCACGCTGGATGAGCCGGAACATGGGCTAAGCGAAGAGGTGATCAATAATACTGATGTGATGCTCTGGTGGGGCCATGCCTTCCACGGGCAGGTTAAAGATGAGATCGCAGCTAAAGTGGCCCAGCGCGTTTTGGCGGGCATGGGTTTGATCGTGCTGCATTCAGGCCACTTGTCCAAGCCGTTTGTGCGCCTGATGGGCACCAGTGGATTTCTCAAATGGCGCGAAGCGGCGGAAAAGGAACGGTTGTGGTGTGTGTTGCCCGGCCACCCCATCACCGCCGGGATGAAGAAAGATTATATCGAATTGCCGCACGAGGAGATGTACGGCGAGCCGTTTGGCATTCCCACGCCCGATGAACTGCTTTTTGTCAGTTGGTTTGAAGGCGGGGAGGTCTTCCGCTCCGGCTGCATCTGGCAGCGCGGCGCCGGCAAAGTCTTCTATTTCCGTCCCGGCCACGAATCGTTTCCCACCTATCACAACGCGGAGATTCAGCGCGTGATTGCCAATGCCGTGCAGTATGTGGCACCCAGGGCCGGCGTGCTGGCCAATCCCAATGACTGTCCCAACGTAACGGTGCCGCTCAGCCCGATCAGCGCCAGCCACGAGGTGGATACCACGCTGCACAAAAAGTAGACGTTGGCGAATGGAAGGATTGGACAATAATGTCGGATAATAATAATACGTTTACGCACCCCGCCCCGCGTATCGAGGCGCGCTGGTTTCTCACCTTCGCCCAGCAATTGACCCAGACGCAGACGCTGGCCGTTTATGATGGGCGCTGCGACCTGCTCTTGCTGGGCGACTCGATCACCGAAGCCTGCGCGTGGGTCAGTGAATTTCAAAACCGTTTGCCGGGACTGAAGATTCTCTACTACGGCATCGGCGGCGATCAAACCCAGCATTTGCTGTGGCGCATGGAAAATGGATTGCTGGACGGCATCGCCCCGCGGTTTACGTCGCTGCTGATCGGCGTCAATAATATCTGGACGGATCCTCCGGTGGACGCTTTGGCCGATGGCGCCATCGCCTGCGGGCGGTTTGTCCGCCGCAAACTGCCCCAGACCAAACTGTTGCACCTGGGCATCTTTCCGCTGCGCGAAGCTCTCGCGCACTTGGACGGCAAAGTTCGGCAGGTCAATGAGCGCATCGAGGCGGCCGCCGGCGGGTATGGTGCGCGCTACTTGGATTTGCGGCATTTATTTCTTGAGCCGGACGGAAGCGATATGCCGGGCATGCTGGCCGCTGACGGGGTGCATCTGACCATGAAGGCTTATGACCGGTGGGGCGCGGCCATGGCTGAGGCGATCAAGTAATTTCGCGCGGGGGTGGGGGTGGGGGCGCGGATTATTTCAAATTCAAAAACTCCAGCATGTGCTGCTCGAAGAGTTTTTGCGCCTGCGGATCGTTCATCGGCAAGCGCAGTTCGTTGATGACTTTGGTGCCCATTTCGATCCACTGACTCCAGCAGTCGGCACAGATTTTTTCATAGATGCGCTGGCCGCGCTGTCCGGTGAAAGGGGGGCGCGCGAGCTGTTTGCCTACATTGCCGCAGCGGGCGCAGGCCACCTCTCCCTGGCCGGCGATCGCGGTTGTGCCGCCTGTCGTCGGCGGCTCGGGCGCTACATGGCCCAGCGTGCGCAGCAGCTCCGCCATCTGGGCGCGCGGCTGCAGGTCGCCGCGGGCATCGGCCACCGCGATGCCCGCCAGCAGCGCCGTCGCCGCGTCCTCCGGACGATTTTGCCGCAACAGGGCCTCGGCCAATGCCTGGTGGGCGCGGGTAAGCTGGTGGTTAATCCGCAGCGCGTGGCGCAGCGACGCCTCGGCCTCGGCCGCGCGCCCGGCCTCCAAAAGCGCTTTGCCCAGCGAAAAGTGCCCCAGCTCATTGGCCGGGTCAGCCTCGGTCATCCGGGTAAACTGCTCGATACGTTGTTGCGGCGAATCCATTAGGGGTTGTCCGTAGTCAGTAGTCCGTGGTCAGTGGTCAGTGGTCCGTGGTCAGTGGTCAGTGGTCCGTGGTCAGTTGTCAGTGGTCCGTGGTCCGTGGTCAGTTGTCCGTTGCAAATATGAATGTTGATTGTTGAGTGTGGAGTGTTGAATTTGCATCTTTCAACAATCTACAGTCAACAATCAACAATCATAAGAGCGTACTCGCGGCGGAGGGCCGTGGCATCATTTTGTCCGTCGTCCGTCGTCCGTCGTCCGTGGTCCGTAGCACAATGCATGGCGCGCCAAGTATTTTGCTACTGACCACAGCGAGCAACGCGAGCGTGCTACTGACCACTGACCTACCGGTGGTGGGTACTCCCGCCCGTGCCGCGCACGCCTATTGGTTGTTATTCCGCGGCGGCAGCATCACCGAACGCACCCACAAAATCCCCGGCCGGGCCTTGAGACGATTACACAGCGATTCGGGAACCGGCCCGTCGGTCTTGAGCACCATCAAGGCACTGATCTGTCCGTCGGTGCCCGCCGCCCGGCTGATCACCATGTCGGCGATGTTCATCTGCGCATCGCCAAAGGTGCTGCCCACCGTGCCGATCACGCCCGGCTGATCCTTGTTGACGATCAATACCATGCTCCCTTCGGGGATCATGTCCATCGCGTAATTATTGATCCGCAACACCCGCGGCAGGTTGTCGGCGTACACCGTGCCCAGGATGCGATTGTATTCACCGCCCGGCACATCCGCCCGAATTTCCAGCACATCGCCCACCAGCCCCGCCGGCGGATTGGCCTCGTTGATCTGCGCCAACTCGATGCCGCGCTGGCGGGCATGATGTTCCACATTGATTACATTCACCGAAGTGCTCTCCATGAACGGCTGGAGTAGTTGCACGGTCGCCAAACGCAAAAGCGTGGTCGCCAGCTTCTGGGCTTTGCGGCCGTGAACGCGCAGGGTGATGGTCTTGTATCCCTTCTCGCATAGCGGCGCGAGGATCGCGCCCATGCGCGTCGCCAGGTCGGCAAACGCCGCTTCGTCGGCCGGCAAATCCAGCTTCACGCCGCCGGCGTTGACCGCGCCGCGAATCTCGCCTTTTTTCAAATACGCCACGATCGCCTTGCACGCATCGACGCTCACCGCGGTTTGCGCCTCGTCGGTGCTGGCACCCAGGTGCGGCGTTAGCACCACATTTTCCAGCGCCAACAGCGGATGATCCTTGGCCGGCGGCTCGGTGGCATAGACGTCTATGGCCGCCCCGGCGATCTTCTTTTCCTTCAACGCCTCGGCCAACGCCATTTCATCGACCACTTCGCCGCGGGCGTCGTTGACCACCAGCAGATTTGGCTTGCATTTGCCGAATAAACGTTCGCGGTTGAGCAGGTGGCGGGTTCCCTCGCCGCCGGGAACGTGGAAGCTGATCACATCCAGTTGCGATAAAAATTCGTCAAAGTCGCGCACCAGTTTCACCTTGCCGTCCAAGGCGGTGGCGGCGGTGAAAAACGGGTCGAACCCGATCACATTCATCTCCATCGCCAAGGCCCGCCCGGCGACGGTGCGCCCGATACGGCCCAGGCCCACCACGCCCAGCGTCTTGCCGGCCAGTTGCGTGCCCTGGTAAGCGCTGCGTTTTTTCCAATCCAGATTGCCGCTCTTGAGCGCCGCGTGCGCCTGGGGGATTTTGCGGGCCAGGCTCAGCATCAGCGCCAGCGCATGCTCGGCGGTGGAAAGGGTGGAGGCCTCGGCGGTATTTAAAACCAAAATGCCTTTTTCCGTCGCGGTGGGAAGATGGATATTGTCCACACCCACGCCCGCCCGCGCGATCGCCCGCAGCTTGCCGGGATTGGCCAGCACCTTGGCCGTGGCCTTGGCGCCGCTGCGAACGATCAGGGCATCATATTGCCCGACGATCTCCGCCAGTTCCTCTTCTTTGAGTCCTACTTTAACGTCATATTCCATCTGCTCGCTTTTGAGCACTTCCAGACCCTCGTCCGCCAGCTTGTCGGCCACTAAAATGCGCATCGGTTCCCTTTCGTTTTAAACCGTCGGCATGGTAGAGCGGCGGCTATCACGTGGCAAGACCGCCACAAAGGTTGTGGATAAAAACGTTATTCCACGTTGTCATGGCCAGCCGCCTGATCGACAATTGCCTGGCAACGGATGGTTGATTATGGGCCATTTAGACGACATCGCCCGCCGGGAGCAGATGATCCGCGAGCAGATTGTGCGCCGCGGCATTGATGACCCGGCAATACTGAAGGCATTGCGGGCCGTGCCGCGCGCGCTTTTTTTCCCGCCGGATATGAGCGAGATGGCGTATTCTGATGCCGCCGCCGCCATTGGCCACGGCCAGACCATCAGCCAGCCCTATATTGTCGCGCTGATGACCCAGGCATTGTCGCCGGCGTCGGGGCATCGGGTTTTGGAGATCGGCACCGGTAGCGGCTATCAAACCGCCGTGCTGGCGCATCTGGCCAGGGAAATCTGGACCATCGAGCGGATCAAACCTTTGCTGGACCAGGCGTGGAGCCGGCTGATGGAGTTGTCGATTCGCACCGTTCATTTTCGCCATGGCGACGGCACCCTTGGCTGGCCGGAGGCGGCGCCATTTGACCGCATTCTCATCGCCGCGGCCGCGCCGGCGGTGCCCAAAAAGCTGCTGCTGTCGCACCTGGCCGAGGCAGGGGTGGCGGTGGTGCCGGTGGGCGATGAGCGACAACAGGATTTGGTGCGCCTGACCCGCCGGGGCCAGCATTTGGAGCAGCACTATTTTTGTCCCTGCCGCTTTGTGAAATTGCTGGGCGCCGAAGGGTGGACGGAATAACCCGGGGAGTTCAATAAAGCTATGGCAATCGCATATAGCTGTTTTTACTGCCTCTCCCACGTACTCGTGAGGGAGCCAGGGCAATCGCATATAGCTGTTTGTACTGCTTCTCCCGCGCACTCGTGAGGGAGCTAGGGCAATCGCATATAGCTGTTTTTAATGCTTCTCCCGCGCACTCGTGAGGGAGCCAGGGCAATCGCATATAGCTGTTTTTAATGCTTCTCCCGCGCACTCGTGAGGGAGCCAGGGCAATCGCATATAGCTGTTTTTAATGCCTCTCCCGCGTACTCGTGAGGGAGCTATGGCAA